>CAWFUU010000019.1:0-422360 GCA_963819035.1 uncultured Acidobacteriaceae bacterium | reverse complement strand
AATGTCCAAAATAATGGTCGCTAGTAGCTTTAATGTACATTAATATGAACGGTAGATCAACATGGGACCGGTAGCTCACACGCAGAATTGCGAGTTGTGAGCGCTAGGGTCTGTTTTCGTTGCCTATTCTCAAAATCACGGAACTGGGGCAAAATCGGAGTATGGAGTGGCAGGCAGCAACAGTTCAAGCGGTAAGAAAGATTATCGACGATGAACTGAAAGAGTGTGACGACGCCCAGGTCTCGACATTTAAGAGATACGCGGTAGAGCCCTATCTTGCCCCGATTCTTCGACAAGGGAAAACGGAAAGCGTAGTTGTCGTTGCACGAAGGCAAGACGAAGTCATCTATTGGGAGGATGTAGAGGAAGGCTTTAACCGCTCGCCAGTTGCCTCCGACGGGCGAATCCTCGAACACTCGTGCAATCAGGACAAATTGGGCCTGGCAGTCAATGCGTGGATTGACGAAAGAAGAAAATCCGGCGTTAAGAATCTGAAAGTTCCCGTCGTTCAAGCCAGAGTCACCCTGCTATCAGAACTCGGCCACGGACGTCGGCTTCTGAACACTGGCCAGTACCGACCGCACATTGTTATCGGCCCGCAGTCACAGCGGGTGGCAACTCGAACTGGAAAGACCCTCACCGAAAAATATCTTGGCGTGATGTTCGTTGGAGGTCCAGAGGGCATGAGCCCCGGCGATAGTGCAGAAGTCAGCCTTGCACTTATGTATTTTCCTGACGACGCCTACGACGAAGTCCAGCCGGGAGCAACATTTACGCTTCGCGAAGGGCCGCTCATCGTGGGCTTTGGGGTTGTACTGTCCCGCTCTCAACAAGCCCCAACGACGTGACGGACGTAGGTTTGTTGGCTTAATATCTCGATTTGACTCATCGACTCTGGTTAGAAGGTAGAACGTAGTTTGGTAGTATTTCCGCTTCCCGAAACAGCGCCACGCACTCAGCCCCATACGACGGATTGATTTCGAGCGTCAGAAGCCCCCGTCGCTGTGCTTTTGAAAGAAGCTGTTGGGCGAGTTCTGCCTGTGCGGGCTGAAGCTGATAAAGCTGCTCGATGGCCGCAATCGTTAAATCGTCTGACTTAACGATGACAACGTCGAGAATGATATTGCCCGCCGTGAAGTTCGTTGTGTTCAGGCGTTCAACGTCGCTCAGAACTATAGTTGACCGCTTCCCGTTGCTGGTCCGAAGGAACAGGTGCACGATCTTGTTCTCTGAGGTCCACAGGCCGTCAAAGTAGCCGTCATGAAAGTTTGGAAGGTCAATCATCATGCCATTCTCGTACACCTAACGAGATAGTTGTTGAAATATCCCAGTGCTAAGTGGCATTGTGCACGGTCGTGGTCGTAAACCCTGCCTGCGTCAACAATCCAAATCGATGGTCAGTCCGAGAACAGCCGCAGCAGCTTGATACTTCGCTTTAGTGAGGTACTGACTTTGGCGACTGAAAATCGATGTTGGTGCGCTTTTCGGCTTTGCCAAGTTCAATGACAGTTGCGTTTTCTTTGATCCGTACGCCAGGGTAATAAACGCGAGACCGCCATTCGCGACTGTCTCGCTGAGCTCCGATACCAATGCCGACCAGATAACGGCCCGGTTCCAATCCTCTCGCCTCGAAGTACCCATGCTCATCGGCATAGAAGGACTTGGATTCTCTGCCGTTCGCAGCTGCTATCTCGACCCATGGGTGAACCTTGAAAGGCTTCCCATCGGCGGACCTGACATGGCCGGAAATGCTACCGTCCACATGAAGCTCGATTTCAAAGGCAGTGCAGCCCCGTGAGTGAACCGTTGTGGGACCTTCCTCCGCCCATAGGCCTTGTGTCGTATTCGCGCTCAATTGGTAGCTGCCTGAAGGGAGCGGCTCAAATTCATAGTCTCCATCGTTGTCTGAAAATGTGGAGTATGCAGCGCCGTCCGACACTCGTTTCGCGACAAGCTTGTGATTCGGAACAGGAACGTATTCTGAGTATTTATCGTCGTCATGCCAAATGCCGCGCTGTACGTATCCGGCGACAATGCCCGAATCGCTCATCTGCGCCAGGCGCCGTAGCCTAGCGATGGCGGACTGCGCGTTCGCGATTGGTTTGTTGGGGTCTCCGTATTCCATGAGGAGTTCGCTGGTCTTCGCATCACGCCTCAAATAGAACAGCCACTGGTGACCCGGCATAATCTCCGGCAGACAAGCGCCCTGGTTTGTGGTGACCGTCAGTTCACCGTTGGCATTGCCGAGGAAGAGTTCCTGAGGCAATACCTGCAGACGCTTCTCGGTCTCTGATATCTCCGTCGCGGACACCACCGAACCCACGAATATGTATGCGTAGTCACCGTCCGTTCCGCACGGGCTTCCCCAGCCCCTGAGTCCGCTCAGCGCACACGTAATTTTCTTTCCGCGGTACTCGCGTTCCTCAATGATGTGCGCAGCGGCATGGGGCATCGCGCAGATCAGAGCTCCCAGCACCATCATCGCGCTTGTGCGACTTCCCGACATAACACGAGTGATTATAGCTCCACTGTCTCTGACAGTCGTCCCAAATGATATGAGCCACACTGTCGAAAATCGCTATGTCGCTCAGTGCGCAGCGCTCGACTGCGCGCGCACTAACTTGCTTCTTTTTCGGCAAGGTTTGTTTTCGGTGAAATGAATAGTTTTCGGGCTGCCCACTTAAGAATGCGCCAACCCAGGGCGGTCCCGGCGAGGACCGTGAACAGCCACAGCAGGATCGTGGGCAGATACAACACAAACGTCGTCATCGAGGCAGCGTATTCACCGAACCCGTCGAGACCCTCGCGGGCAGCGATCTTCAGCTGATACAGCGGACGCCAATTGAGGCCGAAAACTTGGGCATCGGCTTCAGCGCGCAGCGTGATGTTGATGGCTACAGTTTCAACTTGCTTCGACAGCGCCTCGAATTCCGCTTGCCTTTCCTCGATCGCTCCGCGGACTTCGTTCAGCTTGTCACTGACTTCGAGCGTGTCTTTCACGGTCGCAGCCTTGCGCAGGATTCCGAGATACTGTTGTTCCTGAGCCCGTAGGTTGCGCAGGCGTGCTTCCTGGTCGACATATTGTTTGGTGACGTCTTGGGCATCGATGCTTTCGTTTTCCACGCGCAAGCTGAGCTTTCGGATCTGGGTGCGGGCTTCCCCGAGCTTTTCTGCCGGCACGCGAATACTGAGCGAGGCGTTGGTCGCGTCCGCGCCGCCATTAACGTTAGAGGTTACGAGGAACCCTCCTGCACCTTGCGCAATCTGTATGATTTTCTCGGCAGTTTCGGCCGGAGTCTTGACGATGAGGCCAAGGGATTCCGTCCGGACTAGCTTGCGGTCCTCCGACGTGCCTTCCTCCCCGGCATAGCGTCCTCCCGAAAATTTCATGAGAGAGGCGGGTGCGACGACGGCCCGGTCTACGGACACGCCTCCAACGATACCTTTCTGAAGGTAGGCTTCAGATCTGAGGTGCGGAAGAATTGAAGTTTGTCGCCAGAGCGAGATTGGCTCCCAACCCACACCTCCGCTGACGGCGGCAAGGCCGGACGCCTTCTGAGAGGCGATGCCTCGCGCCTGGTCACGGGGTTGAATGACTCCCAAGTAGAGTGCGACCACTCCGGTCGTAATAAGCCAGCCTGTTTTCAGAGCCGTTCTGCTTTTGGCGGAGAACACTCCCCAGCGGATGACCATTAGGCCTCCTATGTAGAGAAATAGACACGAGCGGCAATGCCGTTGTTCCCGCGGGCTCTTGATAGCCAGCTTCCGAGCGCCATCACCTGATTTGAGCGGTTATCATGTTCATGCACCTATGAGCGAGAACTGGAAGCCCTACCTCTGTAACGTCAACGGAAAGATCGCATCGATTTTCGTCGATCTGGGGCTCCGGGAGTCGGTGCCGATAGGGTCGAAACCTTGGCTGCTGTGGACGTGGGTCCACTTTCAATCGCCACGAGCCGATGGCCTGTCCGACAGCAAAGAAGCTCCCACACTCTACAAAATCGAGGACGTCCTAAACTTGTGCGTAGCCCGTGCCTGCACGGCGATACCCTGCGGAAGAATTACCACAGAAGGACGACGTGAGTTCTACTTCTATGGCGAGACCAAGGATGGTTTTCGTAACGCCGTCGGACAGGCACTGACAGGATTTGACGGGTACAAGTTCGACGTGGGCGAGCAGGAAGATTCGCTATGGGAGCAGTACCTCAACGTCCTATATCCATCATCGGAAGACCTTCAGCGCATTGCGAACATGGACCTGCTAGATGTGCTAGTGGAGAAAGGCGACGTTCTCACTGCGGCTAGAGAGGTCCAGCATTGGATATATTTTCGCTCTGAGCCCGCTCGGGCTTTGTTCGGAGATACCGCAGTCGCAGCAGGCTTCAGATTTGTTTCGGAATCAAGCTCTAAGGGAGAATTGCCATTCGGCATCGTTGTCGCTCGCACTCAATCCATTGAGCAAAATTCTATCGACCGTACCGTCATTGAACTGCTGAACCTATCTCGGCGCTTCGATGGCGATTACGATGGTTGGGAAACGCCAATTGTGACGCAGTGAGAGGTCAGGGTTATGGCGGAAGCTTATCGCGTTTTTGTTGTTCTCGATCGAGATTACGGCGAACGCCTTCTCGAACTTGCTCGCAGCGGTCCGGTGTGGATCGTGGACACTCCGCAAAATCGCGCGGCAGCACAGAACCTTTGGGCCGTCAATCCGAATCGCAATCATCTAGAGGGTGTTACCACGTTCAAGGCTGGCCAGGATTGTTCAAACGAAGAGACTCTTATCAATGAGCTAGACACAATCGACCTTCATCACGGCAGCTATTCAGCCGATCCACCGTACACCGTTCTTGAAGTCATCGGTGCGCGACTCAGTGACAAACTAGAAAATGAACTCTCACGGTTTGGCTTCAATCAATTTCGTGCAACCACAGAGGGTTTTGGCGCGGTGCGCCCGGTGCCGAGCAACCGTGTCTCCGAGTATGGCGTGATGAACGACGGCCACCTTGCCAAAATCGAGTCGGAGGTCCGGGGATTTGTTCAGGCTGCGTATCCGGAGATGGTTGTACGTGCTGAGTATTGGACAGAAGACCCGTCCCGCATCGCGTTGTTCTTTATTGACGAACGGTTCAGAGGGCTGTACGCCCGCCAGAGGTACCACTACCTTGTGCAGCTAATTCCCAGCGATTATTACCGCTCTACGCTTGCGGACACGGTGTGGTTTGAGCTTGCTCCCGACGAGCGCCCTGAAACGATCGAGCACCCCGACCAGGAACTCATCGCATCAATAGCGCCAGATGTTTTGGGCGCGCTGCAGCAGAAGGGGTTCTTTGCGGCGCTTGATGAACTGCTTTGTCCGGCCAATGAGAAATCCGAGCCGCAGAAGTGCTCTGGGGACTTCCGTTACGCAACGCGGGCACTGCAAGCGTGTGGCTTCGAGCAGTCTGATTCCTCTGATGTGTTTCACGTCCTGATGGAGCAGGGAGCATTTTGCGATTGCGAGATTCTATACAACGTCGCCAACGAGAGCCGTTTGAAGACGAAATACTGGCGAGCGTCGCATGGTAATCGGACTTAGCTGTCGATAAACATATTGTCATCGACGGATTCTGAGCGAAATCGCCCGATGCGACGATGCTCTCCGGCGGCCGTCAGCTATCAGGACTGAGAAAGGCGAAAGTCCTCCAAGCGTAACCCGTCTTGCTTGACCTGCCCGAGGTCCAGCTCGCGATCAAATGGAATAGCGCGGACCGCTTCAAGACGCTCACGCAAGCGCTCCGCATAGGCGTGCGCAAAATGCTCCTTTTCGCGCTGCGGTCGGCTGTGGTATCGGTCTAGCAATCCACCATAATGGTCAGCTTCTTCATCAGGGCCAAGCGTGGCAGAGGGACGCTGGACCTTCTCAAGAAAGTCCACCCAATGTCCCAATTCGTGAGGCATAGTCCTGTACAGTTGCGTCGCTCGACAGCTTTCGAGGGTGGGCTCTATCGTATGATTCCTGTCGCCGAGCCGCACTTTATGTCCGTCCGACCTGAGACGCTCCAACTCAGCCGCATCATCAAGCGATAAAGACTTCCCGAACTTGAGCGGTTCGGTTGGATTCACGGCTTCGATCACGATTGCCGGCCCGCTGTAAAGCACATCTCCACGCCTATTCACTAGTTCGGCGAAATACGACAATCTACCCCACACCGAAGCCAGCGCCTGCTCTTTCCGACGCGGCTGACGGAGCACGACCGTCTCAAGCCCTTCCCAGTCGGCTGGTGGGACATTCGACATCAAACGTGCGATGTCATCCACTGTGCAGGCGTGAATGCAATCTGCTCTAGTAGGCTGAATGAAGAACCTGAGGACTCGACCCGAGACGGTTCTGCTAACTTCTGTTGCGCTGTCGATCCTCTCCCAAAAGACATGGTCTCCATGAGCAACCTCAGGAACGGTCATCCGGTTGTTCTGTCCGTGACCACTTTTGGGTGTACCAATGTTCCGATTACGCCGAGTTGGATTGCGACCTTGCATTTCGACCATCAAGACATTACACGCAGAGATACTGTGGAGCCAGTCTCTTCCCAGACGGGCGAACGAGCACCCTACGGGTGTTGGCGGAAAATCGCCCTAAAGCTCATTGACCGCTTAAGTCTTCCCCGTCATCAAGATTGTTTCCCGCAGGCTTCGCTAGAACGCCGAGTGCCCCACATGCGACCGTAAAACCGATGCCCTCCATCTCAGCAAGCACTCTTTCCGTCTTGCTGAAGGTGCTCATCGCTTGTCCCACGAAAAAAGGATAGGGCAGCAATGAAAAACAAGAGCTGAGCCGCTCCTCGTAGCAGAATTTTCATGGTCGGTCTGTGAAACTACGACGCAGGAATCTCCAACCGCTAATGCGTGCTCGTGCTCTGATCGCTCGCCTTTGTACACCGGAGAACCCCTGTCTTCCGTCCCGTTGGTAGCTCGTATATTCCTATCTCTGTGCCCGCGCCCGGAGACAGAATCATCTTGCCGTCCGGCGTGATGGCAGTGTCACCTAAACTGAACCGGTTCTTGACGCGGTGCCTCTTGCCTGTTGGCGGATTCCATCTCACTATCTCATCGCGGTCGTTTCCCCAGATCACCCACTGCCCATCCGGACTGAAGTGCAAACTGTTGACCTGGCCGTTGCTGGAAGTAGTAGATATCTCCTGTCCTGTCATCGGATTCCAAAGCTGTACCGCTGCGCCGCTACCAGTAGCCAGACGCTTGCCATCAGGGCTGAATACTACTTGCCAAGACATCCGCCAAAGTTGTGCTTGACGCTCGCCTGCATCGGCGAAAACTTTTGGAGACTTTGCGGTGCGAATTAGAAAACTCCTGAGTTCCACGCCAGTAGCGATATCCCAAAGGCGAACTTTCTCGAAAGTGGCGGCGGCTAGCCACAAGCCGTCAGGACTAAAGGCAATCTCCTCGGTCATATCTGAGTTATCGAGCTTCTTTCTCTCACACCAAGACTTGGTGTCAAACAGGCGAATGCTGCCATCATCTGAGCCCACTGCGAGGGTGATTCCATCTGGACTAAACGCGACTGAGTCCACTCCTCTGCCGATGATCAGCGTGCGAAGCCGGTGACCAGTGGCGGCATCGAACACTTTCGCTGCTCCGTTCGAAGTTCCCTCAACCACCACTTGACCATCTGGACTGAATGCTGAGCTCTGGGCGTCGTCGTCTCGTACCGTGCGGGTTGCCCACACCTGCCGTCGTGTCTCAATATTCCAAGCTCGAACCCACGGGTCGTAGCTCTTGCCGGCGGAGAATGCCATCTTGCCGTCCGGACTCAAGGCTATCGTCTGCACGGAGCAGGGATAGTTTTCAGATTGATCTTCGTGGTCCACCTGCGTTGCCATGAACCGTGAGGGGTCAGAAGCAAACGCAGTTCGGTTCTCATTCCACCAATCCTTCCACGGTTGAGTTGCCCTGTGGCCTACGACGAATAGGTCATTCTCCTGCTCAAGTCGAATACCTGTGCTGCGCTCTAATGCTCCAACGGTCTCATCAGAGACGAATACTTCCGTCTGCTTATTTTTTTCCTGGCTTCCTCCACCGATGTTGAAACGAACTATGTTTCCACAACTGTGACGATCATCCAGCAAGCCCATGAATAACGGAACGAGATCGGGGCTTCGGTACCATTGCAGCGCAGTAATCGCAACACACATCGTGCTGCGCTCGTTGAGCAGTTTAACCAACAGTTCCTTCCCTGCATCAGAACGATGCTTTCCCAAAAGCCCGATAGCCGCGCCCCTGCGCTTCGCGGGTTGGCCTTGGTCGCTGGCAATTTGAACCAGTATGCGACTCCCCTCGTTGCCGAAGTCATCTATAACTTCTCGCAGAAGTATGCGATTGGTGCTCTTGTCCAGCACGCTTTCGATCTGACTTCGAGCGGTCTCTTCGCACTCTTGACCTCCCGCTGGCAGGAGCCAGAGGGCGCCCATCGACATGGACAGCAGAGCGTGTTTAAAGAAGGGGCGAAGCATAAGCACCCGATACTTGATTACTCTACAATCGTTGCTCCAGTGGTTGTTGAAAAATCGGTATGTCGGCTCATTGGCCAACTCCTGGGCTCTGTCTGTCACGAACAGTTGACTACGAAATAGCGCAATGTGGTGCGAGATTGCGGTTGAGCTATGAAGGCAAGAATTGCTGACGAGGCCATTTCAGAGGCGTTGGCTCGAAGCTGCGAAAGACCTCGAAATCCGTGCGGCAGCGCCTTTCGCGGTGCAGGTTTCTGAGGATGAACCACTCACCTACGAAGCACACGTTCTAGACTGCGGCGAACTGAAAGGATCCGTGGTCGGAGTTCTCGTCCAACTAGCGCAGGGAGCACCCATCACCGCCTTGGCAGAAGGTCGTCACCTTCCCTGACTTCAGCGATCAATCGCGTAACGCCTGGTGAGCTGCGCGGGAGCAAAACCGGATGGACTTTCGATTGTCGTCGCGACATCGCTATAGTGGTCGTCGACGGGTTTGTAAGCGTGGCACAGGTAAATCCTGCAGGGCCCAATCAATCAGTTGTCCAGAGCGGATGGGTGGGCTCCAGTCAGGTGTGCCATAAGTGTGCCGTACGCTTTGAGCCCATGTGCGCTAACTCGATTCTTTTCAATACCAGACGTGATTGCTTCCGTGCGGGCATGATTGTCGGTAAGTCATTGACTCTTAAAGGTGGTCAGGCATGGAAGGCCCTATCAGACTCGCCTACTCTTAATCAGTAGGTTGTAGGTTCGATTCCTACCGCGCTCACCATCTTCAACAACTTAGCTAGTTCGGCAACCCACTTGGTAGCACGTTTGGTAGCAACTGCTTGCCTACCACACCGAGTGCGGCACGAATCTCGCTCTGGTTCGCACGGTCGTACACTTCGGGTGCAAGCTCGACACGTTTGTGACCGACTGTTCCGCTTACGACCACCGGATGCACGCCTGCTTTGCGCATCTTCCTAATCAGCGTGTGCCGGAAGTCGTGCCAGCCGCCAATCTTGACCCCGACAGCTTTCGCAGCGGGATGGAGATACCGACGACGGGCGTTGCCGGGATCGAGAGGTGTTCCTTTGCGCGAGCGGAACACCCATTTGTGATTCCCGCCGAGAGTGCGGAGCCGACGAACAAGTTCGGCATGCTTCGGCTGATCGAGTGGCAATACTTGGATTTGGTCTTCCTCCAGTTCCTCCACGCGACCTTTGTAAATCACCCGGCGAATGTGGAGCACATTGTTGTCGTCAAGGTCGGTTGGCTTGATTCCAATCGCCTCTTCGATGCGGCGACCGCACAGACCCAAGAACAGCACCAGCGTTGAGTAGGGTTCTTTCAACTGCTGGACGATGCCAAGGGTCTGCGACGGCTCCAACTCCGTGCGCACCACCTTACGACCGCCAGTCTTCCGTGGCAACTTGATCCCGTCTAACCATCCGTTGGGACGCTTGATGTAGCTGTTCCTCTCAGCCCACGCCAGCGTCATGGTCAGCACCAGCCGCATACTCTTTAGCGAAGATCGACCGTACTTCGCCGCTTGCGAGTTCAGCAGGTTCATGATGTCCTCGCGTTGGATACTGTCGATGCTGCGCTCTTTCCAGTGGCGAAGAACGAGGGAGCGCAAGGCATTGGAGTAATGATCCAGCGTTGGCTCGCTCATACCGGCCCCTTCACTCCGCTTCCACTTTTCGACCAGTTCGGAAAACTTCATCGAACTGGTAGTTTGTGGGATAGCGTCAGACGAGGTCATTTCAGCGATCTTCACTCTTAGCCTGTCACGAGCGCTGACTTTCGTAGGCAGTTCTTGCAACGTACCGAGGGGAATGTTGATCGGACGGCGTCCTTCAGGCGTGTCGAGTCTGTAGGTGCCGTACCACATCCCTCGCAAATACACTCCTCCTCGCTGATACCGATTATTTGGCATAAGCCTCCTAGTCGGTTCCAGCGACTTCCGGTTGTCTACTCTACACTTCAATTTGTCGGGATCAAAGCGGATCAGCCGACCGTGGCGGGTGTGGGGCAATTCGGAGAGGTGTCGCCGAACCCACGATTCTGAAACTCGCAAGTATTCGGCTGCTTGTTTGATGTCCCAGAGCGGCGTAATTGCCTCGACCGGCATGCCGGAATCCGGCGCGAAACTTTCGTGCTGCAAAGAGACACTCCTCGGCTAGCGCCGGGAATTCCGGCGTCGAGCCGAGGGGAACAGGAACAGCACACCGCCTCAGAAATTTGAATTCTTGCCTTGTAGCCCTTGGCGGTCGCCGTCCGACCTGCAAGGGCGTTGAGGGCACACTAGGTAATACTGGTTTTTAGGGCGACGGCACTGAGTTGCCCCGTCTCCCGCAACTTTAGATGCAGAGAACTCGGGAAATGGAACAGAATCGGCGACCACGGGACGCTAGGACGTCGGCTTCACGCAATTGACGCTCAGAAAAAGTCGAATTACAGAACGGTGCCCTAAAACACCGTCATTTAGCTGACGTGCGAAAAACCGCGCCCAGTTCGGTCAGTGGGCTGCATCTTGGGCTAGTGCAACGGAGCCTCGAAACTCTTCAAGTTGCGCGACCGTCGTATTCGCAGGACGAATTCCCAGCGCAAGTCGTACGGAAGCCTCGCGTCAAATCCGTCGAACCCGGCATCCAACCAACAGATAGACCAAAGCCCGCCGACAACCGGAGGATAGTCGGTGAAATAAGCGGCAGCACTCGCCTAGTAATGAAAGTCCCGCAAGGAAGCGGGGTGCGACGTGCGAATCAGAAGCAGCCCGACTACTTAAATGTAGCCGTAGACCAGCGGAGAGAAATCGAGGCGGTCGAGAAGAACAGATGCAGGGGGATGCCAGACTAAAACCCCGATGACCATCTGAGCTTCTCGACCGCCTCTTCATTTTGGGCACACAAGGAGAATACAGATGAAAACCGACAAGCCACGCTACGAAGTTTCCCGCTTCGCTCAAGTTGAGCACGCGGCGAAAGTAACCCGGCTCTACTGCAAGGCGTACCGCAAAGGACACCGATCTTATCTGGTGAGCCACTTTCTTCGCCGAATCCTGAACCTAAACGGAGAACAGTCCGCGCAGTTTCTCAAGCTGGTAGAAGACACCTTGAAGCGTCGTTTGTTCCGAGGGCATGCGGATGCTGACGAGAAAACTGATCGCAGGATCGCCCGGTTGTGGATCGAACTGCAAAACGCAGCGATGCCGTATTCCTGCGGTAACTGCAACAACGAGATCACCGGGCAACCAGTGATGAAAGATGGACGCGGCGTATGCGCAGAGTGTGCGGCTTCACCAGTCGGAACCTCAACCCCGGGACAGCCGATGACGCAAGGTGTGTCGGCGCTGCGAACTCATGCCGTGGTCTTCCAAGGCACAAGATTTGCTGCTTCCAAGGCACAAGATTTGCTGCGCCAGCAATACGCTCCGACTGGGGCGGCTGCGCGGGCTGGTCTAGCAGCGTCGATAGCTGCGCTGCGGGCGACCAGCAGACATGTGCCAGAAGCCTCCGAACTTGTGGGACGATTCGACGAACGCCGGACGATGGCAGAACACTACATCGAGGCTTACCGCCACTATTGCTGGACGGTTCACTCGTTGGAAGACATCAAGCTCGCTCCCTTCCATGTGCTTGCGAGTGAGGGCGCAGTGCATTCTGATAAAGACCACGTCTGGCACATGACGACGCTGGCTCGCCTTTGCGCCTCCGATCAGGCGATCCTGCTGGCGACGCCGCACAAGGTAGTCGATCTTCAAGACGAGGCTAGTCTGAAAGATGGGACTGATTGGTGGGAAGAACTGACGCCGTCCGGGGGAGAGGGAATGGTCGTGAAGCCTTTCCAATTCGTCACGAAGAACCGACGCGGTCTCGTGCAGCCTGCGGTGAAGTGCAGGGGCAGAGAATATCTTCGAATCATCTACGGGCCTGAGTACACGGCACCGGAGCACCTTGATCGTCTCCGCGCCAGAGGTCTCGGCACGAAGCGATCTCTCGCTTTGCGAGAGTTCGCGTTGGGGGTCGAGGCACTTCAGCGATTCGTCGAGCGGGACCCTTTGCGCCGAGTTCACGAGTGCGTACCTACATCAGTGGACGGAGACTCAGTGCCTCTCGTGCAGTCGATGGTCGCCACACTCGCTGTGGTATGCGGAGTGAAGCGGAAACGAGCCTACCGTTATTTTTTCCTCAAACGCCATAATTATGATGAGCGGATCGCGACCTTGAGTTTCGTGGATCAGCCCGCGCTCTTGCAATGCCTTGACGCTGCTGGCGTTCGCGGATAACGGACGGATCACTTCGCCGTCTTTCAATTTCCGCAGAACCGGATTGCCTCCCAGAGAGTCTGTCTCAAGCTGATAGCCGCCCTCCATTTGGGAAAGCAGGTCGCGCTCACCTTCTGTGAGTTTCGGTGTAACCGTTGCAGCCTTCTTCTTCGGCATATCGCCCCTTGAATCTAGGTAACCGAAACGATCACGCGACCCCGCTTGACTGGATGCTCGACCAACTCATGAGCGTGTGCGATCTCATGCAACGGGACAATTTCCGCGATGTCGAGTCCCTGCCAGCCCATCTCAAGCGCCTTATTGATGTCTTGAGTCGCCTCGATCTTTGCCTCGGCTGGCACATCGTCGCTGCCGACGAAGAATAGTCTGGCGTTCACGAAGACAAGTTGCCAGACCGGAATTTCCGGCATCGGCGTATTGGTCGCGTAAGTCGCGATGGAACCAGCCTGCGCTAACACTCTCCGTATCAGTCTTGATGTTCGCCCCGAAAGCGACTTCCACAATGTGATCGACTCCATCGGGAACCAAAGCCCGGATTCGTTCCGCTAACTTATCACCAGTGAGCAAAACCTCGTCCGCTCCGGCTCGCAATGCGATCTCCTTGTCGCCTTCGGAGCGGCACGTGGCGATGACTCGCGCACCTGCTTGATGCGCCAGTTGCACCGCGCAAGCGCCAACCGCACCCGCACCACCTTGCACTAAGACCGTGTGCCCCTTGGCTGAACCCGCGACATGTACCGCCCGATGAGCCGTTATGCCGGGAATGCCGAGACACGCACCTTGCTCCATCGGCACGCCTTCGGGCAGCGGAACCACCTGTTTAAGAGGAAGGACGGTGTACTCGGCAGCAGTGCCGAAGGGACGGTAGGATTGAGCACCATAACACCAGACACGCCGACCGATCCATTCACGCGGCACTCCTTCACCGACCGCATCAACGGTGCCCGAACCATCGCTGTGGGGAATGACACGCGGATAAGCCATCCCGATGCCAAACGCGTCCTCGCGCTTCTTGACATCGCCGGGATTCACGCCTGAGAAAGCAAGACGAATCCGAACCTCACCTGCACTCGGCTGTGGGTCGTCCATTTTGCCGACGATCAGCACATCCCGCGCAGCGCCCTGCTTCTCGTACCAAGCTGCCTTCACGATTTAGATTCTCTCTTTGTTGCTACGCAGCCTTTTCGACAGGAAGTCCTGCCTCCATCCATCCCTGCTTGCCTTCGGGATAGTGCGCCACGTTCGTGTAACCCATCGCCGCCAATTCACGGGCGGCGTATTCGCTGGCGTGTCAATGATTGTTCGTGCAGTAGGTGATGATCTCGGCGTCCTTGTTGGGCAACAACTGCGGAGCGAGTTCCTTAATCGCGTTCAGGCGGGATGTTCAACGCGCCGGGGATGTGCGCTTCTCGGTAGCGTTCGGGCGCGAGGGTCTCGACTACCGTGATTCCTTGCTTCTTGTCGAGTTTCGACTTCAGGTCTTTGGTCGAAATTGTGCTGTCCATTTTGATCTCCTCGGAAAAACACTCAAGTTCGATGCGCGAATAGGTCTCCCCGATTCGTGTTCGAAATTCCTGCGGAAGTTTAGGTCTCGATTTAAGGCAGTCGGAGTACCGGAGGCTCGGATCGGCAACAGACGCCATAGTGTTGCCAGAGCCGAAACCACGGGCTACGCGCGAGTAGATCATCGTGCCTTCGGTTAGCAGCGGCGAGATTGCTTGCGCTAAGCGGTCTAATGTCCGGTGCTTCGAACATTTCCTGTAGCTGCTCGATGTCGTCAATTATGCGTTCAACGTCCATGCGTCTCAATATCCAATATAGGCACGGCAACGGTCAAACGGGTCGGCATGAAATGAGGTGACCGCGACAGTGGCGGATCGCGGCGGTTCAAGACACGCGCAGACTCTTGAGCGAGGCGCGAGCCTCTCCTCGACTGATGTCAGGCACAATGACTAATTCAAGAACTGTGACATTGGAAAGGTCAACGCGATAATCCTCGACTTCGTCGTGTGGCGTTAGGAGGGCTGAAATTCCACTGCTGGCGCACGATTTCTCGAAACGAGCGCCCGCCGTCTGGCGACCATCGCAACACAAACTCTTGGGTACGTTCTGTCTCGCTTTCTTCGAAGACGAGCGAGATGCGTTTGAGCTTTTGCGGCTGATCGAAAATCAGCCGGATGGTTTGAGCGCCGGAATCGGCGGCACGCCACCCCCGCAATTCTCCTGAGACAAGAGCAAACTCGACGGGATAGTCCTTCTCCTCCGACGTAACCTCGACCATTGCCGCACTATCGAGGTCAAGCCAGCCTTCGTCAAAGTGCGGTGAATCCTGCGAAGTCGTCGTGATGAGGCGCTTGCGCATACCCCGATAGTCTACCTCCGGGGCTGGTCTGAATGTTCTGGGAAGGGAACAAACCTTCCGCTCCCGCAAGGCATCCACGTTGCAGACCAGATTGGAGAAAAAATGAGCAAGAAAAACGGGCTTGCCAATCCAACCCGTCTCAAGCCCTTCGATTCGGACGATAAGCAAATGCTCCGTGTCGTTATTGAGACTCCAAAAGGCAGCCGCAATAAATTTGCTTTCGACCCCGATGAGCAAATCTTCGAATTGAAGAAAGTCTTGCCCGCTGGGATGACATTTCCGTATGACTTCGGGTTTGTTCCCTCAACCAAAGCCGATGATGGCGACCCCGTGGACGTGTTGGTGCTCATGGACGAGCCAGCATTTCCCGGCTGTATCCTGACGTGCCGACCCATTGGCGTGATCGAGGGTGAGCAGGGCGACAAGAAAGACAAGGTGCGGAATGACCGGATAGTGGCAGTTGAGCGGGACGCCCACAGTTGGGCAGACATAAAAAAGATTGACGATCTGGGGAAGGAATTCTGTCGAGAACTGGAAGAGTTCTTCGTGAACTATCACAGGCTTTCTGGCGAAAAGTACCGCGTGCTCGGAGTGAAGGGACAGAATCAAGCTCGAAAACTGGTGAAATCAGGGATGCGGGATCAAAAGCGATGAGCCAGATTCTCATCCGGTTCCTTGTCGGCGGTGCAGTCGTATCCGCGTTCGCAATCATAGGCGATCTGTTAAAACCGAAGAGCTTCGCAGGGCTATTCGGTGCTGCGCCCTCCGTCGCGCTTGCCACTTTGGGGTTGACGGTAGCGACCGAAGGCGCATCCTTTACCGCCACTGAAGCCCGCTCCATGATGGCAGGCGCTATCGCATTTACGGCTTATGCCTCTTGTGTCAGTTGGGTCATGATGCGCTACAAGCTGAAAGCTCTCTGGATCACGATCTGCTCAATTCCTCTGTGGTTTGGAATGGCATTCGTGCTCTGGTATTTCTGGTTGAAATAGCGATGCAAATTAAAGTTGATCTCTCCGGGCTTCAGCAAACACAATGGCACGAATATGCGATTCGATTCTTCTTCGGCGGGCTGATCACTGCCATCGCAGGCATCATCGCGAAGGAGTTCGGAGCCGTTGTTGGCGGGCTGTTCCTTGCATTCCCGGCGATCTTTCCTGCCAGCGCAACCCTGATTGAGAAACACGAGCAGCAGAAGAAAGAGGAGAAGGGGCTACAAGGGACGCAGCGTGGAAGAGAAGCAGCCAGCATTGATGCAGCAGGTTCGGCGATGGGGAGCGTAGGACTATTTGTCTTTGCCCTGCTGGTATGGCGGCTGCTGCCTCACCATAGATCATGGATCGTGCTCACAGGCGCAAGTCTGGCTTGGCTGGTAGTTTCAGTATTGATTTGGGAGATTCGAAAGCGGGTATAGCCAGTGACGTGCGCGGATCGGAAGTGAAGAAGTTCGCACTCAAGCGGCGTGCTGGTTCGCTGCGATTGCGTCAGGCGTGGGATTGGGGTGTCGCCAGCTTCGTTCGCCTCTATCCAGTGCTTCAATCAATTCTTGAACAAGCGAAGTCAGTGTGGTGGAGTCAGTTTCGTTTGTTACCGCAACACAAAGTTCGCGCCAGTCTTTCTGCATACCGTCAGCCATGTTCACCTCCGATACTCCGTTTGCGAAATGCTGGAGAATGCTGCGCAAACAGAGTGCATGTCTGGTGCCACGATGCTAAGTGGTTTTCTTACATTGGCTCACAACACCTTCCGTGTAGTTTCCATCGTTGCTTTCGGCAATTTTGGGATACAGGATTCACTGTATAGGGCAAGCCATTTGGGGTTCCTTTTGAATCGGGTAGTCGCTGGCACAGTTTGTCTCTGGAAAATCAGGGAAGGGATTTTCCACGCCGATCCTTGGGAATAAAATAGACGAAACGCATCTTGAGGGTGCCGCTATACGCAACAAGACCAAAGTCGTCCTTCCCGAATGGGCTGGAACGATCAGAGCCGTTCGCCGCAAACTGAGGCTCAGCCAATCTGAACTAGCGGAGAAACTGGAAACATCGGCGATGGCGATCTCCCGTTGGGAGCGTGGAGAGTTCGAACCTTCCGCGGATGCTTACCTCCGGCTTGGGAAATTGATGGGTGATCCTCTTTGCTGGTTTTTCTGGGGACGAGCGGGTCTCAGTACGGCAGATGTGATGCGGGTTCTGCCGAAAGCTAGTCGTCGTTTACGCGAAGATAGAATCGCAACCGTGCAGGTAGTCCACGCAGGTGTAGCAAAAAGGCGAGCTTCCAAGAAAGACACTTTTGTCGCCGTTCCGCTCCTCCCTGTCCGTGCCGCAACTCCCGGCGAGGAAGGCGACCAAGTTGCCGATCTCGACCAGTTGAAGCCCGAAGGGATGTTGGCAGCCCCCATAGATTGGTGCCCTAATCCTGATTCCACAATCTCGCTGCGAGTAAAGGGCAACTCGATGTCACCATTGATCCTCGATGGCTACATCGTGGCAGTGGATACTTCAGATGTCTCTCACGAGAACCTGCTGGGGCAGATTGTCGTGGCATGGAACATCGAGAAGGGGCTGCTCGTGTCGCGGTTAATCAGATTCGACCACACCGACGCTCTAGTGTCAGATCACCGCGAATACGAATCTGTTTCGTTGGCAAAGGAATCCCGATGGCGCATCATAGGCAGGGTTTTGTGGTGGACAGGGCGAGCGCCGTCACCCACCCCTCATCTGTGAAAACCTTTCTAGCACCAAAAGATACCCAAAACATCGTTGATTTCCGCATTTTTTAGGAGGTAAAATAGTTCCATTAACGGCACTGTTAGTCGTTCCCGTTATCAAGTGTGAGGGTGTCATGCACCGCGTGGGGCGGGATGCACGACGGTATTGTCTGGCGGTTCTCGCTGCGCTCGCCGCTGTTCTTTTGCGCGAGACGCTTGTGGGGAGAGAAATCCCTACACACAGTCTCGATGGCTGGCGTCTTTTCGTCTTGGTATTGTGCCGTTGATCCGGTAGTTGTCAGTGCGCTACTGAGTCTCAGGGGTGTGGTCTCGGTTCGACTACCTCCTCCTCGAACGAGAGAAAGCGGATTCATCTATTTGAGCGTGTCTGTATGGGATCCTCACGAAGTCTTGTCCTTGATCGAGGGAAACCGCAGGATCAGGCGCAACAACTAAGCTATCGGTATGTTTTGCAACTGGCGATTGTGTTTGCCCTGTACTTTGGAGCGGGCAAACTCGGTCTTGCCATTCCATTCACCAGTTCCAACGTCTCTCCAATTTGGCTGGCAGCGGGAATAGCCGTCGCAGCCGTGCTGATCTGGGGCATTCAGGTCGCCCCGGCTATCGCGTTCGCTGCTTTTCTCGTCAACTTCCTAACTCCGATCCCTTCTTCCGCGTCCGTCGCCATTGGACTGGGGAATGCGTCCAGCGCCGTCGTTGCGGGTTACTTGTTGAGGCGTTCTGATTTCCAGACCGCGCTTCCTCGGCTCAAAGATGTGCTGAAACTCGTCATGGTAGCAGCGGTGTTGACGACGACACTCGCGGCTTCCGTAGGCGTCACGGCTTTGACCCTTGCCCACACAAAGGCGTGGTCTGGGTACGGTTCAGCATGGCGAATCTGGTGGCTCGGCGATGCGATGGGTGTACTCGTCGTCGCGCCATTATTGCTCACTGGTCGGGATTTGCTTTCCGTTTACCGGGGCTGGCGTCTAGTAGAAGGTTGCGTCCTGTTCGTCGCGATACTCGTCACTTCTTCCGCGATTTTCGGTGGGGCAGCAGTGCGCGATGATGTGTTGGCATTCGTTGTGTTTCCGTTCGTCATCTGGGCTGCTCTTCGATTCCGTGTGGCTGGGGCGGCAGTCGCAGGTCTTCTCTCTGCTAGTGTCGCTGTTTGGGGAACGGCACACGGATACGGTCCATTCGTGAACCACTCTCCGCTCCACAATGCAGTGCTGCTCCAGATTTTTGTCGCTGTGACCTCGCTAACCGGGCTAATTCTGGCGGCGGTTATTAACGAGCGAGAACACATCAGTGAAGCATTTGAGACTGAGAAAAGACTGCTGAACGAAAGCGAAGCGACAAAGGAAGGACTGGAGGAGCTGGTCAGGGAGCGCACTCTGGAGCTTGAGCGGAATACCGCACAACTAGCGTACCAAGCGAAGCTACTGGACTTGGCAAACGACGCGATTTTTGTCCGTCGTGCCGATGGCGGGATCACGTATTGGAATGAAGGAGCCGAACGGCTTTACGGTTGGACGAAGAAAGAAGCGCTCAGCAGATCAACTCAGGAACTAATTCAAACCGAATTCCCGATTGATGTTTCTGAAATCCTTGGATTGGATCGCTGGGAAGGTGAACTTCAGCAACGGCGTCGAGACGGATCGCAGGTCACAGTTGCGAGCCGCTGGACGACGTTGCGAGATCACAACGGCAAAGCTGTGGGTTGGCTGGAAATCAATACCGACATAACCGCTCGCAAACGGGCTGAGGAGGCTGCGCGGAGTCTCAGCGGTCGAATCCTGACCTTGCAGGATGATGAACGACGTAGGATCGCGAGAGGTCTGCATGACAGTTTGGGGCAATATTTGACTGCTCTAAAAATAAATCTCGACCGTCTCTCAGCGTCACATAACGGCAACGCCGCACTAGCTTCCGAAAGTGCGGGAATTGTTGACAAGTGCCTGACCGAGACACGCACCATCTCCTATCTCTTACATCCGCCGATGTTGGATGAGGCGGGACTTGGCTCTGCGGCTCGCTGGTACGTGGACGGCTTCTCCCGGCGAAGCGGCATCAAGGTGAACCTGAACCTCCCTCCAAAACTTGATCGCATGCACCGCGATGTCGAGGTCGCCCTGTTCCGAGCGGTACAGGAGGCTCTCACAAATATCCATCGACACTCTGGAGGTTCAGTGGTGGATGTTCTCCTCAGTGTGGACACGAAGCAGCTTCAATTGGAAATTAAGGACGACGGGCGGGGCATCCCCCGGAAACGACTCAGGAGTCTCATCGAAGGTGCTGCCGAGGCTGGAGTCGGTCTAGCTGGAATGCGGGAACGCATGCGAGAGTTAGGTGGGTCACTCGAAATACGATCTGATCGAGCAGGAACGACCGTCGTAGTCAGCATTCCTGTCGATAGGGCATCTATTAATTCCCAACAGAATGGCGGGTCGGGTCGCGATGTTTCTGCCGCATAAAGTGTCGTTCGCCGTGAGTCTCAGAAGGTATTCCCTGTAACCACCGCAAAACGAAATTTCCGACGTAATGAATTCAGTCGTTTGCGACTGCTGCGGCGAAACCCTTTTTGACCAACATCACTAAACCCTTGATTTTGTGTGCAGCTTTGATTGTTCTCGGATTGCGAGCCTTACATGCTTCAAGCTACGCCGATTTGCGCCTGTGTTGTTGGCTGCAAGTTTTTCTGGAGCAGCCGCCATTGTCCGGGCGAGGTTCCTTCCCATTGATGGAAAGCCCGGAAGAAAGAATTGGCGTCCTCGTAGCCCAAGAGATACGCAGTTTCATTCAACTCACGCGATGAGTGAAGAAGGTAGTGCCGAGCCAGTTCACGTCGCGCTTCGTCCAAAAGACGCTGAAAGGTAATACCCTGCTCCGTCAGGCGGCGTTGTAGGGTTCGAGTGCTGAGGTGCATCTCTCTCGCGAGATCATTTATCCCCGGACGCTGACCAGCGAGAAGCTGCTTCAAAATGCCTTTGGCTTGTTCGCCAACGCTCTTCAGAACTGGTGTCTTCTTGCCGAGAGTCCATTCAAAATGGACAGTGATTCCGGTCTTAGTGTGGGCTGAAAGCAATTGCTTCCACAGGTCCGGGTTTTCTCTCGGCTCACCGTGCTGGTTTCTCCAGTCATTGCTTTTCCATCCTCTGGCTCGGCCCAGATTATCTTTCACGTACTGGGAATCCGTGAAAATCTGAACCCGAGAGACGCCGGACCACGGGCCACTTTCACGAATCCACTTCAGTACTCGGATGCACGCGAGTAGTTCCATTCGATTGTTGCTACTCTCGTCGCAACCGAAATCAAGAATCTGCTCGTCCTCGCGATCTAGTAGCCTGTCGCAGAACAATCATTACTCAGAGCGGGCCATCTGGTTAGTTGCTTTGGAAAGGGCACGGCTTCAGCCGTGCCGCCCAGAACTCATAATGACGCGGGCTTCAGCCCCTGAGGGATCCCGCGGACCGGTAACGAACTCATCGCGACAGGCCACTAGATGATCCGGGTAGTGAACAATCGCCGCACATCCCGACCTTCCGCCCGGATTCTTGTAGCAGGAACCATCCGTCGAAATGTGGATGGCATGAGGGTCGGGAGGCATTCCAAAAATTATATTCCCGCCAGTAAAGCCTTCTAATTGCACGCCACAATGCGACTTCGTTACAACCCTTTCGAGTCAGGGCGGTACCGTCTCGAATTTGTGCGTTCATCGAGCGAAGGTTTTTCACTTTGGGTCTACTTTCCAGGAAGACTTTCCCCACGCTATCCAGTGAGCGGATATGCGAAGATGTTTGAGTTCCGGACGATCCTGGAACGACTCGATGTAAAGCAGGAGAGAGAGGGATTAGCACTGGTTGGCAACATGACGGTCGCGCTTTCGATGGGATCATGTTCTCGTAATGTGAGCGTTCTTGATCAGACTGTCCAACTCAGCCTCAGTAGACTTTGCGTAGTGCGTAGTCGGATAACCCTTTGACTTCCAACGGGAGACCGCCGAAGCGAGAGATCACTCGAGCAAGGGGAAAGAATGATATGAAACAGGTATGGGAGCGATCCTGCAACAAGATCAGGGCATCGTTTTGCTTGTCCAAGGCTCCTCAGCCATCGAAGGGCACTAACTAACCGCAGCCAGTTCAACTTTGCTCGAAGGAATTCGTCAAGACGTTGGGGCGTCCCAGGCGAAATAAGGAAGAGAATTGCCGCCTGAAGTAGTCGCGGCTTCCGGCTTCGTTTCCAAGGAACAGCCAGTCCATGATCACCACGGCCTCGATTCGCGTCCAACGCACGACCACGGTCCTCCGCCCTGACCAGGCCCGCGTACTTCTGCGCCCGTTCAGCCACGAGGATCCCGAGCGGTCACGCAGGATTATCGCCCGGATCATGTCGCTCCCAGAAAACCAAGTCGGGCCACTGTTGGACGAAGTATCCGCCGAATTCTCCCAGCGACATCAGCAGATTCCCACATCCTTTCTGGAGCGGTTCGAACAGGTCCGCGACTTCCTATTGACTGATAAGGAGGTTTCCGAACAGCGAAAGCTATTGATAGGTTCCTATTTCGTTTGCGAATACTCCTTAGAATCTGCTGCACTGTTCAACCCGTCCATCGTGCCGCACCCTGACCAGTCTGATCTGCCTCCCGGCGCTCTGCGTTTTATTCTCAGCTTGCGCGCCACGGGGGAGGGGCATATTTCTTCCATCACTTTTCGAATGGGTATCATCCACGCCGACCATCGGATCGAGGTCTTGCCCCCAGCAGGCTTCCTTACCGAGCCTCGTCAAATTCCGAACCCCAGTTATGACAAAGCGCTCTTTGGGCGAAAACTCTCTGAGCTGGGTTTGAGCAGTGAATTTACACGCCGGGCGATGGAGAAGCTTGGAGAGTCGTTTGGACTGGAAGGATTACGCGCCAGTCTCGAAGTCGAAATGAATCAGTCGCGCGTGTCGGATCGGAACGCGATGCGAGGGATGCTGGCTTTGGCCCGGTCCAACTATGAGGTTCAGTTCCAGCCCCAGCAGCAACTGTCGGAGCGGGTTCTTTTCCCAGCCACGCCGTCGCAACGCAACGGTATCGAAGACGCCCGGTTCGTCTGCTTCCAGAAAGATGATGGCTCCCACGTCTACTACGCCACCTTCACGGCATACGATGGCAAGGTGATTCTGCCCGAACTGGTGGAGACTTCCGACTTTCTCCGCTTTCGGTTTATCACGTTGAATGGTCCGGCCGCCGAAAACAAGGGCATGGCTCTGTTCCCCCGGAAAATCAACGGTCTCTACGCCATGCTTTCCCGCCAGGACAATGAAAACATCTACATCATGTTTTCTGACGACGTGCACTTCTGGAATGAGCGCAAGGTGCTCCTTAAACCGACGTTCCCCTGGGAACTGGTCCAGCTTGGAAACTGCGGGTCCCCCATTGAAACTGAAGCGGGCTGGCTAGTCCTCAGCCATGGTGTCGGCCCCCTGCGAACGTACTGCATCGGCGCGTTTCTGCTCGATCGCAACAATCCCGGCAAAGTGATCGGCCGCCTCCATGAACCCTTGCTCAAGCCGAATCAGAGCGAGCGTCAGGGGTATGTCCCGAATGTCGTTTATACCTGCGGCGCTCTTGTGCACAACGGCGAACTGATCATTCCCTATGCCATGGCCGATCACGCCACCGGTTTCGCTACCGTCCCCCTCGATGAAGTGCTAACTGCCATGGAGTAGGAAGTACCTCGAACAGCATGAGAAACCCCGACAAAAGAGTGGCGATCCTGTCGCCGATAGCCTGGCGAACGCCTCCTCGGCAATATGGCGCTTGGGAAACCGTGGCTAGCAATGTCACCGAAGGGCTCGTTGCCCGTGGCTGGGACGTGACATTGTTCGCCACCGCGGATTCTGTGACCCGCGCACATTTGCATGCCGTAGTGGACAAGGGATACGAAGAGGATTCCGCCGTCGACTCCAAAGTAGCCGAATACCTTCACATCTCGGAAGCGTTCGAGCACGCCGCTGAGTTTGATCTCATCCACAGTCACTACGACTTTATGCCTTTGAGCTACACGCGCCTGATCAAAACGCCGGTCCTAACCACCATCCACGGATTCTCGTCCGCGAAAATCATGCCCATCTATCAGAAGTATCGTGACGGATATTTCGTTTCCGTCAGCGAATCTGACCGAGCGACAGGACTTAATTACCTGGCGACCGTCTACAACGGCATTGATCTCTCCCTGTACCCGCTTCAGGAATGCGGCGGTGATGACCTGATTTTCCTTGGTCGGATCCACCCAGATAAAGGTGTACATCGGGCCATCGAGGTTGCTCGTCTGAGCGGAATGCGTTTGATCATCGCTGGTATTATCCAGGACAAAACCTATTTCCGGGAGCAAATCAAACCACATCTTGACGATCAGAACATCCTCTATATCGGAGCGGTGGACATGAAGGGCAAGAACGAACTGTTTGCGCGAGCACGAGTTCTGCTGCACCTGAATACCATCCCGGAGCGATTCGGACTTGTCCTAGTCGAAGCCAATGCAGCCGGCGTGCCCGTCATCGCAATGGACCTTGGTTCTTGTCGTGAGGTGATCAAGGAGGGGCAGACCGGTTTTCTGGTTAACAACGTTAATGAAGCAGTTCTGGCCATTGGGCGAATCTCTGAAATCGACCGTCTGGCATGCCGGAGCCGCGTCCAAGAACACTTTTCGATCGAGAAGATGGTGGAGGGATACGAGCGGGTTTACTCGACAATTTTTGACCTGGAGGCGAAGAGACGATCATGAAGCCGGACATTGTCAGGCGGTACAGCCACAACCCAATCCTCACCAAGGCGGAGATCCCATATCCCGTGGAAACTGTTCACAACGCGGCAGTCGTGAAGCACGGGAACGAATACATCATGCTTTTCCGTTCCCACCTCCGCAGCGGACGGTCCATCATTGGTTTGGCACGCAGTCCCGACGGGTTCCGCTTCACCGCCGATCCACAGCCTTTTCTGACTCCCGACCGGGACGGCCCTTTCGCTGCCTATGAAGAGTTCGGCGTGGAGGACCCACGCGTGACCTGTCTGGATGGGGAATACATCATCACCTACAGCGCATACTCGCGAAATGGAGTGCGGATCGGCCTGGCCAAGACGAAGGACTTCAGTCAGGTGGAAAGGGTCTCGCTCATCACGGAGGCGGATTATCGGAATGTGGTGATCTTTCCCGAGAAGTTTGATGGGCTCTATGCCCGCCTTGACCGTCCTCACTCTGAAATCGCCCCCTGGTCAATCTGGATTTCCTATTCTCCGGATCTATGCTACTGGGGCCAATCGCAGCTCATCATGAGGCCTGTGCAGTATCACTGGGATGAAATGAAGATCGGTCCCGGCGCGCCGCCGATCAAAACTGACCAGGGATGGCTTTCCATCTATCACGGAGTTTTCCAAACCATGGATGGATCGGTCTATCGTTTGGGGGTTGCTCTTCACGAACTCAGGAACCCGGCAAAGATCATAGGTGTGGGCGACTCGTGGATTCTGCAACCGGAGGATCCTTGGGAGGTCACTGGCTATGTGCACAATGTAGTCTTCACGTGTGGCGCTGTTGCGGAGCTCGATGGAACCGTAAAAATCTACTGGGGAGGTGCGGACACGGTTATGTGCGTGGGCGAAGCGAATGTCTCCGAACTGGTCGCACTGTGCCTCGATAATGGCAGACCGGCGAAGTAAACACGGAACAACATGTTGACAACATCTGATCCGCCAGCACGGCCTACACGGTCAAGTCACTGTGCATATTGTTCGATTCTGTTCAGGCTGCCATGGACTCAATGGAGAGCTTTCGCAGGAGCTTGAAATCGTCAAGCATCTTGCCCGTCCCCAGCACAACGCAGCAGAGTGGGTCATCGGCAATCGAGACCGGAAGCCCGGTTTCTTCGCGGATGCGTCTATCCAGGTCTTTAAGGAGCGCGCCACCGCCGGTGAGCACGATGCCGCGGTCGCTGATGTCAGCTGAAAGCTCGGGCGGTATGCGTTCCAGCCCTACACGAATGGCATTCATCAGGGTCGCCACCCATTCACTCAATGCCTCGCGGACTTCACCGTCATTAAGAACAATGGTCTTGGGTACTCCTTCAATCAGGTTACGGCCCTTGACTTCCATCGTCAGTGGTTTCTCGAGAGGAAAGGCGCTCCCAATTTCAATTTTGATCTGCTCAGCGGTACGTTCCCCGATCAGCAGGTTATATTTTCGCTTCACGTAAGTCATGATGGCTTCGTCCATTTGGTTGCCGGCCATGCGCACGGAGCGTGAGTAAACGATCCCACTCAGCGAGATCACCGCAATGTCCGTGGTACCTCCGCCGATATCGATGATCATGCTTCCAGTCGGTTCACTGGTGGGAAGTCCCGCCCCGATGGCCGCCACCATGGCCTGGTCCACCAGATAGACCTCGCTAGCATGGGCGCGGTATGCCGAGTCCATGACCGCGCGCCGTTCCACCTGCGTGATCTCCGCGGGGACACCGATCACAATGCGTGGGTGGACCATCATCTTGCGATTGTGTGCTTTCTGGATAAAGTAATTCAGCATCTTTTCGGTTACTTTGAAATCGGCAATGACCCCATCTTTTAATGGCCGAATGGCAACGATATGGCCTGGCGTACGGCCCAGCATTTCCTTGGCTTCTCTTCCTACCGCTTCTACCTCACCGGTGTTCTTGTTGATAGCGACGATGGACGGTTCATTCACTACGACGCCCTTGCCCCGAACATAGACGAGTGTATTGGCGGTTCCCAAATCGATGGCCAGGTCGCTTGAGAAAAGGCTAAACAACGGCCGTAGGTTACGCACGCGCGACGCAACGGAATAAGAACTACGAGACGACATATGAGTACTTCTTCCTGGGCTGCAGGATCAAGAAAGCCGGATCCATCGAAGTTCTTCAGTCTCAGTTTTCGTCTGAGGAATCCGGTCCACTTCACGAATGGCTTTCCGCCGGAAAGTCTCCCGTTCCTGATGATGTTGTTGATCAAGTGCGGATCGTGTTCGGACCAGCAGAACTAACGGAAGGATCGCGAAATCGAAGGATTACCTCCAAGCCAAAAACAGCTTACTGCGATTGTATATGTCAATTGCCTTCGCGTTCAGTGTCTTCCTCGCTTGCTGCAGGGTACATTAGGGTGCTTTCTCAACCGTCCGGCTTGTATTGCTTTAGTGTACCTGTCAGGAACAGCTTTGAAGGAGAGCCACTCATGCGTTTACGCAATCAACGCGGTTGTTTGAGGTGGATGCACGTAAGACCGGACCAAGTCCCGCAATGCAGTTGCTCATGCCCAATGGTACGCCGAGCCACTTTGGCAACGACCGAGTGCACGAACTGCTATAATGATCAAAGAGGCGGTTACGTTTTCTCCTCTTTCAGGTCCTCTGACCTAAGCCAGTCCATCTGAAGTTTTCCCACCTTAGGCTTTTCAGCGAGTGAGCGGTCTACCATCGTGTTTGGTGGAGGAGCCGCGAAGAAAGATCGCTTCTATGAACGCAACCAATGTTTCCTTTGGCTTGTTTATCGTGATCCTCACAATCTTCCTGGCCCACTGGATGCGCAGAGTGACACCGCAGCTGACCGGGTCTCGATCACAGAGGATGTGTCCATCTTGCGGATTGATCACGCCTCGATTAAGGGCGAATTGCTTGGAGTGTGGCAAGCCCTTTACAGCGACCTATACGACATCAAAGAAATGAATCGTCGCTTTGTTCACGTATTCGCAGAAAGGACTTAAGAAATGAAAAACATCAAATTTGTTGTAAAAGTGAATCGAGGCGGTACTCGCGCCCCCGAATACGTGCAGCGGGTTGATCCGACACCAATCCATATGACAAGCAACCCTAAGCTGGCATTGCTAATGGGCAAATTCACCGCAGAAGACGTTATCAAATCTCTCCAAAACGCCCGGTGTATCCCGGAGTTAGTGTCCGTACCGGTCGCCTAAGTTGCAGACTTGGTCGACCACTACATTTAAGAGTGAGCTTTCGGATGACGCTGGCTTCCGTCGTGTCCGCCCGAAGACTGCGTAGAAGTCTAATGCACAGTAGTGTTGTTTCTCCGGTCAGCCCGGGGGCATTTGCCCGCCGGTCGGCCCCGGATGACAATCCCGTCTTGATGCCCCCAGCCTCAGCAGGTCTACAGTTAAGCGTGCGATAGCGTTGTAGCGCAGGTTGTGCATCGGTGTGCGCGAGTTGTCTGTGCCTCCCGCGGATGAGCAATCCTGCTCAGACGAGATTCCCTTGGAGTGCTAACGTCAAAGTGTGCCTCTAGCTGGATCGCCGAGGAGCCGGGAAGTCGCTTGCCGCGTTGCCGGAACGCGCTATCGTGAAGCGAATCGCACTAATATCGGTCTTTTCCTCTGTTCTGCTAGTCGCTTGCGGAGCGCTGTGCCAGAGCGAACATCCTTCAGAAGGGCTTCTGGGAGACGGCTCAAACTCACCCGAACTGCAGCGCCAGGAGATGCGCACCTGGAGATCTCTTCCTGATGCACCGTCCACGGTACAGCCTCCAACACAAGCCGAGAAGTCTCAAATATTTGCCTATGAACCGCGCTTGCCTCTAACAAGGCGCGGGGCTGGTATCACCTCGGACGTAAGGCGCGGAGCAGAACTCAGATACGTCACTCCCGCGTCGCGTTCCAGCTTGATCCCCTCCGATGAATTGCTATTGTCTCAAAAGGACTCCAGCAACTTTATCGCTAAGTACCTGTATCCGCCGTTAGTCAAGACGAGACTGCTTTATCACCCTTCGACCAGCAACACGTTCACGGGCCGGTCCATCTACGCAGCTTCGCATATTTTTGTCACGCGTGACGACTCGGGCAAGAGGAGGCTGAACGCCTCATATTTCCTCGGTGTACTGAGTTTGGTTGCTGTCCACAGTGCTCGCCGCCCTTATTGGGCGCGCTCCGCTTCGGCGCCGTTCAACGATTTTGGTTCGACGATCGGCAACGACGCGGGGATCAACCTCTTCCACGAGTTTGAACCTGGCATCCGGCAAATGGTAAAGGGCCACACGCCGAAGTTCGCGTTTAAACTCGAAGAGCGCATAACCCGCGACCAGAACCTGAAGGAACTTGCCTCCAGCCCGGCTCGATAACGTTCCAGATTGGACATGAGTGACAGTTCGGCGTAGGCTTAAGTAGTGAGTGAGCAGTTCCTCTCCTCTTTTCAGGTCCTCTGAACTAAGTCAGTTCATCTGAAGTCCTTTCCTTCTTAGTTGCAGCTGGAGGTGTCTCCTAATGATCGTTTCCAAGGTGCAGAAGCAATCGAAGCCAAACGTCGTTGTCGTCCCGCAAAGCTCTCTTGGTACGGTGGCGATGGTGCCAGATATTCTTCCATCACAAGAAACAACCCGGATAAGGGAGCGCGCCTATGAGCTGTATGAAAGCCGCGGTCGCAAACCGGGCCACGACGAACAAGATTGGCTCCGCGCCGAGCGAGAAATCCTCAGTCGAGAGCGGTGAAGGGACTAGGTCCAGCACCACTGGTGGACCTGTTGGACAGCCGGAGGGTAGCCGTGGATTGCTTAGTCTGTAAGGAGTTGGAGCGAGTTTTCGAATCCAGGCATAGCGAATACATTGAGGCCCGTTCCGCTGCGTATTGTCAGGTCACCACGGAGTTCGCAGCCTACAAGAATGTCGATAAGGAGCGTGCCAAGAGCGACTTGGAAGAGCACCAGTTGTTATGTGTCTCCGCCGCCAAGGTGAGACAGTCTGTTCTGCTCGGTCGCCAGGATATGGAACGGCGCGCGGCAGGTTTGCACACGACGAGCGCAAGCTCGCACGCGTAGCCCGAGCAAAGCTGGAAACGACGGCTAAACGGGTAAACGGTCCGGCATGCGTCCTCTCAATGTAAAAGAAGTGGTAACCCATGATCGCCAAGGTCACCGCAGCGCCGAAGGCATGACGGTACCGGGTCGCGGCATCAAGGAGAAACTTCCAGTAACTTGCGCGGGAGTCACCGAGCATGCCCTGCTTCAGTATAGAACGGCAGAAAGCAAGGTAGTCCGAGAGCGGTCGGCGCGTGCGACTCGTGGGGTGAGATCATCAACGCCAGAAGCTCAGGGTCGTCTGCTAAATTCATGGACGCCTCTGTGAAGAATGTAAACGGCTGGTGCGATGTCGATTGTTCCATTCGGCCAAGCAGCGGGCACAAGAACGAGCTTCTTTTAAGCGGCTGCCTTCTTCTTGGCTCCTTGCTCTGAAGCGGACGTTGCCAGGTCGCATTGCTCGGCATGAAGTTTCGCTGCCTCGACGTCATGCTGAACCGCATGCTGACTGTGCCCGTGAGCGAGGTATGCGTGGTGCGCTGCCCTTTCGTGCTCCTCGGCCTGATCGTATTTCGCTGCCTCTTTGTAATGGTAGGCCGCTTTCTCATGATGACGAGCGGCGTGATGGTAGTGCTCCCAAGTTTTTGACATGTCAGTCTCCTTTAGACAAAGGTGCTGTAAGGGTTCGATGCGGTGAGGCGGGGGCCAGGCTACGCCGGGCGCCTTGGCGCTTAGGCTGGCGCGTACCTGTTATCAACCTATCAACCAGCTGTTCGTCGTCCGCTCAGCAGGTTGATGACCAGGACCACCAGAGCCACAACCAGGAGCAGGTGGATCAGACCGCCGCCGATATGCAGGCCAAAACCCAGAAGCCACAAGATCAAGAGAACGACAAGAATTGTCCAAAGCATGGCAATCTCCCTTTCACACAGGCGAGATGAATCTCGTCACGTTGGCATGAGAACTGTTTCGCGCAGGCGGATGAGATAACAAATGTTGGACCGCTCCTAACCGAACCGCAGCCAGCGCTGAATTGCAAACAGCGCCGGCACAGTTCTGCAAGTCTTACTTCTTCGGATTGTTCTCTTTAGCTTTATCTTCAGCTTTTCCTTCGGCTACGGCTTGGGCTTTTGCTCCGTGAACTTCCGCAAGGAACGGCTGGGCTACAGCCGGAACCGGCACTTTGCCCAACAGCAAAGCCTCAGTGGTGACTCCGTGTCCGTAAATCGCGTCCCGGGAATCACTGTCTTGGCGGATTGATGCACCTTCCAATGTGAGCCCAGCGAACACACCCTTGGCACGGGAGTAGGTCAGGATTTCTGTATCCATCTTCCAGTCCGTACCGGCCTCGGCATGCCGTCCAACTGGACCTGCCGCGGCGGAAGCGTCTCCTCCGACCTGGAAGTTGCTCGAGAGCAGCCTTTGCATCCCTTTTTCATTCTGGATGACCAGGACCACGTCCACGGCTTCCATGCCGATCTGCAGGCCCCAGCTTCCACCTGAAATCGTGATGAACGCCGGCGCGCTCCAGCCCGCCGCCGTGCGGCAAGTGGCTACGCCTTTGCCTGCCTTAGCGCCGAAGACAAAACCACCTTTGACCATGTGCGGTATGACAGCAACGCACTTTGCGTGCTCCAACACTTCTTCCGGGATTCCCTTGTCAGGCATCCCCATAATTTCGTGTAAGACTGTGGTGGCCTTATCCAGCCGGTCGGTGGCATCTTCCCGCGCCGAGCCTGCCCAGCACAGCGTGCCGAGACCCAACATCGCAAGTACGAAAATTACTTTTCTCATTGGACCGCCTCATTTCTGTTACCAGTGCGCCAGCTTCTGGTTCGTGCTGTGTTTACACTCGCACGCAAATCCGGGGAGATAGCTGGACGCACCGGGACAATTCCGACCTTAGCAAATCGAGACTCAAAAGGTCTGAGCAAAAATGCTCACACCTGCCACAGGGAATTGCTGGCAACCTGGTCATAAGAAACTACGCCCAAGTTCACACCGACAGAACTGGCCGGTTCAGAATGAAACCGAGGCCCACGCGAGATGTTCAATTCTGCTCAGACGTCAGACGGCCACGAGATTACAAAAATGGCAGGCCCTCACAAAGAGACTCGGAAGAGCCGCAATCTGCATTTTGCGAGGGCGAAGGAGATATATGAAGAGCAGCACGAAAGATAAGATCAAGGGCAGCTTTCACGAAGTGAAGGGGACAATCAAGGAGGAGATCGGAAAAGCTACGAGCAACCGCGATTTTAAAACCGAAGGAAAGTCTGAAAAGAAGGCGGGCAAAGTTCAACAGCGGATCGGCGATGCCAAAGAAATCGTCACAAAGTTGAAAGGACAGCTGGCAGAGTTAAAGAAGACCGGATAATGTCTCGTGGTTCTTAATGCTGTGGCCAGGAGATGTTCCTTCGAGAAGCTTAATTCCCGTTAGGCTGGCGGGACGGTCACGGCCTTCTTGACGGACCTTCGTCGTGTCTTGTTGGCTCGCCGCGAACCTTGGGACCACTTTATGCCTGCCGAAGGCTTATCTTGTGTAGTCTCGTAGCCAGTCTTGCCGCGACCCTCTGCTGTGACTCCGAGTTTGCCAGCCGTCTGCGTGTCGAGCTCGCCCGTGGCTGGCAGGTTCTCAGCCTTCTGAAATCCGCGAATGCTCGCCCGTGTTCGAAGGCCGAACACACCATCGACGTCCCCGCGGTAGTGTCCTTTGTCCCTTAGAGTCTGCTGCATCTTCCTGACATCGTTCCCCGGCCCGACCGCTGGCAGTTGGTTGGTGAGATTAGCTCCCGAAGCCAGCGGGGGCCGACGTGGTCCCGAGATCCCGGTCGTCAGCAATACGAAGACGATCCCAGCCCATGCGGCTTTGCTGGCCAAAAGCATTGCTTCTCCTCGATTTGTACAACGGAACTAGATTCGCTCACTTCCTCTGGCAATACTGTGCAGAACGGCTCATGTTGTAAGCCTTCAGACACATCTCTTCATCCAGGCCTTTCCTTGTTTGGAACCATCCAGCGCCGGGCCGGAGGGCTATCGGTTTTCGACTATTTACTCTGTTCCGGAGAGTGCTAGACTTTAACAGGAGCACTTTAGGCGATAGGTACCTGGTGGAGGTGCCTATGTCTCCCGCCCGTCAATACGACCGTTCTCCGCGCAGAGGAAGAATCGCTCCCCGCCCCCCAGTCCTCTCGTTGCCGCAGATGGGGTCCGGCGCCATATCAAGTCTAGTGGCCAAGAGGAAGGACGATTTCGATCCCCATGCATTCCTCGCGACCATCGGCGAGGGCAGGAAATCTGTGTTCTTCAAGAAAAAACAACGAATCTTTGCACAAGGGGAGGCTGCTGATGCGGTGTTTTATATCCAGACGGGCAAGGTAAAGCTCACTGTGGTCTCGAAGACTGGCAAGGAAGCAACTATCGGCATAGTGGGCGATGGACAATTTTTCGGAGAAGGCTCGCTTGCGGGCCAGGCTCTCCGCATGGGCTCTGCAACTGCCCTGACGGATTGTGCGATTCAGCGAATCGACAAAAACGCCATGATGGAAGCGCTTCATCGGGAACACAAATTTGCCGATCTGTTCGTGGCTTATCTGTTATCGCGGAACATCCGATACGAAGAAGACCTGGTGGATCAGCTTTTCAATTCCAGCGAAAAGAGGCTGGCCCGGATTCTTTTGCTGCTCGCTCATTTTGGCAAGGAAGGCACACCGGAGACAGTAGTCCCCAAGATCAGTCAGGAGATGCTGGCGGAAATGATTGGCACAACCCGCTCACGGGTGAGCTTCTTCATGAACCGGTTCATAAAATTGGGCTTTATTCACTACAACGGCGGGCTTCAAGTCCACAGCTCGCTGCTCAACGTAGTTCTGCACGACTAGCTGTTCTTTCTAAGCGCGATTCCCAAAGAAATGAGACAGCAACCGTTTGGGTGACCTTCGGCGTGCATTTCCTAGTTAGCGGACGGGCTGATCGGTTAGCAGAGAGGTACTGTTGAGCAATTATGAACAGTTTTCAGGTGCCTTCAGTGTTGAGATAGCGTCCCTGGAGGTAAACCATGCCCCTGTCGGTTTATCCGGATCCCCCTAGCGGGGTAGTTCTTTGCATCGACGATAACCAGGACGTACTGGAATGCGAAAGGGTGTTCCTCGAGAGCTTTGGGTATACCGTCCTGACCGCTTGCAGCGGCGGCCTAGGACTGGAACTGGCTTCCGTCCATTCGATTGACGTTGTCGTCCTTGACTACTTCATGCCCACGATGAACGGGCAAGAAGTTGCGACGGAAATGAGGCGGCTCAGGCCGCAGACGCCAATCATCCTGCTCACTGAAACCGTGAATGTTCCGCGGCCGACCTTGAAACTGGTAGACGCCCTGGTAACAAAGAATTGTCTTGCCAGCCAGTTGTTGCCCACGATCGCACTCTTGCAGGGAAGCGGATGCCTCCCTCCGCATTCGTATGATGCGTGAGGGCGGGAAGGAGCCATTTATGAGGATATTGCTGTTTGCAGGACTGCTTCTGGTTGTGCTCGGTATCGCATCCCTGGTCGTACCGATTCCCCACAGCGAGACCCATGGCATTAAGGCAGGGGACATAGACATCGGCGTGCAAACCAGTCACAGTGAACGCGTGTCGCCAATCATTAGCGTGGTTCTGATCGCTGGCGGGATCGCACTCAGTATTGCCGGGGCGCGTACGCGGCCGTCGAAGAGCTAAGTGCTCTCTAAGGCCCTGCAATCTTCCCAGACCACCGGGAAACCCGGAGAGCGCACGTCTCCCCCAGTTCCTCCCCTGGCTGCCATAGGCGTCGCGTGGGCTATCTTCGTTTGATTATCAAGCCGAGGAACGCTCCTGCGGCAAAGCCCACGGCAAATGTAGCCGCAACAGTCAGGGCCGGGTGTCGTTGGATGCGCTGAGTTGTGTCATTCAGCAATTCTTCGGCAGCATCGCCGCCCTGTTTTGCAGCACGCCTCATTACTCCGACGCCATCTTCTATTGCATCGGCGACCGCACTTGTCGCGCGGGAAGCCTGGTGCGCTGATTCAGCGATGTGTTCGGCCGTTTTCTCCATTACCGTCGGTGACATAATGCCCTCCTTGTTGATTTTTTGAGACAATGTCGATCTGTCGAGCCTGAGGCCCCACCCGTTACTTCGGCTTCTCGTCCCGCTTGGGCTCTTCTTTCTGCTGTTTCTTCTCTTCCGGCTTCAGAGGCCCGGGCTGTGGGCGCTCTTGCGGTGCAGACCGTGTTTCCGCAGGAGGAGGAGTGTGTTGGGGCTGCGAACGCTCACTCGGCGGAGGAGTCTGCGGCCGGGGAGCAGGCTCGGGTCGGTTGGGCTCTGGGCGACTATTCGGCTCGACGGTGGGTGGACGGTTCGGCTCGGCGCGATTCGGCTCAGGCCGATTATTCGGTTGGGCCGTCGGCGGAGTGTTCGGCTCCGGCCGGTTGGGTTCTGGGCGATTATTCGGCTGGACTGTAGCGGGACGATTGGGCTCTCGATTCGGTTCCGGCCGATTGTTCGGCGCAGGCTGCTCCGGGCGAGCGGCATTATTCTCCGAATGCGCGGCCGGCTTATTCGCCGATGGCTCAACTGCGGCCCGGTTGGCCGCACGGGTATAGGGCGCCCCTGTCGGTTTGGCTGGTACGACTGCGCGGTCGCTGAACGCTCCGGGTTTAGGAGTAGCTGCGACTGGTGGCGTGCCATGGTTCACCGAAGCTCGTAGCTCTGGCTTCTCGCGGGCAGCTTGCGCATGTTGCATTTGAATGGCTACAGGCGGGATATGTCTCTCACGTGCCGCGGCCTCTTCTTCAGGTCTCGGACGCGCAGTGATCCCACCGTTGCCGCCGTTGTAGCTGACCCGGTTGACTGTGGTGTTGTTGATGATCGTTGTGTTGTAAACATTGTGAATGTTGGTGATGTTTACGTTGTTCACCGAACGGTTGTAATAAAACTGCCCGCCCTGCCAACGTCCACCTTCGTAGCCTTCTCCGAAATATCCGTAGCCGTAACTGATGCCGCCATAGAAACCTACCTGCGGACCCCAGTAGCCTTCGTTGAAGACATATCCGTTGCCGCCCCAACCCCAGTAGGCTGGAGTCCAGAGCAGACCGGGTTCCGGAGCCATCACCCATGTACCCGGCACCCAGTAGTAATCGTCGTTCGGCGTAAGCCCAGTACCCGGGTGTCCAGAGATAACCCTCGCCGGGACAAAGAGGCTGCTCGTAGACGGGAAGTTCAGGCGGGGCGAATGAGATCGATATGCTGACTTGCGCGTAAGCATGCCGCCGACATGGCCAGCAATACGAGTGCAAACAGTGGCGAACGAATGGAGGAGATGATGCGCATTGGTGCTTCCTCTTGCCCGATGATCCTTCGCGTGCCCGGTGATGCTCTGCTGCTGCGGGTTGCGTGGATTGAGAGGCACGATTTCCGGACGAATCGTATGGAAGACTCTGTTTCGCCCGAAAATGGTTCTAACGAACCTTCTCATTTTGAGGGTGTTGGAATCTGTGCAAAAAAGCTCAGGTCGGGATGCGCTCCGTCGATTCCCTGTGTGAAAGAAGAATGGGTCAGCTAACTCGACGAGCGACTTGACTGAAAGCCGAAGAATCTTGGCGCGGAGCAGGATCGATCAATCGGGTGGTGCATCAGGGATTTATGGCGTGAGAGAAAAGGCCGGCCCCCCCGATGGAAACCGGCCCTGAAGCACTGCTATGTTGCGCGGTCGTGAGGGTCCGAATGGGTGGTGCCCGCCCGCTAACCCATGACCGCGCTTCAAGCGTACTGACTTGAGCTACGTTACCCGGTAACACTTCTGATATCTGTTCAGTTTTATACAGTTTCAAGAAATAGACTTGAGTCAAACTGTGATCATTCGCGGTCATGATTCGCGACGAGAGGCCGTGCTGTATGACACCGACCGCCCTCCCCGTAGCTCACAAGGTTTTGCTTGTTGATGATGATGATGCGGTTCGCGACGCGATGACTGAGACCCTGGAGCGCAAGGGGTTTCAGGTAGTCGCTGCCGCCAGTGTGACAGAAGCTTTGAGACACATCACCACAGAGAGCTTCGACGTGCTACTCACGGACCTCCACATGCCGAACCCGAGTGATGGTTTTACTGTGGTTACCGCGATGCGCCACTCCCAACCGGATGCCCTTACGTTGCTCGTCAGCGGTTACCCGGACGTGGAGAGGGCCATGGCTGCCATCCTTCTGGAAGTGGACGAAATCATCGTGAAACCATTCGAGGTTGGAAAACTTGTCGACCTCGTCCAGGAAAGGACGCTGAACCGCAAGCCTGCTATCCGGCTGGGAAAGGAGAGGGTTGGCGCGATACTGCAGCGTTGTATTACCCGTGTTGTCGAAGACTGGTTAGCGCGTGCAAAACAGAGTAAACAGCTCAACCACATTCCGCTCAGCGACGACGAGCGTACGGGGCATCTCCCCAAGTTGGTCGAAGATCTGGTCGTCCGCCTGAGCAAGCCCACTGCCACCACGAAGGACAGCGATGCTATCTTTTCCGACGCCGCCATAGCCCATGGCAAGCTGCGATATAAACAAGGCTACACTCCCGCGATGCTGGTGCACGAATCACGAATCCTGCAGGTGACGCTCTTTGGCACATTGCAGAGTAATCTGAGCTCCTTGGATTTCAGTCTGCTCTTACCCGACGTCATGACGATCGCGGACGAAGTGGACGCGCAGCTGACCCAGTCGATGGATAGCTACATGGACGCCTTGCGGACGCCTGCGGCAGCGTAGCTACCGCCATTCGCGGATTTGAAACCAGCGAATGAGAGTGGTAGACCACATGCTTTCGGGGCGTGGGGTACTTCGACCCTGCCCTCATATCCTCATCTCCGATGTCGCCTTCAGATTTTCCGACGCTCTGGAAGTGATCAATAGTGCATAGACTCGGCGGGGCTCCGGTTTATATTCTTGAGTTCTTCTTCTGGCCTGCAAACGAGAGTGTCCCATGTTCTCCAGGCAACGCGAAGAGTGGGTGGCAGAGCCCCATGTAATTGCCCTCGTGGAAGTCGATATGCAGAAGACGCGGGATGTTCCAGTTCTTCCATTCGCTCTCTGATCGCCTCCCGGGCCAAGACCATCGAGCGCAACCTACGGTATCTCCTTAAAAGTAAAAACCGTCTCGCCCCGGAACTTCTTTGGGATGCGCTAGCGATTGTCTGCTAGAACGATCCGTCGGTTGAGGATGCCGGCGGCGTCCGCAAGTGTCAGGTCATCCGGGACTCGATGGAAGTCGCTGTGGTTTTCGGTCACCTGCGCGCCGATTGTTTTGAAGAGGAGAGCTTTCCCTTTCATGTCCACGCTCAGGGAAGTCATTTCCCAGTGACCTGGCGCAACTTCTGTCTGCCTGATCGCGAACTTGCCTCCCTTGTCCAGGTGTCCTAGCAATCCGCCTCCAAATTTCACATCCTCTACGAGATAGCCAATGAGGGCTATCAACCTCACTTGTTCGGTGTCGACCGTCATCTCACCTTCCATGCCGTGGAAAACCCGTGCTTCAATCGAAGGTGGCTGAAAGTTCGGGTTGGGCCTGAACGTTAGTGTTACGAGGTCTCCTTGACGACCGGCGTAGCTAAACACAAATACGTCAGGCAGAATCCTGAACAGGCGCGCCCCTTGTTCCGCTTTCTTGTTGCTCGCCTGCTGTAATTTCCGTTGCTCATCCGGATGGCTGACGAGCCTCTGCATGCGCTGGGTCTCTTTCCGCTGCTGTTTGGCATCAAGTGGGTGGCCATCCGTGGAGAGAAGTTGACTGAGAGAACCATTGTTTGTCTCGAGGATTTCCTGGACCTGTTTCCTGCCGGATTCCTCTTTCTCGAGCCGGTACATCCAGTGGCTGTGCTCCTCATTTTGGACCCTCAATTCGTTGGTGACCACCTTCCGCGCCAGATCGACGGCCGACAGTTCGAGCCTTACGGAATCTGATTGGGAGAGTGCGTTCGATCCGAGCAGAGTGATCGTCAGTATGATGACCGCGAAGCCGTTTTCCAGACTCACAGCCAGTGGCGCTACCGTGCGGCACGTTTTGAACCAGGTGTGCATCTCGTCGGTCCTCCCATGAGAGGTACGCTACGAACGACTCCCTCTCTCTGTGTCCGCAATGGGTTTCACGCACTTCCATCATGGAACGAAGGCACCCAAGAAACTGGTCAAAATCGCGCACTATCCGTTGTTCACGCTTCGCATTCTCTGCTTCCGCTGGTCACGGCAACCCTTACTGGGGCTTTGGTGTTGCGGCTGTAGAAGCCTGAACTGGTTGGTCTGGGGTGGTTTTAGCTGCGACGCCCGCCTGCGTCTGCTTGTTAGGTGGAGTTTCGGTTCCGGCGGGATAGATGAATATCCGCACCGTACCCCAGCCAGCATCCGAATTCCCGTCCGTCTGCTTGCCCATTCCCAGAGTTTTAAGCTGGCCATCATCAAATCCGAAGTTCTCTACCAGATACTCACGCACAACCATGGCCCGGGCTTCCGTCAGCACCATGTCTTTTTGGGCGTCGCCCTCCATGCCCGCGGATACTACCACCACCGCAAACCCGAACTGGTTGTTAGCCAGGAACTCGCCGCCTGCTTTTAGAGATTTATGGTTTTTTAGCTTTGCCGAATCTTGCTTATCGAAAAGCTGCTTCGCGGAATATGAAAACTCCTTTGTCGGTGTGCCTTGCGGCAGCCGTTCGACCTCATTTTTCGCTAGCTCGGCGGAATCTTCGTATCCGCGGCTCTTGAAATACCCGCGCAGGAAGAAATTGTGCTTCATGGCTTCCATATTCTCCTGGAAGTCGGTGACGCCGGCTTGCGCTTGGGCTGCGGTATCCCGCATGGCGCGCGTTGTCTGTTCGAGGTTGGCGTAGAGCCGTTTGTCGTTGACCAGCGCCCCTGCGGTTCCTTGCCCCCGGTCGATCTTGGCGCTGATCGAATCTAGATTCGCCGTCGCCCGAGTGGCGTTCTCTATGGCTTCCTGGCTGCTATCCAGAATGCCGCTTGTCTTTTGGAGAAGGTCTGCCATTTCCAATGGCGGCTGGCTGGCGATTGTATCGCCATCCCGGACGTCGCCCGTGCCAGCGGATCCAAACGAGATTGCTAGGAACTGGTTACCCAACAAACCCTCGGTCTCGATTGTGGCCACAGAGTCTTGCTTGATGATCTCGTGCGTCGATTTGGCCATATCCATGATTACGGTGACCTTCTCGCCCGGTTTGTGGGGCAACACGATGTAGCGCACAGTTCCGCTGTGAACCCCGCCCACCCGCACATCACCACCGGCATCCAAGCCCGCCACATTGACGAACTGCGCCTTCAATTGGTACGTAGAGCTGAAGAGATATTGTTTGCTCCCGATGATGAAGACACCAACCACCAGAATTGCCAGTGTCGCAACGATGAAAGCTCCCACCCGCGCCGCTCTCGACATGTGTCCTCCTACGAATGCCTTAGAAACTCCCTCACAAATGCGATGTCACTCTTCTGAAGTTCTCCAAAGCTTCCCTCGATCACCACATTCCCCTCATTGAGCAGGGCCAGACGGTTCGCAATCGTCTTCGCACTGTGCAGATCGTGAGTCACTACGATCGATGCCATGTGATGTTCTTCCTGAAGTTTCAGAACCAAATCATCGATCTCCGCCGCGCTGATAGGGTCAAGACCAGCGGTGGGCTCGTCGAGCAGCAGAATATCGGGCTCCAAAGCCAGTGCACGTGCTAGTCCGACTCGTTTTTGCATGCCACCGGAGATGTCAGAAGGCATCTTCTCAAGGCCGCTTTCCATGCCCACTTCCGCCAGCAATTCCTTGACCCGGTTACTCTGCTCAGACCTCGTCATCTCCTTCTTATGGTGCTGTAGCGGAAAGGCAACGTTCTGTTCGACGGTGAGCGAATCGTAAAGCGCGGCATGCTGAAACAGAAAACCCATTTTCTTCCTGATTTCGCCTAGCCGGTCCAGAGCCAGGCCGGCGATGTCGTGACCATGGATGCGAACCGATCCCGAATCTGGTTTCTCCAGTCCAATTATGAGTCTCAGCAATACGCTCTTGCCTGTGCCGCTGCGACCCAACACAGCCAGGGTCTCGCCGCGCCTCACGGTCAGACTAATACCGTTCAAAACCTTCTGACTTCCAAAGGACTTATGCAAATCTTCGACCGCGACGACTGGCACACCGCCGTCTTGCTCGGCTTGTCGTGACTCCATCGCAACTTGATCGATTGTGTGCATACCCGTTTCGCCAGTTTCTGATAGGTGTTTACGGGAAGAATAGGATGATGAGTTTCACTAGCACGACGTCGGCCAGGATCACGAACAGCGACGACAGGACTACTGAGCTTGTGGCCGCACGGCCTACCCCTGCGGCACCTCCCTGTGTCCGCATTCCCTGAAAACACGCGATCAGCCCAATGATCAGGCCAAAGACCGCGGTCTTGAACGTGGGTGGCAGAAAATCGTTGAAACTGGCACCTTTGAAACCGCTGCTGATGAACTGGTGTAGAGAGAGTGGCTCGACCAGAGCCTGCGCAACCCAACCCATGAACAAGCCGCACGCATCGCCAGCGAGGGTCAGCAGCGGCAGCATCAGAATGCAAGCCAGGATGCGAGTCGCCGCCAGCAGCCTGTACGGGTTTACCGCAGATGCCTCGATCGCATCGATCTGCTCGGTGACTTTCATCGACGCCAACTCCGCGCCAATGCCCGCGCCTGCTCGACCGCTCACTACCAGGCCAGTGATGATCGGGCCGGTCTCGTGGATGACAGAGAATACGATCGCGGCGGGAAGCAGCGATTTCGCACCAAATCGAGTCAGACTGTAACGGGCTTCCAGAGAGAGTACAACGCCAGTTGCAGCGCCGGCTAAAGCTACCAGAGGCAGGGACTTTGATCCGAGTTCGTCGAGTTGGCGAAACAATTCGCGGAATTCATACGGTGGCGTCACGGCAGCTCGCACGACTCGCCAAGAAAAGATGCCGAGATTTCCGAACCATTCGAGAAACTCGGTGATGAAACCCTTGGAAGAACTCACCGGGCGGGACACGGTCCGTCGCCCCGGAAGGGGAGGGTGCAAGCTCACGACCGCCTTGAGTCCGCGATCGATCACAGAGTTGTACCCGGACTTGGTGCTCCGTGAGTATTGTTCAGGTGCATGCGAGAAAGTAGTGAGTGTGGTCCGCTGTAGAGGAATTCAAGCGCGACGTTCCCTCCCACATACCCCAGCACGCTGTAGTTGCCCATTCGGAATGCATCCTTGGCACCGTAGCGGCCGGGATACCACCCGTAGACGGCAGTCACGGTGCCGGCATAAGGAGCAACCAGCGCTGGAAAAGAAAAGACGCGATGGCCATCGTTGCCGCGGCGTGCCGTGAAAGTCGAAATCACTGCGTGCCTCAGGCGCGGAAACGCGCCCTTGCATTCACAGCAGTAATACAACGTGTCCTCCCCGAAGGCCCGCGCGAGAGCATAGCGCGTCGTTGTGGTTGTCGCCGCGATGCCGAAGTCGGACCCGAATCGCTCGCCGTAACCCGAGGCACCTTGCTTCCACTCCGGCGGGGTATTGTCCGCCTGATTAATACCAGCTGCGAGGGCGGCGCCGACGATGGGATACGGGCCGAACGCATCGAAGAAGTAGTTGCGGAGCCTCGTTTTCTCGGTAGGACGGGTGTACATCACAGCCGATTGCGGGTTCGTCGTGACTGAGGGCAAGACTGCCGCACTCGAGGAGTCGCTCGAATTAGCCAGTGATTGCGCCTTTGCCAGCACTGGTAGAGCTGAGAGCCCTGCAATCGCCATCAACCAGAGCATGAATTCGCGCATTTTCATGTCGAGATCTCCCTTTGGCCGTTCCATCCGTGAAGCGCGAGGCCGCGTGGTTATGCCGTCAGGGGACACGTTCCATGATCACACTGGCAAGCAATCTCGACTTCACTGGATCCCGCTTCCTTACAGGCTTGACCGCAGTACTTGTCGCCAAGTTGGGCCAAGCACCGGCATGGTAGGTGGGCACACTTCGTCTGTTCATTTGTTGTCATCGTGTTCTCCCTTTTTGAAAGCCAGTCGTACAGAAGATTAAGGTCGCCGGCAAATCTTCTAGTTAGTTAAGCGTCCCCTGTTAATGAGGGTGCTCGGCAACGCACCCCGCACTACGAGGTTGGTTCGATCAAGCTTGGTCGCTTCAGAAGCCGATCTGAGAGACCCACGAGAATTGCTATCGGGAGCCGCAGAATTCGGATCTCCGGATTGCTCCCGCTGGTCGCGTGGACTGCTACACAGTCACCTTCATCAAAAGGATCTGAAACAATCTTGAAGCGCTCGCCATACATTTTTATGTGCTTGGACGGCGTGAAACCGAGATTCCTAATCTTGACGCAGCTATCGGAGCCGATTCGCATTGTCTTCAACTGTTCTTTCCGTAACCCTTCGTTCCTTTTTATTCGCCGACAGCCTTTTCGACGCGGCCGATCCATTTTTGAACCGTGCCGGCTTTCTTCTCCGCTTTCCCGGAGACTTCAAGATCGTTGTCGTTCGTCGCTTTTCCGGCCTCCTCTTTAATCTTTCCTTTTACTTCGTGAAGGTTGCCCTCGGTACGGTCTTGCGTACTTGGTTTCATCATTGGTTCCTCTCTTCAAGTTCAACCTCTAGGCGACTTCTTTTCTCTCTACAACCGTTGGCGCCTGCACCAGTTCCTCAAACAGAGAACGATAGTGAATCATCGCTGTTCTGAGATCCTCGGTAGTTGCCGCGTCTTTCCCAACACGCAGCGCAATCGCGTGCGCCGACCGGTAGTTCTCGACCACACGAGGATGGTCGACGGAAATATCGGCGGCACGTTGATCGAAATCGGAGACGGGATAGCCACGAGCTTTCATCACAGACGACACCAGGTCGTCAGCTTCTGCGACCGCCCCCTTTGGGGAATCGACAAAACGAGACTGTACAGCTTCCCACCGTTTCGAAAACCGTTCGTGTTCAGTCGGATCAAGATCGCGAATGTTGAGCTTCTCAACTCTCTTCTCGCGATCCGCTAATTTTGCCTCTGCTTTTCGTTCTGACCCGTGAGTCAGCACCGCCCGATCATACTCGGGGCCAAATTTTGTACGCATGTCTGCGGTCGTACTTCTTCGTTTACGCACGTACAACCAGGCAACCAGCGCGAGGACTACTATCACGGCGGCGACGAGCGCAATCACCCTTGGATCCAGCAGGTTCCAGTTCATAGATACCCTCCAAAAAACCGAATGTTGTTCACTAGATTCACCCTTCCAGCCCAGAACCTTGTGAGTACCCAGTATCGAACTTTCGGATTTAGAAGACTGATCACAATTGCTCGTCTTTTGAGTCAAGGCCATCGGACCGAGAGTTGAAAGAGTGAAAAGCGATTCCCTGTGTTCGGGGTCAGAACGTCAGTCCCCAAAGGGGGCCGTTCTGCACAGCACTCCTGGGCTTGACACCAGAGGGCGCCAGCCATATGGTTTTGCACAAAGACAAAGTTGAAATCGCAGATTCCCGTTCAAATCAGGGCGAAGCGAAACTCAGGAAGATGGAAGTGAGAGCTAAGACCACAGCGAGGATGTAATGAGGCAGGTTGAGACGATGCGAGGCAGTCTTTTTGTGAAAGCCTTCGCCGTTATTATGGCGCTTGTCCTGTTCTTGGGTTGGCCAACCGAGTCCGGCGCCTACGCCGTCCTTGCGCATGAAGCGATTATTGACAGCGTGTGGGACACCAACATACGCCCCATCCTGTTGAAGCGTTTTCCCGCTGCCACGCCAGAAGAACTCAAAGAAGCACACGGCTATGCGTACGGCGGGGCCATTATCCAGGACATGGGTTATTATCCGCACGGAAGTTTTTTCTTCAGCGACTTGGCGCACTATGTGCGGAGCGGAGACTTTGTCCTGGCTCTTCTCCACGATTCCAAGGATCTTGACGGGTATGCCTTTGCGCTGGGGGCCCTGGCTCACTACGCCTCGGACAACGAAGGTCACCCCATCGGCACGAATCGCGCGGTCGCGCTCCTATATCCCAAGTTGAAAACGAAATACGGCGACTCCGTGACGTATGAAGAAGACAGGCTCGCGCACGTGAAGACGGAATTTGGATTCGATGTTTTGGAAGTAGCGCATGGACGTTACGCCCCGGATAGTTACCACGACTTCATCGGCTTTGGTGTTTCGGTTCCCCTACTGGAGCAGGCCTTTCAGGAAACCTACGGCTTGGATCTGAAGACCGTTCTTACTGACGAAGAACAGGTGCTTGGGTCCTACCGTCACGCTGTCAGCCAGCTTCTTCCCAAAGCCACGCGCATTGCCTGGAGCCTCAAGAAAGACGATATCCTCAAGGACCAGCCCGGCATGACGAGAAAGAAATTTCTGTATAATCTTTCTCGCGCGAGCTACCAAAAGAACTGGGGCAAGAGCTATACGCCGCCGACCTTTTGGGAAAGATTTTTCGCTTTTCTTACTCGGATTCTCCCCAAGGTCGGCCCCCTAAAAGTGCTGCAACTCAAAACACCTACGCCTGCGGCAGAAAAACTATTCCAAGCGAGCTTCAACGCAACTCTGGATCGCTACCGGCAGCTGCTAACCCAGGTAGGCACCGGCCAGCCGGATTTACCCAACGAGAACTTTGACACCGGTGCAATAACCGGGCCGGGAAAATATCGGCTTAACGATGAGACGCATGCAAAGTTGCTGGACGCTCTAGCGAAGCAGAATTTCAGCGGTGCTTCGCTGGAGGTTCGGGCTGAGCTTCTGGAATTCTATGGACATCCGGATGCTCCTTACGCGACGAAGCGAAAACCAAAGGACTGGGCAAAAGTTCAGGCCGAAGTTGAACAATTGAAGAAGGCGGCTCCGCCAGCGGTTCCGACGGCCGCGGATGCTCCCTTGCAATCAGGCCTATCCTCCGAGTAGGCGGACGGTCTACCTGTGACCGAAGCTACGACGGCTTCACAACTCGTGTCTTCATCGCGCCCCCGGCGGCTCTTGGGTGGGGGGAATTCCAACCAGGTGGCGATAGAACGCGACGGCCCGGTTGATGGAGGAAGACTCATTTCCTGTGATCAGACCGTTGGCGTTCTTTCCTGTGCGCACGATGCTGTAGTAACGCCAGACGTTGTCCGATTCGCGATCCAGAAAGTACATCGACTGCAACTCACCCGGGTGAAGGACAGGTATTAAGAAGTAGCGCATCGTGCTGACGTTCTCGATATCGAAGACGAGCCGGCTCGCCGAAGCCTCGACAATGTGCATTCGGTAGGCGGCTTTGCCAGAAAGGTTGTCGACCTGTTCGTAGTAGAGCACCTTGCCTTCCTTCATCTCGTCGGACGTGAAGTCTTCGCGGCGTTGACCAGACGGCGCACCGGCCAGAGCGTAGGCGTCCACGATCAAAGTTCGCCACTGCTTGTGAGTGGTCGACCAGTAGCGCATGCCCGCGAGTTCTGAAATTGCTCCAATGTGACGAAGCAAGCTCCCGGCCTCCGACGTGTGGGCAAATCGCGCGGCTATGGTCACCAATGTCGTAAAGCCCGTTTCAGCCCAACCGGTGCACGCGGGCGGTTTCCAGTCAGGGCCCAAGGCAGACTTGCTCCATGATTTCACGATGGCCAAGTCCTCCATTCGCGGATAGGACGGATTGGGTTCATTTCCGCATGGCGGCTGGGGTCCTACCTGAGGCTCAACATCGATGAGCGGTCCCGCCTGCAGCTCAGGGGGAGAAACGTGGGAGCGATATGCCTCTTGGGCTGGAGATGCCGCGGGCAATACAAAGAGGAGCACCGAAAAGGTCAGCGCATCACGGAACCGTGGCAGTTTATTCTTAGCTCGCAATCGTAGTCGGCGGTGCACAGCTTCTCTTTTTGGTCTTCAGCCCAGTGTCTCACGCCGACTTGCCGAGGGCTACTCTCGTCAATGTTTGGCAGTCTGCTCGACCTTGGATACGACTAGCTGTATTTCTGAAAGTGCGCCAGCGTCTCCCTTCGCCAGATCCGCTGTGATCTGATCGCGGGTTGCCAGAATGTCACGAAGCAAGTTGCCGAGTGCAGGATCCTCGGTGCTACTCACAATTCTCTGAGCTTGATCAAAGAACTCTTTCGAGTACTCCCCGGCCTTTCCGTAGTTCTTTTGCATGGCCTCCAGGTACATCATCGTGGCTGTGTCGCGAAGCAGCGCCAATTGTTCGCTGGACCGACAGGATCCTAATTGTTTCGTCGAGGCCAACAGTTCCTGCTGGACCCGCTGCAGTTTGGCATACTGCAGGATAAACCCAACAAGAAAGCCAGCAATTAATAACACTAGCCAGAGGACGAGCTTACGTCGCATTGATCTCTCCCTCTCCGCTATTATCCTTTCCCCCTCGGCGAATTCAAGCAATGCGAGGGGTTCGAAGTCCGCCCTGGAGGTGTTCGAACCCCACCGCTCTGAACTTCAATTGGGCAAGCGCAATCCGCCGAATACAAACAAGAGCACCAGAATGATCAGGACCATCCCGAAGATCCCGACGCCTCCGCCCGTCCCCCATCTCTGATAGCCGTAATAACCACCACCGCCGCCGAACGCGAGCACCAGGACAATAATCAGCACGATCACTAACATGGGAATCTCCCTTCAGTTCCAGACTGGCGGCTGGCCATCGGCATAGCGCGGCGAGGCCAGACGTCCGCGCACTCTTGAACACGATCGTATTTCGATTTCACCCACGATCCAGGCTACTTCGGGCAGGTGTCACTGACCATGGTCAGATTCGTGACCGTCAAGTGACCGTGCTCGGTGGCATGTTTATCCATGCCGTGCTCTTTCATCTCCTCCTTCGTGTCTTCTTTCATACCGTGCGCCATGGCGTTTGGTACTACGCCAGTGATCTTGACTGTATGCCCGACATGCTCATCGAGTTTGACACTGTCGCTCTTGATCTCCCAGGTGCCACCGTCCTTGGCGGTGAGATTGTATTCATTCGCACCTTCGCCCTTCTGAAGACAGCCCGTGAGTGTCCGCGTCTTGTGATGGGTGGTTTTTGTGGTGTCCTGCGCCGTAGCCAGCACAGCCCCGCCCGCAAACATGAACAATGCAATAAGCCCTGTCACGATCTTGAGTTTCATCACTAGCCTCCAAGAGGAGTTGAGAACTCTCCTCACAGGCGCGATGTTACGACTTGCGCACCATGCGAGACTGGTCAAACTTGCACACTTTTTGAAAGGAGGCTAGCGAGAGGAATTTGTCTGGCTGGCGCTCACCGATGATCTTGTGGAGCGTCTACGTCCTTGTCACCCTTGCTCTTCGAAAACACTGGGCTATCGATCGTTCCGCCAATCCGAAAGGGAAACTGCAACTTACCATCTTTTAACGTCGCTCCGGACAGCCGGGCTACTGTGTTCGTGAGGAAACCCTCCTTGGTTGTGATCTCCGCCAACCCGCGATAGTTCAACTCGTCCGAGCCTGACACGCTGACACTGCCCGAACCGTCCACGTCGACCCCGTAGCCATCGAGGTCGATAACCCTGCTCGAAATCCGCTGATCGGCTAGCTCCAGATCGGCCGTTATAAAGTTAAACGAGGAAGGATCGTTCTTGGCGGGGCCAAGATCGTTGAAATGCGCTAGTTTCATCAAATTCGCGTTAAGCTTGAGGCTGGGCACTTGACCGTTGCGCACCGTCAGGTGTCCGGTTCCGTGGATTCCCGCCAACGGCCTGAGCGTGTGCGCGATTTCTCCCCCTAGCCTAACGTCTCCTTCCATTTTTCCGGTCATCTTTCCGCCGCCATTTGGGAAGGCTGCCAGAAGCTGGGCCAGATTAATTCCGCTCAGTCGCGCATCGGTCTTAAAGCTTGTGTTTTTCTGCGATAAGTCGAAGGAGAGGCCGCCAACAGCGCTCCCGCCATAGATTTCCGCTTTGATATCCGTGAAGAAAACATGCCTCGACTCCAACCGCAGTTTAGAGCGCAGATTTCTTGCCTCGACAGCGCCGAAACGCAGAAGGCCAGCCTTCAGGCTGCCTTGGCCGTCCATCGAGGAAGAAGAAGGATTGATAATTCCGCTCAGGTTCACCTGCTCCAGTTCGCAGGCGATCTCGTGAGCTTCGAAGAAAATGAGACCCGCCTTGTCGGACGGCAAAAGGTTCGACGCTACTACAACCCCTCGTTTAATTTTCACGTTCGAAATGGAGCCGAGGGAAAGAGCATTCGCCGAGATCTTCGATTGAGGATTCTCGAAGTTCCACGGGCCGTCCGGATCTGAAGTCAGGTTCAAGACCGGGTCTTCAAGCACGAGAGACTTTATGACCACCTGCCGGTGCAGGAGCGCTCCGACGCTAAGTTCGACATTGATCCGCGCCACTTGAATAACATAACCAGCTGGAAATATCGGAGGGTTCTTCACTCCGAGATTATCAATGTGAATCGTTAGAGGAAAAAGCGTGAGTGCCAGCCTTCCGATTTCGACCTGCTTCCCAGTGGTGTCCTGGAGATACGAGATTACCTTCGGCCGGTAGCGATCTACGTTAAGGACTGTGGGTACAAGGAAAATAAGCGTGAGCATGAGTATCGCAGCGATTACCGCAACAATTAAAATCGTCCCGCGGCGGGTCGGCCTGGCGATACGAGAAAGTGGAGGAGCGACAGGCATCCACTAAGGATGCTACAAAGCTTGCCGCTAAACAGTTCAATTATGATCAACTCTGGCGAAATCTAACGCGATTCCGCTAGACCGACAAAAACTGCTTACCCTCCCACCGGAATCGGCATTCACCTTCAGACCGGAACCTGTTCGGAATCACAACGGGAGTCGTGTTCGGTTTCAGAGCGGAACCGCGTTCACCTTCCACCGGATTTCCCATGGCAACGTTTGCTGGAAACTTCGTACGGGATCTAGTCGTGCAGAACGACATTGAGAAGGGAACTATGAACTTGCAGCCCGCTCCCGCCACTGTAGGTAACGAAGCCTAGCTTTCTGAACCTGTTCATAAAAAAACTGACCCGCGACCGGGTTGTGCCGATCATGTCGGCGAGGGTCTCCTGACTGATCTTGGGAATTACAGTCTCGGGCACGCTTTCCTTGCCGAAATGGGCAAGCAAGAGCAGAATCCGAGCCAGCCTCTTTTCGCTGGAGTTGAAGAGTTGGTCAACCAAATCCTCTTCGTATCGGATGTTGCGTGCCAGCAGATACGCTACAAATAGATCCGAGAACGTGTGTTCCCGGTGAAGCGCCAGCATCATTTCCTTCTTGTCAATGCGCAGAAGTTCGCAGTCCGTCATAGCGGTTGCAGATCCCATACGGAGCGCTTGGCCCGCAAGCGAACCTTCGCCAAAAAAGTCTCTCTCCCCTAGTATGGCGATCGTCGCTTCCTTTCCAATCTTCGAGACCACGGTGAGTTGAACCTTGCCTTTCTGAATATAGAAGATAGCGTCAGCTAAGGCGCCTTGTGAAAAGGCGGCGTCTTTCTTTTTCAGATTGACAACCGTCTTGCCGATGCCGGCTTTTGCGAGAAAGGCCTCAGCGTCAAAGCCCATGCGCAACTTTTTGATCCCAACCATAGAAATACTCGAACTCGGCCCCGGGGGGAGGCATTTGATGTCGTTCTCATCGCTCTGTTCTCCGATCGCCGTTGACCGGTTTGTGACCTCGGTCCACGGGAAGCTACACTTTTGCAGCCTGCACGTAGTGTGCTGCAAATGGAATAAGCGGGGTATCGGGGATGCTGCTAATAATGAGGGGCTTTGTCCGGGAAAGCCCTGACAAGAGGGCGCAGGTGCACTACATATTCGGGCGGAAAGGCGGCCTGAAACACAATTCCTACCGAGCCGAGCGGCCCGGCTCACTCTCCAGCGTTTCTGGGGTCAATAGACCCATTTGCACGGCAAAACGAACCACATCACTGCGCGTCCGAAGTCCGAGCTTCTCAGCAAAACGAGAACGATAGGTCTCGACAGTTTTCACGCCCACAAAAATCTGTTTGGCTATTTGTGCACTGGTGTAACCCCGCGCCACGAGTCTGAGCACCTGCAGCTCACGGTCGCTAAGGATGTTTACGGGCCGTTTGGGCCCAGCTCTTGTACCTTTCTTCACTAGCACGTCCTGGACAAGAACGTTGGCCAAACGCGGGTCCACGAAGATCCCTCCGCGATGCACCGCTCGTATGGCGGCGAGCAGTTCCGCATCCACCGCCCTTTTCAGCAGGTAGCCAGAGGCCCCGGCAGCCAGTGCCGATCGTAAGTAGGCAGGGTCATCGTGCATCGTGAGGACGAGCACCCGGGTTTCGCTGCAGTTACGCGCCATCTCCTGCAGCGCCTGCATACCCCCGACCCGAGGCATGGTGAGGTCCAGCAAGGCCACATCCGGTCTCGTTTCCCGTGCTGCTTGAACCGCCTTCTCTCCATCGGGAGCTTCCGAGACAACTTCCATATCGGGCTGGGCATTGACCAGCATTTTCAGCCCGGCGCGGAGGATTGCGTGATCATCCACGATCATGACTCTGATCTTGTGCGTTCGCGCCGGCATTTCAAGTGCTCCTCCGTCCCCTCTAAGGGCTGGAAGTACTGGTTGGCAAGTGGGACTTGCACCAGAATCTTGGTCCCCTTGCCTCGCGATGTGAACCTGACCGTTCCGCCCAACATTGCCGCCCTCTCTCGCATACTCTGAATCCCTAGGCGGTGCGAGGAGACAGCCACGGCCTTAGCGTCAAAGCCACATCCGTCATCGATTACTGCTACCTCCAAAGCCGTGGCCAAACGGGCGAATCTAATGCTGACCGCCCTGGCTCCCGAATGTCTGGCTACGTTGGTCAGGGCTTCCTGGAGAATGCGATACAACGCGATCTGGACTGCTGACGGCAGGGTGCGGGAGTCAAGTTCATCAAGTGTGAGATCCACAGCTATGTTGTGGGTCTTTGTGTACTCGGTAACGTATCGGCTCAGTGCAACACCCAGGCCGTGGTCGTCCAGCACGGTTGGGTGAAGCCCGCGGGCGAGCCGACCGACCTCGTCGATGGCCTGGGCAGTGATTTCCCGTAGCCGCTGTCCCTGTGACCTTAACATCTGCTAGTTTCCGAGCGTCTTCCAGGGTACGCAGGCCGACCAAAAGAGCGGTCAGCAACTGGCCGGCTTCGTCATGCAATTCGCGCGCAATCCGGCGCCGTTCCTCCTCTTGCGCCGAAAGCTCGTGTTCCAGAAGGAGCCGGTGCGTCGCTTCGGCCTGCTTGATTTCCGCGGCCTGCCTGCGTTTTTGCTCGCTCAGATCGGTTATCACCATGCCTAAGGCGTGGCCCTTGTATCCACGAAACCGGTTAAGAGACAAATAGACCGGAATCAGACTTCCATCTGTGCAACGCAGGTTGAATTCGCCTTTCGCAACCGCCTTCTGAGCCTCGGCAAGCAAAGTTTCAAATCGGCCTCGCTCTGTTTCCGCAACCAGCGACTGAACCGCAATTCCGATAATTTTCCTGGGTGGCCTGCGAATCAGTTCTGCAAACCTGCGATTGCAGTAGAGCACGGCACCATTCCGGGACAGAGTCGCCGCGCCTTCGCTCATGGCCTCCACCAGCATGCGATAAGCGGGTTCGCCGCCCTTCAGAGAAACCACCTGCTCTCCGCGACGACCGGAAACCATCAAAGCATCCACTTCGCCCGACTGTATGGCGCGTAGAGTTTCCTCCGCAGTTTTCAGCCGGGCGAGGAGCTTTGTTTGCTGATCCGGTGGTGTGGATGACGGCAGTTTGCTTGGAGAAGGTCCGAGGCTTCTGCGAGCTACTTTCGGCGCACCGATTTGCCGGGCAATCCTCCTTGGAGGACTCGGCCATCGGGACGCGCTCGCTTGTTAGACATCTGCTATTTGAGCCCTTACTTCAGCGTGCCGGTTGAAGATCCAACCCCACGATGACACTCTCGGTCTTTGAGAGGTTGCCAATGATTTTTTTGACCGGCGGCGGGAGCCTTCTCACTAGGGTCGGAATGGCGATGATTTGATCGCCCTTGGCCAGCTGCGGCTTCTCCAGCAAGTCGACCACTTCGATACGGTACTTGCCCCGCAGCTTGTCCTCACAAATCTTCTTGAGGTTGGCAATCGCAGCGATCGAATTAGGGGTTTGGCCCGCGATGTAAAGACGCAATCGCCAATAGTCAGTACCGGTACTTTTGGGAGGGCGGCGCTTTCTTACTGGACTCTTTTTCATGTCGGTCTTCAGTGTCTGGCCCAGACGGGAGAAGCTTGCTACTTGGCTGCCACGACTGCGCCTGGGCCTGCGACGGTCGTGGCCAGCGTATGATCCCTGAGTGCGACGCCCAATTCGAGACCTCTCTCACTCACGATTAGCTCACGAGGTTCGCGCGAATGAGCCATGCCGCGCGATTTCAGAACGTAAAGCTCGCGTCTCGGTCGTCCATTGGGTTGGCTGTCCCGCAACACAATCCAGGTGTCCATGAGAGACGAGACGGCCGCTGCAGTTCTCTCCTGTGGGTCCCCTGCAAATGTCAGATTCGTGAACATCGATGTGATCTGTTCCACCTTCAGAAAATCGACCAGCCGCATGAGCATCGATTTAACGTCATAAGTGCCTGCGACCGAAACCAGATTCGTGATAGGGTCGATGACCACGACACGTGGTCGGAGCCTGCCGATCAATTTGTGAATAGCAGCCAAGTGTCCTTCCAGGCCGGTGCTGGTTGGCCGCATCGCGTGGAAGTGCAATAAGCGCTTTTTAACCCACCGCTCCAGGTCAAGGCCAACCGACTGCATGTTTCGGAGGATCTGGCTGGGAGACTCTTCAAAAGCGAAATAGAGGCAATCTTCACCACGGGCGCAGGCAGCTCTGGTGAAGTTCGCTGCCAGGCTGGACTTCCCAGTTCCCGCCGTGCCCGATACCAGCACACTGCTTCCACGGAAGAACCCCTTACCTTCCATCATCTCGTCCAAAGCGTGAATTCCCGTTGAAACGCGGTCCGTCAGTGCTTTGTGGGTGAGGGCCAGTGAGGTGAGCGGCACCACCGAGATACCCTCGCGATCGATCAGGAACGGATACTCATCGGTGCCGTGGGAAGTGCCCCGGTACTTGACGATTCGGAGCCGCCGCGTGGAGATCTGTTCCGTTACCCGGTGGTCCAGCGCGATCACGCAGTCGGCGATGTATTCCTCCAGCCCGTGACGAGTCAGCGTGTGTTCTCCCGCTTCCCCGGTAACGACAGCGGTAAGCTTGTGTTCTTCTAGCCAATGAAACAGCCGGCGCAGTTCCGCTCGCAGTATCGTTGAGTCAGCTAATCCGGAAAAAAGTGCCTCAATGCTGTCCAGGACAACGCGCTTTGCTTTGATCGTCTTGACGGCGTGGCCCAAACGGATGAACAGGCCCTCAAGGTTGTATTCTCCCGTCTCGGCAATCCGGTCCCGCTCAACCGAAACATAATCCACCAACAGCTTCTTGCGTTTGGTAAGCTCACGCAAATCAAAACCCAGCGATGCGACGTTGGCCGCCAGCTTCGCCTCGGTTTCTTCGAAGTCCATGCATACGCCAGGCTCGCCGTATCGAACAGCGCCGTGGACCAGAAATTCCATCGCGAGCAAGCTCTTGCCACATCCTGCGCTGCCACACACCAGCGTGACACGACCTTTCGGCAGGCCGCCGCCCGTGACTTCATCGAGTCCCTGAATTCCTGTCAGGGCCTTGGCGAGCGAGGCGCGTACGACTTTCGGCTTGGGGCGGGGCATAGCAAGACTCCTGAAAAGCAAGCCCTTTTGGTTTATCGTATCGTAGCATGACGGGTTTCTGATGTGGCCTGTGCCGGCTAGTTCCCCCCGCTCGCTAGGAGCAGGCAGCTCAGCAGCGGACTGACAAGGCTCGCGAACAGCAAGCCGCTCAAGAGCGGCGCGACCGGCCACCGGGTGCAAAACCTGCTCAACAACAAAAAAGCAGAATCGGTGCAACCGCCCGAGGCGCCGCCGAATCCGTCGCTGACCCAAGCCGAGAAAGCCCGCGAGGAACACAAAAAGCGACAAAGATAAAGCGCGCTATCCGAATTAGATCCAACGATTACTTGATTTGTTCATCGCTTCTTTGAGTTGGGCTTGAGGTTTTCGACGTTGCAGACTAGTTGTGGAGCACAACATTTAGAAGCGAACTATGAACGCGCAACCCGCACCCGCCATAGTCAAGGAAGCCCAACTTTCTGAACCTATCCATGAAAAAACTGACCCGCGATCGGGTTGTGCCTATCATGTCGGCGAGGGTCTCCTGACTGATCTTGGGAATTACAGTCTCGGGTACTCCTTCTTTGCCGAAGTGAGCAAGCAACAGCAGAACCCGAGCCAGCCTCTTTTCGCTCGAAGTGAAGAGCTGATCGACCAAATCCTCTTCGTATCGGATGTTTCGTGCCAGCAGGTAGGCTACGAATAGATCCGACAATGTCTGTTCCCGGTGAAGCGCAAGCATCATTGCTTTCTTGTCAATGCGCAGAAGTTCGCATTCCGTCATTGCGGTTGCAGACCCCATGCGTAAAGCCTGTCCAGCCAGGCTACCCTCTCCGAAAAACTGTCCCTCGCTCAATATGCCCAGAGTTGCTTCCTTGCCATTCTTGGATACAACAGTGAGTCTAACCTTGCCCGTCTGGATGTGAAGATCGCGTCAGCCGCATCTCCCTGCGCGAAGATTGTTTGTTTCTTGGGAACGGCGACGACTCGTCTGCCCTCGCCGATGGTGGCAAGAAATTTCCGTGGGTCGAAGTCGGGCTTTTTCTTGGCTGTCGCGGCCGGTGCCATCAATCGTTCCTCCTGCGTGGAGCTACACTCTTAGATATTTTCTCCGAACCTGGCCACCCAAGATGGTCACTTTTGCTCGGAATTGGGAATAATGTTGCGCTGACCCACTTAACACTTTTCTGCGTGATGAAATGTGCGGAAACTGAGCAATATTGAGCATTTTTCACCGATGAAGTGTTGCATCATATCAGAGTGAAATCCAAGGAGCTCACCCCGAAACAGATACTGTCCGTGCCTTGTACCACTTGTGGTGCGGCGGTCGGGGAAGTTTGTGAACTGCATACGGGCGCCCCGCGCACCGAGCCACACCGAGATCGGAAACTCTCCGCAGCGGAGGCCGTGGAAACGAAACCCGGCAGACGATAATCAGTCGGCGAGGCGATGCAGCGCTCGTTTGCGTGGGCAGACCGTCGCCGACGAGTGTGGAGTCTCGTTCCGAACGACGATCCCGCAACAGAAGACTGCTGTGCCCATTTCCACTAGGACGACCCTATCGGTCCAGTAGCACTCCCATCTCGTCATTCTCGCCCCGGGCCTTCACGTATTGCGCTTTTCCAATTGTCCCTGCGCCGTTTGGCCCCATCTCGTAGAAAACCTTCGCTTCTAATGGAAACTGTCTTCAGGGCCTCTATCAGGTCTTTCACTGTCCACTCTTGGTCTGCCATATTTCCTTCCCACTTACGCGGCCAAGTTAGGCTCCGCGTATCGTTTCGCTTCAGGCACCAGTCGCTCCTCTCGCTTCCTGCAGAAGTTCTGCATTGAATTGGGCACCGATCAAAACGACGAAGCCGGTCCAGTAGAGCCAAATGCTGAATGCGAGCGCCACTCCCAAGCTGCCATAACCTTTGCTGTACGCGGAAAAATCCTGGAAATAGATTCCGAGCAGGTAAGATAGTCCGATCCAGCCGCCGACCGCGATTAACGCTCCGGGCAGCGTGCTCACGAATCTGTACTTCACATTCGGCGCAACGAAGTAGAGGAGCTCAACCGCGAGAACGGTGCACCCAATTGCGACTGCCCATCGAACATACGGCCAGAGATTTCCCATTCCGAATGCTTCGGTCAGCCTTGCGCTTAGGCTAGGGCCCACAAGCAGCAGACCGAGGGCAATGACGAGCAGACATCCAACCGAGAACGTAAGGCCGATGGCGAGACTGCGCGTCTTCCAATAGCGCCTCGTCTCAGACACATCATAGGCAGTGTTGAGGGCATCGATCAGAGCCGTAAACCCACTCGATGCCGACCACAGTGTCAACAGAATGCCGAAGGTCAGCAGACGGCTGTGAGTGGACAGAATCGTGTCCTTCATCAAATTCCTGAGAGGGCCCATGCTGGCGGCGGGGACCACTCGCGCGATCAGCCCCATGACCTGGCTAAAGAAGTCCGGAAGTGGGAGATGGGCGACGACCGCGGAAAGAAAAATCAGAAAAGGGAACAGGGCAAGAACGAAGTAGTACGCCAGCGCCGCAGCAAACGCCATGGTGTGGTTCTTTTCCATGTCGCGAACCACATTGACCGCCGCGTTCTTGAAGTGGAGTAACCGCACGGAGAGATCACTGTGCGGGGCTGCCCGCGACAGTCGGCACCGGCGACACGGCCTTCAACTGGTCCAGTTCGGTCAGCACGGCTTGCCAGCGAACCCCGTCTTTCTTCGTCTCGATCGGCACTGAGAGGTCGGAATAAAACTGCAGGATGTTGTCACGCAGCTCCGGCGACGTCAGATCGAACTTCCGCTCTGACAATTGAGCCAGCAACTTGGCGTATGTGTCGTCGGTCAGCGAGTATTCTGCCGCCTTGGTTGCGTTGCCACTATCAAGATCGCAGTTGGGCAGTACCAGTGTGTCAGTGCGCACTTCTTCGAGAAAAGCCCGGTATTGATCGACGGTTGTATTGATGCTCTTGATATACAGGTCCTCGGTTTGCGGGGTCGGGTTGTTGAACGCCAGCCCTTTGAAGGGACCGATTTTCGGCATGTATCGCAGGAGCGTTGACAAAATCCGGGTACCCAAGCCCGGCTTCACGTAGTCCTTTCCCCACTGCCTTTCGTAGTCAGAGCGCGAAAGACGGTACAGGAACTTCCGCTTCGCAAAATTCGGCGTCTCGCGCATCAGACTCCTTCTTATGAGTTTGCAGCGCGACTCGGGTCATTTGCGGAATCAGCTCGGCTGACCGCGAAACGATACGAACCCACCGCCATATCCTCGTGGGTAAGCACGTCTTTCAACTCCACTCCGTATACAACCGGAAAGACCCGCTCCAGCAGAGATTTGGACACCTGGAATCCGATGAAATCGTGGTACTGCTGCGACGCGTATCGATTCTTCGCAACCTGCAGGTGTCGAACCCGAACTCCGTTTTCAAGTGTGCCGTCTTGTCCTGCGCATACCGGACCGACTTGCCAAACTTTGCCCGTAGCTTCGGATATTGGATGGCGACGGACCGGTTGACGGCCGGGTGGCCGGCAATGTCCGACGCATAGTGCGACAGGGCTCCCAGGGCGAAAGCATATTCGTTGACATCCTGGCTTTCGAGCAGCAACTCACGAACAAAGTCTCCGCTGCGGACGTAATGCACCAGATCGCTGAATTCTCTACTGCCGAATGGGTAGTAGCCGAGATCCTGGATGACCGCGCCTCCGTACGCATAGGCGTGGGCCTCCTTAATCTGGTCTTCCGACAGTCCCGGATATCGCTTGAGCAGGAGAGGCTGGATCTCATCGGTCCAGAGCAGGTCTACGATTTCCTCGTGCGTCAAAACGGAATACGCGGACGAACTAGCTCCTGCACATGAGCACGACTAGAAGAAGAGCCAAAGCGCGGATAGAAAGCAGGCGCCAGTTCTTGGCTTTGGCGCCTGACGAGATTGGTGGAGAGCGCATGGTTCAGATCCGACCGAGAACCAGGAGAACGACAACGACCAGAAGGATGAGTCCTACTCCTCCAGTTGGGTAATATCCCCATTGTCGACTATGGGACCACCGGGGCAGAGCCCCGAGAAGTGCTAACACCAGGACTACGATCAAAATGGTTCCGAGCATGACTTGCTCCTTGTTGGGTATTCGTGAAGGGCGCAGCCTTTCCCGAGGCTGCACCGCGTACACCGCTACATCGAGATGCTAATCGCAATTCCGACGTTGGGATACCTGCGGTTGTAAAGGTAATAGCCGTTGTCGACGTACGTGACGTAAACGTCGTCGTTGTCATACCAGTCATTGCCCCAGTATTCCGGCCAAGGGTCAACGAGACTGACCCAATAACCCTGATACTCGAAGCGCGGGTACCCGCCAACAACCAGAAAGGGCAGACCGTAGATGCGGAACCCATGGTCCCGACCAAAGTACCCACGATAACGGTCGTCAGGGATGCGGTAGCCATTGTAGCCGCCACGTTGTTGCCAGTTTCGGTGATCAGAGTCCCAGCGTTGTGAGCGATGCTGCTGCCACGCGCTGCGCTGGACGCGCTGCAGCTCCTGTGTGCGTTGCGGACGTTCTTTGTCACGCTGTTGCTGAGCGTGCTGCTGCTGCTTGTTCTGGTCCTGCCGCTGCTGTTGCTGAGCATGTTGTTGCTGCTTGTTCTGGTCCTGCTGCTGCTGCTGAGCATGTTGTTGCTGCTTGTTCTGGTCCTGCCGCTGCTGTTGCTGAGCGTGCTGCTGCTGCTTGTTCTGGTCCTGCCGCTGCTGTTGCTGAGCGTGCTGTTGCTGCTTGTTCTGATCCTGCCGCTGCTGTTGCTGAGCATGTTGTTGCTGCTTGTTCTGGTCCTGCCGCTGCTGTTGCTGAGTGTGCTGCTGCTGTTTGTTCTGATCCTGCCGCTGCTGTTGTTGAGCATGCTGTTGTTCGGGTTTGGCTTGCTCGTGCTTACTCTGTTGCTGCTGGGGGTGGTCTTGCTTTTCGCCCTGCTGCTCATGCTGTGCATAAGCAGGAGCGGCGATTACGAGAAGCAATGTCAGAGCGACTGTGCTGATGGCTTCAGTTACTTTCATAAGTGCTACCTCCATTATTGCCGTTACACATGCCTGCTCTTAGCGCAAGCTTGCTGCCTTCAAATTGATCGGGTTGCCGATGGCGTCGTCGAATACCAGAAGTTCACCCGTCCACCTCCCAACACGGTGCCGCGGCTTCAGCAGCAAGAGGTAGTCAACTTTGGTATAGGCGTTCCGCCGCCTTCTTAATGGTCAAAACTGCTCAGTGAAGAAAAAGTGGCCGAAAGGCGAAAATTCATCTTCTGGTGGGAGGCACGGAGGCAGGACGAATGCAATCATGTTGGCCAAATGTGCGGGATGACCCTTCGACTACCGGTCCAGTCAAAAGAGGAAAGGCACGAGCCAAGCAGTGGACTCGCGCCCATAAGAGTTGAAGCCAGGTTATGACAAACTACCCAGGACGCGCCGCTAAAGGTTGGCTGTCAATGTCGACGACAAAAAACTTCTTGCGTGTAAGGCCAGTTGGTTGGCCACAGGTCAACGAACCCGAACCAATAAGCGTTACGCCCTACCCGTGCGGAGCACGTTCGGTCTATGATGCGTCTCGGCTCCGGCATCGGTGCTGCAATGTGCTGTGCTACTCGCGGGCATCGAAGGAGACCGCCATCGGAAAAGGCTAGTACGCACAAGTGAAGAGCATCGACGCCCCGAACAACGGCTGATAGTCGAGCTCCAGGACGGCAAGGAGCGAACATACGATCCGTGCAGACAGGCCCTAGCTTTCGGACTGGCGGAGCTCTGAGAGTTCTAGGATGGCGGCCCGTTCAGCCGGGGCTCATTGCCGATCTGAACGCGGCGCGCTATTTCGAACCTACCGCGGATGCCGTCCCTTTGCGCGGCTAGCGCGTCACCGGATCCATGAACCGTCACATCGAAGCCGCGCGTTCCCCGGTGGGACCTTGCGGCCCCACCGAGTAGAGTGGATGTGGTCTAGTCTGCGTCTTTGTCGTTGTTGCTCTGGCTAACCGGAGCGGGGGTTCCCTTCAGACCCTCCCAAAGGATCTTGTTGTAGAGTTCGGCCGGAACCTGGTCTTCTGCCGAGAAGTCGAAGCCGCGGGTTTTGTCCGCCCAATAGCTGGGCGTCATGAGTCGGCTTCAAGTTGGGACCGGCGGCGAACTTGACCTTTGTCGGGTTGAGTCCGAGTGTGGTCAACTTCAGAAGCGTCGATGCGACGGCGTCGAAAGTCCACCGTCCAGACGATCTGATGTCGAAAACATCCGCCATCGGCCGCGCGTAATAGGTGTTCAGGTTGAGGTGCTCGGTGCCGAAGATGTCTTCGATGGTGCGGAGCACATTGGGCTGACTGTAGTGGGTACTCACGACGGCGTGCTTCTTCACGTACGGACCAACGAAGTATGTCGTGGCGCGATGCGAATCGACGTGGTCTGCTCCGTCTTGAGAATCGTCTTCGATGATGATGATCAGGGTGTCCTTCGCGTAGCGACTGTGAGCCACGGTTTGAACCAGCAAGCCGACAGCGTAGTCGTTATCAGCCTGCTGCAGTTCCGGAGTGTTGACTCCACCCAGCGCCGAACTGAAACTGCCCGTGTGATCGTGGCTGAGACCGCGGATCATTTCGAGCGACGGCAGATTGCCGTTGGCCACGAATTGCTGGAACTCCCGGTTCCATTCGTTGAAGCGCCAGAAATCCGGGTAGGCCTGATCGTAAGCGCGGAAATACGGATCATAGAACCCGTTCTGATAGAGCAGTTGATTGGCCGTCGTAGTCTGAATGACGCCGGCGGCGAAAGGATCAGTGATGGGGTTGGCGATGGTTCCGATGCTGCCCGGCGTGTTGGCCATCCAGCCGTAGTTGCGAACCGTTCCGCCGGCGTTCAAGACGGCGTTGAAGATGTATCCCTCCTGATAGCCCGTAGGGCCGTCGGTGGCCGCGTGGTCGCCGTCACCAGCCAGGATGTTGGCCGTGCCGCCGCTGAGCGACGAAGTGGCGCTGGTATAGGGCGTGGTTGCGCCGGTTGGGTCAAAGAAAAAGTCGCGTGCGGCAGTCGTGTTCAGGTTGCCTGGAATATTTCGGTTCTGTCCTTCACCTTCATAGGAGAGGCCGCGATTCACGCGCGCATAGTTCATCTGCTGCGTGAGCGTCTCGGTATTGGTCACGCGGCCACGCATCGACCAGGACCAGCCATCCATTGATCCGTCGCCCGGATCCATGAAGTTGTCCAGAGTTACGAAGTTTTGTGCCATGCGATGGAAGCTGGGTGTGACGAGTTTGCCGAACAGAGCCAGCGATGGATCGCCGTTGGAGCCATTGTTGAGGTCGCCCAGAATCTGATCGAACGTACGGTTTTCTTTCACGACGTAGATGATGTGCTTGATTTTCGAGTGAAGAAAGTTCATTACCTGCTTATCGGATCCAGAGGGTCCGGGCAAGTATCCGTTGTTGGCTGCTACCCGTGCGGTCAAATCCGAAAAGACCCTCGCCGTCCGGAACCCGGGCGCTGACAAGGGTTGCGTGTTCCAGCTGAAATTGATACTGGTTGTTTGCCCTCAGGATGGCGGACTCCGCCGCATTGCCGCCCGGGAAGGGGCCGCCCGGCGGCGTGATGTACTGGATGAAGGCAAAGTTCCCGTAGCCATAGCCGGGATTCGGACCTGTGTCGCACTTGCCGTTGATGATGTACATCCAGCTACCATCGGGGCTGAACGTAACGTCGGTCGGATCGTATGCGGTCGGGATAAGTCCGATCGTGCGGAAAGCGAATGGCCCGCTGAGTGGGATCACAGCGATCGAGTTCGACCCGGCGTTGACAGCGTAGAGCGCGTTCTTTGCCGGATTAATGGCGACTGCGGTCGGCGCCGCTCCAGTTGTGTTCGCGGGGAAGCCCAGAAAGGCGGGACCACGTGTATCGATCTTGTGGGTGATGGTGTTAGTCGCGGTGTTGATGACTGCAACCTGGTCCTGATTATCCTGCGTGACGTAGAGCGTAGAACCGTCTGCGCTGAGCGTCATGCCGTTCGGATTGCCATCCAGTTGGATGCGGGCTACGAACGATCCCGCCGTTGGGCTGGCCACGTTGACAGCGATAACCTCACGATCGCGATCGGCACCGACATAGGCGATCGAACCGTTCAACACGACCGAATAGGGGAACGTGCCACCCTTGGTGCCATTTGGCGCACCCGAAGTTGCGAAGGGCCGCAGATCGTATTCATAGCGCACCGTTCCAGTCGCGGTGTCAATCACGCTAATCGAATCGTTATAGTTGTTGGCCGCTACGAGCGTTTTGCCGTCGGCCGAAATGGCAAGTCCGGCCACGTTGGGCTCGACGCCGAGACCAAGGCCGGTCCGATTGGCAGTGTTGGACACACAGCCACTTGGGGCGTGGCCAAGGCTGATCTTGTTGCTTAACGAGAAGCTGGCGCCGTTGTTGCTGTAGGCGTACACCGCGTCGTCACAGCCACCCGAGGCATAGAGCGTCTGACTGCTTGGAGCCCAGACCAGACCGACGTGCGCATTGAGCTGCTGGATGACCTGCTTCAGGACAGGGTTGGTCTTATTCGCTCCTGAAATGTCGTAGAGAAAAAGAAACTGTGTTGAAGCTGCTGTGTCAACGTTACCGGACGTGTCGTAAAGGGAGTTCATCCCGGCGGTCAAGATCGCCAGGGTCTTGCCATCGGGGCTTACCACCGCCTTGACCGCCTCACCCGCGACAAAACTCGGATAGTTGGTCAGGCCGGGGTTCAGTGGCTGCTGGACGGAGTTAGCCAGGACTGTTGGTGTTATGTAGAGACCTGGTGGTGTCGCCGACTTCCTATCGTGATCGTTGTTGTGTTGCGCGTTCGCGAGACCCGCAAAGACCAGAATGGTCCACGCGAGAAGAGTCAGTTTGCGCCGCCGGTCAAACATGAACAGTCTCATTTGCAATTCCTTTCTTCTTAAAAATTCTCCCTACGATTCGGACTGCAACTCTGATTGACAATAGGAGTGCAATGTTGTGGCCCGATGAGAATCAGATGAAAACTTATTCACAGCCTGAGAGACCGCCCTTCAGCGAGAGGGCACACAATTTGCCGACTTGCATCACCTCGAAACTCTGCATCCACATGCTTGACGGCAATAGCAAGGTTCTTCCCTATCTATTCGAAGCAACGAGGCTGGCGTAATTGTTGACGTGGGTCACGGTGGAGGGAGCCTCGACTTTCGCCAAGCTATTCCCGCCGTCAGGCAGGGTTTTCTCCCGACTCGATTTCGACTGACTTGCACATCGGAAGCATGAATGCTGGAATGAAAGGACATGACCAACGTCATGTCGAAGTTCCTGAATCTCGGCATGTCAGCGGAGGAGATCATCCGATCATCCTGCGTTGCACGTGGAACTCGGCCCATGAAATCAAGCACGAGGAACTGGGACAACTCTCGACCGGCGCCCCGGCGGATGTGTCCGTTCTGCCTATAGAAAAAGGAAGATTCAGTTTCTTAGACAGTCTCGGCGCGCGCATGGAGGGACATCGAAAATTCGAATGCGAACTGACCGTCAGCGATGGTCTTGTCGAATATGATGCAAATGGAATTTAACGCCCCAGACTGGAGGAGTGCAGGGCCGTTCAAAGCAAGATTAGAATGGGACGGGATACTCCCAACCAGCGATAGACGCGCTCGTTCGGCGGAACAACTACCGACTGGCAGGCTGATCAGACATCCCTTTAAGGTTTTGAATCTGCAACGCCGCGGCATCAGGCTGCAGAACCTTGAGTTGTTGCGATGGATCCACGACTAGCCAACTTGCTGCACCCAGCAGGCACAACGCAGCCGCCACCAGAAATGACATCGTCCAACCGAACCGGCCCGCGATCCAGGGAGTGAGCGAAGCCGTGAGCGCCGCCCCTATCTGGGCTCCCATATTCATAAAGCCCGATACCGATCCGGAGGACGCGCCACCAAGATCGGCAGTTACGGACCAGAAAGAGCTTTGGGAGAGATAGAGTGCACCTGCTCCACCAGCGAGTACGACGCTGGCCAGTCGGGCGCTTTGAACTTGCGAGCCAAAAGCAATGAATATGCCCGCAACGGCGATCGCGAATGCCGCGAGGCCGCAGCGTCCAATCCGCGGTCCCCGCCATTTTGTGAGCCGATCATTGATCGCTCCTCCCAAAAGACAGCACACTAACATCGCCAGAAACGGCAACATGGTGTAAAAGGCGCTTGCTTTCAAATCCAGGCCACGAACCTTTGCAAGATAACGATAGAACCAACTGAAGAAGATCCAGGCTACGTAGCCGTAGCAAAAATAGCTGAGGGTGAGGGCCCAGACTTCCTTGCTTTGGAGAACGCTCCTCCAGGACACGAGCGCTTTCGGATTGTGGCTCGGTTGGGCTTGCGTCAGCCCCGAGCGAATCAGCGCTAACTCGGAAGCGGACACGCCGGGATGCTCGGCGGGCGTGTCACGAGCACTGAGGAACCACACCACCCCAGCCGCGAATCCGACGGCGGAGCATACCCAGAACGACGATCGCCAGCCGTAACGAACCATGATCCCGGTTATGAGCAAAGGCGTAAGGCCCGCGCCCGCGCCCACACCGGCAAAGATCCATCCGTTGGCAAGGCCGCGCTCCGCCGCTGGAACCCAGCGAGCGATGAACTGATTGGCTGAGGGATAGATGACCGCCTCTCCGGCGCCCAGAAGAAATCGGACTACGATGAGCAGGAGGAGCGCGCCTGCTTTCGCAGGGACTAGCGTAGTCAGGGCAGTGAACATTCCCCACCATACAACGCCCCCGGCCAGCACCCGGCGCGGTCCGTAACGGTCAGCGAGCCTGCCGCCGACGGTCTGAAAAAGTGCGTAACCGACCAGCATGGCGCTGAACACTTTTCCCAGTTGTACATCGCTGAGTTGATAGGCCTCGGCGATGGAGCCACTCGCAATGGAGATGTTAACGCGATCGAGATAAGAAACGGCGCTGAGGACAAACAGCCAGAGAACTAAAAACCAGCGCACATTGCTCGTTCCGGCGTTGGTCATCGCTGACTCCGCGACACGGCAGCCTCTTCCATGACCCTCTCCGCTATTGCGCTTACGCTGCGTGTTCGCGGAACAGGCGCGATACCTGTTCGGCAACGATTTTGTCTTCTCCGGGTTGCAGCATGAACGCGGTCATGGCCAATCCCGGCCTTCCTTCACCGCCTCCGATCACAATGGAAGGTTTCGAATTGCGAAGCAGCTTTGAGGCCTGTTGTGGTGTCAAGGAAATGCGCGCCGCATCCCACGTAATACTCATGTGGGGTACATGATTGGCGATGTCAGGCACAAAGAACGATGTGCTCACTCCCTGAATTTTCGTGATTTCGCGCGAGATCCCTTCCAACCGGGCTTGCCATTCTTTGGCCAGAGCCTCATGGTCTTCCGCGAGAAAAAGCTCAAGTGCCTTGACCATTCCCAGGATTTCTTCCTTGCCCACCTTCTGGCTGCGGCCTAATGTGTCTTCGTGCGGGCTGTTGTTCAACAGGGCATTCGCCACCATCTCTTTGCGACCGATCAATAGCCCAGCGCATTGTGGCCCGCGAATCGCCTTGCCACCGCTGAAGGTCACAAGGTCGTAACCCATATTGGTGTAGTCCCAGAGGTGAGAAACGGGTGGTGTATCGGCTGCGGCATCATTCATGCAGGGGACGTTATGTTCCTTCGCCAGCTTAACCCACTCTTCCACTTTGATCTGTCCCGCGGCATTGGCGAAGTTGGAGAAGTGCATCATGGCGGTGCGCTCATTTACCGCAGCTCGCAACTGATCCTGCGTTTCGATCTCGATGAGCTTGATGCCCGTCGACCGAAGTTGATGATCAAACGGATTGCGATGCGACTTCTGAATGATCACCTCCGACTTCATACCCGTTAGATCCGGCAACTGCCGGATCAAGGCTTCGTTGCCGCCAGTGAGAATGCCCGCTAGCCCGGATTGAATCGCGGCCGCCGCACCTGAGGTCACCAAGGCAGTGTAACCCTCCGGCAACTTGAGCATTTCCGCGATGCGATTGCCTGCGGCCACCTCTAAATCCGGAATGCTTACGAAGTGGCGCCCAGCCATTGTCATTACCGCTTCAAGTTCAGGGTGGGGGAGCGAGCCTCCCAGCACGGTCATGGTTCCTTCGCAATTAATAACCGTTGTAACCCCAAGTTCTTCATAGGGGTTGCCAGTTTGTCCGAAACCGCTCACTCGCGTGCTTGCCCTCGCAACGCCGCGATTCCGGGAAAACAACTTACGCGGCGCGAGGAGCGAGCCTGCAATCACTCCCACGCTGCCGAGAAAACTGCGCCGGTTCCAATTCGAATTGAGTCGCATTAGAGGTGCTCCCTTAGGGTTTACTTTCGCGTTATTGCGGCAATGCAATTGATTTCCACCAGGGAGTCTCCCGGTAGCGCGGCGACCGCAACTGTTGTACGCGCCGGACCACCATGAGGAAAATAGGTGCCGAACACTTTGTGCATTCCATCCCAGTGTTCGATCTTTACCAGGAAGACATTCGCCTGCAGGACGCTGTCCATGGATCCCCCTCCAATTTCCACGTGCTTCTTCACCTTATCCATGACCATGCTGGTGTGAGATTCGATCGTCCATTCCTTGGAGTCTCGAGTATCGTGGGCTCCCTGCCCAGAGACATAAATCAATCCATTGTGGATAACCACCGGCATAATGACATCTTTCTCGCCGCCCGGTTTCCCTTCGCTATTCAGCTTGCGGATTCCGCCCGAATCATGGGCGGCGGAACTCTGGCCCAATGCTCGACCAGGCAATACGGTGGCAGTGACTCCCAAAGCGGAGAGCAGGGAAGTAACCCGAGCGGCAAATGTTCGGCGAGTGAAAGTTACATTCATGTATTTTCTCCTCACAATTTTCGAGATGCGAGCACCCATCAAGGCAACGCAAAACTAAAGATGTCGCTTCCGGCAGCGATGGCTACATACTGCTTGCCGGCGATTGCATAGCTCATCGGAGAAGCACTCATATCCTGCCCGGTATTGAAGTGCCACAGCGGCTTGCCGGACCGCGCGTCCACAGCTTCAAAGGAGCCGGCATCGTCGGCGAAAAACACCAAACCACCCGCGGTTGCCATGGTTCCACCCGATGAGCGTCCTCCGCCAATTTGGGGGTACTTCCATGCGATGGAATTTGTGTCCAAGCTGAAAGCAACCAAAATTTTCTGAGAATCTTCGCCGGGGATGCGTTTTACTCCGGTTGAATAGTAGCCGCGACCCTCCTGAAAAGTCTGCGATTTAAAGAAGAAGGTCTCACACTTCTCCAGGGCCATGAAATACACCGAATGGGTGGACTCACTGTAAGACGGTGAGAACCAGTTCGTCGCCCCCGCATAGCCCGGGCAAATGCGTGTTCCGGTGGCTGTCGGTTCAACGTCCGTGCGAATGGGCCTGCCCTGCGCGTCGATTCCCTTCGACCAATTCAGCTTTTCAACGAATGGTGTTGCGGATAGAAACTTTCCATCTGTGCGATCAAGAACATAGAGGTAGCCATTGCGGTTTGCCTGCACAAGCAATTTTCGTTCCGCGCCCTGGTAGATGGCATCGATCAGGATCGGAATCTCCACCGCGTCGAAGTCGAACAGATCATGCGGGGTGAACTGGAAATACCACTTGAGTTTTCCCGTATCCGGGTCGAGCGCCAACACACAGTCAGTGTAGAGATCGTCTCCCGGCCGCACACCACCTTCGAAATCGGGCGCTGGGTTGCTGGTACCCCAATAGACCGTGTTGAGTTGTGGATCATAGGTGCCAGGCATCCATGTAGTTCCGCCGCCATGCAAATACAGCTTTCCGAGCCAACTCGAGGAACCGAATTCTCCTGGACCCGGTATCGTCCAGAACCTCCAGGCCAGCTTGCCAGTCATGGCATCGTAGGCGGCAAGAAAACCTCGAACACCATCATCTCCGCCGGAGGTGCCCACGAGGACTTTGTCTTTGATAACGAGCGGTGCGCTGGTTGCGCCGTAATTCTTGTTCCAGTTCGCATACGCCACGTCCCAGATGAGATTCCCAGAGCGCACATCCAGGCAGAGTAGATGCGCATTGTCTGTCTCCATGTAGATCCGGTCGTGCCATACTGCGACACCGCGATTGATATGCCCGGAGGCGTCGTCGATCAATCCTTCCGAAATCGGCCACGAATGGTGCCACACCACGCGTCCGGTGCGCGCATCGAGGGCGGAGGCGTCGTTCGCCGCAGTTACGAACATCATTCCATTGACTACAACTGGAGTGACCTCTAGCCGGCTTGTATTACGGGCATGAAAGACCCACTCCGCACGCAGTCCGGCAAGATTGTCCGGATTGATTTCAGCGAGGCTGCTGAAACGTCGTCCCGAATAGTCTCCGTTGTAGGAGATCCAATTAGCCGCCGGATGTTGAACCAGAAGGTCCTCGGAGCGGACGTTGATTGCTGCGGATATGTTCGCGGGAGCGGTATCACCAGCAAGAGCGGTCCAGCATGTAAAAACAACGGCAATGAGCACAGCCTTGCGCATGCTACGAGCCCTTCCGCAATTTCGTGATTTCAATTTCACTCACACTGCCGCAGTCGATATCCTGGACATCAAGCAGGTGGATGGATAGCCGAGTTGCTTCTGGAGATGGCAACGCCCAAATGGTGCCCGATGATACAACGCTGACTGTGGCCACCAGAGGAACGCCAAATCGTAGGCATAAGGTGGAGGCATCCACCCCGAATCTCGTCGCTGTCCTCGGCCTAGAGAGGTTTCGCAAACGCTGCCTCCGGGGCAATATGTTTCTGCAGGGGCGGGCGGCCACTAGGTGGGCGGTATCCCAGCTCTCGCGAAATCTGCAATCCAGCCGACTGAATCAGTGGCGCGAGCTGTCGCAGTCGAACGGCCGCCATGCGCACCATGGGCGCCGTGATACTGAGGCTGGCATTGACGCAGCCAGCGTCGTCCCAGATGGGCGCTGCGGCGCATCGGATGTGAAGCTCATGCTCCTCCAGATCGCAGGCATACCCGTTTTTCCGGACCCGGTACAGTTCAGCTTCTAACTCCTGAAGATTCCCCACCGTATTCGGTGTCAGGCGCTTCAGCCCCAACTGCGGGAGAACTCTTTCCCGCTCCTCGTCAGGCATGTAAGCCAGCATGACCTTGCCGACCGCCGTGCAGTACAAGGGAACGGCCGCGCCGATGCGTGAGTGAATGCGCAACGGTTCGGGCGAATCCAGCTTCTCGACATAAACTGCGGACAGTCCGTGGCGCACGGTGAGGTGAGTTGTTTCGCGCGTTTGCCGATTCAATTCCTGAAGGTACGGCAGACTTACGCGGCGAATATCGAGCTGGCTTAAAGCTGCCTGGCCGATTGCAAAACAGGTGATTCCTAAGTGGTACACGCCGTCTGCGCTGCAATTCAAGAAGCCGGAAGCTTCCAAGTTCGCCAGAAAACGGTGAACCGTACTCACCGGCAGCCGCGACCGGCTCGCGACCTCTTTAGCAGCGAGGCCCTGCGGTGACTCGGTGAACAGTTGCAGAAGACGTAACCCCCGCTGCAGAGCGGTAATAGTGTAGCTTCGTTTTTGAGAAGCTGTCATAAACGACAAGAGAGTCGATCACAAAATGAAAGTGCAAATTATCTGATGAAAATCACATTTGTGCAAGTAGGTCTCTTGTCCTACAGCCGTCCAAACTTTTTGACGGCTTCGACAATTGATTTCATTTGCTCGATTACTGCGTACATCGAGTGTTCTTTGAAATCCATTTGCTGGGCGAGTTGCAGCACTTCCAGGGCTTTCGCCTTCGGAACAACGACAACCCCATCGCTGTCTGCCGCGACGATGTCGCCTGCATTGACCGTTACTCCGTCGCAGGTCACCGCCACCTGAGAGCCTCCGAATCGATAGTGATGCACAGACGTGGAGGGCACTATGCCAGTCGCGTAGACCGGGAACCCGATCTTGCGCAAATACGCAACGTCGCGAACTCCGCCATCGATTACTGCTCCGGCGTAACCCCGGGCTGCCATCGCGGTGCCCATGAGTCCACCCATTCCCGCAATGTCCGCGCCGTCCTCGACTACCATGACGTAAACAGAATCCGTGGATCCCTGATCGATCGCTTCCAGCATACCGTTCAGCGCAGTTGGGTTACTGTTGCCTTCGTCTTTCTTGAGTTGAACCGTTCGAGCAAAGCCGGCAAACTTCGTGGTGAAGATCGGATGCATGCGGTGACTCATGTACATGCGCCGGCCGGCTAATTGCTCCAGGGCATCTGACAGCGAGGCCACTTCGACGCGACGAAACTCTGCAATCAAAGCGGCGTCGGACAGCGACGCCGGGGGTGTCCCCGTCTGCGCCCGCAAAAGTCGAGTTCCGCACAAGACGGCGCATAGAAAACCGATGGATATCACGGACGCCGCAAAAGTATGGTACTTCACACGATCAAGGAACCTGTTCATTTCGTCCTCCAGGATGCACACATGGTGCGCGGACTTTAACACTGTTTTTCGTCGAGTGGAAGGGCGAAGGGATCACGGAGGAACAAGAAATGAAAATCACATTGCAAGCGGGAATGTCTCGATTGTCATCTGTGCCGTCACACGTGAGCCAATGATAGGTGAGGGGGGCAGCGGAGCCATCCCTAGGAATGGAAAGCGGTTGGTTTTTTCCCGAGAGGCCTTCGAGATCGCTTTGTTCTGGTATGCTGTCGCGGGAAACCGATTGCTGAAGCCACAAAAAAGGTTGACATGCCCACAACGAGTGCGATAAACACCCTCATCCCGTGTCCCTGCTGGAGTTTCAAAGATCGGATCCGCATTTTCAGTGGGTGAAAGTGTCGTACAAATGTACCGGTTGGTGGAGATCAGCTATGCGTAGTCATCTGTGGGTTGCCGTTGCAGGAGTTGCAGTTGTACTTTTTGTGCTGGCGCTGGCGTCGGCAAGCGTCACCGGAAGTATCTCCGCGTTGTGACGGATGCGGCAGGAGCAGTGGGGAATTGGAAGTCTTATTTTGAAACCTGAGTTGGACTCGCAACACCTTGTTTGTTTTGCCGCGCGAATTTGCTGAGTGAGACGGTTTCGTCAATGCTCGTAGCCCCCAAATCGTTTTCTGCCTTGGTAGGTGTGCTGGTAGCACTTTGGGCTGCCAGCAGCTTCGTCGCCCAGTCGCAAACCCAACCGCAAGCTCCGCGGAAGAAAAACGTCAAGCCGGTCTCGCTGCCGGGCAAGCAAACTTTCGCGTCCACTTGTGCGAATTGCCACGGTCTCGATGGCAGGGGCGGCGAACGGGCGCCGAACATTGCAGAGAGACCCAGAGTGCAACAGCTTTCCGATGCTCAACTCTTCAAGATCATTGAGAATGGCATTCCTGGAACCGGAATGCCTGCGTTTCACTCTCTTGAGAGTTCCAGCATCCAGGCAGTCGTCACCTACTTGCGAACCTTGCAGGGAGCAAAGAATCCAGTTAGGCTGCCCGGCGATCCAGGGCGCGGGGAGACCCTTTTCCTTGGTAAAGCGGGATGCGCCGGCTGCCACATGGTTGGCGGCAAAGGTGGTTTCATCGCTTCTGATCTGTCCGTCTATGCTCGCACGCACACAGTGGAACAAATTCGAAGTGAGATCACCAGGCCCACGACGAGCAACGGTCGTCAGGCGACCGCAACCATCCGTAACGGCGAGAAATACACGGGCAGAATCCGCAACGAAGATAATTTCTCTGTGCAGCTGCAGACTCTGGACGGGGCGTTTCTCTTTCTCTCGAAGTCAGAGCTCGAAACGTTGGAATACAGTTCCCAAACTCTGATGCCCTCGGACTACGGCTCGACACTCAGTTCCAGGGAATTGGACGATATTGTCAGCTACTTGATGAGTGCAGCCAGCGCTAGCAACAGCCAATCGCCAAACACTCAGACAAGGTTTGAAGAGCAATAGACGATGATCCGCGCGGTCAAATCGGGAGGTCCCTTGAGGGGAGGCGCGTCCTTGAATTGCAGCATGAAAGTTCTGCGTGTCTTCATCATCGCAACCTTTCTGCTTATTGCAGTGAGCGCACCGGGCTTTCACGCTCCACCAGCCCTGCCCCGAACGTTTCAATTGAAAGCCGATTCGCCACAATTCTGGGATCTGGTGGATCACGACGCCAAGGTGAGCGTTGTGAGCACCGGCTTTGGGTTTACCGAGGGTCCGGTGTGGGATCAGGCGGGCTTCCTCTACGTAAGCGACGAAACCACCAACAAGATTTACCGGCTCCATCTCGACGGTAGGAAGGAGGAAGTAATTGCACTCGGCGACCCTGACGGTAACACCTTCGACCGCCAGCACCGGCTGATCGACTGTGCCAGCGTATTGCGTGCCATTGTCGAGGTCACTCCCGATGGAAAATACAGCGTTTTAGCCGATCACTATGACGGGAAGAAACTGAACAGTCCAAATGACGTGATCGTGGGACCGGATGGAGCGCTGTATTTCACGGATCCGACCTTGGATCTGGTTGCTGGGGAAAAGCAGGAGATTCCTTTTCAGGGCGTCTACCGCCTGGATGCGAAAGGCAACGTGCAGTTACTCACCAAAGATCTGAGCCAGCCGAATGGTCTTGCCTTCTCGCCAGACGGCAAGCACTTCTATGTCGATGACAGCAAAGAGAGGAACATCCGCGTATACGACGTTGTCCTTGACGGAACTCTTAGGAACGGCCGGGTCTTCGGCGAAGAACCGGGCGGGAAGGGCGATGGAGTGCCCGATGGAATAAAAGTGGATAAGAACGGCAACCTCTTTGTCACTGGACCGAAAGGTATTTGGGTCTGGGACGCAAAAGGCAACCACCTTGGCACAATTGTCATGCCAGAGCAGCCGGCAAATCTGAATTGGGGTAATAAGGACTATAGAACGCTCTACATTACGGCCAACAGTTCTGTGTATCGCCTCGAGATGAAGACGCAGGGGTTCGTGCCGTATCTATGAACAGGCGTCCGGAAGTCCGTAGCCGTTATTGGTAATCCATGTCACTAATGATCAAAAGCAAAGAGCTATGCCGGTGGGATCTGGTCGCTTTGGGCGAGGTCATGTTGCGTTTCGATCCCGGAGACCGGCGTATCTGGACGGCTCGAAACTTTGAAGTGTCGGAAGGTGGAGGAGAATACAACGTTGCGCGCGGCCTTAAGCGCTGCTTTGGCCTGGACACGGCGATCGTCACCGCATTTGCCGACAATCCCATTGGCCGACTGCTGCAGGATCTCATCTATCAGGGCGGAGTCGACCAATCGCTGATTCGTTGGGTGGAGTATGACGGCGTCGGCCGCTCCGTCCGCAATGGCCTTAATTTCACCGAGCGCGGTTTCGGGATGCGGCCGGCATTGGGCTGTTCGGACCGCAGCCACACCGCGATCTCTCAGTTGCAGCCCGGGCAGATCGACTGGGAGGATATTTTTGGCCGCTGCGGGGCGCGCTGGTTCCATACCGGCGGGATCTTTTGCGCTCTTTCCGAGAGCACGCCAGATGTGGCGCTCGAAGCGATGAAGGCCGCCCGCAAGCACGGGACGGTCGTTTCCTACGATCTGAATTACCGGGAATCTCTGTGGAAGGGTGTGGGTGGAAAGAAGCGCGCACAAAAAGTCAATCGCCGCCTCGCGCCGTTGGTCGATGTGATGCTCGGCAACGAGGAAGATTTCACCGCCTCTCTTGGATTCGAGGTTCCTGGCCTCGACGAGCTCATCTCCAACGTCGAGGCAGAAGCATTCAAGAAGATGATTGCGGCAGTCACCCAGGAATTTCCTTTTCAGGTAGTCGCCACCACCCTCCGCAAGGCAAAGACCGCCTCCCTCAATGATTGGGGAGCCATTTGCTGGCAAGAAGGTTCCTTCTACGAGGCGAAGGCGCGAGAGAATCTTGAAATCTTCGACCGGGTGGGTGGCGGCGATTCGTTCGCCTCCGGATTGATCTACGGATTTCTAAGGGGACAGGGGCCTCAATGGTCGGTTGAATGCGGTGCCGCGCATGGGGCACTGGCCATGACTACACCCGGCGACACGACCATGGCGACTTTGAAGGAAGTCATGCAGGCAATGCGTGGAGCAGGAGCACGGATCGAGCGCTAGTTTTACAAGAATGGCTCGGAACGAGACGGGATGACAAAAGAAGAGAGTCGCAAGCGAATCGTAGACTTAGGAATCATTCCGGTTGTGCGTGCCTCATCCGCGCACCAGGCGCTGCTGGCTGTAGAAGCTATACGTGCGGGCGGCATTTCAATTGTCGAAGTGACGATGACCGTGCCGGGTGCAATCGAAGTCATCGGGCAGTTGGCGAAGGCCGCGGGCAGTGACGTTCTGGTAGGAGCGGGCACCGTTCTGGACGCAAAAACGGCACAGCAATGCCTGGATGCCGGCGCTGAATTTCTGGTGAGCCCCGGTTTCGATGCGCAGACCGTAAAGTTTGCACGAGAGAAAGGAATTCTCGTTATCCCAGGAGCGCTGACCCCGACAGAAATCATCATGGCTTGGAACGCTGGCGGCGACCTGATAAAAATCTTTCCCTGCGGGACGGTAGGCGGGGCCAAGTACATCAAAGCGCTTAAAGGTCCGTTGCCTCAGGTGCCCATGATCCCCACCGGCGGAGTTAATCTTGATACCGCGGCAGACTTCATTCTCGCCGGAGCCGAGGCCTTAGGCGTGGGCGGAGAGCTGATATCCGCATCGGCGCTCAAGTCGGGTAAGACAAATGAAATCACAGACGCTGCACGAAGATTTGTGGCCATCGTGCGCGAAGCTCGCCAGCGCAATCATTCATGAAAGCCTTCGCTCTGGAGAAATCTCGCTGCCACATGATCGATGGTTCGCCATTTCGGTAGAAGAAAAGATGTCCGGACAAGTGGACAGTACAGGCGAAGAGGACGTAAAGTCCACGTGATCAGCCGTACGAGTCGTCTTCCGCTAGTTGCTCGTGCTCAGTTGCATGGTGGACGGACCGCGATCCGCGATTCGCAGGGGGCGTTAACCTACAGCGATTTGCTCGACGCTTCGTCGCGGGTGGCCACAGCTCTGCTCGCCGGCCGAGCGGATCTTCACGAAGAGCGTGTGGCGTTTTCGGTGACCCCGGGATTTCAGTGGGTTGCGGTGCAGTGGGGCATTTGGCGGGCGGGTGGCATCGCCGTTCCGTTACCACTAAACTCCACGAAGCCTGAGCTGGAATATTTTATCGACGACACCGCATCATCGACACTGTTGTTCGATGCTTCTGCAGCCCCTCTTCTGGGGCGACTCGCCGCCGCACGAGGCATTCGCGCCTTGCCATGTGAGCACCTTTACGCTTCCCCATCGACAGAATTGCCAGAAATAGCCCGTGCGCGGCGCGCCTTGATTCTTTACACGAGCGGCACGACGAGGCGGCCGAAAGGTGTAGTCACAACTCATGCCAACATTACGGCGCAAATCATGAGCCTGGTGGAGGCTTGGGAGTGGTCGGCTGACGACTGCGTTTTGCTATGTCTGCCGTTGCACCACGTGCACGGGATCATCAACGTTGTGTCGTGCGCGCTGTGGTCGGGTGCGACCTGCCAGATGCTACCGCGCTTCGATGCGTATGCCGTCTGGGACGGCATTGCCGGAGGCAACATGACTCTTTTTATGGCAGTGCCGACGGTTTACGCGAAGCTCATCACCGCCTGGGACGCGGCTTCGCCGACGCGGCGCGCGGAGCTAACACAAGCATGCGCCAGGTTGCGCTTGATGGTGTCCGGTTCAGCGGCGTTGCCAGTGAGTACGCTCCAACGCTGGAAGGAGATCAGCGGCCATACTCTTCTCGAGCGCTACGGCATGACGGAGATTGGCATGGCGCTTTCGAACCCCTTGCAGGGCGAGCGTGCGCCTGGGAGCGTCGGTACACCCTTGCCGAGTGTCGAAGTTCAGCTTGTCGGAGAGAACGGCAAACCGGTTTCTCCAGGAACGCCGGGCGAAATCGAAGTCCGTGGTCCAAACGTGTTCCTGGAATACTGGGGCCAGCCGGACGCGACACGCGATGCCTTCCGCGAGGGCTGGTTTCGCACCGGCGATGCTGCGGTGGTTGAAGGCGGTGTCTATCGCATTCTTGGCCGGACGAACGTGGACATCCTCAAGACGGGCGGACATAAGGTGTCCGCGCTCGAGATTGAGGAGGCGCTGCGTGAACATCCAGCGGTGGCGGAATGTGCCGTAGTCGGCGTCCCCGATCCAGAGTGGGGAGTGCGCGTTGCGGCTGCGGTAGTGCTGATTGCCGGCCATTCCCTGGATCTGCCATCTCTCCGTGGATGGGCCAAGGAATCACTGGCGGCTCACAAGTTGCCTTCCCGCCTTCTCGTGCTGGATGCCTTGCCTCGCAATGCGGTCGGAAAAGTAATCAAGCCCACGCTGACAGCGATGTTTCAGACCTCGGGCGGCGATCCCAAGATCTAGATTCGCCTCCTCGCTTTGCGTGTTATGCTCCTGCCCACGAAGGAGCACGGTGAATCGCCCGATCCGCACGAAACTCTCACGGCAGCAAATCACTGGATTCTGGGGCGCATGGGGCGGCTGGACGCTGGACGGCATGGATTCGGTCATCTATGCGCTGGTCCTCAGCCCCGCCCTCATGGAACTGCTTCCGCGGTCCGGCTATAAAGCCACTCCGGCCAATGTCGGATTCGCGGGGTCGATCCTGTTTGCTCTTTTCCTTGTGGGATGGGGACTATCGCTGATTTGGGGGCCGCTTGCCGACAGGTTCGGGCGCAGCCGAGTGCTCGCTGCCACCATCTTCGTTTATGCGGTGTTCACGGGACTTGCTGCGCTATCGCAGACGGTGTGGCAATTGGGATTATTCCGGCTGCTGGCTGGGATTGGAATCGGTGGCGAGTGGGCGCTGGCGGGAACCTACGTTGCCGAAGCGTGGCCGGAAGATCGCCGCAAAATGGGCGCGGGATACTTACAGACTGGCTATTACGCAGGTTTTTTTCTGGCTTCCGCCCTCAACTACACGATCGCAGCACGCTACGGCTGGCGTGCCATGTTCTGGTGCGGGCTGACGCCCGTCGTCTTAGCCGTAATAGTTTTGTGGCGGGTGAAAGAATCCGAGCGCTGGCAAGAAAAGGTGAAGGTGAAAGCCGAAGGCGGACTCTCGTCTCTGCGTCGCATCTTCAGCACTCCTTACACAAGGCGCACGCTGGTCAACACGTTCCTGCTGGCGTCGGCCATTTGCGGCTTGTGGGCGGCGGCTGTTTACGCGCCGACGGCGGTCATCAGCCTGGCCAAACGCGAGGGCATGTTGCAGCCGCAAGCCGTGCGGATGTCTTCCTTCGGCATGGGACTGCTGTCGTTGGGGACGATCCTTGGATGCCTTGCGGTTCCTCCCTTGGCCGAACGAATTGGCCGCAAGCGAACTCTCGCCTTTTACTTCCTGGGGATGGCGGCGTGCATCCTGTTGAGTTTTGGCTGGGCTTTCTACCTGCCGCAAGGACTGCGTCCGTTCATCGGCGTGCTGTTCTTCCTGGGCTTCTTTGGCGGCAACTTCGCGCTCTTCAGTCTTTGGCTGCCGGAGCAATATGCGACCTCAGTTCGCGCGACTGCATTTGCCTTCACCACGTCGTTCGGACGTTTCATCGCCGCCGGAGTGAACTTCGGGATCGGAGCATTGGTCAGCCGGATGGGAACTCTCGGCAAGCCGGTTGCGTTTACAGCCATTGCCTTCGGAATCGGATTGTTCGTTATTCCCTTCGCGGTGGAAACCCGGGGGATAGTCCTGCCTGACTAAAGAACTCAGCGCCGCGTCCGTGTCTCCTGCCGACGGCCGCTTGTGGGCCACCTTTGTTTTGGCTAACCGCGGCTGGCACTGCTTCAGGGCGTGATGGCAATCACCCGCAGAGGACTGCCGGAGCCGCCGACAATTTTCAGTGGAGCGGCGATGACGATGGCACCGGTTGGCGGAAGCTGATCAAGGTTAGACAGACTGGCCAACCCAAACTTTCCGCTGCCGTGCATCAGATAGTGGTTGGGGAAGGGTGGATCAAAGGTCGCTGCTTGACCGGCATCGGTCCCGACCGTTTCCACGCCGACGCCTAGCACATCCCGATCCTTGGCGAGGAAGGCAGAACTTTCCTTGGCCAATCCCGGAGTGTGGGGTCCATTCTCCTTTAGGTTGATGTAGTCCTTGGGATCTGTCCGCTTCGACCAGTCAGTACGCAAGAGAACCCAAGCGCCCGCCGGAATAAGGCCGTGCTGTTCCTCCCACTGGCGGATACGCTCGGGCGTCAGCAGATAGTTTGGATTTTTCGCCACATCTGAACTGATGTTGATCACACAGGCAGGCCCGACGAATTTTTTCGGCGGGATGCGATCCACGGTGTTGTCCGGAAGGTCCTTGCCCGAGACCCAGTGGACAGGCGCGTCAAAATGGGTGCCGGTGTGCTCGCCGGTCTCGAACGCATTCCAGTACCAGGCGGGGCCGCGCTCATCGTACCGTGACAGCTCCCAGATTTTGAAGGCGGGCGTGTTGTTCCACTGTGTTGGCAGAGGCAACAATGGTGTCTGCGGACTCAAAGGCTGGGTCAGATCCACGACCTTCAACCGGCCAGCGCTAAGTTCCTCGAGCAGTGCAGCCAAGACGAGAGACATTAGGCCTCCTCATGTGTTTCGTCGACACTCCATGTCCGCTTGAACGCGGTCAGAAAGCCGCCACCTTTAAGTCGTTTTAAGCGATTGGATATGCCGGCGGAATTGAAACCGATTCTCAAGCAACGACAGGTCGGTGACGTAGGCGGCGGGACCCTTGGCTTCGACCTTGGCGATGATGGTTGTCAGTTCAGTGCCCTGCGATGGCAGCGGTCACTGCGGCCTTAAAACTCTCCACGCTGCGGACTGTGGTCACTCGCGGAATGCCAGAGGAACGGGCGATCCCTTCCAGGTCCGTGCCTGTGCTCGTCGCTGTGGGGAAACCGCCGACCGAGAGCAAACTTTCGTTGTCGAAAACGACGTGGACCAGTTTCTTGGGTCGATAACGTGCCATTGTGCTGAGACTGCCAAGGTTCATCAAGAGCGAGCCATCGCCATCGAAGACAATCACTCTTTGCTCGGGCAGGCACAGAGCCAGGCCCAACCCGGTCGAAGATGCCAGTCCCATCGCATGTTGCAGATAGAAGAAATTGGGACGGTGCCCCAGGGAGTGCAACTCCGCCGCGACCGCTCCCATGATGGTGACGACGAGACAGTTTTCCAGTTCCGAATAAACCGACCGAAGACAATCAAGGCGCAGCATCACTCCTCCCACATCAGATCGCGCGTCAAGAGAAGCGCGACCGGCTGCAAACTGCTTTCGGCGAGGGTCTGCGCCTGCCGGATCCGCTTTTTGACAGTCTCCAACGCATCCAGGAAAAAGTAAGGAATGCCCAACGCCCGCAAAAGCGGTTCGGTAACGTTGCCGCCTTGCGTTTGCCACGGGTCGCGCTCTCCAAAGGAGCCGCGGTAGCTGATGAGCATCAAGAGAGGAATCTTGTATAGATGCGCGAAAGAAACGATGCCGTTAATGGATGCCAGGAAGCCGTGGTTCTGCATCAGCATGGCCGACTTGACTCCTGCAAAGTGTGCTCCGGCCGAAATGCCGACGCCTTCCTCCTCCTTTGCCAGTCGCACCAGAATCATTTCGGGATCCTCGTCCGTCAAACGGATGAGATGCACCAACCAGGTCTCCGGCAAGAGCTGAGACCAGGCGGATGTCGCATTCCTTCAAAGCATCGTAGATCAGCTTGGAATTGGTCGCGGAAACCGGCATGTGTTTGCTTTCAGGTTGACGAGTGTCGCAGCGGAGTATAGGTTTGGCGCTGCTCATTTTGCAAGACTTCAGGGGCTGAGTTTTGACATTTCACTAGGAGCAGAGGCTTGGAAGCCAAATCCGACAGCGTTCTCAATCCCGAAACTGCGTCCGGATTAAACGCCAGCTTTCCCATTGAAGCCGTTCGCGCTGCTTTTCCTGCATTGACTCGGACTCCGGGATTCATCTTTTTCGACAATGCGGCAGGCGCGCAGGTTCCACAGATCGTGCTGGACGCGGTAAATCATCATCTCCTCGAGTGCAATGTGCAGCGCGGGGGACGCTACGCGAAAAGCCGTGAAGTGGACGAGACAATTTTGCGAGCACGGCACAGTGTCGCTGATCTTGTGAACGCTCGCGACGCAAGCGAAATTGCATTTGGCATGAACGCCACGTCCTTCATTCGTCTGGTCAGTTTGGCGATCGGACAAACGCTCGGTAAGCGGAACGAGATTGTCGTAACCGACATGGACCACGAAGCGAACGTCGCCACCTGGCTGGCGTTGGAACGGAGCGGAGCAAAAATCCTTTGGTGGAAGATGAGGGATGATGGGAATCTGCACGTGGACGATCTCATCCCTCTGGTTTCTTCATCGACGCGCCTTGTGGCGTGCACACTCGCTTCGAATGCCATTGGCTCCATTGTGGATGTGGCGGCGGCGGCAAAAGTGGCGCACGCGGCCGGCGCCGAAATCTTTCTCGATGCTGTGCATTACGGTCCTCACGGGTTGATCGACGTGCAAGCCTTTGATTGCGATTACCTGGTCTGTTCGGGTTACAAGATTTTCGGTCCCCATATGGGATTTCTTTGGGGACGCCGCGAACTGCTTCAAAGGCTCCCGACTTTCCGGGAGGATTTCATCGCCGACGAGCCACCCGGGAAAATTGAAGCCGGCACTTTTATTTACGAAAATGTGGCCGGGATGGATGCTGCGGTTCGCTACCTGGAAGCCCTGGGCAGTCGCATGACCAGGAACGATGGAAAATCAGAATCGAAGCAGGTCACTTTGCAAAGTGCGTTCAAGACCATCCGCGCCTATGAAGAATCGCTTTCGCTCGAAATGCTTCGAGTGCTGAACGATTGCGGCGCGGTGGTGTACGGCGTGGCGGACAAAGAGCGGATCCGGGAACGAGTGCCAACGTTGTGCTTCAATTTGCCGGATGTGCCTCCGGCAAGAGTCACCGAAGAGCTCGCGAAGCAGAATATCGGCGTGCGCGATGGCCACATGTATTCGCCGCGGCTTATGAGGCGACTGGGGCTTGCCACGGAGAGTGGCGCGGTCAGAGCGTCGTTGGTGCACTACAATACGGTCGAAGAGGTGCACAGTTTCGGGAGAGTGCTGGCTGAGATCACAAAATCGGGCTGAGCGTTGGCAGATATGACTGATCAACAACGTTCAGCGGCCGGAGCCACGGTTGCCGGTAGGACGCCTCCGCCTCCGACGCCGGAAGTGGAAGGTCTTCACCGCCGGTTGAGCCAAAGGCAGCTCACTATGATGGCCATTGGCGGCGCCATCGGCGTGGGTTTGTTTTTGGGAAGCAGTGTGACCATTCGCCTAGCTGGACCCGCCGTCATTCTTTCCTATCTTCTAGGGGCAGGCATCGCTCTGATCATGTCCTATGCGCTGGCTGAGATGGCGGTCGTGCATCCCGTCGCCGGCGCATTTGGAGTTTACGCGGAGAAGTACCTCAATCCCTGGGCGGGTTTTTCGGTTCGAGCCACTTACGGAGTCGCACAGATCATTGCCATCGGCGCTGAAGTCACCGCCGCAGGCATCTACATCTCCTTTTGGCTTCCCAATGTTCCGCAATGGATTTGGGTGGTGTTGGTTTCAGCTGCGCTGGTGGCGCTCAATTCCATGCAAGTCAATCGCCTGGGTGAGTTTGAGTATTGGTTTGCCATGATCAAGGTGGCTGCCATCGTCGCCTTCATCATTGTTGGACTGTCTTTGATTGTTGGCATTGGTCCCAGGGGCGCGATTGGCTTGGCCAATTTAACTCAGCATGGGGGATTCTTGCCTGCGGGATGGAAAGGAGTGTGGCTTTCGCTCACCATCACTGTCACGAGTTACATGGGAGTGGAAATCATCGCTGTCACGGCGGGAGAGGCCGAGCATCCGGAGGTTACGATTCCGCGCGCAATGCGAAGCATTGTTTGGCGGCTTATTTTGTTCTATGTGCTGGCGATTGCGATTATGGTGACGATGGTTCCCTGGAACCAGACCGGCCGCTCGTCCACGCTTTCTGGCAGTCCTTTTGTGATCGCATTCGCAGCGGCGCATATACCCTTCGCCGCTGCGATCATGAACTTCGTCGTGCTAACGGCGGCACTGTCTAGCGTGAATACTAACCTTTATCTTTCTACTCGAATGCTTTTCTCGCTCGGTCGGGGAGGTTATGCCCCGGAATGGATGGGCAAAGTGAGCCGCAACGGGGTGCCGCATCGCGCGCTGCTGGCTTCAACTGCAGGCATCGTCGCAGCCATTCTGCTGGCTATCTTTGCTCCTAAGAATGCCTTCCTCATGCTTTATGGGACCGCAGTCGCCGGCATGCTTTTCGTATGGCTGGTGATTCTCAACACGCACCTTCGTTTTCGCAAAGCCATCACGAGAGAGTGGCTCTTAAGGTTGCCCATGCGTCTTTGGGCCCACCCGTTATTTACCGTGGTCGGGATTCTGTTGCTTCTTGCGATCTCGGTTACAACCTTCTTTGTTGACGGGTTGCAATGGTCGGTTCCAGCATTTGCTATTTTCTTGGGAATTATTTCGCTCTTTTATGCGCGAGGCCGGCGGCGCAAGACCGCACTAGCGGAGCGGCTCGTTGTTGCCACAAGTGCCAGACGCGGCGATTCACAACAAAACCCTTAGCAGCGGTTTGCAGTCATGGGGGGACACTCCGCAAGGAGAACGCAAGATGGTCGAAGCCAGCGGAGAAGTTTACTCTTCGCTTCACCTGCGATTCAAGGGCGATCTGCTTCGTCCTGGTGAAATCGGCTACGAAGAAGCGCGTACCATTTGGAATGGCATGGTAGCTCGCACGCCGGGGCTTATCGCGCGCTGCGCAGATGTAAGCGATGTGCAAAACGCAATCCGAGCCGCCTCTGCGACCGGAATCCTTACCGCTGTCCGTTGTGGAGGGCATAGTCTTGCGGGTTTTAGCACGTGTGATGGCGGCTTGGTGATTGACCTATCGAGAATGCGCCAGGTCACGGTTGATCCCGAGGCACGCCGGGCCAGGATCGCCGGAGGTTGTTTGTTGGGGTCAATTGATACCGCAACCCAAAAAACAGGGCTGGTCTTTCCCGCCGGCGTTGTCTCTCACACCGGGGCTTCCGGACTGATCCTGGGCGGAGGAACCGGATGGCTCACCCGGCGATTTGGATTGTCATGCGACAACGTCGAGGGGTTCACTCTCGTAACTGCGGACGGTTCGCTCGTACACGCCAACGCAAAGGAGAACCCGGATCTATTTTGGGCCCTGCGTGGAGGAGGCGGCAACTTCGGAGTGGTGACAGAGTTCGAAGTGAAACTCCATCCGCTGAAGTCTGTTGTGCTCGCTGAAGGATTGTCTTCGGAGGCTGAAATTCGCGGGCTCCTTGAATGCTGGAGAGACTTCATGGCCGAGGCACCACTCGACTTGAAATGGAACATCGACCTGCGCCTTGCACCGCAGTACGAAGAAAACACCCGTCGAGCTCCGCGGGCGGCCCGTGGCCAGCAGTTCCTTGATTTGGACTGGTGACCCTGAAGCCGGGCGTCCATATTTGCAGCGTGCGCTTTCCATGTGCAATCCGGATTCGGTAAGACAGCAAGATTGTGTCGTTCATCAACCTGCAAACCATGGCAGATTCCGATTTCCCGCACGGCCGGCGCTACTACACTAAATCGGGCTATTTCACTTATCTTGACGACCGCACTATCGATCGCTTGGTGGAGGCAGTCGCCGCTATTCCGTCATCGGAAACGCAGATTGAACTTGCCTATCTTGGTGGCGCGGCGGCGCGGATCGGAGCGGACGAGACCGCATTCGGTGATCGCAGCGCTCCTTTCATCCTGAATTTGCTGGCGAACTGGTCAGAGCCATCCGCTGACGCCGGCAATATTGCCTGGATTCGCGGAATCTTCAACAAACTTCGGCCCGCTATGAAACCGGGTGTTTACATAAACTTCATGAGCGGCGATGAACAGGACCGCGTGCCTGAGGCTTATCACGAACGATGGGAGCGCATGGTAGCGGTCAAGTCGCACTATGATCCCAAAAACTTCTTCCGGCTGAATCAAAACGTTCCACCACGGGGACTCCTAGCAACGAACTCGTAGCTGAGCCGCCGCCAAAGGCGGGGGGATTGAGGGGCCGGTTAGATACGTGGCCAAAGACTCGGGCATAATAGCTTCACTCACTCGAGTTTCAAGAATGGAGTCCGGCACTTGCAGAAATTCGGAGCGCGTCTAGCGCGTCGTATCGTTACGTGTGGTTTTCTTTTGCTGACTTTACTGTTACTCACCGTTGCTTCCTCTGCCCAGTCGGTTCCGCCGGAACTCATAAATGGGATCAAATGGCGCCTGATCGGACCTTTCCGTGGCGGACGCGCAGTCGGAGTCACCGGCGTGCCGGGCGACTCCAGGACTTTTTATTTTGGTGCGGTCAACGGCGGGATTTGGAAAACGACGGATGCCGGAGTTGTCTGGAAACCGATCTTTGACGGCCAGCCAGTAGCCTCCATTGGCGCACTGGCCGTGGCTCCCTCCGATCCTAAAACGATCTATGCCGGAACCGGCGAATCCGATATACGCGAGGATCTCTCCTCCGGCAACGGCGTGTACAAATCCACTGACGCTGGCGCAAGGTGGAATCACATCGGCCTGGAGGACACACGCCAGATCAGCCGCATTGTCATTGACCCGCTGAATCCGAACGTCGTTTATGTGGGTGCTCTAGGACACATTTTTGGCCCGAGCGAACAACGCGGTGTCTACAAATCGGTCGATGGAGGAGGGCATTGGACGCGGGTTCTCGATCTGGGGCCTGAGATTGGCATTTCAGATCTGGCGATTTGTTCCGGCGCCCCGCAGCTTTTGTTTGCCGGCGCATGGCATGTGCGGCGTCCGCCGTGGAGCACCTATGCTCCGATTGATGGACCAGGCAGCGGCCTTTATCGCTCGCAGGATGGCGGCAAGACGTGGGCTCATCTCGACGGAAACGGTCTGCCAGAAGGCGATTGGGGACGCGTGGGAGTTGATGTTTCGCCGGACGGGAAGCGCGTTTATGCGCTCATCGCTCTCCAGTCCGAGATGCAGTCCCAGACGCAAAGTAGAAAATCTGGTTTGTATCGCTCTGACGATGGCGGCAACACTTGGGTCCTCGCGAACTCCGCTCCTTCTCTTACGAGCCGGGCGTGGTACTTCAATCGCCTCACCATTGATCCACACAATCCCGACGTAATCTACATTCCGAATGTTGCTCTTTATCGCTCCGAAGATGGCGGAAAGACGGTCTCGGTCGTACGCGGAGCGCCGGGCGGCGACGATTATCACGAGCTTTGGATCGATCCGAAAAATTCTGCCAGCATGGTTCTCGGAACGGACCAGGGAACCACGATCAGCCTCAACCGCGGCGTCACTTGGAGCAGTTGGTACAACCAGCCCACAGCGCAGCTCTATCATGTGACGACCGACAACCAGTTTCCCTACGTGGTCTACGGCGCTCAGCAGGATAGCGGCAGCGTCGCGGTTCTAAGCCGCACCGACCATGGCCTGATTACGCCGCGCGACTGGTTTCTTCCCGGCGGCAGCGAAAGCGGATACCTGGTGGTCGATGCGAATGATCCCAACATCATTTATTTGAGTGGAACCTATGGTTCTATCACCCGCTTCAACAAACGCACTGGCTTCAGCCAGGACATTACTCCATGGCCGGCCGGTGCTTTTGATGCCGAGATCAATCAGCGCAAGTATCGTGATCCTTGGACACCCGCGTTGGTTCGTTCTCCGCTCGAACCCACAACACTTTATCTCGGAACGCAGTACGTAATGGCGACGGTCGATGGCGGCTTGCACTGGGAGACCATCAGCCCCGATCTCACGGGATCCTTCAATGAGAAGCTGCCGAGTCCGTCAACTGACCCTCAGGGAACTCGCGTTGTGCCAACTCTCGAAAACGCCAAGCACGCCGGTTACGGCGTCGTATTCACAATTGCGCCATCGCCAGTGAATGGCGATTTGATCTGGGCGGGAAGCGACACGGGGTTGATTCACCTGACTCGTGATGGCGGAAAGAACTGGAAAGACGTCACCCCGCCAGGATTGACCGTCTGGAGCCAAATATCACTGATCGAAGCGTCGCATTTCGATCCCGCAGTTGCTTATGCAGCCGTCAATCGCAGCCGGGTTGACGATCGGACGGCTTACCTTTATCGAACGCGTGACTACGGAACAACCTGGCAATCGATCACGAACGGCATTCCTGCGCCATCGTTCTTACGCGCAGTGCGCGAAGACCCGCAGACCCAGGGCCTCCTGTTCGCCGGAACCGAATTCGGCATCTACGTATCCTTTGACGATGGCGATCATTGGCAGTCCTTGCAATTGAATCTGCCGGTTACCGGAGTTCGGGATCTCACAATCCACGCCGACGACCTGGTCGTTGCCACGTACGGGCGTTCTTTCTGGATTCTCGATAACATCACTCCCCTTCGCCAAGTGGAGTCGCTTGACGTGAGCCGAGGGAAATCTCCGTGGCTTTACCGTCCGGCTACGGCAGTTCGGGTGGATAACGACGCCTTCTCCGGCACGCCACTTCCGCCAGAGGAGCCCGCGGGCGAGAATCCTCCGAGTGGCGCGATGATTGATTACTTCCTCCCGTCTCCGGCCCACACCGTGCTGCTGGAAGTTTTCGATGCCGAACAGAGTCTCGTCCGGCGGTTTTCTTCCGAAGGACATTCATCGGACGAGCAGGTCCCGGCCAAGTACCTGCCTCTTCCTGTCGCCGAACGGTGGTTCACCAAGCCTGAAATCCTCGAGAAAACTCCCGGTATGCACCGCTTCGTCTGGAACCTTACGTGGGGAAGTTCCGGAGGCCCGACCCCGGACGAGGACGCCGACTACCACAGTCCGAGCGGGCCGAAGGCGGTGCCGGGAATCTATCAGGTCCGCCTGACAGTCGACGGAAAGACGCAAAGCCAACCGCTGACTGTCGTGATGGATCCCCGCTCGCCCGCGACTCCCGAAGTACTCGCGCAGCAGTTGCAACTGGGCCAACAGATATATGCCGAAGCCACTGAGCCGCGTCGCGCCTTGGCCGAAATCGGATCGATTCAGAAACAGCTTGCCGACGTGCAAACGAAGGTTGAGCACGAACCGTCGACAGCACAAGACGCAGAGATCAAGTCGGCCATTTCGGATGCACAATCCGCCATCGCCAGGATTGTCATGAATAAGGAACACCCGGAGCAAGAGGGCCCGGGACTGCAGGATGCATACGCAGGTCTGCTTTCTGCCCTGCGAGTCGTCGAAAGCGGAGATCGTGCCGTGCCCTCGCAGGCGATCGCAGTGTACAAGGAATCGAGCCAACGGGTGAAAGCTCGCGTTGCGGAGTGGACCCGATTCAAGCAAACGAACTTGGTGCAGCTTAACCAGAAACTGCGTGAGGCCAACCTCGCTCCCGTCGCGATTGCTGAAGTTAAGCAGGATGTCGAATTTCTGATGTCGCGCTAGACGGAGCTGGAAACGTAGTGCTTGCTTGTCAAGCAGTGATGGATCGCTATTAGGCAACTTGAGCGTGACTTGGGAACGTGCCAGGAAAGAACCATGAGACGTTTGAAAAAGGCCGTGAGTATTCTGGCCGGGCTCGTCGCCGTAATCGCTATAGCGATTTACTTTATATTTCAGCTCCCAGAATTTGGCGGGAGATTCGAAGGTAAGCGTCTCGAACGGATGCACCGGTCTCCTGAGTTTATAGGCGGGCGATTCGAAAACACTCCACCCCAAAAGACTGATCCGTCACTCCTTAAGATTTACAGACTCTATTCCGTGGGTCAGATTCGCAAGCCACAGTTCGAGATTCCAGTCATCAAGCTGGATCCGAGCTCCTTAGGAGCCCCGGCTTCCCAGGGGCTCAAGGCTATCTGGTTTGGGCATGCCACTGTATTGGTAGAGATCGAAGGGTTGCGAATCATGACCGATCCAGTTCTCTCCAATGTGCTCTCGCCTGTTCCATTTATATATGGAGTCACGCGATTTCATCCGCCACCCGTTACGCTTCAGGATCTTTCTCACATTAATGCAGTGTTGATTTCCCATGACCATTTCGACCATCTGGATATGAAGACCATCCAGCACCTGGCGTCCCAGGGCACGCATTTCTATATGGGTCTCGGAGTAGGCGCCCACCTTGAGAGATGGGGAGTTTCTCTCGAACAAATCCATGAAATGGATTGGTGGGAGTCGGTTGAAGTCAACGGTGTGAAGATCGTCTGCACGCCGGCCCGGCATTATTCGGGACGCAAAAAAATGGACAACTCGACTCTGTGGAGCTCTTGGGTGGTCAAAGGGTCCGAACATTCGGTGTATTTCAGCGGTGATACCGGCTACGCGGGCCACTTCCGAGAGATCCGAAAGCGTCTTGGAGACATGGAGTTGACTCTAATGAAGGTGGGAGCTTACGGCGAAACATGGCTCGACATTCACATGGATCCTGAGTCAGCCGTGCAGGCCCATTTGGACTTAGGTGGCAAAATACTCTTACCGGTTCACTGGGCGACCTTCGATTTGTCCTATCACTCTTGGGATGAGCCCATCCTTCGAACTCTTTCAGCGGCCAAAGACAGGGGGGTGCATGTCATCACGCCAAGAGTCGGTGAGACATACGAATTTGGTCAACCTTTTCAGAATGTTGAATGGTACAAACGTTGAAAGCGGCTGCACTGACCCGATCGCGATGGGTGCAATGCGCGCCGTGGTGGAGACCTCGTGTCCACACAGAAGAGTCCCGAAAGCAACAGTGGAACAGCGCAATGTTCTTTATGTTCTTCTGGATCGGAGAATAGCCAAGGTCGATGCGAATTTTGTCGGCATCCATGACGTTCTCGCGGGCAAGGCGATTCGGCGGGCAGGCCGTGAAGAAAATCAACCCAGATTGCTGAGGATACGGGCAGTGGCTGGGAGACCGAGAGATTCGAATGTGATCAGCCCCAGGTTGATCGGGAATGAGGATTCGTGCTCAAGAGCGGGATTCTGAACCCGGCCATCAATTCATTGGTCAGCCGCGTGCGTCATACCAACACGCTAGTGATCGCGGACCGTGGATTTCCCTACTGGCCCCAGATCGAGACGATCGACATCTCTCTTGTGGACGACATGCCGCGGGTGTTGGATGTGCTCCGGGCAATTCAGAAGAACTTCGTCATTGGCAAGTTGGTAATGGCGGAAGAATTTCGCCGTGTAAATAATCCTGAAACGGTGAATAGCTTCGAGGGGTGTTTCGGGAAGGTTCCGGTCGTGTTCGAGCCACACGTGCAATTCAAGTTGAGGGTTCCGTTGGCGGTAGGCTTGATTCGGACCGGTGATACCACGCAATACGCCAATTTGATCTTGGAATCTGCATAGCCGGGCAGGAACCGACAGTCGTTCGAAGGTTAGAGTTCGCTCGGCAGCGGGTCTTTCGGGTACGCCACCTTGGCGAGGTAGCAGTTTTCATGGACAGCGAGTCCCCGTTCGTCGATCTTGCAGTCTTCTAAAAGGACAGGCTTGCCGCATATCCAACAACTTGGGATGGCGTCGGTCGCCATTCGAAACCTCCGGTACATCAGGGTTGTATCACGAGCCGCGCGCAAGGATTGTTAGCTTCAGAATTGTAACTGACAGCACCGATCTACAGTCTGTAGGGTATACCACACATTTCGCCCTCTGACACATTGAGCGGAGGTCAACCGTGCAAAAATCCCTATTTTTCTTTCAGGCATTCTCCTAGAGGCCGCTGTGTATCAGGATGCATCCAAGCAACGCATACAATAATGTCGCCGAACCGGAGGTACTGTGGACAAACCGACACCAACGGTCATAACAAACAATGGCCATCCCCGCTTGCACCGCGGAGAGCGCACGGCCTCAACTGGAAAAGCGGTTATCAATAGCATTCTCCTGTCAGTTCCTGACCACGAATTTGAAATCATCCGCCCGCACTTGGAGTTTGAAGCCCTCGAGCACCATTGCAGTCTTTACGAGCCAAACCGGAAGGTGGAATTTGGCTACTTCCTAAATGCAGGCATGGTCTCTCTCGTATTCACAACTCGGGATGGAGAAAGCGTCGAGGTCGGGGTAGTGGGGAATGAAGGGTTCACGCCCACAGCCTTGGCCGCTGGCATCCGGAGAAGCCCTCATCGTGCCCAGGTACAAATCGCAGGCGACGCTTTCAAGGTGAGCGCCAGCGCCCTGGAAACACTCTTGCCATCAAGTCCCCAGTTTCAAAAACTGCTGAATCGGTATGCGGCGGTTCACCAGATGCAAGTCGCGCAAACGGCCGGGTGTAACCGCCTGCACAATCTTGAACAACGTCTGGCCCGGTGGCTGTTGCTGACCCAGGATCGGGTAGAGTCCGGCTTGCTGCGGATTACTCACGACTTTCTGGCGACGATGCTGGGAACCGACCGCCCAAGCGTTAGTCTTGCAGCCAGTGCGCTGCAAAAGAAACGGATCATTCAGTATTCGCACGGGACAGTGAGGATTCTGAACCGCAAGAAACTCGAAAGTTCTGCTTGCGAGTGCTACGGGATCACCCAGCAGTTCAATGGCGAACTGGCGCTGAAGTAGCCGAGGCAGGAATGTACCGTATCGAACTCTAATATGTGTGCTAAAGTACGGTCTTCTGTGTATGTACTGGCGATCTCGGAAAGATTATTAGCTAAGTAGTGCCTTTACCCGTCGCCGGCTATCCCCGCACGTAGCCCCATCGCTTAGCCAGCAACCCGCCGAGGCACAGCGGGGGCTAAATGCCTATCAGAATACTAATCGTGGACGACAGTTACGTAATCCGAAACTCGCTCCGAGGGTCCATCGAGCGGAGCACCGAGTGGCAGGTATGCGGCGAGGCTGAAAACGGGAAAATTGCCCTGCAGAAGGTGACCGAACTTCGCCCCGATCTGGTGATTTTGGATCTTTCGATGCCGGTCATGAACGGCCTTGAGGCAGCTCGTCAAATTACCTGCCTCGCTCCTAAGGTCGCCTTGGTTATGTTTACGATGCACGTCAGCGCCCAACTTCGTAAGGATGCGCGGGCAGCAGGCATTCGAGAGGTGATCTCCAAATCGGATGGCATTGAGGACCACCTGTTTCCTACGATACGAACGATCGGCGCTTCTCTGTAGAAGTGGCTGCGCTCGCGAACGCCACCCGCATGATCTTTTCCGGGCCCTACCTAGCAGGGAAGTTCCCATCACGAGATGATTGTGACAATCTCTACTTCTTCCTGCCTGTTTTCGCGATGAATGAGTACTGAATCGTTTCTTCGCTCGAGCAGCAGGTCTACGGCGACCTTTCCACAGCGAAGGTTGCGAATAGATAGCTGAGGAATTCCATCGGGAAGGAAAGGCCGATCGAAGATGATCCGGCCACGATCGGCCTGCACCGAGATGCCGAGACAACCTTCGAGGATCAGGAATGGGGCCGCCGCTGCCCAGGCCTGAGGCGAGCAGGCCACCGGATACAGTGTGGGCCCTTCGTTTGGTCGCTTCTTCAGGCCACAGAACAACTCGGGCAATCGGTGCAGTTCGACTTCGCTGCTAAGGTCCAGCAGTGCCAGCAGAACTTGCCCGGCCATTTTCTTACATCCATATTTGGCCATCCCGTTGGCGACTATGGAATTATCGTGCGGCCAGACGGACCCGTTGTGGTAGGAGAGCGGGTTGTACCGCGACTCTGTCGAAGCCACCGTCCGAATCCCCCATCCCGTGAAGAAATCGGAACTCATGAGACCTTCTGCCGCGCGGCGGGCTCTCTCGGGCGATGCAATTCCGGAGTAGAGGCAGTGGCCGGCATTGGAGGCTCGCACGCGACAGGGACGTTTCCGGCCGTCGAGCGCTAGCGCGTAGGTGCCGAGACTGTCGCACCAAAACTGCTCCTCAAAGCGCGTGCGCAGAGTCTCCGCCCGGACCTCGAGCGCGCAGCCGCGATCCACGTCCCCTAGGACGCGGATCAACCGAGCCGCCGCGAGTTGCGCTGCATAGACGTATCCCTGAACCTCGGATAGGGCAATCGGTGGTTCTGCGATTCTGCCGTCATCGTGGAAGATGGAGTCGTTGGAGTCTTTCCAGCCTTGCTGCACCAACCCCTTACCGGAGTGCCGAGTGTACTCGACGAAGCCGTCGCCATCCACGTCTCCAAATTCATCGATCCATTTCAAAGCCCGATCGATATGCGGCCACAACCGCTCCAGGAACGGACGGTCGGCAGTGCGATCGAAGTAGGCGCCGGCCAGTACGATGAAAAGAGGAGTGGCATCCACGCTGCCGTAGTAGCGTCCGAAAGGGACTTCACCGAGCGCTGCCATTTCGCTGAGGCGCATCTCGTGCAGAATCTTGCCGGGTTCGGAGTCAGCCACAGGATCAATCGCATCCGCCTGCGACGATGCTAGAAATTCCAACACTCCCTCGGCGATGCTGGGGTTCAGCCATAACGTTTGCAGGGCGGTGATGATCCCGTCACGGCCAAAGACGGTACTGAACCAGGGAACGCCGGCGTAGGGATAATTGCGCTCAGGGTTTCCGGCGATCATCATCTCCAGGTCCGACACGGATCGGGCAATCCAGTCGCTGAAGCGTGAATTCGAACTGGTGATTTGAGGAAATGCGTGGGACATTTCAGCCAGTTCAAACCGGGCTGAGGACAATGCCTCTGTGTAGCCAATGGAATCGGTGAACGTCTCGGAATTGCAGCAGATTTCGAACTGGACGACTTCCTTCTTTTTGGGGCGAAGAACGAGTTCGAAGTCCAAGCCGGATTCCGATGCCCGCACGCCCGGGGCATCAGTGTGAATGCAAGTATGGCGGACTACACGATCCAGTCCCTCGTAGGACAGGATGACGGAATCCTCACCTATCTGCTCCGGGACACGCCGTCCCCTGTGTTCTCTGGTTGTGCCGCGAACCTCGAAGACATCGGTGAAATCTCCGTCGAACGAGATCCGTATGGGAACTTCCAAGTCTTCGAGGCCATGATTTACGAACAGTAATTTCTCAAAGCAAGAGTCGCGCCACAAGAACCTCGAGCGAACCAGATGTAATGTGCCGCGATTGATTGCCAGTACTCCATCGCGAAGCACGTCAAGATTGGCAAGGTCAGCGGTGAAGAGAAAATTGTTGGTCGCGACGGTGGAACTTAACAGCAAGGGGCGGGCGTTCCACAGATTCAGCGACAATTCCGAAAGGTGCCGCGTGCCGTCATAGAACAGACCCTGCTCACCTAGGCCAGAGGTTTGGACGTCGCCCAATCGATCGAACACAAAGAACATCCTGCCGTACTTGAGAACACGAGCCCGATCATCAGCCGGGGACGATGTGGTCGCTATGTAGTACTGGGGGTGGGCGATTCCACTTCGATCCAATTCAAAACTCCCTCTTCGACCGGAACGGCCGACTCTGGATGAACCAGTTGTTGGTAAACGTTCAGATAGTCGTGCGCCATGCGGTCGTCGGTGAAGTTCAGTTCGAAGTACCTTCGACACTCGCGGCGGTCGATTTCGCCCAGTCGAGTTACCGCTTCCACCGCTTGATCGATGTCGCGAACAAGAAAACCGCAGACCCCTTCAGGGATTATCTCAGGAACGGACCCGAACGGGTAACCAATGACCGGGGTGCCACAGGCCATAGCTTCGATCATGACGAGCCCGAAGGGTTCGGGCCACTCGATCGGGAACAGAAGAGCTGCGGCATTTCCGAGAAATTCGCCCTTTTCGGAATCTCCAATCTCGCCGACAAATTCTACCAGCGGATGATCGAGGAGATGCTTGATGTCTCTTTCGAAATAGTCGCGATCGGCTTTGTCGATTTTAGCCGCTACTTTCAGCTTCATCCCCGAACGAGTCGCGATCCGGATCGCACGATCCAAACCCTTCTCCGGCGAGATCCGGCCAAGGAAAGCGAGGTATTCTCCGCCTTGTTTATACAGCGGAAGGGAAGTTGGGGGCAGACCGTGGTGGACAGTCCCGATCCAATTGACCCAAGAGAGAGGCTTACGCTGGGTGTCGGAGATCGAGACGACCGGCATCTCCCTGAATTCTTTGTAAAGCGGAACCAGGTCAGGAAGGTCGAGCCTTCCATGGAGAGTCGTTACGCAGGGAACTTGCTCGCGCCTGCTAAGGGGGAAGTGCAGATAGTCGATATGAAAGTGAATGAGGTCGAACTCTTCTGCCCGGCTGAAAACCCGCTCGATCATCAAATTATGATGGGCGACCGGATCGATGCACTGTGGGTCAAGCCGCAGTGCTTTGTGGCACGAAGCAACTAAAGTGGCATTGGTGATCGAGTCGCCACTGGCAAATAGTGTAACCTCATGCCCCAGAAAAACCAGTTTTTCCGTGAGCCAGGAAACAACTCTCTCGGTTCCTCCATAAAGACGAGGTGGAACACTTTCGTAAAGTGGCGCGATTTGGGCAATCCTCATTCGCTAGGCTCCTTCTAAACTCCATTCGTTGCTCGGTTAGACCCACCATAGCTCCTATATATGGGGTTGGAAACCTGTGACGGCAGATTCCACACCGGTGCTCAATTAGGATGTCTTCTGGCTTCAGCGGGTTGGCGAGGTCGCGCATAAGTACGTCCGCAGACGCATTCCCAACGAGATAGATCTGCAACAAGCGCGGCGTGGTGCCGATTCCGGCATAGGGCTGGGCTAAATCAGGGAATGATCGTGCCTGCTGACGGTAGGCCCGGTATTGTTTGCACCAAGGAAGTCCAAAATACAGTGCCCGAGCACGATCGACTCTAAGGTTCCCAGCGAACACGTGGATTCATCTAGTTTGGCAGGTGGAGAGGGTAGGGAACCAGGTGCACTACATCAGCCTCACGGTGGGAGATCAAACCTACATCGTGGACGCCTACTATCCGAATCAGGCCGACTGGACTTTGGAAGAGACTGACACGGCTTTCCAGATGGACTTGGACTCGCGAAAAGATCCTTACAACGTTTGGCTGGACAAGGTGAAACTGACGGCTCACTGAGATCAAGAACAGATGGTGCGGTCGTCGGACGTCCTCATTTCCGTACAGCAAACAGCCCGCACACCTACAGTGATCGTTTGATGCCCTCAGGCAAATTGCCGGTTTAAGCTGCACAAAAGGAGGCCAGGATGCCTGAGAAGGAAACAATCGATCGTGCGCAGCAAGACGCCCGCGAGGGAAAATCGCCCGGCACACAGGCAGGAGAATTTGTCCGTGAAGAGATGCACCACGTGCGGGAGGGCAAGCATGGGGCGGCATCCGCAAAACAGGCCATTGCAATAGGGCTTTCAAAGGCTCGGCGTGCAGGGGTAAGGCTGCAACCTCCAAACAACGGGAAAACGTCGGCGCGGACTGCGAAGCAAGCGAACCGCGATTATCGCAAGGGACAGAGCGATTCCTCACACGAACCGTCGGCCACGCGATCGCGCGCCACCAGGGGCGCGTTGAAGAAGAAGGGTCGTACCGCGGCTTCGCACCGTGCCCTCTCTCGACAGACACGGGCCGCCGCAAGGAAGCGCAGTGCGACCGCCCGTCACCGGTCCGCAGTCAAGGCGAGTCGTACAAGAGCGAAAGAGCGGTAATTCAGTAGAGAAAGAGAGGCGAGGACTTAGCGATGATTCGAAAACTTAAAACCGGCCAGTTCCGTTTGTACTCGCAGAAAAAGGACGCCAAGACTGGTAAGCGACGAAACCTTGGAACGTTCGCCAGCAGGCGCGCCGCAGAAGCTCACGAACGAGCGGTCCAATATTTCAAGGGTCGATGAGGATCCCATGGCAGTCAAGAAGAGCAAACGATGGGTATCGAAGGTCACTACCGACTCGACCCACCCTCCGCCGGGACTATTCACGAAAAACGCCGCCACCATTGCGCGTACCCTGGCGTCGAGAAGAGTGTCCCCGAAAGGACTGCAATCAGGAATGAGGATGCTTACCTACTTCATCAATCGAGCAGGACGCGGACTCAGTGCGAACCGGAGGGCGGAAATGCAAAGGGCTAAGGATCTGCTTTCAAAACGAATACAACGATCGAAGGAATTACGAGGCAGAAGGAGGAAAGCTCAAGCAACTTCAGTACCTTTGGGATCAAGACGCAGGATGCGTGGTGAGGCCGCGTTTTGAAGTGTCTCCAGGCCTATGCCGCGTGCCCTGCGCGTCGCGCGACCGAAGATAAGCGCAAATCGCCAAGCATCAATGAGCGCTCCATCTCAGTGATGGTGTTAAGGGCGGCCAACAACATTCTCCGTTCCGATAAGGACGCGGAATCGAAGGAGTCTTCGATGTGATCCATGATGGCATCTTTTGCGCTGCGAAACCGGTCTGCGACTAGCCGTGGGTCCTGCTCTCGCAGAGCCACTGCAAATAGTTCCTGCCAATTCGCGCCGGGAATAGAGGCGTAGTGCATAACGTACCTCACTGGGAAAACGAGTCAGTCCGCTTTAACCTTAATCTTGACGCTTATTAATAGACCCCGCTTGGCACAATCGGGTTTTCACTGGACGGTGACCCCTCGCGCCTCGCGGGGGAAATTCTCTCCTCTATCATTTCCACGCTCGAAATCTCAGGCGTAACAAAAGTGGAGCGGGCCCAGCCGAAGTGGCGGGTCTCCTACCTTTGGGCGTCTCTCCATGGGTCTCCCAAGCCCGGAATTCACCGGAATGGGATTAGTACTACTGATTTCGTTCGGGAGGCTGACACACCTTTTTCTCTTTGACACTCGGGTTGTTCCTGTATACAGTCCTAATTACTCCGCTCAGAATTCTCCGCTCGCTCCCAGAGGGCTTCATTCGGGAAATGTTAGCGGGCTTAGAACGATCCAGGGTATCCCCCGCGCCTGGGTACCGGTGTGTGATCCCTCTGCTGTGAGCGGATTCACGAGTCTCAAATTAAATTCCAACTGGAGAATATGTTCGGATGAATAAGCGTGCCCTTATCTTTTTTCTAATCGGCTTGGTTTTTGTTCTTGCGGGAGCGTGTGCATTTGCCGGCGTAAGGGTGACCAGCCCAAGGAACGGCAGCACAGTGGGATCGTCTGTTAACTTCGTGGCGAGAGGGAATTCGTCCTGCCCGAAAGGCGTGGCGTCGATGGGCATTTATCCTGCGCCCTATCAGTTGGCGTACGTCGTAAACGGCGCAAATTTAAATACCAGCCTCAACCTGAATCCAGGAACCTACAACGTCGTGGTGGAGGAATGGGACAATTGCGGCGGAGCATCGACCGCGTCGGTAAAAATTACGGTCAAGACAGAAACCGGCGTATACGTAACGTCGCCGGCCAATCACAGCACGGTTAGCGCGCCTACGAATTTTGCCGCGACCGCGACCACATCCTGTTCCTTAGGCGTGGCCTCCATGGGAATCTATACCGCCCCATCTCAGTTGGCGTATGTGGTGAATGGTGCGAGGCTCAACACCAGTCTGGCCCTCAGTCCCGGAACTTACAACCTAGTGGTGGAAGAGTGGGATCGCTGTGGCGGAGCGGCGACCACGCCCCTTACTATCACCGTGGCCTCGGGCCAAACGTTCTGGAATCTCCAAAGTGCGGGGGGGTGGAATAGCTACGCTCAGCAGCCGCCAAACTATACGGATTGCACCTGGTGTGTCCCGAGCGGACCGGGGACCACCTGGTCGCTGATCCAAGGGATCAAGTCACCAACGATTTCGGGCAACGCTGCGCAATACTATATTGGGGGGAACCTGGCGTATTCGGATGTGCTCTGGAATAAGCATTTGATTGGCGACTTGTCCTCGCAGGGGCTCCCGGATACAAATCACACTCTCGTGCCCACGCTCCACAACTTTACCTACGACGTCTATTTTTATGGGAATAACCTCGGGGTGTCACAGGCGCTCGAATTCGATGTGAACCAATTCTTCGACGGCATGGGATTTACGTGGGGACATGAGTGCCGCGTCGAGGCGGGAAACGAATGGGATGTCTGGGACACCAGTTCCTTCAAGTGGATCCCAACCGGTATACCCTGCAACCCTGTGGCGAACGCCTGGAACCACCTCACGATTCGAGTGGCGCGAACCACCAATAACAAGCAGCAGTATCAGGCGATCACTCTGAATGGCGTGACCCATACGCTCAACTGGACCTATGACCCATACTCCGCGCCGGGTTGGTGGGGAATCACGGTGAACTATCAAATGGACGGCGATTACAAGCAAACGCCGTATACAGTCTACGTAGACAAACTGAACTTCTCGTACCAATGAAGAAGTTTTCGCTAAACGATTGGATTACTGGTTACCCGTGATCCGATGGTTGAGCTGGCCAAGGCGCGTTTACGGGCTATCCGGTTTGGCGGTCTCATCGACGGGACCGGTCGCGGCGGCTTTTCCATTGACAGGGTTTTGGGGCTCCCGTGGCTTGGCGGACGGGCGCCCTTTAGCTGCCGCTCTTTTCAGCTCCGACGCAATGGGCGGGATCCATTTTCGGACGCGCCGCTCGACCACAACTGGATATTGAGCGACACGCGTTCGGAGATGTTCAATGTGCTGATGCAAGGCACCTTGGAGTTCGGCGAGTATGTTCGCATGCGCGTCGTCTTGTGAGGCAAAAAGCTGGGCGCAGAGTTCGCGAATCCTGTCTTCTGTACGACGCATAGCTGTTATATCCGATGAGGCCCGTTGAGACTCGGGCAGCTTCGAGTGGAGCAACTCCTCGACCGCCGAGATCAGTACACGGCTGTCTGACTTGGCCACCGTTTTCCGCACACCGATTTTTCCGGCCTCCTGGCCAACGCTCTCAGACAAGTAAAGAGTGTGCATCAGGATAGGGACGCCCGGCAGAAGCTTTACGATCTCGCGTGCAGCCGTGAGGCCGTCCATTACAGGCATCACCAAATCGACGATGATAAGATCGGGTTTTAACTCTTGAGCCTTCGCAACTGCTTCATCCCCGTCCCCTGCTTCGACAACTTCCCAATTGGGTTCTGTGCCTTCCAGCACCTGACGCATGGCCGCTCGAACTGACGCATTGTCGTCAGCGATCAAGATTCGAATGGACAAGCGCAGACTCCCCCGAGCGTTTAAGACGATGGCGCGCCTCTCCGATGCTTTTCGGAATTGTCGGGTACCATAGGAAGTACATCAGGAAGATTACAAACTTTAAATACCGCGAACACTGTACGTTAGGAATTGCTTAGTGTGCATCACTCAAGAAAAATGAGATCAAGATGCAACTCTCTTCGAGTTGCGGGACAACAGCAAGATCTTCACATCTCAGAAAAAAAAGGAGTCCCGGGAAAATTGCCGGGACTCCTTGAGCATTCAAGGAACCGACTAACTAGGACGCGCGACGTTGCCGGTCCTTCTGTTCGTTCTGTTCGTTGTCTTCTTCATTCTGCCCCTGGCCGCCCTTCTTCTGCTGTCCGGACTCCCAGTTCTGTTGCCCCTCCTGACCGGTCTGCCCTTTCTGGCCATGCTGTCCGGGCTGGTTGCCCTGCTGACCAGTCTGGCCGCTCTGCTGACCAGGCTGGCCGCCTTGCTGCCGGTGCTTTTCGAAATCATCCGCCATGGAATAGTCCTCCCTATTTGGGAATGCGCGACGTGGCGCACTCGTATTGAAATCAAACCGCCAGATATTAGTTGCTGAAGCATAGACGAAGGTTGGGAGGCAATGACGAAACAACCACGTCGCGACGCGAAGGGAGTAACCTGGACGATCTCTAAGGCAGAGTGGAGATTTGGATCGGGGGACCTTCCTTGGCGGTGAAGGCTTTTAGCCGCTGCAGCTCGTCCTGAGTTTTCTGCCACGCCGCCGCATTTTGTTTAGTTGCGATCACAGCGTTCGGGTCGCTGTAGAAGGCCAGAATATTTTCCTGCAAATCCGGGGTGACGTTTTCGAAATTGTGTTGAGCCAACTGGTCCAACAGGTGTGCATAGGCCTTGTCGGTGAGCGGATACTCGCCAGCATGGGTCATTCGTCCAGTGTCGAAGTCAGTATTGGCAAGGTGGAGTTTGTTGGTTCCAGCTTGGGCGAGAAGGCTCCGGTAGTTATCCAGCGTGTGATTGACGCTGGCAATGTAGAGGTCCTCGGTTTTCCGTGTGGGCATTTTGAAGTCGAGCGCCTTGAAGGGACCCACCTTGGGCACGAACCTCAAGAAAAAAGCGAGCATTCGAGTGCCAAATCCCGGCTTCCGGTATCCCTTGCCCCACTCCCGCTGGTAGTTGGCTCGCGACAAATAATAGCGAAACTTGCGGGCATTAAAATTGGGGGTCTCGGCGACCAGCTCTTTCTTTCGCGCTAGCAGCGCCACCCTCGTCATTTCGGGAAGTATCTTGCTGATCGCGCGCCGGAAGGTTCCAATAGCCAGGTCTTCGTTAGAAATTACATCGCTCAAAGGCATACCGTAGGTGTCTTGGAAGGCCCGTTCTAGCACAGGCTTGGAGATTTCAAATCCGATGAAATCGTGATACCTGTCCGAGGTGTAACGGTTTTTCGCTACCTGGGTGACGTCGAAACCAAATTCTGTACGGATGTGAGCCTTGGGGTCGTCGGCGTAGGTCACTTCGTTGCCGAACTTCCTCCGAAGCTTTGGAAACTCCAGCGCCACGGCCTCGTTCACGATGGGGTGCCCGATGTTGTCCGACGAGTAGTGCGCCAGCGCGCCGAGGGCGAAAGCGTATTCATCGAGGTCGTTCGATTCGTTGATCAGATTTACGATGAAGTCCCCACTTCGCACGTAATGGGTGAGGTCGCTGAAATACTTGCTGCCGAACGGGTAGTAGCCCATGTCCTGCACCAGCGAACCTCCGTAGGCAAAGGCGTGAGCTTTCCTCAAATCGTCGGCGCTCGAGCCAGGGAATCGCTTGGTGAGCAGGGGTTGGATGTCGTCCTTCCACAGCAAGTCGACGACTTCCTCGTGCGTTAATACCGAGTAGGCGCTGCAGGCCTGTGTCACGACGATGACCAACCCGAGCCCAATCACAGCCCGCAAAGCTTGGAGGAAGCTTCTCATAAAGCCCCGACTTCTAAAGTCCCTTAGATTAAGCATTGGTCTTGTGCCTGGCGCCGTGCCATCCGAGGCTCCGGCGCCGCTCGTATTCTCGCGGCCGGCTGCTAAAGCAGCCTTACTTAGTTGCTGCAGGCGGCCTGGGGTTGGCCCAAAAACCACAATCAAGCTCGCAAGCGTACAGGCATATTGGCGAGCGAGTACCAGATGTCTGGTAATGACATGGCTAGTTTGGACATTTAGGCTCAATGACATTGCGATGGATTACGCGATTTTGTCGGCCCCGCATCTGGATTTGAGGAGGAGCTAAATTATGAGCATCTGGACAATATTGTTTGTCATTCTGTTGATCGCCTGGATCAGCGGATTCACTGTGTTTCACGTGGCTGGTGGATTGATCCACTTGCTACTCATATTCGCGGTCATCTCGCTGATCTTGCATTTCGTGATGGGACGGCGCGCGGTCTGAACCGGCGCCCTGACCTGAAACTCACTTCAGCATTTATCCGATTCCGACTGCGTTCCAGGGCCGTCGGACTGGAAAGGAGGGGTTTGTCGTGAATAAACTTCTGAAGTCGCTTCTTAGAACCGCGGTTTGCATGTTGGATCAGTATTCTGAGCAGGTGGATCGAGCATCAGACCGTGTCTCGGGCATGGTCGACAGGGGCAGGGATCGTGTCTCGGAAATGGTCGACCGCGGCAGAGAGGCAATCTACCCTGAGAATCACGAACTCCGCAATGTTCTGAGTTTTGCGGTAGGCGTGGGTGTCGGCATTGGTGCCGGCGTTCTTCTGGCGCCGGCCAGCGGGAAGGAAACCCGCAGTTCGATCAAAGAGAAAGTGCGGAGCATTCGAGGTCAAGCCAGTTAGCGCACTTTTTGCATGGCGTGGCCGGGATTTGCAACTCTCCGCCGAACTGTCTCACTCGCTCGCGCATTCCGCAAAATAAAATAATGAGGGCCAACATTACTGCTGGCCCTCGGGGGAAGCGCTTTTTGACAGATCAGTTCAGTTTTGTGAGGTGTCCTTCTTCATCTTGTCTCCCGCCATCTTGAGCGACACAACGTCGACCGAGCCGGTATCGGCAGAAACGTGGGCTTTCAGGATAACGTGGTGTCCTTCGTGGCCTTTTACTGCCTCAGGATTGCTGATTGTCCAACTCTTGCCGTCCTTGTCGCTCACAAAGGTCTTCCCGTCATCGCTGATCTTGCCCATAATGCTCGCAGCTTTCGCTGAAGCATCGGATTTCATGTTGTTGTCCTGCTTCATCGTGTCTTGAGCGACGAGGCTGTAACTGGTCAGCAGGCTCAACGCAAAGAGAATCATCATCAGTTTTCTCATCTCAGTCTCCTTGTGGGGAAATTCCGCCTGGTGCACACTGCGGGGTCGCGGGCGACCAGAGGTGGGGCAGTCGAGAGGGCCCGAATGTCGACAGTGCCGACGCTAACCCATGACTGCCCTAGATCTATCTCGTCGTACCCTGCCAAGCTACTGGACAACCGGCCCTGCAACAATACGGCAAATGCCTTAGCGACGGGAGCGACCGCAAAACCCTTTCACGCTAGGGGTTTTTCTGTATAGACGAATTTGGAGCCTTTGCTGATGATTCACTCTGCCTCTTTTTCCCGCACAATTCCAGCGAGCTCGGGAAGATTCTGAGATCGGTCGCGCATTGAGACGAAAATGAACACAACCCAGATGCCACAGTCGCTTCCAGAAACGAACACAGGGCACAATGCTCATGTTGTGCAACTGTACGCCGAAGACAGGTTTCTGATTGACGACCTAACGCAGTTCATTAGCGCCGCTCTGATGGGGGGCAGCTCCGCGGTCGTCATCGCGACCAAGGGTCACGAAGACAGTCTTGCTCAAAAAATGAAGGATCAAGGTCTCGATCTCGCAAGAATCATTGCCAGCGGCCGATACGTGGCTCTGGACGCGGCCGAGACTCTCACGCGAATCATGGTGGGTGGCTTGCCGGACACAGAGCGCTTTTCCGAGGTGGTCGGGGGAGTGCTGGCGCGAGCCGCCTTGGCCGCTCAGGACCAGAATCGTCGGGTCGTGGCGTTCGGCGAAATGGTGTCTTTGCTGTGGGCGGAAGGAAAGACGGAAGGTGCGATTCACCTGGAAAAACTCTGGAACCAGTTGGCCCGGGCCTACTCTTTTTCGCTCCGGTGCGCATACCCGATGCAGGGTTTTTGCCGCCAGGAAGATGCAGATTCGCTGGAGAGGATTTGTGCGGAACATTCATCAGTCATTGCGGAAGAGAGCTTCAGCGAGCTTACATCAGAAGAACGCCGGCGCAGCATAGGTCGGTTGCAGCAACGAATGCAGGTTCTTCTGACCGAGGTCGAATCGCACCGGAGGGACGAGCAATTACGATTGTTCGTGGAAGCAGTCCCGGATTACGCCATCTTCATGCTGGACCCCGAAGGACGCGTCAGCACCTGGAACACCGGAGCGGAGCGAATCAAGGGATACAAAGCTGCGGAGATTGTTGGCAAGCATTTTTCCTCTTTCTACCCGGAGGAGGACGTACTTTCCGGCAAGCCAAACAAGTTGCTGAAACAGGCAACCCAAGAGGGACACGCCGAGGATGAAGGGTGGCGAGTTCGTAAAGACGGCTTGAAATTTTGGGCAAGTGTGACCATTGCCGCGGTCCGAAATCAGGGCGGGCAGTTGATTGGCTTCGGCAAAGTAACGCGCGATCTCACCGAGCGCCGACGCGCAGAAATCGCTTTGCGTCGAAGCGAAGATCGTTTCCGCCTGATGGCTGAGGCGGTTCAGGATTACGCCATCTTCATGCTGGACCCCGAGGGTTACGTCAGCACCTGGAACACGGGAGCAAAGCGAATCAAGGGGTATGAGGCTACGGAGATCATTGGTCGCCACTTTTCCTGCTTTTATCCCGAGAAGAATATTCACGCGGGCAAGCCTGGTCGGGATCTCCAGGTCGCCGCGGAACAGGGCCGGTTCGAGGATGAAGGCTGGCGGGTTCGCAAGGACGGTTCCGTATTCTGGGCGAACGTGATCATCACTCCGATTCGAGATGAGGCGAACAAGCTGATCGGTTTCGCGAAAGTTACTCGAGACGTTACCGATACGATGCGGAAAGAAAAATCGCTGCGCGATCTTGCTTCACACCTGCTGCAATTGCAGGATGAGGAGCGGAGGCGGATTGGGCGGGATCTTCACGACACGCTGGGGCAATGTGTCACTGCGATGAAAATCAGCCTGGATTCTTTGGCTTACTCCGTGACTCCCAGCAACCCAGAGATCAGCGAAAAGGTTAGGCAGTGTGCGCGTCTGGCGGAGGAGTGTGTCAAAGAAGTCCGCACGATTTCCTATCTGCTTTATCCGCCCATGCTGGAAGAGATGGGATTGAAGTCGGCGATCCCTTGGTACCTTGAGGGTTTTACTACGCGAAGCGGGATTCGAGTCACGTTCGACGCGCCCGCCGACTTCGCTCGGTTGTCGCGCAATACTGAATTGGCGCTCTTTCGCGTGCTCCAGGAGAGTCTGACCAACGTACATCGACACTCGGGAAGCGAAACCGCGCGCGTCGGGCTATCCATGAAGGATGGAATGGCTGTCCTCGAAATCAGAGACGCAGGAAAGGGAATTCCTGCTGCGATCCTGCAGGAGTCAGGCGAAGGCTGGCAGCGGTTCATCGGGGTCGGACTGCGCGGCATGAAAGAGCGCTTAAGTCAGCTCGGGGGGAGACTGGAAATATCTTCGACTGAGCGCGGCGCTACGGTGATCGCGAGCCTACCGGTATCGTCTTCCTCTGTTGTCTCCAGCCTGGCCCCGGTGGCATAGGGAATATCAGTAGTTCTCGGCTCCTCATCAGACCTAACTTTCTGCACAACCTCCGGAGTGTGTTCGATCTCTAAGCGTCCGACGAGGCCTCTTTGAAGCGCGCGGAACCCCGTCGGTTGGATAGTTAAGAGAGTCAAAGACAAGAAGGCTAATGCATTTCGCGGACGATCCCTTTGGATCTGTGACAGTAGCGGGGTTCCGATCAAAAATGAGCCCGATCCCTCCACGCAGCCCGCAGGAGCAAAGCAACACCGGGTAAGCGAAGGACGATCAGGTAGGAGAAGCCAATGCGTATTCCCTCCATGCGTGTTGTGTCATGGTTCGCCATTGCAGTGCTGGCGATGTCATCAACCTTGTTTGGGCAGGTCCGCATTTCGGTCGGGTTCGGTCCGCCAGCGCTACCTGTGTACGAGCAGCCGATTTGCCCGGGCGATGGCTATATATGGACGCCCGGCTACTGGGCATGGAGCGATGACGATGATGACTATTATTGGGTGCCAGGGACGTGGATACTCGCTCCGGAAGTCGGCTTCCTTTGGACGCCGCCGTACTGGGCCTGGAGCGACGGGGCATACGTTTTTTACGACGGCTACTGGGGCCCGCATGTCGGCTTCTATGGCGGCATTGTCTACGGTTTCGGCTATTTCGGCGAAGGCTTCGAGGGAGGACGCTGGGATCACGATCATTTCTTCTACAACCGTTCCGTAACCAATGTGAACGTAACCGTTGTTCACAATGTCTATAACACGACGGTCATTAACAACAACACGACGGTGAATCGAGTTAGCTACAACGGCGGCCCCGGGGGAGTTAATGCCCGTCCAACGCGGGAACAGGAAGCTGCCGCACATGAGCGGCACATTCCGCCGCCACCCGTGCAAGTTCAGCATGTACAGGCTGCCCGCGGAAATCCGGAGCTGCGAGCGTCCACCAATCGAGGCAAGCCGCCAGTTGCCGCGACCGCCAGACCGGGAGCGTTCAGTGGCCGCGAAGCCGTGCCGGCTCGCGAAGCGGGAGCCCCGTATAACCCTCCCGCGAATCGGGGAGCTGCTCGTGGCGAGAATGCTGGCCGCCCCGTCAATGGCGGCAACCACCCCGCGACTCCAGTGCACCCCAACGATCTCCCCCCGTTCGAACGTCCCACCAATACAGGGGAGTCGAAGGCCGACAAGAAATTCCAGCAACAGCAGCAAAAGCTCCAGCAAAAGCAGGAGCAGGAACGGCAGAAGCTCCAGCAGAAACAAGAGCAGGATCATCAGCGAATAGCAAAGCAGGCCGCGGATGAAACGCGAAAGCAGCAGATGGAGCAGAGGCACCAGCAGCAGACCCAACAGTTGCAACAGAGACACCAACAACAGCAGCAGAGCTTGCAGCGGCGACTGCCCCCACCGCCACCGAACCGGGCTGAACCCAGACCCCCCAAAGGAAGGTCCTAGTCGATGATTTCAAGCAGGCAAGCGGGAAACTCTCGATCGCGAGAGATGCCCAGCTGCGGCTGCGGGCGATGATCATTCGTGAAGTCAGGATGAAGGGGCTGAGCCGGTGGGTGTCCGATGCGATTTTTTCCTGAGGTCATAATTTCGATTTGGGGGGTTGAGGCTGCGGGATTTATAAGGTTGAAGGGACTCAAAAGGCGGATTGCAACGACCTTTCGCCAGGATCCTTGTCGTCCCCTCTATCTAGACCATTGCTCCTTTTTGTTATTGCGCTCGTCTAACGCTTTCGTGAGTTCGGCGATGAGTCGCATCAGCTTGGCTCGATCGGGCTCATTTGCCGCTTTCTTGCATAGTTCTGCCAGTCCATTGTGCGATCCTGAGTCATTCCGAGGTCTCCGTGAAGTCGAGATGAAGGGCCACCTTGGTAGCGAGGAATAGTAATGCAGGCAAGTTTCCAGACTGGCAAGAGGCATCTTTAGAAGCACTTACAGGAGTTTCGATATTGCTTCACTTGAAAGAATTTTTCCGGCGCGCGTAAATTCGTCATGCAGTGTCCTCACGTGCCACGTCCATAAAACCTTGTAGGCCATGGAAGTCTCGGGCGGGTTTAATCAGCTGGTGGAAGCCTCGGCAGGCCCGTCAACGGCCGACGGTTGTGCCAGTCTCCGAATTTGCAATAAGGCCCCGGACAAAGCCGTTGTTCAGCGTCACTAATCTTGCCGCTACGGCAGGCGCCTTGTTCGCAGAAAATATTTTCGTCACTTCTCTCCCGGATTTGCACCGCTACATCAGAATCAGCACAATGTAGGCGGGGACGGACGTTTCCGCCCGGGGAGAGGGCCGGGGAAGAATCACAATCAATCATTTTCCCGCGAGTCCGAATCTGTCGCAACGACAAAGCGGAACAGACCCGTCATGATCCTCTACCCTAGAAGAAGCGCCGCACCTGCCTCAAGACGCAACCTTACGTCGTGAAATCTTAATGTTGGTACCGGTTTATGAGATCTTCCTACAGGAAATACCTTAGGGCCGCTACCTTCCGTTCATGGTACGAATGCATGGGTCAGGAGAGGCTCGGACGGGGGACAGGACTGTTTGATGGGGGAAACCCTCTACGCTCCGGATCTGATGGTCTGCCTACAGCAATAAAAGTCGAACGCTGGCGCACATCGGTGCGACGGACGGCATCGCCACATGTAGCGTTGGCGCTCGATACTGCTTTTGGGAGCAACGATGAAAAGAACCGCCCTCAACAACACGATGGCGCCCAATACCACTGAGAACCTTCCTCCGGTCAAGAGCAACGGGAAGCCCAAATCTTCGGATGGAAGTTTGGATCTGGCTATCATACTTGCCAGCCTGCAGAGCATGCGCGATGGCGACTTCACGGTGAGACTTCCGGGGACGTGGGTTGGCCTGGCGGGAAAAGTTGCCGACACGTTCAACGACATAGTGGCTGCCAACCAGCACATGGCGCAAGAGTTGAAGCGCGTCGGCCAGGTGGTTGGCAAGCAGGGCAAGACACGGGAGCGCACCCGGTTCCACGAGTCGAGGGGCGCCTGGGGAGAGATGGAGGTTTCCGTCAATACGCTGGTGGAAGACCTGCTTCGTCCCACGGCCGAAGTCACGCGCGCGATCGCAGCGGTTGCGCAAGGTGACCTTACTCAGACCGTGAGGCTGGACGTGGATGGGCGGCCTTTGGAGGGTGAGTTCTTGCGCTCCGCCAATCTCGTCAACACCATGATTCAGCAACTCGGCGTCTTCACGGCGGAGGTTACGCGTGTGGCGCGCGAGGTAGGAACCGAAGGCAAACTGGGTGGCCAGGCGCAAGTGCCCGACGTCGCCGGAACCTGGAAGGACCTTACAGATAACGTAAACCTGATGGCCAGCAACCTGACGGGCCAAGTGCGCAACATCGCCGAGGTTGCCACAGCTGTGGCGAGTGGCGACCTGTCGCGCAAGATCACGGTCGACGTGCGGGGTGAAATTCTCCAGCTCAAAGAAGCCATCAACACGATGGTGGATCAGTTGCGGTCGTTCGCCTCGGAAGTGACGCGCGTAGCACGCGAAGTCGGCACCGACGGCAAGCTAGGCGGACAGGCAGTCGTGCCCGGCGTCGCAGGTACCTGGAAAGATCTTACGGATTCGGTGAATGCCATGGCCGGCAACTTAACGGCTCAAGTGCGCAACATCGCCGAGGTCACCACGGCTGTGGCCCGCGGAGATTTGTCCCGGAAGATCACCGTAGATGTGAAAGGCGAAATTCTCGAACTGAAAGACACCATCAACACGATGGTGGATCAACTGAACGCGTTCGCCGGGGAAGTAACGCGCGTCGCTCGCGAAGTCGGTACGGAAGGCAAGCTCGGAGGTCAGGCGCAAGTTCCGGGTGTCGGTGGAACGTGGAAAGATCTCACCGACAACGTGAACTTCATGGCCAGCAACCTGACCGGCCAGGTGCGCAACATCGCCGAAGTCGCAACCGCCATCGCCAGCGGTGACCTGTCGCGCAAGATCACGGTCGACGTGCGCGGCGAGATTTTGCAGCTCAAAGAAACGCTGAACACGATGGTCGATCAGCTGAATCGTTTCGCGGGCGAAGTAACGCGCGTGGCCCGCGAAGTCGGGACCGAGGGCCGCTTGGGCGGACAGGCCAACGTGCCCGGCGTGGCTGGTACTTGGAAAGATCTAACCGACTCAGTGAACTCTATGGCCGGCAACCTGACGGGCCAGGTAAGAAACATTGCCGAAGTGACGACGGCTGTGGCTCGCGGCGATTTATCACGCAAGATCACGGTCGACGTAAAGGGCGAAATTCTCGAACTGAAGAACACCATCAATACGATGGTGGACCAACTCAATGCGTTCGCGGGCGAAGTGACGCGCGTAGCCCGCGAAGTGGGTACCGAGGGGAAGCTGGGCGGCCAGGCGCAGGTGCCGGGAGTTGCCGGTACTTGGAAGGATCTCACGGACAACGTCAACTTCATGGCCAGCAACTTGACCGGCCAGGTGCGCAACATCGCCGAAGTAGCGACGGCCGTAGCCCGTGGCGATTTGTCGCGCAAGATCACGGTGGACGTGAAGGGCGAAATTCTCGAACTCAAAGACACGATCAACACGATGGTCGACCAGTTGCGATCGTTCGCATCGGAGGTCACGCGCGTGGCGCGCGAAGTCGGTACCGACGGCAAACTGGGGGGTCAGGCGCTTGTTCCCGGAGTCGGAGGAACGTGGAAGGACCTTACGGACTCCGTGAATTCCATGGCCAGCAATTTAACGGGCCAGGTGCGCAATATCGCCGAGGTATCGACCGCAATCGCAAGTGGCGACCTGTCGAAGAAGATTACGGTGAACGTGAGCGGCGAAATCCTGCTGCTCAAGGAAACCATCAACACGATGGTGGACCAGCTGAATGCATTCGCAGCCGAAGTGACGCGTGTGGCCCGCGAAGTTGGCTCCGAGGGGAAACTCGGTGGCCAAGCTCAAGTCCCCGGCGTCGCCGGTACGTGGAAAGACCTTACAGACTCAGTGAACTCCATGGCCGGCAACTTGACGGGCCAAGTGCGCAACATCGCCGAGGTGACGACGGCCGTGGCTCGGGGTGACTTGTCCCGCAAGATCACAGTGGACGTGAAAGGCGAAATTCTCGAACTGAAGAACACCATCAATACGATGGTGGACCAACTCAACGCGTTCGCCGGCGAAGTCACGCGCGTGGCGCGCGAAGTCGGCACCGACGGCAAACTAGGCGGTCAGGCGCAGGTTCCCGGCGTGGCCGGAACATGGAAAGACCTGACCGACAACGTCAACTTCATGGCCAGCAATCTGACCGGACAAGTTCGCAACATCGCCGAGGTGGCCACGGCGATTGCGAATGGTGACCTTTCGAAGAAGATCACGGTGGACGTTCGTGGCGAAATTCTACAGCTTAAAGAAACGCTGAACACGATGGTCGAGCAGTTGCGCTCATTCGCCGCCGAAGTGACCCGCGTGGCCCGGGAAGTGGGCAGCGAGGGTCGTTTGGGCGGACAAGCGAACGTCCCGGGCGTGGCTGGCACGTGGAAGGATCTGACGGACTCCGTGAATGCCATGGCCGGAAACTTGACCGGCCAGGTGCGCAACATCGCCGAAGTCACGACCGCCGTGGCTCGCGGTGACCTGTCGCGTAAGATCACGGTCGACGTGAAGGGCGAGATTCTCGAACTGAAGAACACCATCAATACGATGGTAGATCAACTCAACGCGTTCGCCGCTGAAGTTACCCGCGTGGCCCGCGAAGTGGGCACCGACGGCAAACTAGGCGGCCAAGCGGAAGTACCGGGTGTCGCCGGTACCTGGAAGGATCTCACTGACAACGTCAACGTCATGGCGGTGAACCTCACCGAGCAGGTGCGCGGTATCGTGAAAGTTGTTACCGCCGTTGCCAATGGCGATCTCACCCAAAAACTCACCGTGAACGCAAAGGGGGAAGTCGCAGCGCTGGCGGAGACCATCAACAACATGACCGGAACGTTGGCTACTTTCGCCGATCAGGTGACCACGGTCGCGCGCGAAGTGGGTGTGGAAGGCCGCCTCGGCGGGCAAGCGAACGTGCCGGGGGCCGCGGGAACGTGGAAGGATCTTACCGGCAACGTCAATCTGCTCGCTGACAACCTGACCAACCAGGTCCGAGCGATCGCGGAAGTCGCCACAGCCGTAACCAAGGGTGACTTGACCCGGTCGATTCAGGTCGAGGCCAGCGGCGAAGTCGCGGAGTTGAAAGACAACATCAACACCATGATCGACAACCTGCGGCTCACGACCGATCGCAACACGGAACAAGATTGGCTCAAGACCAATTTGGCTCGGTTTACCGGAATGCTGCAGGGGCAGCGCGATCTGGCGACCGTAGGCAGAATGTTGCTTTCTGAACTGGCGCCATTGGTGAACGCTCAGCAGGGCGTCATCTACCAGATGGAGACCGAAGAGTCGGCAGGCATGGTGCTACTGTCTGCATTTGCGGACGATGGTGAGAACGGGCACTTGCGCAGGTTGAAAATTGGCGAGGGACTCGTAGGGCAAGTAGCGGCCGGAAAGCGCCGCATGTTGATTTCGGACCTGCCCGGGGAGACAGTTAAGATTCGCTCCGGGTTGTTCGAATCTGTTCCTCGGAATGTCATTGTGCTTCCGGTGCTGTTCGAAGACCGCGTCAAAGCGGTGATTGAACTGGCGTCTTTAAACGCCTTCACCGCCTCGCACTTGGCGTTTCTCGAGCAACTCACGGCCAGTATTGGCATTGTGCTGAATAGCATTGAAGCAACGATGCAGACCGAAGGCCTGCTCAAGCAGTCGCAGCAGTTGGCGGCCGAGTTGCAGACACAGCAAAAAGAACTACAGCAGACCAACGAGCAGCTCGCGCAAAAGGCCCAGCAACTCGCCGAACAGAACGTAGAGGTGGAACGCAAGAACCAGGAAATTGAGCAGGCCCGTCGCGCTTTGGAGGAGAAGGCAAAGGAACTAGCTCTCACGTCCAAATACAAGTCAGAATTCCTGGCGAACATGTCCCACGAGTTGCGGACTCCGCTGAACAGTATTCTGGTGTTGGGCCAGCAGCTCAGTGAGAACCATGATCACAACCTGACTCCCAAGCAGGTCGAGTTCGCGCGCACGATTCACGGTGCCGGAACCGATTTGCTGAACCTGATCAGCGACATTCTTGACCTTTCCAAAATCGAGTCCGGCACGGTCTCGGTCGAGGCGGAGGAGGTGTTCTTTTCGAACCTGCTGGAAATGGTCGCCCGGCCCTTCCGCCACGAGGCGGAAAACCGAAGGCTGGCGTTCGAGGTGCAGTCCGACCCGCATCTCACACGCAGCCTGGTCACCGACTCCAAGCGTCTGCAACAGGTGCTGAAGAATCTGCTGTCGAACGCTTTCAAATTCACTGAGCACGGTTCCGTCCGACTTGCCGTGTCGGTAGCAACGAAAGGCTGGAGCGAAAACCATCCGATTCTTAGCGGGGCAGCGTCGGTGGTCGCGTTCGAGGTCACGGATTCAGGGATTGGAATTGCACTCGATAAACAGCGCATCATCTTCGAGGCCTTCCAACAAGCAGACGCCAGTACGAGTCGCAAGTACGGAGGAACAGGGTTGGGGCTCGCGATCAGCCGTGAGCTGGCCAGTTTGCTAGGTGGCGAAATTCAACTTCGCAGCACACCTGGCCAGGGGAGCACCTTCACACTCTATCTGCCTCTCACGTATGTCGGACCGTCGACATCGAAGCTGGCAGATTGGAGGACATCGTCATCGACCACGCCGCTTCAACTGTCGAACATAGTGGTTTCAGAACATCCAGTCCAGCAAATTGAGGATGATCGGGCCAACTTGCAACCGGACGACGCGGTTCTGCTGATTGTGGAAGACGATCCGCACTACGCTCGCGTGCTTTGTGATTTGTCACGCGATAAAGGCTTCAAAGTTCTTGTGGCCTTGCGTGGGGCGGAGGCCCTCAGCCTGGCTCGTGAGTATCATCCCACCGCTGTATCGTTGGATGTTTTCCTGCCCGACATGCTGGGGTGGACGGTACTCAACCACCTGAAGCAGGACCCAGCCACCCGGCATATCCCGGTCCAGATGCTGACGCTGGATGCGGACCGTCATCATGGCTTGGCCCGCGGCGCATTTGCTTTTGTTACGAAGCCGAGCAGCCCGGAGGAGCTGGACGTGGCATTGTCTCGAATCAAGGAGTATGCGGCGCCGCGCCGCAAGCGGCTGCTTATCGTGGAGGACAATCCTGCCGAACAACTGAGTATTCGCGAGTTGCTGGGTTATGACGATATTGATGTCCGCATGGCCGCCACTGGCGCCGAAGCGCTGGAGGTCGTGGGGAAGGAGTCGTTCGATTGCGTTGTCCTCGATTTGCGATTGCCGGACATGACCGGCTTCGACATTTTGGAACGCATGCGAGATACTCCCGCCGCCAGTGACCTGCCGGTTGTCGTCTTTACCGGAAAGGAACTGTCTCCCGAGGAAGACGCGCGTCTGCACACGTTGGCTCGCAGCGTGGTCGTCAAAGGCGTGGAGTCGCCCGAGCGGCTGCTGGATGAGACGGCGCTCTTTTTGCATCGGGTCGTTGCCGATCTCCCGCCCGAGAAACAAACGATGCTCGATCGCCTGCACCGGTCGGATGAAGCACTGGTCGGAAAGAAGGTGCTGGTCGTCGACGACGACATGCGCAACATCTTCGCTCTGAGCAGCGTCCTGGAGCGCCGGGGGATGGCAGTGCTAACCGCCGGAACTGGGCGGGAAGCAATCTCCATGCTTGAATCGACTCCCGACGTCGCCATCGTCCTGATGGACATCATGATGCCGGAAATGGATGGATATGCCACCATGCAAGTGATCCGGCAGAATTCTTCTTTCCGGAGACTGCCCATCATCGCGCTGACTGCGAAGGCGATGAAAGGTGATCGCGAAAAGTGTCTGGAAGCGGGTGCTTCCGAATACCTCGCCAAACCGGTCAACACGGAGCAGTTACTCTCCGCGCTGCGCATGTGGCTGCACAGATGAAGAGAAATTCGGTTCGTCATGTGACGTTGTAAGCCGGTGAATGCTATGGCAAATCACTTAAGAACAGCATGAGCGCCCACGACAAAGTCAACATATTGATGGTCGACGACCAGCCGGGCAAGTTGCTCAGCTATGAGGCCATTTTGGCGGACCTTGGCGAGAATCTGATTCAGGCGACGTCCGCCAAGGAGGCCCTCGAGAAACTGCTCAAAACCGACGTCGCGGTTGTGCTGATGGATGTGAGCATGCCGGAGATCGACGGCTTTGAACTGGCCGAGATTATCCGGCAACATCCGCGCTTTCAGAAGACCGCAATCATCTTTGTGTCCGCTGTGCACTTAACCGATCTCGACCGTCTGAAGGGATACCAGCACGGTGCGGTGGACTATCTGTCTGTCCCCATTGTGCCGGAAGTCTTGCGGGCGAAGGTCAGGGTGTTTGCAGAATTGCACCGGAAAAACCAGCAATTGGAGCGGCTGAACGTCGAACTCGAGCAACGCGTCGTGGATCGGACGCAGGAGTTAGAACGTAAAGCGGTCGCCCTGGAGCAACTGAATCGCGACCTGGCCCAGAAGAACCAGGAACTGGACGCCATTGTGCAAACCGCGCCGGACATCATTTTCAGCCGGCACTCTAACGGTACGCGGGACTACATCAGTAGCCGATTCTATGAATATACCGGCGCACCGTCGGGTTCCGCGGTCGGGGTTGGCTGGTTGGAATATATGCACGCCGATGACCGGGAACGTAGCCTGGAACATTGGCTGCGCTGCGTGCAGTCCGGCGAAGCCTATGAAACCGAATACCGCCTACGAGGCGCTGACGGATTGTACCGCTGGTTCCGCGCTCGTGCTGTCCCGCTGCGAGATCCGCAAGGTGCGATTGTCAACTGGTACGGCACGTGCTCGGACATTCACGACAGCAAGCTGTTGGAACAATCGATTCGCGAGAACGCTGTTGAGTTGGAGAGAATGGTGGACCTGCGAACCATCGAACTCAGGCGCCTCTCCAGCCGGCTGATGACCATGCAGGACGAGGAACGGCGCAGGATCGCGCGCGAAATACATGATGGTCTGGGGCAGGAACTGGCGGCAGCCAAGATGATTCTCGACGGAATCCTCTCTAAGGATTCCTCGCCCAGGATGCGCCAGGCGGCCGCGGATTCGAGTATGTTGGTGGACCGTGCTATCAAACAAGTCCGCACGATCTCCCACCTTCTGCACCCGCCTCTTCTCGATGAGGTTGGCCTTGTCTCAGCGCTTCGATGGTACCTGGAGGGTCTTTCTGAACGCAGTGGAATTGAAATTCATCTGGAGGTTGACCCTCCCGATCTCGGCCGGCTCAAGGCGGACTTGGAAACCGCCATCTTCCGCATCATTCAGGAAGCCTTGACCAATATGTTCCGCCATTCCGGGGCTCGCAATGGCCGCGTAAGTCTAACCGAAAGGGAAGGGAACGTCATGGTGACCGTTCGCGACGATGGTAAAGGAATCGAGGAACAGATTGTTCAATTCCGGCCAGACAGCGTTGGAGTTGGCATCGGCGGAATGAGGCAACGGGTCTCGGAACTCGGCGGCCGTCTGCGCTTAGCGAATGCCAACCCTGGTACGATTGTTGAGGTTGTCATCCCCTCCCGGCAGTCACAGCGGCTGGCCCCGGCGACGCTTGAGCAGGCGGCCAACTAGCAGAGCAACCTAGGTGGCCCGCACCTGGCCGTAGTTGAGCAGGCTGACGATCACCACGCCCCCGCAGATATTCCCCAGCGTCGTGGGCGCAAGCCATTGAAGATAATTGAGAGCCGAGACGGACCCGGCCTCGACGGCCGAGAGGATCTCACAACTGCTGGCGATGCAGTGGGCGAAACGACCCGCTCCCACGATAAAGGTGAGCAAGTAGATGACTGCCAGTTGACCGATCGTCCAGTGACTGGCCGTGACGGTCCAGGCGACCAGAGCAATCACCCAGCCTCCGATGACACCGCTCCAAAAGAAATCTGCGGGACGGCCAGCGGCGGCATCCACTCCAAGCTTGACGAGTTGTGTCAGGATATCGGGATGCAACGCAGCGGATTTTGCTGCTAAAGCAGCGAACAGCCAGGCGCCGCAGATGTTCGCCGTGAATACCACTCCCCACAGTCGCAGCGTCCTCAGAAGGAGCCGGTGTTCGTCCAGTACCAGCACGACAGGATAGAGAGTGTTCTCCGTGAACAGTTGCGCGCGGCCAATGATCACCGCAATGAAGCCAACCGGATAAACCAAGTAAGAGACCAGGTCTTGCCACCCTCCTGTGCCGAGCAGCGCACGCAGACAGGCGACTCCCAGTCCAGTCAATCCCATGGTGATTCCACCCGCGATGCCGGAAAAAGCCAGCTTCGGCACCGAGCGACGTAGCTCTCCACGAGCGTTGTCCACGGCAGCGTGGAAGATCTCAGGAGCAGTGAACCGTCTGGTTTCAAGGGCTGCGTCTTCAATATGACTGCTGCGGACCGTCATCACGGGCCTCCACAATCTTTCGGGATCGTTGGTAGATGCTGATCTGCACAGGGGCGGATGCCCAAAATTAGGGATGCCGGCGCCAACCGTGGTGGGGCAGTATGAGTGATCGCGAGCGTCTTCCTACGTACTCTTCCGGATTCTGCTATCGACTCTTCGTCTTTATTGTTACAGTGGCAGGATACCGGCGGCCACGTCCTGACAGGAGTGACTGCACACGGCGGCCCGAGCCGGGCCTTTGCAGTTTGACCGACTTGGAAGCCGTCCTTGGCCGCCGGGCATCCACCTCTCATCCTTCGATCCCTCTCCGTTACCAGGAATTCTCCCGAAGTCTAAGGGGTCCAGTTGATTGTTGACAGAGCGGAACAGTCGGCACAGTAGATGTGGCGGTTCGTTGCCGAATTCCGCAGATCGTTCAACAAGACCAAGGAGGATCATGAAATCAACTAAAACCATTTCAAGTGTATTGATAGCTTTTGCGATGGCGATTACGCTAGCTTGCTCGGACCGGCCTCCAAAAGCGCCCGACGTAAAAGCGGATATCCGGCATGCTTTGGACCAGGCCGGCTTAAACGACGTCAGCGTGAATCAAGATCGGGAGAAGAGCGTAGTGACCCTGGCTGGGAACGTTCCAACCGACGACGACAAGATGCGAGCGGAATCGATCGCTCGATCCATTGCGGGCACACAGGTGGTGTCAAATGAAATAGGAGTGCGGCCGAAAGACGACCAGAGTACCGCGAAGAAGGTCGATTCCGACCTCGACTCTGGCATCGACAAGAACCTGGAAGCGATGTTAGTTCAACACAGGCTCAAACGAGACGTGAAATACGACGTCAACAACGGCGTCGTTACATTAAAGGGAGACGTTCCGTCCCAGGCTCAGCGTGCCTCCGTCGAGAAGTTGGCCCAGCAGGTCCCCAATGTCAAACAAGTAGTCAACGAACTGGAAGTTAAACATCAAAAGGCGACTTCCACGAAGTAAGATTTCAGGGTTTTGGTATGCAGATTCACGGAGGCCGGTTGGCTGGGTTCTTCACAGAAGCTGGCCTTCGTGAGGCGGGGGATAGCGCCTCGCGAACCAGAGTTCAGCGGCTCAGTGAGTCAAGAATGACGATTCAAGCCAGTGCCGCGCAAGCGAGTTCCAAGGCCTCTTCCACTACGCTACGTTTCGCTTCCTTTGCATTCGTGTTGCTCACCATCATTGCCCTTGGAGCGGTCGCATTCTTCACGGAGCGAGGGATTGTCGTCAGCCGAGATTGGGTGATCATAGCTACCAAGTGCGGTCGCAACTCAACGATCTCCAACTCGAAATCGTTAGCGCCCATGCCGACGAGACAAACTCTTTGCTGTTGCATGATCGGCAAGACCTTCCGGAATCCCGGGAGCAGTCCCACCTGGCGCAGCAGACGGTCAACGAACTTCGGCGGCTCACGAGCGATAGTCCTCGCCAGCAACTGCGCTTGGCGACACTGGGCGCTCTGCTCGACGAGAATGTTGCACTCGCTCAGGTCCAGTCGCGCTCCAGCGGAAGTCGTGTAGAGCGAGCGATCGCAAATGACAGGTAGAGATAGGTAAGCGAGATAGTCAGATCGGTTCCATCGTCAAGGTTATGCAGGACGACGAGGAATCATTGCTCGAGGCAGAGACTTCGAGCGTGGGATCATTTGTTCAAGCGGAATGTACCCATGCTCTTGCTGGCTTTTGCCATAGTGACAGTCATGTTGGCCGGCAATTTCCGGGTCCTGGTGATCGAGGGCGCAAAAACGAAGGATACTGAGAAGCGGGCACGAGCCGATGCGGAATCGTATCGTTTGATGAGTGCCAAAATCCTTGAACTGCAGGATTCAGAACGCCGGCGAATTGCTCGCGAGCTGCATGACAGCGTGGGGCAATATCTTGCGGGACTTAAAATCAATCTTAACCAACTCGAGGCAGGAACACGGGTCGATGGGCCGGCGCTGATTCGGGAGACGATCGACCTGACTGATTTTGCCATCCAAGAGGTACGAACGATCTCCCATCTTCTGCACCCGCCCTTGTTGGAAGAACTTGGATTCCTGCCTGCGGCTCGCTGGTACGTCGATGAGTACGGAAAACGAGCCAAGTAAGAGTGTCTCTATGCGTGGATGAACCGATCGACCGGTTGCCGAAAGAGGTCGAGATGGCGTTGTTGCGTGTTCTGCAGGAAGCGTTGACCAACTTATACCGCCACGCCGCGGCCCAGACTGTAGATATTCGCATCGTATGCCGTCAGAGGAACGTGATCATGACTGTTGCGGATGACGGGAAGGGTATTCCACAGGAAGTGATCGCTAAGTTCCCCGGAGGTGCGGCGCCTGGCATCGGCTGGCAGGGATGAGGGAAAGGCTGGCTGAGTTTGGGGGCCAAATCAACGTGGAATCATCGAGCGGAGGATCTGTGTTGGTGGCGGTAAATCCCCACCGCTTGTACGACGAAAAAGGAAGATTCTGGTTCTGCAGTTAGAGCGTAGGTCTGGAAGTCCTCCCGACAGCGACACTACCCCCGGGAGTGGTTCGCACCGGTCTTAGTTCGCACCGGTCTTAGTAGGACCGGCCTCGACTGCCCGCCAAGTGGCTGACCAGCGAGACGAGGAAAAGGATCAGGAATACAACAAACAAGATCTTCGAAACACCAGCTGCCGCAACCGCTATGCCTGTAAAGCCCATAACCGCCGCAATCAGCGCGACAACGAAAAACACAAGCGCCCAATATAGCATCGTCAGCCTCCAAAAAAAATCTCAGGGCCCAACATACGCGGTGATGCCTGCGCGAGATATCGGCGCCATACTGTATTCGGCGCGCAATTTCCTTATAGGCGGATACAGGGATTACCCGAGCGCAGTTGGCAAGGGACCAGGTGCCGGTCACTCCCAGTGGACCGGCACCTGCTTTGGGGGCGTTGTGTCGAGTAGATCTGCAGAATAATCAGACGTGTCCTAACTCACAATACTGTGGAACCCGTACGTTAGCAGATAACCGCCCCCATCTCGGGGTAACGTCCGAATTGTCCCTCAAGGATGTTCTCACGTTGTTTACTGCCTCCGCCGGATAGGATGGTCGCCACCCACAGGCTAATTTATTACTCGCGAGACCATAGCAGGTGCTCATATGAGCACAGAAGAGGACATGACAACAATGAGACAAATTCATGAGGTTGCGACGAGATGTCTCCTGGTGCTGAGCATTTGTTCAATGTTTATCGGAGTGAGCTGGTCCGCCGACAAAGATCAATCGGATATCGCGAAGCGGATCGACGCTTCCGCCAAAGTTTTGAACGAAATTATGGCTACTCCGGACAAGGCAATTCCAGACAAGGTGATGCGCGATGCCAAATGTATCGCGGTAATTCCTTCGATGGTGAAGATTGCAGTTGGATTTGGCGGCAACCATGGCAAAGGCGTGGCCACCTGCCGAACGGAATCCGGTTGGAGTGCTCCCGCACCGGTGACAATAACGGGAGGGAGCTGGGGGTTGCAGCTGGGAGGCCAGGCCATAGACCTGGTCATGATCGTAACCAACGATCAAGGAATGCAGCATCTGCTTTCCAGCAAATTCAAGCTTGGGGCTGACGCCTCCGCCGCCGCTGGACCTGTGGGCCGCGACGCCGCAGCGGACACCGACGTAAAGATGCGAGCCGAAGTGCTGACCTATTCCCGGGCTCGCGGTCTGTTTGCCGGAATCGACCTCAGTGGTGCTGCTCTCAGCCAGGACAAGGACGAGACCCGCTTGCTTTACGGTAGCTTTGTGCCTTTCGACGAAATCCTAGGCGGAAAGGTACACCCCACCGCCATCAGCGAGCCTTTCCTGGCTGCGGTCAGGAAGTACTCTGTGCAGAGCAAAGAATCAAGCAAGAACGACTCTGCGGAATCGACCTCAAACTAACGGGCATCACAATGGTTTTCAAATGCTGGCCCGACTTACGCCGGGCCAGCAATCACGATTCTGGGAGAGTTCTTTTCAAATAAAGGAGAATTTATGTACACCATTCTGCTTGTTGTGTTGGTGCTGCTGCTGCTGGGTGCATTGCCGACTTGGCCCTACAGTCGTTCGTGGGGGTATTACCCGAGCGGCGGACTTAGCCTGATTGTTGTAGTAATTCTGGTCCTGGTTTTAGCCGGCCGCCTGTGACTTCAACAGGAACTTACCATTGGATTCGCACGACCAGTACTGTTGCACGCTAGCGAGGAGTCGTGATGTCGAGCCGTGAAAATTCTCTCGCCAACCGTGAATCCCTTATGGGTCTTGTACGCCCAACTCTGGCACGGGGCCGATACGATGCTGGTCGCAGCGTTCGGCGGCGTTCGAGCACCTACGTTTCGCAGCCACCGGACCAGATCTGGGGACAATACAATAATTATCGTAAGAATGGCGTCGTAATGTCGGCGATTATCCACGTGGCTGTGCTCGGCTTGATCCTGAGCGGAGCGCTCTTCGGTCACCAAATTGTCCAGAAGGTTGAGTCACGGCAAACTGTGACGTTGATAGCTCCGTCCCCGGATTCCTATGCCTTACCAACTTCTAAGCAAGTCGTGAGCGGCGGAGGAGGGGGCGGAGACAACGATCCCCTGCCCGCGCCCAAGGGACATCCTCCGAAAGTAGCGTTGCAGCAGATCACGCCGCCAGCAATCGTTGTGCGCAACGAAAAACCACGCCTCACGGCCGAGCCTACTGCGGTTGTTCCACCGCAAGTCCATCTTGCAGAAAATCACATGCCGAACATTGGGCCTTCGACGGGACCGGTAATGCCGGCAGCTCCGCCCTCTAACGGGGTCGGATCAGGCGGCGGCATTGGCTCAGGGTCGGGAGGTGGTGTGGGCGTGGGCCACGGCCCAGGGATCGGGGCAGGGACTGGCGGCGGCATCGGCGGCGGAGCTTACAAGGTGGGCGCGGGTATCTCGGCACCTCAAGCCATCAGTTCCCCCGATCCCGACTATACCGAGGAGGCGCGCCGAGCCAAGAAACAGGGAACCTGTGTCCTCTTTTTAATCGTGGATTCTGCGGGACACCCGCGTGACATCCGCGTGGTGCGAGGCTTAGGCCTTGGGCTCGATGCCAAGGCTGTTGAGGCCGTTCAACAGTGGCGTTTCCAACCCGCATTGAAAGACGGGAAGCCTGTAGACGTGCAGATTAGTGTGGAAGTGGAGTTCCACCTGTACTGATTTTTGTACTAATTCACGGCCACTCACGGCCACATCGGCATTCGTCTGAATTCAAGCAGTCACTCTTCGAAATTCAAGCAGTCCTTTTCCACGGACGAAGCCGAGGTGCTGGCCGGACGCGGATTTCCGCCATGCCGCCAATAATTTACTGGCTTACAGCCTCTCTTGCAACTGTTTACAGAGGTGACCCGATAGAAGCTTTCGCGTCCTTTTTCTACTCTGTCATCCATGCTCGCGAGTATCAGCCGCGAGGAATAACTTTCAGAAACCTGAAGGAGATCAACCGTGGCGACTTGTGCGATTTCAGCAACTGGAGCGAATGTCATCCCCGCGACCAGTGGTAAGGGACGCGACGATTCTCAAATCAACCTGGTAAAACGCGCGCAGTCCGGCGATGAGGAAGCGTTTGCCACACTGTTTCAACAACACAAGAACCGGGTTTATTCGGTTTGTCTGCTCATGACTAAAGATGTTGCTGAGGCTGAGGATCTGACGCAGGAAGCTTTCCTTCAGGTCTTTCGCACGGTCAGTTCGTTTCGCGGGGATGCCGCGTTCTCGACCTGGCTTTATCGTGTCGCAGTGAACACTGTGCTGATGAAGCTTCGGCGGCGCAAGGCTCCGCCGACCGTCTCGCTGGACGAGCCGTTAAATCCCGAGTCGCCTTCGTTGCATCGCGACTTGGGCAAGAACGACCCGGCACTTGCCGGCGTGGTGGATCGCATTGCTTTGCGCCGTGCGCTTCAGGAACTTCCGGAAGGCTGCCGGACTATCTTCGCACTGCACGAAGTCGAGGGTTATCAGCACCACGAGATTGCGCAGTTGCTCGACTGTTCGATTGGAAACTCGAAATCACAGCTGCACAAGGCGAAACTGAAGATGCGTGACCTGCTGTTCCCAAAAAGAAGAATTTTACGGCGCCGCATCTCGCAAAACCCGTCTACCGAGTCGATCGCGGCTAAGCAGGAAATTCGACTGAACCTCCGGTCGGGCCGAGAGCCGAGGGCTACCGAAACCGTGAAGGCAAAGGTTAAGGCGATGACGTCCAAGTTGACTGGGCGCGAAGTTTGATCTCTTGCAGAAAGGCGACTTTGGAGTGGTAGGCGCAATCATTCTTGTGGCACCGAAGATTCCACAACTTCCTCGCGGGGTTTCAGCCGCGAAGAATTCGGGTGGCAATTTGCGCCCAGGGGAAATTCAGAATGGAACTCCTCTTGCCTGCGTCGAAGTACTAGGCCGATCGGTGCTGGAGAGAGGGGTCGACCAGCTGCTGCGTGCCGGCGTTAACGCGATCACGCTCCTGGGCGATAGTTGCTTTGCTCCAGTCCGTAGCGAAGTCGATCAAGCCGCAACGAATTTCCCGGTCACCTGGGGAGACGATGCATGGCTTGGCGCGACCCGAATCCTGAGGCGTCACAAAGAACCTGGAATCGACGTGACTTTCCTGGTTCGATCGGCTGCGTACGTTGAACTGGATCCTCTCGACGCGCTCCAGTTTCATCGGGGCCAGCAGCAAGTGGTGACCCGCGCCTTCGATGAAGAAGGGCCTCTAGATATATGGATTATTGATACAGCTCGTATGACGGACAGCTACGACATTGTTGCGACGCTCGGGGAATCGGAACCAGCGCGCTACGCGGTGCATGGGTACGTGAATCGGCTCGAGGGACCGCGCGACCTGCGGCGCCTCGTCGTCGACAGTCTCAGTTCCCGTTGCCGGCTCCGGCCGCAAGGTTCTGAAACGCGTCCCGGCGTCTGGGTGGATGAAGGCGCACAGGTGCATCGCACGGCGCGAATCGTGGCTCCCGCCTTCCTGGGGCGAAAGTCGAAGATTGAGGAACAGTGTCTGATTACCCGGTGCAGCAACGTAGAAAGTAATTGCCAGATCGACTACGGGACGGTGGTGGAGGACAGTTCAATACTGTCGAACAGCTACGTTGGAATTGGCCTCGACGTGTCACACTCCATCGTCAACGGAAACCAACTGCTGAATCTTGAACGCAATGTGGCTCTGGAAATTGCGGAGCCTGGTTTGATTCGGCGCAACGGCATTCCACGAAAAGAAGCGAGTCTGCAACCGGCGGACGCATTTGGTTGGGAAGAAATGATTTCTGCGCGGGACGAGGAAAAGCGCGGGCTGGATTTAGATGATTTGTCTGAACTATGAACATAGTAGCTCCAATTCAAAAGGGGTATGAGAATGCTGATCACTAAACCCGTAGTCATCATGGAATTACCGGAGGCCCTCAACCGGGAAACCGCGCAGAAGTTCTTGCTGGAATTGCAGCCGTTGCTCGAGTCTCATCGTCCGCGCATTGTTCTCGACTGTTCGCACGTTCATTACATCGACGGTAGCGGGGTTGAAATGCTGCTGCAATGCCTGGAAGAGGCGATGAAGCGCGATGGGGACCTGAAGTTGTCCGCGGTGTCCCCCGAATCTGAAGTGATCCTGGAATTCCTGCGCGTAGACCGCGTATTTGAACTCTTCCCGACGTCCGAGGATGCGGTACGGAGTTTCAGCGCGATTCCCGCGGAAGCAGTTCCGCAGGATGCTCCTTTGTATACCGGGCTTTTTGGCGACGTGCAAGCCTTGAAGCAGGCCAGTTAGTCCAGTTGTGGCGACGGAGAAGGCGATGCGACTGTGGAAATTTGGTTTTCGGTACGCGGCATGCGGAGTGCTTGCTCTGGGTTGTCCGGCCGGTATTCTCGCGCAGGGCGGACAACAGATAGTCGCGCGTGACGCGCAATTGGTCGGAGCGAGCCACGATCAGGCTGTACCCTCAATCGTTGGTGCCGACCAGCCGAATCGGCCTCGGTTTGGATCTGCGATTGAGGAAACCGCGTCCGCGGAGCTTCCGGACAGCCCCGGTGCAGTGCAATTGCAGAGTCAGAATGCCTCTCCACCGAACAGCCCCTCGCAGTCACCCACCGTGGATTCATCTCAACCGCAGAGCGGCGTCCAATCGCCGCCCCCGGACGGGAATCCTCAACGGCCGGTCGGGACGGCCGCCGCGGAAGCACCGACGGTCAGCGGCGTAACCGCAGCCCAGCCCGCTGGAGTTGCGATCGCTCCGGCCAAGCAGCGCCGCGTGCGCACGCTCGTACTCAAAGTGGGTGCGCTCGTGGGCGCAGGCGTCGCTTTGGGAACAACTCTGGCCTTGACCGCGGGCACTCCGAGTAAACCCCCGGGCGCTCATTAAACGCCGGCTTGCAGTTCCAATTGAGTTCCGGCCTTCGAATATGCGAACAGGAACCGCAAAAGTGGTGAGCCTCTCGGGAATCGACGGGGCCGGCAAGAGCACGCAGATCCAGACCTTGCAATCTCATCTGCGAGTGCTGGGCTTCAGTTCGACACTGTATACGTTCTGGGACGAAGTCGTGTTGTTGTCCCGCTTACGGGAATTCCTCAGCCACGCAGCGTTCAAGGGAGACAAGGGCGTTGGAAGCCCTGAGAGGCCGATCAGCCGCCGCGATAAGAACGTTACATCCTGGTTCGCCACTGGCGTGCGGTTGTTCTTTTATCTGCTCGATGCACTCAGCCTTCGCCTGACTTTCGGGAGATCCCATGCAGGCGCGGATTTCATAATCTTCGACAGATATATCTATGATGAATTGGCGAATCTTCCACTTCATTCGCGACCCATACGACTGTATGTGCGAATGATTCTGAGCATCAGTCCCAAGCCCGATATCGCTTATCTACTGGACGCCGAGCCGGAAGCCGCGCGCATGCGCAAGCCCGAGTATCCTCTGAATTTCCTGCGGCAGAATCGCGATGCCTACATCAAGCTAAGCCATCTTGTCGGCGGGATGAAAGTGGTCGGCCCGCTCTCTATCGTAGAGACCACTTCCGAGATTATGGAATCGATCTCAAAGATTTGCTTACAAAGGGATCGCGGGCCGTTCGAATTCCAGCCTCATTGCCCTGCCGGATGCCACGATCCGAATGCTTCCGACAAATGAGAAGTGCACCTACCATTCTGGCCACCAACATATTGTCTTGAAAGGTCATCGAACCTCGGGCCGATCACGAGGCGGCAGACGAATGAAGATCTGTCTGGTTACAACCTTTCCTCCAAGTACCGGGGGATTGAGTGAATACGGGTTTCACCTTGCGCAGGAGTTGCAGCGTAATCAGTTTCTTAGCCTTACCGTTCTGGCCGATAAGCTACCGTCCGACCACGCCGAGCCCGAGGGATTTTCCGTTCTACGGTGCTGGTCTTTCGACGATCCCGCGAGCGTTTTCAGGCTGATGCGGGCGCTGCATCGACTAAAGCCGGACGTAGTTTGGTTCAATCTGCTGTTCAGTACTTTCGGACGCAGCCCCGTGGTTGCATTCACTGGTCTCATGACCCCTCTGCTCGCGCGCCTGAGTGGCCGGTACACGCACGTAACATTGCATCATTTAATGGATACGGTTGAACTAAAAGACGTTGGCGTTCGTCATGAGGGGATCTATCGCTTTGCGGGAGCGGTTGCCACGCGAATGCTTCTGGTCTCGAATTCAGTTTCGGTGCTCATGCCCGGCTATCGAAAAATCTTGAACGACAAGTACGGACGGGACAACGTCCACCTGCGCGCGCATGGCATTCTCGCGCGCCGCCCCGAATTCCCCGACTTCTCACGACGCGGAAATCCGGCTCACCGCATTTTGGCTTTTGGCAAATGGGGAACCTATAAACGTCTTGAACTGATGATCGAGGCGTTTGAACTGATCGCGGCAAAGTTACCCGCGACCAAGCTTGTCATCGCAGGCGGAGATCATCCTCAGGCTGCTGGGTACACGGAGTCCGTACGGCAACTGTGTGCGGGCAATCCACGAATCGAATTCCGCGGCTATGTTCCCGAGGACGAGTTGCCGGATTTATTTCAGACCTCCACCCTCGCGGTCATGCCCTATTCTTCGTCCACAGGATGCAGCGGCGTTGCACACCTAGCGTGTGCCTATGGCGTACCCATCGTGTCCTCGGACCTGCCTGACTTCCGCCAAATGGCGCAGGGCGAGGATCTGGCCATCGAGTTTTGTCCGACCGGGAATGCCGCGGGGCTCGCGGATTGCCTGGTCCAGCTGTTACAGGCGCCCGAGAAGCAGCGAGCGATGGCAGCGCAGAATTTCTCCGCGGGATTGCGCATGACCATGCCCAATGTCGTACAGAAATATCTTCGCCACTTTGAGCTTCAGCAGCGGACCCAGGCGCTCAGATACGTATCGCGATTCCGCAGGCTGCCCAGTTGGGTGCCCTCGAAGGCCCTGCTGTTACGCTTCATGACTCGGAACTCCCTGAGCTGGACACGACGCTCCGCGATTCTCCACGCGCCGTGGAACGGCCAGCAGGATTTTCGATTACTGCAAAGTAACGGTAACGGTCGTGGATACTTGAACGGCTCCGGAAGTGCCGTTGATGGTCACCGGATAGCGGATGCCGCTGAGGCCGGACCCACTTCCGCCACACGAGGAAGAGCCGATGATCACAACAGCCAGGGCACAGGCTCCGAGAGCGGGCAAGATCCGCTTGCGTTGAGTCTTCCCGATAAGTGCAAATCCAAGGGTGAAACCAAACAGGCAAGTACCGAGAATGGGATTGAATTTGTTCGGCCTACGATCCATGGCTCCAACGGAAGCGGCGGAAATAGTAAGAACGGACTGGGCGGCACCGCTGCCGGGGGTAATGGAGGCGGGAGCGAACGAACAAGCCAGGTTCGCGGGCACGCTAGAACAAGTCAGACCGATGGCCCCATCGAAGGCGCCTGATTGCGAAGCCGCCGTAACGGTAACTCTGCCCGACGCTCCTGAAGCTATCGTCAGGGATGAGGGGTCGGTTCCGAAGGTCAAAGCTGTATTCCCGGCCGAGCCTCCTCCGCAAGTGGATGTGAACTGCACCGGCCCGGAGATCTGGTTAGCAATGCCGGGCTTCCCCACCGCCTGCACGTACAGGATATAGTTCCCGTTGGGGATCGAATAGCTGCAGAGGTTCAGAGAATTCGTGCCCGCCATGGCGTCTCCCAGAGCCATTAGATTCTTCCCGTCCGTGCTGATGTACGCCACGTAGTGGTCGACAGTACTGGGATCCCCATGAATCGTCCACTGCAGCGAGTTGCCGGCTGCGGCGGCGGACAGAGTCAGGCAATTACTGATCCCGGACTCGATCTCAGTGGCCTCTTCGTAGTCGTTCCACGTTACCAATTGCAGCGCCGGCAACTGCCTCCCCGAATTGTAGAGGCTGTTGATTTCCGAAAATGTCTGCAGCCACGTTTTTCCGCACCGCTGGCCCATGACACGGCCTGAGCCCCATGCAGCAAGGGAATCGTTGAACCCCTTGTAAGACGCCCCCACTGTCTGATCGTTTGTGAGCGGCAGGCCAGTGTCATAAAAACTGGAGAGATAGCTCATCCCGTAGTCGCTGGTAGTGGGCATGACCCAGGAGTAGCTCCCGTCGCTCAGTACGTGGCCGAACCCATCGTTATTCTGAAAGACAAAGACAGGTTGCGTCGCAAGAGCGCCGGCGACAGCGTTCCAATCAATGGAATAGGAAAGGTCAATGTTGAAATTCGTGATCACCGGTCTTCCCTGCTGCCTCAGGTACGCCGGAGAAGGGAAGTAGGTCTGCTCGATATACTGCAACTGGCTGATCAGAGCCTGTTGCGGCGAACATCCCGTGCAGGAATCCCACTGGATCGCGCCTTGGTCGACCATGATCGCGAACGTGAAGCCGGGATTTCTTTCGGCTTCCGCCATCACGAGCTTTGTGGCTTGATCGATGCTGTTGTTCGGGCCATACCAATCGACGATCACGCCATCGATTCCGCGGCTGATCATATCCGTAATCTGCCTTTGGACCTGCGCCGGGTCGGTGGAACTGTAGCCCACGTTCATGTGGTTCGAGCCTCCGAACCAAAGCAACAGGTGAGCGTAGACCTTCGTGCTCGCGCCCGGATAGAGCAGGGAATGGACATTCACCTTGCTGACATTTCCGACGCCGGCATTGCCGTTGGTCTGACCGCTAAAACTGTTGGCCGCGCTGGTATTGTTTGCCGTTTGCGCGGCCAACGTAGTGGTGGGTACAACATAGTTTCCGGCCGCGCATACACCTGTCGCGGACAGGAGCAGGACTGCAACACCCAAATGCTTAAAAAACATCTGTCCTCAGGAGCGGAGGGGACGAAGGCACTTGCAACTGGTCTGGGAGAGAGGCCCGCGCCTCTAAATTTCTCTGAACCAGCCTTGTAACTTTCTGGGAACGGATAGCAGGTTAGTGTGCGTGTGCGCCGAGTGAATAGATCACTGTAGGACGGGAACTAGTGTGCGCTGCACCTTCGGGCCATTGCTTGGCGCCGAGCGGTGAAAGGATCGCATACCGGCGCTTGGCCCGGTCCTCGAAATGCCTGACAAGGCCCGTGTTTTCAGGCTTTTGCCCGGAGCACCGAATCTGTCGCGTCCGTTCGGACGCCAACATTCCAGCACAAAAACTCATCCAATCTTGGTTCGTAATCTCGAGACTTTCATAAGAGCAGGTGATAAGCGATGACTGCGAAAGAAAAACTCCGCACCTATTCGATTGCTGGGATGATTGTTGTGCTGCTTGCCTTGTGCGGCTGTCAAGGAATCAAGCAATCTACGTCCGGCACGGGCGATATCACCTCCGTGAATCACATTATTTTTATGGCGCAGGAGAACCGCTCCTTCGACAACTATTTCGGACAGCTACCAGCTTATTGGGCGGCCAACGGCTATCCCTCCCAGCAATTCGACGGCCTGCCCGCCAACGCCTCCAACCCGAGCTATAGTGGAACGAGCACAGTCCCGGCTTATCACGTTGCGACCGAGTGCATTCAGAATCTCAGTCCATCGTGGAATGAAAGCCACGTCGATTGGAACCGCAGTAATCCAACCTCCAGCACGAGCACGATGGATGGCTACGTCTACAACGCCGCGTCCTATGCGTTGAACGCCCCAGCCGATGAGGCGCCGATCTATGACACCGCGGGTATTCGCGCCATGGGATACTACGATGCGACCGACTTGAATTACTACTACTTCATGGCCTCAAATTTTGCCACATCCGACCGCTGGTTCTCGCCCGCCATGGACCGTACGCAGATCAACAGAATGTACCTGCTGGCGGCAACCTCGCACGGATACGCGTATCCGCCAGGGACTAACTCCGCCGACAATGCCCCGCTAAAGGTGCCCACGATCTTTGATGCCCTACAGAAGGCTGGCATTTCCTGGAAAGTCTACGTCACGGACTTCGGAGTTAACGGAGCCGACCCCGCGACATATCTGACGCAGTTCTCTGCCTACGCTCCGCCGAACCAACTGCCATCCAACGTCGTGCCGGCCTCACAGTTCGTTACCGACGCGCAAAACGGAACACTGCCGGCGGTCGCGATGATCGAAGGCGGATACAACTCCGGTCTCGATGAGCATCCCAAGAATAATGTGCAGAAAGGGGCTGCTTATGCAGCCAGTTTGATCAACGGATTGATGAATAGCCCGTCCTGGAAAGATTCCGTATTCATCCTGACCTATGACGAAGCGGGCGGGCTCTACGACCACGTCGCGCCGCAACCTGCAGTGAATCCGGATGGAATCGCACCGATAGACTTGAACCCCGGCGACATTTGCACCACCGGGGGCGGCGCCAATTGCAATTTCAACTACACCGGTTTCCGTCTGCCGCTGATTGTAATTTCACCGTTTACCAAGAAGAATTATGTGTCACACACGGTGGCCGACTATACGGCGATTCTAAAGTTTATCGAGACGCGATTTAACGTGCCATCCTTGACGAAACGGGATGCGGCGCAAATCGACATGACTGAATTCTTCGACTTCCAGAGCGTACCCTGGGCCACTCCGCCGTCGCCACCAGCGCAGACAACGGGCGGGACTTGCGATTATCAAAAGTTGCAGTAACGCTGCTCGAACTGGGCGTCAATCGAATTGATCGTTTACTTGCCCGGTGAATTGATTGTCAAACTGCGGACGACATAACGCGAGTCCTCGAGCGTCGTGACTGCTGTAATCACTGCGCCGGTGCGGAGGTTGTCTTCCGGGGCTAAGGATGGATCGAAGTGGATTTCGTAGGTCTTGCGTTCACTTGAAGAATACAAGACCAGCAAGCCAGAGCGCAGGTCGATATGCACGACCTGGCCTCCAAACGTATAGGGAGCTCCAGGCAGGGCAAGTACCGAGATCTCACGGGCGACATGATGGCCATCCCGTTCCGAGTCAAATCTTATGGCGATCAGCGAACCGGGCGTCAGCGCGCTGGCAGGAACCGTTCGGTCGCCTTGCGTAAGCCTCGTGGAAGAGTTTATGCGCACCCGGAGCGGCTCTGGAGAGATTGTATCGCGGATCGTTAACTCGCCGCGCTCGGCCTGATACGTCAACACGACTCCCCGACTTTCGCCAACAGCCTGTTGTGTCTTCACACGAATACTCCGAGCGAAGACTGTGCTTCCGTCGAGGATCGTGTCGACATAGACGCGTTCGCCTTCGTGCAGATCACCGATGGTGGCTTGGGTCCGCCGAAGATAGATACGAGTGCGCGGATCGAATAAGACATTCATTCGGCCGCCTCCAAAAACTCGCACGGTGAGTTGATCGCGCACACGATCCAGCCGTTCGATGGTTCCACCGATTAGCGTTGCGTTTGCCCTGGGCACTGGCGGCAAGTCAGGTAGCAAACTAGCGGGGTCGGCGACGATTTCCGCATCTTCCGTATCCTTGGAAGCGTCCGCAATGCCCGCGGGCTCGGGCTTGATGTTGCTCTCAGTCGCCGGGGAGACCACTGCGGATGTCGCCTTGGAAGCCGCCGGTTCCGCGGGGGCTTGTGCATAAGCGAAGCTGCCGATCATGAGACCAATGAAAACGAATTTCTCCACAGAACTCATGCGTACCCCCGATGAAGAACGTGTATGTCCCGCGGAATTTGGATGCGATTTGCAGTTGCAAGGTAGTCTCGATTCGACCGGATCGGTACCCACTAAGTGATTCGCCGCAAACAAAAGACGTCGCTTCGGCATCCAAACGAAACCTCAGATTGCATGCTTCGACGTGGAGTAACTCATGGTCGCTAAACGCTGGCTGTTCACCGGTCTTGTTGGCATTGTGACGTTCGGGTTCGAATTGCAGTGCGCCCATGCCGGAGACCTCAAGATAACGATCCCGAGGCGAAGTAAGCTCACTCCGGTTCAGCGTTTGAACCGCGAGGGGGTAGAGGCTGTCCGAAAACATGAGTACGCGAAGGCAGAACGTCTGTTCTACAGGGCTTACCTGCTTGATACGGATGATGCATTCACGCTCAATAACCTCGGCTACATTTCGGAATTGCAGGGACAGGTCGACCGTGCGCAGAGTTTTTATGCTTTAGCGGCAGAACAGTCAAGTGAGGCCATAATCGACCGGGCGAGCGCGCGACGCATGGAAGGTCGGCCGATGAAAGAAGCATTGGCGTCCACGGACCAGCCGCTCCAGGTCAATCATGCCAACGTCGAGGCGGTGCGATTGCTGTCAGAGGGACGCACCACGGAAGCCGATCAGCTTCTGCAAGACGCGCTAAAAACCGATCCCAACAACATATTCACCCTAAACAATATGGGCGTCGTCAAGGAGATGGAGGGAGAGGACCAAGAAGCTTTGAAATATTACGACCAAGCCGCCGGAGCGCATTCCGATGCGACGGCCGCCGTGACCATCGACCGCACTTGGCGGGGTCACCAAGTGAGCGAAGTGGCGGCGGAGAGCGCGAAGGGGTTACGCGCGCGATTGGCGCGCGCGAACGACATACCAGAGCAGGTGGCGGAATTGAATCTGCGAGGCGTATCGGCCCTGAATCGCAACGACGTGCGAGCGGCCGAGGAAGATTTTCGCAAGGCTTATGCCCTCGATCCCGGGAACGCATTCGCACTCAACAACGTTGCCTATGTGGCGGAGCTCGAAGGAGACAGGGAAACCGCGCAATTCTTCTACGATCGTGCGCGACAAGCGGTCGGGGCCAATACGACCGTTGGCGTAGCGACCAGACGCTCGGCTGAGGGAATGAAGCTTTTCGCAGTCGCGGCCGACAACGACACAAAAGTTGGGACGAAAATCACCCAGGACCGGGAGGCTCTGCGACGACAGCACGAACCGGTCGTGCTCCGGCGGCGCGATAATAGCATTGTCGAGGAATCGGCTTCGCCCGCGCCTCCAGCCGACAAGAACCCGCCTCAGCAGTAACGGCAAACTACGAATCACTGATCTGAAAGCGGCCGATGTCAGACTCGGGATCGTGAAAGATGTGGCGCAAAACATTGGTGAGATAGCGCCACAGAGTATTGACGTTGGTGCGATACCAGCAGCAACTCGTCATCTGCGGCGACAGTCCGCAGATAAACTGAAAGCTCTCGAGGGCGGCCGGAGGTTGGGCCAGCATGGCGGCAGCCATACGATGGTTGCCGTCCAGAATCGTCAGGGGACTACGTTCGTCTACACCAATCAACAAAACCGTGGGATTCACGAGAGTCTCGTGCATCGAATAGGTCATTCGCTCGAGTTTGCGGAAGAACGCATCGTCCGGCGATTCCTCACCTTTGAGACGGAGGCACTCGACCATATCCGTCAGATAGAAGCTGCCTTCCGCCACGCGGCGCCATTGCGCCCGGGGAAAAAAGCGGATCCGGGCCAGATCGCCCCTCGTAACCTCGACCTTGAACCATTGCGTGTCTTCGGGAAGTTCCCGCCACATTGCGCCGCGACGAAGAAACAGTAAGGCCCGACGCAGGGCGTTCTCGCGATGGCTCTCCAGGTCAGGACTGTTGACGAGGTGCTCAAATTCCTGGCGATACTCCTCGAACTCCGGGTGGTGAAACTCGCTGCGCAGGAATTCGGCGATAACTTCGTGTTCGCTCAAAGCCCGAAGTACGCTCAGTTTGGCGTAGGTGCGAACTTCTTCGGGCGGAGCGATTTCACGGCGCAGAAGAGGTAGCGCGACCATGACCAGCAGAATCACCATGATCACAAGTTGAACGAATATAACCTGCCGCAACGTTTGGTGAAACACACATATACCCAAAGCGACGGCGGCGCTGAAAGCCAACTGGACCCAACTTGTGTTCGCGATCTTGCGGGACATTTCGTAGGTGATCATTACGGAACTGAGGGAATAAATCCCTGTGGTGACTGCGTAAAGGATCAGCAAGGCTGCCAGTCCGCCGTAGTTTTCCAGTTCAAAATGTGCGCCGAAGAGCACGCGCCACAAGAAACTGGGAATCGCCCACAGGCCCAGAATCAACGCCGAAAGAATCAGAAATACCATGCTCAACGACATAAACAGCACCGGGCGCGCTTCCCGGTCGCTGGAGCGGGCCCCTGCCGAGACTGGAAACATGGTGTTGACCACAGACCATGCGCACATATTGACCAGGCGTCCGACCAGCGACACGGCAGCATAAATTCCCGCTTGGTTTGGCGCGAAGAAATGCTTAACCAGTACGATGTCGAAATTGTTGATGATGACCTGGCCTGAGAAAAACACAATCGCCTGGAGACCCTCTCCGAAGGAAATCGGGATGGCTCCAGGGTGGAGTAACTTTACATCGGGGCTGGTGGGAGCTAGAAAATAAGACGCGATCACCGCAATCACGCTAGCCAGCACCGCGCCTTTCACACCCAATCCGAGTCTGATCAGTACGAACGCTCCGCCCAGACGGACAACGCCTTCCAGCATGAAGTTGAAAGCCAGCGTCCGGAATGCGTGGATACCCTGGATGTAGCCCCGGCGTGCTCCGAGCGGAATATAAAATGCGGTTCCCAAGGCGAGCAATGAGATGAGGTCCTGATCGGGCAAATTGAGATATGCCATCAGTACCCGGTTAAATAGGAATAGAACAGAACCCAGAACGATCCCGGCAATCCATGCCCGGCGGTGAACGGCAACAAAGATCGCGGCTTTCTCCTCCGGTGATTCGTGATTGGCGACGTATTTCGCACAAACCACTTGAAAGGATAGAGTGATGGCCGAAGCGAGCATCAAGAGCGTGTACACGGCCGTGGCGTGCGCGAAACCCACTGGTCCCAGCAACCGGGCGGTCACCACGTTGTAAACCAGATTGATAATTCCAACCAAACCAGATCCGGCCAGCAGAGTTAGGCTGCCACCAAGCAGTTTCTCGCGCATTTTCTTCGCGCGCGCGTAGGAAATTGGCCTGCCGGAAGAACTGTCGACGCGTGTTGTCTCTATCGTGGGCATTGAGCAGCCAAGGTCAACTAGAACAGCGTGAAGTGCACAACCGGAAGCACGGTGGTTTTGCTGGAGCCGGGGAAATCGTAGAACGTCTGTTGCTGGAGCCCGAAGGAGAAGCGCATTGGATAGGCCACCGGAACCTCATTTCCTCCGGCTTTTAGATTTCCATGGAGCGGCCGCACGTAAGACACGAGTAATTCGCTCTGGACATTGTCGTAGGTGTGATATCCAGCGCCCCGGGAAAGAAGGAACGAACCCTGAACGCTCCAGCGAGGGCTGGCGCGGAAGTCGAAGCGAGCGCCCGGCAGCAGGGCCTGCGCGATCGCATACTGCGTGTTTTGTACTCGCCACGAGCGCAGATCCTCGGCAAGTATGGCTGCGGTCAGGCGGCTTCCGAACTTATGCTGAAGTCCGGCGTAGACCGAAGTGTTGAAATACTCCTGATCCATCGGATGGAACAGCAGGTCCCGTACGGAGTATCCCGTGATGAGGGCAGTATTCCCCCACGGACGGCCGACCGTGAACTCAATGTTGGCCGAGACATCGCGGGATCGCAGGCTCTGATCTGTGAACGGACCAGCCTCGTGAACGGCGCTACCAGTTACCGAAATCCAGTTGTAGAAGGAACTGGAGGAGATGTAAAGAAACTGCCTGAAGAGATTCTGGCTCATGAACACGGGCGAGATCGTGTCGCGGCGAATCGTAAACTGCAGACCGCCGTTGAAGGTAATCGTGTTCGAGCCCAGGTGCAGTATTGGTGAAATTCCGCCGTTCAGAATAGTGTCATATGTGTTGCGGTCCTGGACGACGCCGATGCTGGGAAACAGGAAGCGGCCAGCCGTCATGCCCTGGCCGACGAAACCGGTTATCGCCGGGAGACTCCCCAGATTTACTCGATAGTGAGATTCCGCCAAGCTCTGGAAGGAGTGACGCGGCGGGGGCAGCAGAGCCGGATTGGTTACACGGAGAATTCTCGCATCCAGGGTGTAGACGTTGATGTCTTCGAAGGCTGGTGCAAAAGAAGCTTCAGGGACAAAGCTCACTTTGTCGCCCATCTGACGGCCTTGCTGCTCGGCAGCAGCGTACTGCGAGGTTTCCGCAACGCCTTGATCCTGCTGCCCAGAAAGGCTGCTGGCTTGTGCGAAAGCGGAAAGAGCGTGCAGCGGATCCTGGCGCTGGCGTGAAAGATTTGCCGAGGCCATCATGTAGTCGTAGTCATCGCGAAAGTCGCTCGTAGGACCTAGACTGGCCAAGGCTGTTTCCGCCTTGCGGGCATTTCCTTCGGCGAGATAGGTGTTGGTCAGGCCGAGCGCGACTGTCCGATTGTTGGCTCCCGCCAGCTTCGCCTTGTCGAAATAGGTTTCCGCGAGATCAAAGTCGTGCACCGCCAGGAAGATGTTCGCCGCTTCAGCAATGTCCTCGGCCGTTACGGGGGAGTCTGGAAAGAGATGTGCCTCCGCGAATCCCAGTGCGATCTGGCGGCGGGCTTCATCCGGGTGGCCTTGGCGAACGAAGATCTGGGCAACAGCCAGACGTACTCCGATGCGATCTCCGCCCGGCACCTCGAGGGCGCGCGAGAAACGTTGCATCGCGGCGTTGCCATCGTCGAGGGTCAGCAGAGCGTCGCCGGTAGCGGTGAGAATCTCGACCCGGTTGCCGCCCAATTGCTCGGCAGATTGAATGTCACGAAGCGTTTGCTCGCGGTCACCTTGCTTGGCATGTACTTGCGCCATCAGGGCATAAATCGCGGGGTCAGACGGCGAGAGCTTTTGCGCGCTGGTGAGCGCCGTGTTTGCCTCAACGTAGCGCCGCATGTGGTACAGGACGTCGGCGAATGCCAGTTGAGTCGTCAGGTCGTTGGGCGTTTCCGCGAGGGCGGTACGGTATTCAGAGGCGGCGTGAGGGAAGTCCTGTTCCTGCCGGAACGCTTCCGCCCGAGCCAAGTGCCACGCGTGTGACTTTCCTAAAGTTTTTTGTGCGGCATCCAATTGGGTGAGGGCCGGCCTGGGACGGCGAAGCTGAAGATTTGCGTACGCAAGGCCAAGGTGGGCCTCACCGTAGCTGGGTTGTAACTGGAGTGAGGTCTGAAAGTCCTTTGCCGCTTTCCCGGGCTCGCGGAGATCATTCAGTACGAAGCCGCGATTCACGTATCCCGTGGCCATTTTTGGATCGCGCTCCAGCGCTAGGTTGAAGTCCTTCAGCGCCGCATTCAAATCGCCGTTGTGGGCATGCACGTTGCCGGCGATGAGCGGGAGGTCCTTGTCCTTGGCGAGGATTGGCTCATATTTGTTTACTAGAGCGAGAGCTTCGTCGTACCGTTGCAGGTAATAAAGATCGTAGGCGAGGTAGACCACACCCTCGCGGTCGTTCGGCAACTTCTCGATCACTTCGTATCCGAGCTTGGCGGATTCTGCGTATTCGCCTTTAAATGTGAGATAACGCTCGCGCTCGCGCTTGACCTGAACACTCGTGCTGGTCTTCACTGTGGCTCGTCGGAGCCACCGCTGTGCCAGGTCCATGTTGTGGGCCTCCAACGCAGCATTCGCGCCCCCGGCAACGACGAGCGCGTTATCGGGCATGCGTTCATATGCGCTCTCATAGTTCATTTCAGCGGAGCAGAAATTGCGTTCAGCTGTATACAGATCGCCTAGCGCTAGGTAAGGGGCGTAATCCTTGGGGTGCGCAGTTGCGGCACGTGAAAAATAAGTCTCTGCCAGCTTGGTGTCGCCTGCGTCTCTGGCGAGATAGCCCAGGGACGAAAGTGCCTGCCGATTGTGATGATCGAGTTCGAGCACTTTCGCGAAAGTCTCGCGAGCCGCGTCTTTCTGGCCCAGCTTCCACATCAGGGTGCCGTAGTTCACCAGGGAGTTCACATTGGATGGGGCAAGGGCCAGTGCCTCTTTCAGGTCGCGGTTGGCGGCGTCGAGATCGCCGGAAGCCGCTTCGACCGCTGCGCGCAGCCTCAGCATCTCGGGGCGAAAAGCGGTTGGAACCTGGAGTTGCCGGATCGCGGCGGCGGCGGAGTCAAGCTGCTGTTTCGCCTTCGATGTGTCTTCCGGACGGATATAGAGTTCGTAGAGATTGAGCCGCAGTTCGACCGCGTAGAGCGGTCCTTCCGGCACGTGCGCCGGCAGACTGTTCAGCGCACGCGTGTATTCATCAGTCGCATTGGAGAGACGGTCGTCTGCCTCAGCGATCGCGGCGAGGATGGCGTGAAGACGGTAATTGTTGCCGTCAATTTGTCGCGCGGCCTCAAGGAAGGGACTGGCGGCATCGGACCGCCCCACATTGACCCAGGCTTGCGCGGCACTCAACTCCAAACCGATGTTGCCTTTGGCCGCTTTTGCCAGACGCGTGTAAAGCTCTGCGGCTTCCTGCTGTTTGCCAGCCAGTTGATAAGTAAAGGCAAGTTCAGCCAACAGGTCGGCGCTCTTGGATGGAACTGACTGCAGAGTTGCGATTGCCTGGTCGTACTTCCCTTGATCGCGGTATTGTCCGGCGACGGCGCGCAGAACGTCAGGATCGTGCGGCGCGCGACTCTTGGCGCGATTCAGATATCGTGTCGACTCATCCGGCTGCCTTAAGCGATCGTAAGCGTGCGCGATCAGCAAGTCGCTGTGGGCCGAAGGTTGCAGGGCATCGGCGCGCAGAAGAAGATCTAGCGAGTGCTGGGGATCTGTGCTAAGCAGAAGTTCTCCGGCAAGTTGCAGGCTCCCGGCATCTTTTGGATTGGCATCGACGACCCGCCGCAACAATTGCTCGGCTTCCTGGTCACGGCCCATCTTGGCGTACGTCTGTGCCAATCCCGCTAGGCCACGCACCGAATTCGGTTGCTTCTGCAGTCCCCGATTGTAGGCGTCCACCGACATCGGATAGCGCTCGTCCAGTCGCGCCGCATAGCCCAGCAGGAACCAAAGCTCGGCATTCTGTGGCGCCGATTTAGCAGCCTGCTCCGCATAGGAAACTGCTGCGGCGTAGTCGTTTCTCTTCAGAGCATTCTGCGCGGCGCGCGCCTGGCGCGCAACGTCAATACCGGATCCCCAACTGAAATCCGGACCACTTTGCGGAGAGTCGGCCGGTGCTGTCTTGGTTTGTTTGCCTGACGGAGGAGGACTGCCCTGGCTATTAACGTCATACGTCTGGCCGCGGGCTCGCACCAAGAGGCCCAGAACCATGACAATGCAAAAGCTCGTGAGCGGATGTCGGCTTTTCAACGAGTCACCACTGCGTATTTGTTAGAGATCCCTGCCGCACAAGACTTCCGCGGTTCTTTTCAGATGCCACGCTAAGACCTAGGTTTGCCTTCCAACGTTGCGCGGCCAGAGGGGAAATCGGGATAAACCCTGGAGGAACTTTCTGAATCCAAACGCTGCTAGAGGGCACTGGAGCGCAACATGAGCACTAACCAAAGCTACTCTCGACCCATACCGTTATTGGCCATCGTGCTGGTAGCACTCGCAGTGCATGGGCCACTGCTGCTCATGCAGCTTCCCGCTGGATCGTTCGACACCAACTTCCATATCTTTCTTGCTTCCCACTACGCCCATCACTGGTTCAATCCGTGGAATGAAAAATGGTTTGCCGGGTTCTCTCAGACCACGTACCCGCCGTTGACGCATCAATGGATCGCGCTCTTCTCCAATATTTTTGGACTGAAGATGGGGTACATGGTGGTGCAGTTGATCGCTGTTCTCCTGTTGCCCGTGGGAGTCTTCCGATTTGCCCGAATTTGGGTTGAGGACCGCGCCGCGAGCTATGCGGCGATCGGCAGCATCTTCCTGGGAGCGCTCGCGTTCCTGGTCTATCAGGCGGGACAGTTGGCGACGGTCGCATCGGCTGCCTTGTATCTGAATGCTTTGCCATATTTCTACGAATGGGCTACGGAGGCCTCAGGACGATCGCTGATCAAGGGATTAGCCGTCAGTTTGTCCGCGGCTGCGGCTCACCACGTCACGCTGATTTTCGGCATCGTCCTATTTGCCGGGCCCGTATTGTGGGTTGCCTGCCTCGACGCAAGGGACGAGCGTGTAAGCGGTTCCCTCAGTGGAGTGGTATCGCGAGCTCTGGTGTTCGCGATTTTGGTGGGCGTCGGAGTGGGCGTAGTTTTGCTGCCCTACTGGATGACCCTCATTCAACATCCCATCAATCAGATTCCCATTCCACACGACAGCCGCGCTAATTACCTGCTGAACTCGATCACCGGGATTAACTATTTCGTGATTCCGTATGGAGCGTTGATTCTGGCGTTGCCGTTCATCATTGTTCGCGGTTCGACGGTACGGCGCTTGCGGCCCCTGCTCTTGGGATTTTGGCTGTGCCTAATCTTTGGATTGGGTGGGACCACTCCACTGCCGAAATGGCTGCTCGGACGGGCATTCGACGTTCTTACTTTCGAGCGATTTGCTTTCTGGGCCACGCTGATGGCCATGCCGATTGTCGGCCTGCTGGCGCTTGAACTTTTGGATCACTTCCACGCAAAAGCCGCTGTCGGTCTGGCGCTGGCGTCGGTGGTCACGATCGGTGCTGCCTTGGCGTGGCTCACGGCCAACCCCTATCGCCCGACAATGTCGATGAACGTCCAACCTGTGATTGCCTTCTTGAACCGTGATGGCCACGATTCGTACCGCTATCTCACTCTAGGTTTCGGCAGTGAACTGGCCCAGGTCTCAACCTACACTGACGCCAGCAGCGTAGACGGAGACTACAATTCGGCGCGTCTGTTGCCGGAAATGACCCAGTACGGTTCGGCGCAGCTTACCAATGCGAAGTTTTACGGGTCGGCCGGCATGGCCTCGCTCCGCGCGATGCTGGAACATGCAAACCGGTACGGACTGAAGTACGTCTTCGTACACGACTCCTACTATGAGCCGTTGCTGACATTCGTGGGGTGGCGGAAGACCGAGACGTTCAACAACGGTGACATTACCGCATGGACCAAGGACGACGTGCCTCCTGCCCACAGGATCGAATCCGACGCCGTGCCGCCACCGTGGATGGGCCTGCTTTGGGGCACACTTCCCATCGGGATTAGTGTGTTAGCGATGTTCCTGGAGTTACTGTTGCCGTCGGCCCAGGGCATGGGAAGAGTGATCGAATCGCCAGTCCGGATCGAGGAACGTGAGGGGCATTACGTTGCCTGAGAGGGCGAAATGAAAATTGCACTACCAATCATCATCGTGGCGATGACTATCCTTCTGCTGTTCGTGGGTTTGACGGGAGCAGCGCGCTCGAGCGGAACCGTCGGTATCGCCTCGGGCTCGGCTCTGCCTGGCTTGACGGATAGCGGTGCCACGCCGGAGCAGGCCCTTGGCAGCTTTCTAAGTGATGTCCAGAGACGCAATTGGGGTCCGGCGTTCTCCCGCGTGGAGAAGACTAACGACGCCGTGAACGAACAGGGGTTCATACAGGAGTGGATTGGTTCGAACGGCGGGTTGCGGTCATTTTCTAACTTAGAGAGTTATGAAATGCGTCCGCTCCATGCGACTGATTCGGAAGCGCAGATGCGTGTGCGATTGCACTGGGCCACGCCAGTGGGTCCGGTCGACGACGTTCGTGACTTTCACCTTGTGCATCGCGATAAATGGAAAGTGGTATGGGACGAGGCTCCGGTCCCGAAGGTACCGTCACAAGTGATCCCCGTCAACTACCTGCGCTGGGATCTGGTCACAGGCACCGCGGGAGAAGAGTGGGGTTCACGCAATGTGGACGCGCCCCATGTACGCATCATGTCCATGAATGCGGTCGATACGGCCGAGGGGACGGTGGTAATGGGCGAAGTCGTCAATGAAGATACGATTCCAGCATTTGTCAACGTGAACGCTATATTGGTCGACGCCTCCGGAAGTGCGATGGACGAGGAGAGCAGTTTCGACAAGATCATTCATGTACTGTTGCCGAAACAGGTTTCACCTTATCGCGTCGACTTTCCCCATTTCAGCTTGATCAACGTGAAGAACGTGCGCATGGACGTGAAAGCGACCATTGTCCCGGCTTCGTCCGATCCCGTAATCGGGGCAATGAATCAGAAGTTGGAAACTGACGCGCAGGGCCGGGCGGTGCTGCACGGAGATCTGCTCAATCAGAGTGGCCAGACGGTAAACATTCCCCATGTGATCGCAAGCTTTTACGATAACAACGGCAAAGTGGTGTGGGTTTCCGATGGATACGTCGAGAGCGCCCTGCTTCCGCAGGCCTCTGAGCCCTTCGCCGTTGAAATCCCCAAATCGTTGGCCGGGAAGGTACAGAACTTTCATGTCGTCGTCAACCAATACAGTTTGCAAAAGTCGTAACCCCCGGAGCAGATGGCTGGCCGCATCGGTTAGCGCCCTTTGCCTGGCAGCGGCGTCGAACGCGCAAGTGGGAGAGCTTCGCGTTCCCTCGAAGGTGGTGGCCGGAACCACGATTTCAATTCCGACCACGGGCAGCGGCACCGGGACCTTTTACCTGATTGGACCATCGGTTGTGACAAGGCGCGATGTGGACCTGGGACAGCAAATCTCGGTTCCCTCCGAAGACCTGCGGAGCGCTGGGCGCTATGTGGGAGTCCTTTGCGCTGATACTTGCGGAAGTGTTGAATTCTTTGTGATGCCGGCAAAGCCGGTCAGCCTCACCTTCCTCGTGCATCCGTCCCGTGCTCCCGTGGGACAAAATGACGTAATCAGTGGGGTGGCACTCCCCTTTGACGAATTTAAGAATCAAGTGCTGGCGCCGCTCACGGTGGGCTTCCAGTTGACCGCGGGCGGTTCCAGTCTGATGTCACACTCGGTCTCGTCGCAAAATGGCATTGCGTGGTTTCGCGCAAATTCCGGCAAATCAGCCGGCGCTTTGCAAGTGGTGGCTTCGCTTGGTGATGCGTCGGCGCGTCGGATTGTTCAGCAGGTGGCGTCCGATCCCTGCAACTTGCGCATCAAAGGCCAGCGTACGGCGAAGGGAATTGTGATTGAGACGGAACCCGTACGCGACTGTGTCGGCAACCCCGTGCCCGACGGCACCGTCGTGACCTTCACTGCGAAGAACGGAAAGGAAACGAGCACTGTGGACGCGCCGATCAAACAAGGGATTGCACGCGTCCAGATGACGGCCGCGGGGCCCGTTTCCATATCTGCAGCCTCGGGAGTCGTGATGGGGAACGAACTCCATTTGGGGGCGCAATGACGACATGGTCGGGGGCTCTTCGCGGACGATTGGCTAAGGTGATTGCGCTCGGGGTTTTCGCCTTGGTGGCCCTCTGTTCTTTTGGCGCCGACACGCCCCAAGTGGTGCTCAATGCAAGCAAGGCAGGTCCGCGAGCGATCGAAAATCTGACTGAGCGCAGCATTCTTCGCGACTACAGGTTCGCCTGGGTGAACCTCGCCCAGGCCTTGGAGTCCAGTTCGACCGCGCCTCTGAACGGCCTGTTTGCCGGGACGGCAAATGACTGGCTCACCAGTGCGGTAAACAAACAGCAACGCAGCGGGCTCAGTTCCCGCTACCTCAACCAGAGCCACAAACTCGAGGCTGTGTTTTATGCTCCGGAAGGCGATGTGGTTGAGCTTCACGATACCGCCGAATATGACCTGCAGATCCTCGATAGAGGCAAGACAATTCACAGCGAGCACGCGATCGTGCGCTACGTGATCCTCATGACGCCCGCCGCCGACCGATGGGTAATCCGGCAACTTCAGGCCGTCCCCGAGTTCTAAGGGATTCACCCCACCAACCACCGTCCTCACCAGCCGCATCGAAGTTTTATTCAAACCTTGGAAGACATGGAGTCCTCATTTGTCGAAGACGCTGCTAGCGCTGGCGGTCGTGTGTTTTATGGTAGGCAGCGGTTGCACGACTCCCGGCATGCGGCGAGCCTTCCAGAAGAATCAGCAGGCTCCCCGTTCCTGGCCCAAACTGTTGGCCGTCTACATGCCATGGTTTGGAGACCATGTGCACAAGGATGTGGGTTATTCCAGCAGCGATCCAGCGGTCCTGAGGCAGCAGATTCAGCAAGCTCGTCACATGGGGATTTCAGCGTTTGTCGTGGATTGGTATGGCGAGAGCCAACCTTTCAACGATCACAACTTTGGCCTGTTGCAGGAAGCTGCAGACGAAAATCATTTCCAGGTCGCACTCCTATATAACGAGTCCGAGGATGACGACGGGCAGGCGACGGACGAAGCTATTGCGGCCCTGGATAAAGCTTACAAGGCCTACATGGGTCCTGAGGCGCCGCACCGCACAGCCTATCTCACCTACAACGGCCATCCCGTGGTTTTCATTTTCCCCAAACACGGGAAGGTGGATTGGAATCGCGTCGTCGAGCACTGTCGCGAATGGGAGAGTTCGCCGCTGTTGTTCTATAAGGACGAACCTCAACCTCAATTTGCCGCTGATTTTGCAGGGCTTTACGCCTGGGTGCAGCCTGGTCATCAGGGATGGACAACAGACGGAAGCAATTGGGGCGAGCAGTACCTGGAAGACTTTTACAAAAGCATGACGAACAAGCATCCCGAAAAAATTGCAGTCGGAGCTGCGTGGCCGGGCTTCGACGACTCGGCTGCGAAATGGGGTCTGAATCGGCACATGCAGAGTCGATGCGGGAAGACTCTTGACGACACTCTGCGACTCTACGAGCGGTACTATGACGAAGCTCATCCCCTTCCATTCCTCATGATCGAGACTTGGAACGACTATGAGGAAGGCACCGCCGTGGAGCGACTCACGTTCACTCAGTGCATCCAGGCAGGGCAGGCCGCATCGAACTCAAATTGAATCTGTCCCGCCGGCCAAGACGCCAACCACGCTGCCCGGATACACATCAAACCGAGGCATTTTAACAACGTTCAGCGGGAGACAGAGGCGATGCAGCCTGTCCGTGATTCAACGACGAACCTTCGACTATTGTCGGAACTGGTATTGGCGTGTCCTTCGTTCCTAGACATAAGTATGCAGGTACGGGCGATCTCGAAAGCTGAGAGCGATGAACTGTTGTCCATGTTGAGCGAGCGAAATCTCGACGACTTGGAGGCGCTTGCCATCTCAAACCACGTGATCCTGCGAGCTTTTGAGCCGCTTCAGTTGATGCTTGAAGAAGCAGGGAACAGCCGTGGGGCAGAGTGGGTGGCGAATTCAGTGCGCGTGGAACGTGCCCGCATCGATCACGCCCTCGGCTTCCTGGAAGAGATTTGTGCAGCCTTGGCGAAGGGTGGATGCCCGGTTACCGTCATCAAGTCCCTCGATCATTGGCCAGATCTAGGTAACGATCTGGACTTGTACACCGACGCACCGGCTGCCGACGTGATCCAGGTCATGCGATCACGCTTCAAAGCGAAACCCGACGCCCGCAGTTGGGGAGACCGGTTAGCGAATAAGTGGAACTTCATCGTGCCCGGCTTGCCGGAACTGGTTGAAGTCCACGCCGGGCGCCTGGGACAAACCGGAGAGCAAACTGCCGTCACCCGGTCCCTGTCGGCCCGCACTCGTTTCGTGGAGGTGGGTGTACACGAGTTCCGCGTGCTAGCGCCAGAGGACCGCATCATCATCAGCACGCTTCAGCGAATGTACCGGCACTTCTACATCCGGTTATGCGACATCGTCGACAATGCGCAGCTTGTGGACTCTTATTCGGTCGACTTTGCGTATCTGCGTTCCCTCGGCACGACGGCGGGGCTTTGGGAAGGGATCGCAACGTATTTGACGATCATTTCTCAGTACGTCGAAGCATATCGCGGAGACGGTGTTCCGTTGCCGTTGTTGGTGACCCGAGCGGCGAAGTTCGGCGCCGACCAGGTTCGCTTCAGTCACGACTTTTTGCGGGTACCGATCCTCCCTCACTCGCTGAATCTGTACGCTTCTGAGCTCAAGAGTCTCGTGCTGAGAGGGGATTTTCGGAACAGTTTCCGCCTGAGCTTGCTGCCGGGACTGGCCACGGCCGCTGTCCTGGAGCAGAAGCTTACCGGTAGCGACAAGGGAATCTGGTAACGTGCCCGAAAAGACTGGGAATCAATGTTGCTGAGTTGGTTGCCCTACAGGCTTCTCTGGATTGTGATGCCTTCTTTCGCTCGCCTAGTGTTTAAGTGAGTTTATTGGCGAAGGAGCGCACAGGAAATCACGTACGCGTTGTGAAACCCTGGCTCGGGAAGGGATTCGAGTGGTTCGTATTCTGCTGGTCGATGACAATCCCTCGGTTCGGCACTACTTGCGGGCGATTCTTGAGCAACAGGCATCCTGGCGGGTGTGCGGCGAGGCGCGAACCGGTGCCGAAGCGTTGCAGAAAGTGCTTGCCGCTCCTCCCGACCTGATTTTGCTGGACTATCAGATGCCAGACCTCAATGGCGTTGATGTCGCGAAGCAGATTTGCGAACTTTTCCCCAAGATCCCCATTCTCATGGTAACCATTCACTTATCGAGGCAACTGGCCGAAGCGGCGCGTCTCGTGGGCGTTCGCGGAGCCTGTGCCAAGCAGGACGTTGGGTCCGTCGTGGAAGCAGTCGAGGCTTTGTTGCGGGAACAAACGTACTTCCCGGCAGTCCCCACATGATCACCGAGCCCGTATGACTTGCCCTCTAGGATTTTGGAGCCTCTTCCCATATACAGGATTCCCAGTATTGGACTCCCCCAGTTTCGGAAGGTAACCTTACTAGGAACCTTAGAGGACCGGTTGCCGTCGCAGTAATGAGGGGGCTAAAAGGCCCGCTTCAAATGTGGCCGGCGGGCGGCCTTCGAGGTGCAAATGCCTGCTAACGCGTACGATAGCGAGTCTTCGCGACAGAGTTCCCGAAACGAGTTGTCGCTCCTTAAATCCACGAGGGGACGACCGGGAGCGGCGGTCCAGCGTGATCTGCTTGACCTCTATGAGGTTCTTGAGGCCTACGCACCGGTGTGGTACTCGTCGAAACTCAGGAGAGGACTTTCGAACGCGCTGAAAGCTCTCGATACGCGAAGGTAGCTGGGTCGGGGGGATTTGGGGCTGCATTCCTAGAACCAAGGATGTCCGAGAGGAAGGGACTGGTCAGTCCGATCACGGACGGGTTCGGCTAAAATGTGGCGGGTTGTCTCGGTCTTTCCCGGGGGACGAAAACTGCATGACTATTCGCATTCTACTGGTTGATGACCACCCAATCGTGAGGCAGGGTCTAAAGACGCTTTTAGAAGGACGTGACGGCTGGGAAGTAATTGGGGAAGCATCCGATGGAGCTGAGGCGTTGGAAAAAGCGAAGGAACTGAGCCCCGACGTCATGGTGCTCGATGTCACCATGCCGAGGATGAATGGTCTGGAAGCGTGCCGTGTATTGAGGAAACGGACTCCTCAACTTGAGATCCTGTTTGTAACCCAGCACGACTCTCCGCAAATGATGCGCGAAGCTTTGGAGGCTGGGGCAAGGGGATACGTGGTGAAGTCGAATGCCGCACGCGACTTGTTGGCGGCGGTCGAAGCTGTCAGCCAGCATCGCGTTTTTACTGCGCTGAATGGACGAGACACTGCGGGTGCACGTTAGACCCCTGGCATCGGAAGATGGGGTCCACTTTGAACTGGGGGCTGAACATGAAATTGCGAATCTTATTGGCCGACGATCACGAGATTGTTCGGCGCGGATTGCGCGCCTTACTGGAAAAGCACGAAGGATGGGAAGTCTGCGGTGAAGCCGCCGACGGCCGCGAGGCCGTGGAGAAGACGCTCCAGCTAAAGCCCGATGTCGTCATCCTGGACATTGGGATGCCGCTACTGAATGGTCTGGATACCACGCGTCAACTGCTGCAGCACGACCCTAATTTCAAGATTATCGTCCTGACCATCACTGACTCAGATCAGGTGATTCGTGAAGCACTGGACGCCGGGGCTCGCGGGTTTGTCTTGAAGTCCGACGCGGCGCGCGACCTGGTTTCAGCGGTCGAAGCTCTTCAGAACAAGCGCATGTTCTTTACGCCCCGGGTGAACGACCTGGTGCTGGCCGGTTTTCTCGAGAAGGGGCATTCTTTGTCGAGGAACGAAACTCCCAAGCTGCCTACATTGACGGCTCGCGAGCGGGAGATTACGCAGTTGTTGGCGGAAGGGAACAGCTCGAAGGAAGTCGCTTCTCTCCTGAACCTGAGCACCAAGACCGTCGAAACGCACCGCAGCAACATCATGCGGAAGCTAAGCTTTCACTCAATCCGGGATTTAGTCGTATACGCGATTAAGAACAACCTTATCCAGATCGAGCTGCCGCCGCCCAAAGCACCCACAGGTCCGACTGGACCTACCGCGGCATAACTTCCTCGTGGCGAGACTGGACTAACGAACCGTCTCGCCCGGATAGTATCCACTTCGCGTGCGGACGATCAGGCGGGCGCCTCCCGGTGCTTTCGCTTCGACCCGAATCGTCTGATAACCATTCTTGGAGCCTGCTGGCTTATACGCAAGCGTGTATTGGCTGCGAATGTCGTGCGCCACCGTGCGGGTAATTGCATTCACTTCGTCTAGACTCTGGGGAAAGAATGGAACGCCGCCTGTAGTCGATGCCAGATTCTGAAGAGCATCGCGTCCGGCGGACGTCAACCCTTCATCCGTTAATCCGATTGCGTATACCGTCAGGCCCTTGTTCGACTGCAACTGGCGAATAGCTTCCTGTAGGGTTTCCCGGCTCATGTTGTCCTGTCCGTCGGTGATGACCAGCAGGACTTTCTTGTCAAGGCGAGGATTATTTCGTAAGTGGACTGCGGATGCAACGACGGCGTCATAGAGAGCAGTACTGCCTCGGGTAGAGACCTGATGCAAAGCCGCTTGCAGCAGGTTTACGTCGGAGGTGAAATCCTGGTCCAGATAAAAGTTCTGGCCGAAATTGACGACGAAAATCTCATCCTGCGGATTACTCGCCCGAATCAGGTTCAGCACGGCTTGACTCACTTTCTCCCGTTTGTCGCGCATGGAGCCGGAATTATCAATGACGATCCCCATCGCCACCGGAACATCCTCGCGTCTGAACGATGTAATCGGCTCTGGTTGGTTGTTCTGGTACACGGAAAAAGCGCTGCGATCAAGCGTTGTCACAAGGTGTCCGGCCTCGTCTACCACGGTGGCATGCAACACCACTTCTTGCACCTGCTTCTTGAAAACAAACCTGCCCGGATCGTCCGCGTTGGACTCGGGCTTAATCGGTTCCTGTCGATCTTGTGCCGGTTGCTGCTCAGTTGAGGCCCGGCCGGGTTGTTCCTGTGCAGAAGGAGTCGGCTGCGCGGTGCGGGGAGGGCCGGACTCAGGATTCTGTCCGGCGGTGGTCGCCGAGGGAGGGATCGGTGAGGTAGAAGGACTGCTTTGGGAGGGCCGAATAGTCTGGGCAAATAATGTCGACGCAGACAAAGCTACCGCGGTGGCTACAATTCTCACTCCTGAGCCGAGAACGTAATTCGCGCTGAAACGCATGACTAGCCTCCGTGCATCGTTTCGATGCCACTCCGGACCAATCCGCAGACCTTTTCTATAGAAAATTCAACTACTGGAAGGAGAAAAGCGTTCCGCCGTGATCCCTCAGTGCGTACGGCAAACACTGTAGGGGCCGATTAGTGCTCCCTCAAAAATCCTCCCAATCATTACGCCCCCTTGTTTTGGAAAACTTACACGAAGGGCCAAATACCGAGGGCACTGAACTAGCTTGGAAGCAATGGCATACGCGTTTGGCACGATTGTTGCTCGCCAAGTAACTGGGGTTGATATTCCTCAACATATTCGGAACTGTATTTCGGATGCCTTCGAAGCTCGCACCAGGTGAGACATCTTTAAGTATCTGGGAGGTAGAGAATGCTACGAATTCTGATTGCGGATGACCATGAGGTGGCGAGACACGGCATCCGTGCCCTGCTGGAGAGTCATCCTGGCTGGGAGGTGTGCGGGGAAGCCAAAGACGGACGCGAGACCGTCGAACTTGCGGAAAGCTTGAAGCCGGACTTGATTCTGCTTGATATCGGCATGCCGAATCTTAACGGTCTGGAGGCCGCGCGACAGATTCTGGCTACTTCTCCCGAAGCTGTGATCCTCATCTTGACTATGCACGATGCCGATCACGTGGTGCGGGAGGTTCTCCGCGCCGGGGCACGAGGATTCCTGCTCAAATCCGACGCGGGGCGCGATCTGGTTGCCGCCGTAGAGGCCCTGCAACGACAGAGAACGTTTTTCACAAATCGAGTCAGTCAGATGGTTTTGGATGGTTATCTTGATCGTGATAATGGAGACGGCGAGACCAGCAACATCTCTGACAACATTTTGACGACTCGAGAGCGAGAGGTGATCCAGTTATTGGCCGAGGGGAAGACCAGCAAGGAAGTGGCAGTCGCTCTCAACCTCAGCGTCAAGACCGCGGAAACTCACCGCACCAACCTGATGCGGAAACTCGATCTCCATTCCATCGCTGATCTCACCCGGTACGCAGTGCGCAACGGAATCGTCCAGGTATTTTAGTCCAGCTCTTCCCAGCTCTGGCGCCGAAGCATGACGTCCTATTTTGCCTAGGTTTTATAGAGTCGGCCCCGCGCGTAATTACGGACTTCACTCGATATACGTTCCCTTGCATCATCGGTAGTCTCACACTGCAACTGATGTGTAGTGCTGTTGCCAGAAAGGATGACCTCTGATGCTCTGGACTATCGTTGCCCTGCTCTTGATCCTTTGGCTGCTGGGAATGGTGAGTTCCTACACCATGGGTGGATTGATTCATATTCTGCTGGTAATAGCCGTCATCGTGGTCTTGGTGCGCATCATTCAGGGCCGCAGCCCCGTGGCATGACGGAGAGTCCGCAAGAGTGGTGAAGGCAATCATTCAACGAGGAGGACAAAATGAATAAAGATCGCGTAGAGGGCAAGGTAAAAGACGTAGCCGGCCGCGTTGAGCGTCAAGCGGGAGAGTGGACAGACGATCCAAAGAAGCAGGTTGAAGGTTCAGCGAAACAGGTCGAAGGCAAATTGCAGAACGCGTTCGGCAAGGTAAAGGATGCTGCCAAAAACGCAGCCGACGATGCTGCTAAGACATCCTCCAAAGCGCCTCGGCGGGTGCAAGATACTGATGCCCCGGATACCGATGCCGAGGAGGCGGAAGAGACGCGGGGATCTCGCCGTTAGGGGATTATCTAGTAGGATCAACCTCGCGCCTTAGTAAATAACGCGTACTTTCCAGCAGGCCCAAAAGCAGGGTAGCGGGCGACACGAATTGTCCCGCGCTCTGCTTTTTTGGTGGCTGAAAGAAGAATCGCGGGATCTCCATTACAGAAGGTGTCGTTGGCTAAGGGATCTTCCTGTCACTCTACGGGCACGTGGCGCTGTCGCGGAGTATGCCACCAGCTGGTCGATCGTTAACAATGCAACAGCGAGACCTCCAAAAAGGTAGGCAAGCCCGCTCAAATGGATAACCAGCCCGAGTAGCCAAAAAACCAATAGGTATGCCGCTAACGCCCGCACCATATGAACGCTCCTTTAGCGGACGAGGCTGGGGGAAATATTCCACAGTTGCGCGAGCGCGCGAGCTGCACTGTTCAACGCCCGCTTTTCATCGGCCATATCGTCTTGATTGCGAACAGCGATGGGAGCCTTAGCTGGCTCTCCCCTGCGCTGAAGCTGGGTGAAGGCGGTTTCGAAGGTTCGCCTGAGATCAGCAGCCGAAGACGTATCCACGTGCTTCTTTGCGGTGTTGGACATTCCTGTCTCCTCTGGTGCCATTTAAGAGGAACGGCGCTGATTTAGAAATACAGTGATGCCTTCAATCTGAAGCGGTTTTCTCCCAATGGTTACCATTCTTGGTCCTGTAAAACTCAGGGTGAGAATGCGATAGTTCTATGCCGCAGATGTGCGCACGTGGGTCCCGTCCCCCGAGCGGTCGGGTATATCCAGACGCACCTCGCAAAGTTCTGCGATCAGACTCCCTGCCCACTCGTAGATGTTGTGCTCGCGAACCGAGCGCCGCATATGTTGCATGCGCGACTGCTTTTCATCCGGTTCCATCTCCAGGGCGGCTCGAATGGCTTCGGCGGTTTGGTCGATGTCATAAGGGTTGACCTGGAGCGCGTCTCGCAGTTCCCGAGCGGCACCGGTGAAGATACTGAGGACAAGGACGCCAGACTCGTCGCTGCGAGCGGCCACAAATTCTTTTGCGACCAGATTCATACCGTCGTGCAGCGAAGTTACCAGGCACAGATCCGCGGCTCGGTAATAAGGCTGGATCTCATCGTGACTATGCTGCCGCTTAAGCAGAACGATGGGCCTCCACTTGTCCCTCTGAAAGCGCCAGTTGATGCGTCCGGCTTCAGCTTCGATTTCCGCTTCCAAGTCGTGATATCGCTTAAGGTGGCTGCGGGTCGGCGCGCCAATTTGTATAAAGGAAAACTGGCCTTGATAGCGTGGATGTTTTTCGAGGAACCGTTCCACCGCCAGAAATCGCTCCAGAATTCCCTTGGTGTAGTCCATGCGGTCTACCCCGACACCGAGGAAAATCGCCTCCAGGTCGAGATCCTTCAATATCGCGGAACGTGCGTCGCGAACTGATTCGTCGGAAGCATCAGGGGGCAGACTTGTAAGGTTGACGCTAATCGGGAACGGGCGAACCGTCGTCGTGTGGTTGAGTCTTTGTACTGAAAAGTGTTCCCAATCGATCCGCGATTCCAAAACCCGGTCCGCCGACTGCAGAAAGTTGTTGCAGTGCGATTGGATGTGGAATCCGACGAGGTCGGCGCCGAGCAACCCGTCCAGCAGTTCGCGTTGCCACGGACAAATGCCAAAGGCTTCGGGAGTCGGCCACGGGATGTGCCAGAAAATGGCTACTCGCGCATCCGGCCGCATCTGCTTGACCATCTTGGGCAACAACGCGAAATGGTAGTCCTGCACGAGGACGACAGGATGTTCCGTATCTTTCATTTCTTCAACCAGGGCGTCGGCGAACTTGCGATTGACCGTCTGATATTGCTTCCAGTCCTCCGCGCGAAAGATCGGACGGGTGTGTGCAATATGGCAAAGCGGCCAAAGGCCTTCATTGGCGAAACCGTAGTAGTAGCCTTCCTCCTCCGCTTTTGTAAGCCAAACGCGGCGGAGGGTATATCGAGGATCCTCCGGAGGTACCCGTACCCGCCCGTGGCGGTCGACCGCGTCTTTGTCAGCGGAGCCGTTGCCGTGCGCCAGCCAGGTTCCGTCGCAAGCGCACAGTACTGGCTCGAGCGCTGTCACTAACCCGCTGGGTGGGACGGTTACTTCCACGGACTTGCCGTGCCGCATGTGCATGTAAGGCTCGCGGTTTGAGACCACGAACAGCCGACCGGCTCCCAGGCGGGCCCGAACGTCGGCTGCCAGACGTTCCGCCGTCCATTGGGACTGCCCTTCGTGTCTTAGTCGCGCTTCGCGCTCTGCCGCCGAGCGAGCCGTGTTCAGGCTCTCAGCAAAAGTCGCGACCTCTCTCGCAAGTGGCCGAAACAATTCCAGGTCCGGCGCGCCCATCCGCGAGGAAGGCATGCGCCCCGTACGCAGAGCTCGCATCCAATGCGCCGTTCGCGCGATCGGTCCCTCGATACTCCAGCGAACGATCAACAATGTGATAAGAGCTATTAGAACGACGTGCGCCAGAGCGCTCAAGAATGTTTCTCGCCAAATTCTCAGGCTCTGTGCCCGGATGTATTCCGCGTCGTGAACAATCGCCAGCGCGCCCAGGAACTTGTCCGGACTATGGAGCGGCAGAGCACGGATGTGTACACGGGTGCCGCCGAGCTTCTGAAAAACGTCAGTCTCGTGATCCTCTTTCAGAGTTTGCAGAACGACGGAGGGTGCTTCATTCATCGGCGAAGCCAGATCGCTGGTGACGGCAATTACGTGTCCAGCGGGGTCGTACACGGCAAGGCCCTTCAAATGCTCGCGGTTGGCGAAGCGCTGCACCGTCTTCTGCAGTGTTTGGCGCGTGCCTTTTTCAATGTCCCGATCGACATTCCCCGCGAGGCTCTCTCCCAGTACCTCTGCCCGTCTTTGCAGATCGCGCCGAAGGCTCCCTTTCACGACGAAGACCTCGTAGCCCGACGAACAGAGTGAGACTAACGTTACACCAACAACCAGGGAGATGATCAGCCGGGCGCTTAGCAGTCGCATGCACGATCCTTAATCGGAGTCGGCCGTAGCGGCTGCTCCGAGGGTTATTTGAGCAGTGTCACAACAAAGCGTTGGCAGCGGGAGTGATTCCGCCGTCGAAGGTTCTTCCCCCTGCTTGCGCAGACCGAACTTTCCCTGGAATGTCTGACTTCGTGCAAGTTTCAAGTTTTAAGCTAGTTTTGGATGTCATATGGAGACAATTTGGCTGCCGCCAAGGTTCCACGTTCCCGCAATTTATTGTTCGGCAAGGTCTTAACTCCAAGAATTCGTGAGCTTTCCACCGCCCTAACTCACGCGTGGTCTTTTCTGCTCGCGCCCATTGGTTACAGGGAAGACTTTATGGACGAGACAGGCGGGCGGAGTTAAAAAGAATTACTGATGATGTAGAAACGTCCGTCGGCGTCCATTTGACACTGTGATGATAGGGTTGGGCATCGGTTGTGGCTGCTTCGTCTCTCCGGGGTTACTCTTATGTTTCTGCGTCGAGAGATAAACTTATTCGCAGGCCTGCTGTTGGGACTGGCGCCATTTGTGGTGGGGCAAGAACCACATATTGAGGCGATTCCGTCCGCAGATGCTGCAGCATCTCGACAACTCATTGCGTGGTCACTCCTGCAAAAACCACAACCAGTACCGCAGCCTCTTCCCCCACCTGATTCGCGTCCGGACCCGCAGCCCGCACAGCCGTCAAATCCTCATGCTAGGCAGCAGACGCCAAGCCAGACCTTTACTGGAAAGATTGTGCGGGACGGCGAAAAGTACGTTCTTAGGGTTTCGGGTAATACGACCTATCAACTCGACGAGCAGGGCACTGCTGAACAGTATCAAGATAAAGAGGTGAAGGTCGTCGGTACCATCGAGGCTGGCAGCAACACCATTCATGTTGTCAGAATCGAGCTCCTTTCTTAAACCAAGTAGGCTTCAAACCACGTGAAATTGAGGGGAAAGCTGGCCTTTCAACCCCTACACGATTCACCCTAGTGCGCTGTTGAGAACAATTCCCGTATTGTGTCGGGTATCGCGTCTAGAGGCGCCCTTCAACCTTCCCCAACCCGCCGAGGAGATCGAGTTATGTCGCCACTTGGAACCGCCGCCTATGGGATGTACCCTCGCAACGTCGCCCTGCCGGAAATCGTTTACACGCTAAACCGGGCAGGATTTGAGAACGAGGACATCTGCATGGTGCTCTCTCCAGCTCATCCCGTAGCCACCGTCGTCCGCGATGCCAAGATCGTCGATGACAAACCCGATGAGAGCGCAGTAAGCGCCCGCATGATCGGCTGGTTTTCGGAATTCGGCGCCGTTGTAATTCCTACGGTCGGCTTCTTCATCCGGTCCCGAGCCTTCTTTCGCGCACTAGTAACCGATCAGAATGTCGCCGCTTCTGGTGGGGGATCGAGAACCATGATCGATCTGGGTTTCTCGGAGACCGATGCGAAGCGGCTTGGCCACCAACTGTCGGATGTCGGCGCCCTGGTGTACGTGTCATGTCAGGAGAGCACGAAGGCAGACTGCGCCCTCGACCTGCTACGCCGTATGGGAGCAAGAGAAGCTGCAAGCCTCGGAACAATGAAGCAGATGGGGTAGTTGCCGCCTAGGGCTACTCTGGGTTTCGGCATCAGCCTCGAACGGCACCGGCAATATTGTCACTGTTCGACGTGATACCAGCGCTTTTCTACACGACGGCAGCGCGAACGATAGGGCACTAATTTTCACGAAATCGGTCTTCTGCGTTCTTTCTATTCGCAATTTCACTGGCTAGAACTGGCCACCCAAGCCGGTGGCAAGTCAGTTGCAGCCTCTTCTCATAGCCAACTGTTCGACCCCGCGGCGCATCCATCACTGGCCATTGGAGAGGAGACCGAGTCGTCATGAAGATTCACCACGTCTGGGTCGAAATTGTTGTGTTGGGTGCGGGAATCGCCGTGGTTCTTGCCCTGTTGATCGCAACCTTTGGATTTGCAGTAGGGGCCGCCGCAGGCTAGGTGAAATGTTAGCTGCCTGAATTTCTATTGAAGGCGGCATCACGGAAATGCGACATCGAAAAAGGTATTGAATGAAGGATTCTCTGATACTCGTTACACTCGGCTGCGTTCTGACGGCGGGGGCCATCGCGAGCTCTGGCCACGCCCAGCAGTTCCGCACCACAGTCGCGCGGCAACGGCAGCCCGAATCAGCGAAGCCGTCGCCCCAGCAAAACGCCACGCGGCCGCGCCCTTCCAGCGAAGCAGAAACGCAGGATGCGTTGGCATTCACCGGCCGCCTAGTCAAAGAGAACGGCCGGGTATTGCTGAAGGATCCAGTGACTAAGATGACCTATCAATTGGACGATGCTCTGAAAGCCAAGCGGTTCCTTGGCAAACAAGTAAGGGTCATCGGCAAGCTAAACTTAGACAGCAACTTGATTTATGTCGACAGCATCGCACCGACGTCATGAGCACTGAAGAACGAAGTCGTCCTGAATACGATCTGCCTACCGCGGTCACGTTCTTGCTTGGCGGAATCGCGCTCGGCGCACTTATGACGCTTCTTTTTCTTCCCTTAACAAACAATTCCGCTGTCGTTCAATCGGCATCGCTGCGACCGCCCGCATCTCCGTTTCCTCGGGAGAGATTGAGCTGAAGTGCGAAGCACCCGAGATAAGGGAGACGTCCTTGGGACGGCTTTTAGCATCTGAATGCCATGCAATTGGATACGACCTTCCCCGATCCCGTGTCTTTCAGGACTCCCGCCGAACCTGCACCTCCTCCGATCAGAGAGCCCATCGATCCGCCAGAAAACCCGGATGTGCCCGTACGCGACCCCGACCCGGAGGATCCTGGCGAGATATGATGTCCAGATTTGAGACGACGGCTAAGCTTCTTTAATTACCTCACCACGGTTGCTGTCAGGGCCTCGGTATCAGCCAATCGCTAGTTCAGCGATGTTTGATGAAGTTGCCGGTTTGCAGTTCGGACATCGCCTGGCGCAATTGTTCCTGGGTGTTCATTACAATCGGTCCGTACCACGCCACGGGCTCCTCAATTGGTTTGCCGGATACGAGCAGGAACCGAATTCCTTCCGGCCCCGCTTGGACCGTCAGTTCGTCTCCCCGGTCGAATAGCACCAGAGAGTGATTGCCGACGTCATACTTGGCCGGCGCGTTGGGATCCGCTGCTTGCTCGGTCAGAATGGCCTGCGGATCGGAGGCATCTCGAAACGTTCCGGATCCCGCGAACACGTAGGCAAAAGCATTGCGCGTAGTCTCGACTTTAAGCCGCTTCCGTTGGCCGGGCGGCACCGATACATCGATATAGTTCGGATCGGCGGCGACGTCTTCGACCGGGCCTCGCTTACCCCAGAATTCACCGCAGATGACGCGCACGCGCGTGCCGTCGTCCTCGGTAACCTCGGGAATCGCGCTCGACGGAATGTCCTGATAACGGGGATCGGTCATCTTCAGCGATGAGGGCAGATTCGCCCACAACTGAAAGCCATGCATGCGCCCGTGGTGGTCACCTTTGGGCATCTCCTGATGCAAGATGCCGCTGCCGGCGGTCATCCATTGCACATCTCCGGCGGTCATTTTTCCTTGGTTGCCCAGGCTGTCGCCATGCTCAACGGACCCAGCCAGGACGTACGTGATAGTTTCAATCCCCCGGTGTGGATGCCAGGGGAATCCGGCACGATAATCGGCCGGGTTGTCGTTACGGAAGTCGTCCAGCAGCAAGAATGGATCGAAATCCTTCGTCTTGCCGAAGCCAAAGGCGCGTTGCAGTCTTACGCCCGCGCCTTCGATGGTCGGCTTCGGTTGAATGATCTGTTTTACCGGTCGGAGTGACATAAACTGTTTTGTCTCCCTCTTTCCTGGCCACACGGCAAGTTTAAGCCGCGCAGCGAAATTGTTTACGCCTTTATGAATTCGACTTCCAGAGTGATCGTCACTTCGTCGCCTACCAGGATGCCGCCGGTCTCAAGGGCTGCGTTCCAGGTCAGACCGTAGTCCTTGCGGTTGATCTTGGTGGTTGCGGAGATTCCAACCCGCGTGTTGCCCCAGGGATCCTTGGTAGGGGGAGTCGGGCCTTCCACGTTAAATACGACCTTTCGCGTGACGCCTCGAATGGTCAGGTCACCCTCGACCGCTAGCTCTCCGTCTCGGACAAGGCTGATGCGCGTAGAACTAAAATAGAGGCTCGGAAACTTCTCCACGTGCAGGAAGTCGGCACTCTTCAGGTGCGCATCGCGTTGAGTGTCGCGGGTTTCAATCGAGGACGCTTCGATCGAGGCTGTGGCCTTTGATCGTGTCAGGTCTGATTCGTCGAGGGTCAACGTTCCCGTGACCTTGCCGAATTGGCCCTTTACGTTGGAGATCATCATGTGCTTGACCTTGAACTCCGCGACGGCGTGAGCCGGATCGATGTTCCAGGTGGTGGTAGCGGCCTGCGGTGTAGCGAGTGTGCTCATGGTGTTTTCCTTTCTGCCAGGGTTAGATGCCTTAAAACGATAATCGTTGCAACAGATATATCTGCCAAAAAATTAACTCACTGCAGCTCGGGCGGCGCGCAATAGTTCGCAAAGAGCCTGCAGGCGATCCTTCCCCAGATGCCCCAGTTGCCCGCGATGCGCTTCCACGACCGGTTCGTCGAGCCGGGCGAGGACTTTCAGTCCGTCCGGGGTAATCCGCGCCATCACCATTCGCCGATCCTCGGTTTCCCGGCAGCGCGAAATAAGGCCGCGTTTTTCGAGGCGGTCGAGGAGTCGAGTCACATCGGGATCGCGTGTAATCATGCGGGCGGCAATCTCGCCACAGGGGAGGCCCTCCGGCGTCCCGCGTAGGATGCGTAACACGTTGTACTGCGTCGGCGAGACGTCCTCGGTCTTGAGAACCCCGACCAGGCCGCGGGACAGCATGTCGCTGGTACGTGCCAACTCCAGGAAAGCGGCCTCCTCGGGGCACGCCACCCGACGGTTTTTATTCGCCGATCGCAGTTCTTTCATGCACCTCTGATAATAATCGTTATAACGACTAGTGTCAAGACGACCTACCACCGAAAACCTCCTGGGCCAACCAGCTTCATCGAGCTCGGAAACCAATCATGCTGAAGTTCGTCCGGAGGGAGCATCCCGAGATTGGTGCGAGAAGATGCTTCCAAGCCGGAGGGCCATGGCGTGTGTAGAATAACCAGATAGAAGGTTCAGCTTCTGGGGTTAGCTTTCCGACTTTACTCACGTTTTGCTTCGCGTCCGGGCGATTGCCATGCGAACTCGGATTTTAGTGGCAGGTACTGCCATATGGCCCACCAACTGGGGATCAACGGGAAACGAGGACCGGATTATGAAGGACACCGAACTCTCATCGACCCGCGTTAGCCCTTGGCTCCGGCTCGTATGGAATCGTTACTCAATAGGGATACCCTGAGCTCCGGGGATATCTGCCTGTTATTCGAGTCAGAGACAGAGCTCCCGGTGCGCCTGACAATAGCGGAAGACAACAAGTTAGGGCCGGATCTTCACCAGGTTCGCCGATCACGACTGAAACTGAGCTGAAAGGAGAAGCGTCATGATTTTGGGCATGAGCACCGCGACCTATACTCTCTTCCACGTCCTGATCAGCCTGGTTGGAATTGGGTCGGGCCTGCTTGTCGTCTTCGGGTTCCTCGCCGGAAAACGGCTGGACCGCCTTACCGCGATCTTCCTTACGACTACGGCAGTGACCAGCATCACCGGGTTTGGTTTTCCGTTTGAACATTTGTTGCCGTCGCACATCGTCGGAATCTTGTCCCTTGCGATATTGGCTCTCGCAATTCTCGCGCGCTATGTATTTCATCTGGCCGGTTCCTGGCGGTGGATCTATGTGGTCGGCTCCGCTACGGCTCTCTACTTCAACGTCTTTGTCCTGGTCGTCCAGTCCTTTCAGAAGGTCGCAGCGCTGCATGCGTTGGCTCCAACGCAGAAGGAGTCACCGTTTCTCGTTGCTCAGATTGCGACATTGCTGATTTTTGTGACCCTTACGGTTTTCGCAACCCTTCGCTTTCATCCCGAGCGAGTTCGAACTGCTTAACGTGAACGAGTTTCGTCTGGTAGGCTTCAACAACAACAACGCACGCCAGTTTCTGTGCGGCATGGACTGCCCGTTTTCTATTCAGATCCCAGTTCACGCCCCCATCTGCTCTGGTTACTGCCTTTTGTATAATTGTGCGGCTCTGTAGGAGTGTGACTCTGGCCTCCGTTCGTAGGCTCTATCGATGCTTCTCAGAATATTCAACGACAAAGTCTCCCTGGGCCGCGCGGCCGCCGAGCAGGCTGCGGGCGCCATTCGATGCGCTATCGCAGAGCGGGATCATGCCCGCATCATCGCGGCGACCGCAGCGTCCCAACTCGAATTCCTCGACGCGCTGACCACGGCACCGGATATCGATTGGGTGAAAGTCGAAGCTTTTCACCTCGATGAGTACATCGGGCTACCTATCACGCATCCCGGCAGTTTTCGCAAGATGCTGATGGAGTTGTTGGTCACGAAGACTGGAATTCCCAACTATCACCTGCTCGAGGGTGACGCCTCAGATCCGTCCGTGGTGGTTCGCGATGTGGGCAAGCAACTCGCGTCGGCACCCATTGACATCGCATTCCTTGGAGTCGGGGAGAACGGACACATCGCATTCAATGATCCGCCCGCGGATTTCGTTACCGAAGATCCGTACCTTATCGTGAACCTTGACGAGGCATGCCGGCGCCAGCAGGTGGATGAGGCCTGGTTCGCCGATATTTCACAGGTGCCGACGCGCGCCATCTCGATGTCGCCGCGCCAAATTCTCAAGGCCCGAGAGATTCTCGCGGTCGTCCCCGACCAACGCAAAGCAAAAGCGGTGAAGGCGTGCTTCGAAGGGGAGATCAGCCCCATGGCACCGGCGTCGATTCTCCGGCGACATCCGAATGCGACCGTTTATCTGGACAGCAACTCTGCCTCACTGCTCAGCCCGGCCTCGCGGAGGGTGCTGGGTGAGGAATCGCAGGTGAGGGTGAGTTCGTGACGGTCTAAACACTCCACCCGAAGGGCGACCGCCCGCAGGCCGATTTCGTAGGTGTTGCTGCTAGTTCGGAACACAGAAGCCACGAATCAGGGCTTGGTGCGTCGGATCTGATGCTTTGGTTACACTGCCGTGCAGGCAAGGAGAAAAGAAGATGGCTAAGCACGTAATCCAAGCCAAGCGCAGCGCACCACCGGGAGGGGCTTATTCCCAGGGATGGCGGGCCGGGGATTTCCTGTTCGTGAGCGGAACGGGCCCGATCGATCCGGTAAACGGAGGGCTGGTCGGCGACAGCATCGAGCAGCAAACGGAGCAGACCATCGATAACATCTCCGCCATACTCGAGGCCGACGGCGCTTCTCTTCGCGATGTGGTCAAGGTAGCCGTTCATCTCAGCGACACAAACCTCTTCGCTCGCTATAACACAGTTTATGCCCGACGTTTTTCGCAGCCATATCCGGCGCGCACGACCGTGGGCAGCGATCTCGGACACACTCCCGGCATGCTGATCGAAATCGATTGCATCGCTTATAGCGTGAAAGGGAGGCGATCGAAACAGGGACTGAAGTCTAATAAGAAAGTGGGCCACAGAAGAAAATGAAAAGCCAGCAAGACGAAATGCAAAACTTCCCGCGGACTTGCTTCAGAGTTCCCTGTTAGAGCTTCTCTCCGGAAGCTTGACCCACAGCGGAAGGCTCCCAATCCAAAGTCCGCAGCAACGGCCCCTCCCGTCCGCGGGCGGACACCTTCTCAACCGATGCGATGTGACCTTCCCGCACCAACAACGCACAGTCGAAATTGTTTACCGTCGGACAAATGTGGCGCGAGAGGAGATATAAAGCCTCCCCAATTTCCGGACCCGGCGTTCCCTCCTCCAGTGCCATGGGAAGATGCTCCTCACTAGGGGCAAGCGGCATCAGTTCAGGATGACCAACGACTACGCACGTGGGCAGGCCGGCATCAGCCGAAACTGCTTTGTGCCCGGCATCGCAAGTGACTATTCCCGTGTGCGGCCGGCTCACAACACGCGTCAATACCAGCACCGCGGGAGCATAGCCGTATTCGCCGGGAAGTTGCGATAGGCTTGTAGCATCGCAATAAACAATCGTTCCAGGCGAGATGCGGTGGATGAATCCCCCTTGCTGAAAACTTTCGTACGAGAGCGAGCAAGGGAACGTCGGCGTACCGGCGGTGATTACTTCTGGCAGGCTCATGCCGTTTCCGCGGATCGCGCTCACAAGTTTCAGCAGGAGATCATAACCGGCATGCGCCGCTTCGGTCCGTTGGGGCTCGTCCAATCCGCCATATTGGCCGTCATAGTAGTGCAGCCCGCGGAATTCCAGTCCCGCATCTTCAATCGCTCGCACGATCCGAACCACTTGGTCCGTCTGTCCCTGTTCGATTCCGGTGCGATTCATGCCGGGATTTATGTCGATGAAGACACCGACCGACGTGCTTCGCCATTGCCGCACTTGCTCTTCGTTCTCGGCAAGGACGGAAATGCGGACATGCGGGAATTGATTTGCAACTTCCCGCACCCGGCGCGCATTTGCGCCCATCACTGGATAGGCGAGAAGGACATCGGCCGCGCCGCTGCGGCAGGCTACCACCAGTTCGAGTGTAGTGGCACACTTGAAATTCCTGACACCTCGCTCGACCAGCAGGCCGAGAGTGTAGGCCAGCTTTGCGGTCTTGATGTGCGCACGCCAGCGATTCGCGTCGCCACCAAGCAGATGCAAGGTGCGCGCAACATTCGAGGCAACGATTTCCGGATATACGACGAGCGCGGGGGTGAGGACATCTTCGATGCCCGTCATCCGGTGACGTTCGTCCCAGGGAAACTCACTCAGCATAGCCTTATGTGCTACCATCGGCTTCGATCATAACCCGTAACCGCGCAAATCGTCCTGGTTGACCGCGCCCCTGGTGGATAGTAGGCTCTGAATTCCTTCTACGATGGCCGCCAATTCTCCTGATCATTCCGAGCAATCTGATCTGGTTCGCGGCCTGGGTCCATGGTCGGCGATCGCCATCGTCATTGGCGACACCATTGGCACTGGGGTCTTTCTTGTCGCCAGCGACATGGCACGCGCCGTGGGTTCCGCAGCGCTGGTTTTGATCGCCTGGATCCTCGGCGGATTCATCGTGCTTTTGGGAGCATTCTGTTACGCCGAATTGGGGGCGGCATTTCCAAGAGCCGGGGGCCCCTACGTCTACCTCAGCCGCGGTCTCGGTCCGCTCTGGGGATTTCTTTTTGGCTGGATGAGCTCATTTCTAGAGCGGCCGGTCGCTATGGCCACATTGGCAGCCGGATTCGTGCGATTTCTTGGATTCTTGTTTCCGGTGCTGACCCTGCCTTTGTTCAGCGGCCACTTCGGGCGATACGAATTCACCTTTACGACGGCACAACCGACGGCCGCATTGGTCGTCATGGTCGTGACAGCTCTCAATTATTTCAGTGTGCGCATGGGTGGCGCGATCCAAGTTTTGCTGACGTCCCTCAAGATGGGCACGATCTTGGTCATTGTTGTCGGAGGATTCCTCATCGGAACGAAAAATACCGGCGCAGCCGCACCGGTGGTAACCCCGTTGGGTCTGGGAACTATTGGCGCTTTGCTGACGGCCCTGGTACCTGCGATGTGGGCTTACAACGGCTTTAACGATCTTGGCTTTGTGGGCGAAGAGATTCTCCACCCGCAGAAAAACATTCCCCGAGCCATCATCGTGGGACTCGTGACCGTGGGAGGGTTGTACCTGATGGCGGATGTCGTCTACTTCCACGCCTTGCCCTTTGCACAGGTAGCGGCGTCGCAGCACGTTGCGTCGGACGTAGTGCAATCGTTTGCCGGCTCTCGCGGTGCGGTTTGGCTCACGGTGGCCATGGCTCTGTCCGCCTTCGGGGCCCTCCACGTCGTAATCCTTACTGGGGCGCGAATCCCGTACGCGATGGCGCGGGACGGGGTCTTCTTCCATTTTGCGGAGCACCTTCATCCCCGATTTCGCACGCCCAGCGGAGCATTGATCTTCCTGGGCTCCATAGCCGCGCTGCTCGCCCTCAGCGGGACGTTCGAAGAACTCTATTCGCTTTTTGTCTTCGCCGTGTGGATATTCTTCGCCTTAACCGCGATTGCATTGCTGCTTTTGCGCCGAAAGGAGCCGAACCTGGTTCGGCCTTATCGCGCCTGGGGATATCCCTTGACGCCGCTCATCTTTTTCGCCGCCGCAGTCGCATTGACCGTGAACTTGTGGATGGACCGGCCCGTGCGTTCCTCCCTGGGCCTGGCAGTGATCCTTCTGGGCATTCCGTTTTTCTATCGCTGGCGCAAACCACCGGATGCCGAACCCTCAGCGCGGCGATCCTAGGCATTATTCAATCCCAAGCTGTTTTTGGATTTGCTCCAGCGGCACACCCTTTGTCTCGGGAACCATCGTCGACACCCAGAGGAGTTGGAGAACCATCATGCCAGTAAAAAATGAGAAAACGTAACCTGGCTGAAAAGCGGCGACCATCCGCGGGAAGAAGGTTGTCAAAGCAGCGGCGAATATCCAATGAGTGAAACTCCCCAGTGTTTGGCCCTCCGCGCGATGACGATTGGGAAATATCTCGGAGATAAACACCCAGATGACTGCCCCCTGGCCGATCGCATGGGCAGCAATGAAACTGAAGATGCAAACCGGCACAATCGAATAATGCTCTGTAAAGAACGCCCAGGCGGCCATGCCGAGCGACGTGATGTAGCCAAACGAGCCAATATAAAGAAGTGTGCGTCGCCCGAGTCGGTCGATTAGCCAGAGCCCGACAAAAGTGAAAACCAGATTGGTGACTCCAATCCCGACCGATTGCAGCAGCGCGGCCTTGGCGGCGAGACCGGTGAGTTCAAAGATGCGAGGAGCGAAGTACAGAATCGCATTGATGCCGGACATCTGGTTGAAGAACGCAATCAAGATGGCGAGCAGGATCGGTTTTTGAAGACGTCGAGTCCAGAAACGTCCGGACGATACCGGTTCCGCAGATGCGGCAGCGATCTCATCCGCCTCGGCCTCGATCGCGGCCTTCGAGACATCAGGTTGGGCTCGTTGTAGAACTTGAAGGGCGGCTTCCCGATCTCCTTTTCTGCTGAGCAGCCAACGAGGGCTTTCGGGAAGTCCGAAGCAGAACACGGCGTAGAGGAAAGACGGAAACGCAGCCACACCGAGCATCCAGCGCCACGCGTTATCGCCGATGCCGGCCAGCAGAGCGTTCGATACGAAAGCAATCAGGATGCCGAAGACAATGTTGAACTGGAACATACCAGCGAGGCGTCCGCGATGCTTGGGCGGCGCAATCTCGGAGATGTACATCGGAGCAACTACGGTCGAGATGCCGATGCCTAATCCACCGATGACGCGTGCCGCGATGAACGTCGCAACGTTCGGCGCCAAGCCCGAACCTACAGCACCGATAAAGTAAAGAACGCCGATCCAAAGCAGGGTGGCTTTGCGTCCAAAACGATCAGCCGGCCAACCCCCGATCAGCGAGCCAACGACGGTGCCGTAAAGAGCCGAGGCCATCGCAATGCCGTGCAGACCAGGACTCAGGCCCCAGAGCGTCTGGATGGTTTTTTCCGCGCCGGAAATGACAACGGTGTCAAAACCGAAGAGGAATCCGGCGAGCGCCGACGTGAGCGACCAGAAGAAGATGCGAGCATTCATAGTAGGTAGACGCGGACTTTACCACAGAATCAGGGCGTTCACTCGCAATTTGAGGCGGAATCCGTCCTTCATCGCAACGGCGCTCATCCCTTAACTAGCGGATAACCTTTTTCCCGCCAGCCACGAATTCCGCCGTCCATCGATATCACGTTGGTGTAGCCCATCTTCTGCAGATTGTCGGCGGCCAGCGCCGAACGAAAGCCACCGCCACAATAGAGAACCATCTCCGTGTTCAATTCGGGCACACGCGCCTCGATATCGCGCTCGATCACACCCTTTCCCAGGTGAATGGCGCCGGGAAGGTGGTCTTTGGCGAATTCACTCTCCTCGCGCACGTCCACGAGCAGGAACTTCTCGTTGCGATCCATGCGTGTTTTCACCTGCTCGACATTGGTTTCGCGCACCCGCGTCTTGGCGTCATCCACGATTCTCAAAAAGCGGGGAGGATGCTGGTGAGCCATGGGATCTCCTTTCACTTCGTCGCTTCGACATGGTAACAAGCACTGATGGATTGTGCATGTAGGCCACATTCGCGAGTAGCATGGACTCGTGCCACAGAAGGAAGGACGCAAGGTAGGCCTGTCCCGCGCGCTATCAAAACTGGGGTACTGCTCGCGCTCCCAAGCCGCTGAACTGATCGGCGCCGGTCGCGTTCGCCTCAACGGAAACGTGCGGCGCGATCCCGAAACGCCGGTCCGCTTTGAACGCGACTGCATCGCCGTTGATGGCCGAGGCATCACGCCGCAAAAGAAGGTCTACCTGATGATGAACAAACCGCGGGGCCTGGTGACGACTGCGTCGGATGAGAAGGGCCGGGAAACGGTGTATTCCGCGTTTGAAAATGCAGGCGAGTCGCTGCCGTGGGTTGCGCCCGTCGGCCGGCTCGATAAAGCCAGCGAAGGTCTTCTCCTGCTAACCAACGACTCTGAGTGGGGAGCGCGGGTGACTGCTCCGGACACGCATTTGCCCAAAACCTACCACGTGCAAGTCGGATCGATTGCGGGTGAGCAACTGGCGAAGGATTTGACCGCGGGTGTGGAAAGCGATGGAGAGTCGCTTCGCGCGGTGGCCGCGCGCGTCCTTCGCTGCGGAGAGAAAAACTGCTGGCTGGAGATCACGCTCGACGAGGGTAAGAATCGCCAGATTCGGCGTATGCTGGCCGGACTCGGTATTGAAGTGCTCCGCCTGGTGCGCGTTGCGATCGGTCCGTTGCAGTTGGGCAAGCTCCCCAAGGGGGCACACCGAGCCCTCACCGTGGAAGAGTTGCATTCCCTCAACCATGCAATGAGCCATCCTTCTTTGCGCTTCAGCCGTTCCTTGGAAGCAAAAGAAGCTTGAAAAAAATGCACGATCTCACCTTCCTTCCCGCCGTCGTGATGGCGCAACAAATTCGGGAGAAGAAAATTTCTCCAGTCGAACTCGTCGACGCCCACCTGGCGACAATCGAGCGGCTCAACCCAAAGTTGAACGCCTTCGTCGACGTCGACGCGGAGCGTGTGCGTCGCGAAGCCCGTGCTGCCGAGGCGTCCGTAATGAAAGGCAAGTCTGCCGGCCCCCTTCACGGCGTCCCCATCAGCATTAAGAGTTCCGTGGAAGTGGCGGGCCTGCGATGTGAGTCCGGCACGCGCCTTCGCTCTGGATTCATCCCTGCGCAAGACGCTCCCCTGGTGACGCGGCTCCGCCACGCCGGTGCAATCGTGCTCGGCGTAACCAACGCGCCAGAGTTTTTGATGGCATGGGAAACCGACAACCTGCTCTACGGCCGCACCAACAGCCCGTGGGATCTCGAACGCACTCCTGGAGGTTCCAGCGGCGGGGAAGCAGCCGCGATCGCCGCGGGAATGTCCGCGGGCGGTGTCGGCAGTGATGCGGGCGGCTCCATCCGTGTGCCCGCGCACTTCAGCGGAATCTGCGGACTCAAACCTACGCCTGGGCGGATTCCCTCAACCGGCCACTTCCCCGCATCCAGCGGCCCGTTCGCGCTCATCGGCGTGGTGGGTCCGATGGCGCGAACGGTGGCCGACCTCAAGGTCTTGTTCGAAGTGATGCAAGGTCCAGATGACGGCGAAGCCAGCGCCGTGCCTGTGCCTTTACGCTGGCCCAGCGCGCGCGAAATCAAGAACCTGCGCATCGGATACTTCACAGATGATGGCCGAACCCTCGTCACTCACGAAACTCGCGACGCCGTACAAACCGCTGCCAACGCGCTTCGAGGCTCAGGATTTCAAGTTGAACCATTTCGTCCAGAAGGCCTCGAGGAGGCTCGTGAGCTCTGGAAGAAGTTCTTCGTCAAAGTCGCGGGAATGCTGATTCGCCCCATGTTCCACGGCCGTGAGCATGACCTCAGCCCGATCCTGAGGCAGTTTCTGGAGTGGTCGGCTGCGGAACCGGACCTTACCGGAGAGTCTCTGCTAGATGCTTGGATCCGGTGTGATGTCGCCCGCGCCAATTTTCTCCGGCAAACGCGGGACCATCCCATCCTGCTGTGTCCGGCGGCAGCAATCCCTGCCTTTCGTCATGGCGAGCGCGAGTGGCAGATTGAGGGCAAGACGGTTCACTATCTCGACGCCTGGAGTTACACGGAGTGGTTCAATCTCTTGGGCAATCCGGCCGCCGTAGTTCCGGTGACCCATTCAGCGGAGGGCCTGCCAATCGGCGTGCAGGTCGTCGGCCGGCCGTGGGAAGAAGAACAAGTGCTAGCCGTTGCTGGCGCGCTAGAGCGAGACTGCAACGCGTGGAAGATCCCGCCCGTCGTCCAGAAAACTGCATTCGAACGCGGCTAGTATTTTTGTATTATTCCGCCCGCAAGAGGGTCTCTATAACGTTATTTTGCGCGAGATTTCGGCCACTGTGGGGCTGATCTCAATCCGTAACTTTCTGGTTGTATCCGCTTGCAATGCTAAGTTCCAGGGGATTCGTCGATCGTACGCTGTCATGGCTGGTCGTTTTTCTGGCCATCTCGGCCGCCTACCTCTACACGTTTCCCCAGCCGAACATTTTCTACGCGGGAGTAGTCCTGCTGCACGCTGCGGGAGGCGTCCTCACGGCAATCCTGCTCGTCCCTGCCTTTTTCCGACTCCTCCGCACTGGAAGCTTCTCTTCTCGCGCAGGCTGGCTGCTGATCGCTGCCGGCGCTGTACTTGGTGTAATCCTGCTCAAGACCGGGACCCCGCGCACAGAGTGGAGCAAGCTCTATTGGCACATCTTGATCTCAGTGGCAGGGGTTGCACTGCTGGTCGCTGCGTGGTTTGGTCAGCGCAAATATTACGAGTCTCCGACCGGTGCGGCCCTGCGCGCAGCAGTTTGCCTTGTGGTGCTGGCCGGCATCGGCTACGGTGCTCGTTATGTGCGCGACGGCTGGCAGACGCGTAATCGCATCGAAAATCCGACGATGCCTCCGGACACCATGAACGGCGAAGGCGATGGCCCCGAGGGTGCGTTCTTTCCCAGTTCTGCGCAGGTTTACGGCAAGCAGAAAATTCCCAGCAAGTTCTTCATGGAGTCCGACTCCTGCAAGCGCTGCCACGAAGACATCTACAACCAGTGGTTTAGTTCGGCACACCACTTTTCTTCGTTCAACAATCAGTGGTACCGCAAGTCGATCGAATACATGCAGGACACAATCGGCACCAAGCCTTCGAAGTGGTGTGGTGGATGTCACGATCCCGCCGTGCTCTATGCCGGATTAATGGATACGCCGATCAAGCAGATCGTGCATCGCCCGGAATCGCAAGCCGGATTGGGCTGCATGATGTGCCACTCCATCGCCAACGTGAAGAGCACGATGGGGCAGGCCGATTTTTATCTGGAATATCCGAAACTTCACGAACTCGCCGCAACGCAAAATCCTGTCGCACGCGCGCTGCATGATTTCCTGATCAAGCTGAATCCCGAGCCGCACCGGCGCGTGTTCCTCAAGCCCTTCATGCGCGATCAGACGGCGGAGTTCTGTTCCTCGTGCCACAAAGTTCACCTCGACGTTCCGGTGAACCACTACCGCTGGTTCCGTGGCTTCAACGAATATGACAACTGGCAAGCGAGTGGCGTATCGGGCCAGGGAGCACGTTCCTTCTACTATCCACCCAAGCCGCAGCAGTGCGCCGATTGCCATATGCCCATGGAAGCCTCGAAAGATCAAGGCAACATCAACGGCTTCGTGCACTCGCACCGCTTCCCGGCGGCCAACACCGCGCTTCCAACCGCAAACGAAGACGCTCCGCAACTCAAGCTGACCGAAGACTTCCTGAAGAACGGCGCGCTGACGGTCGACATTTTCGCGCTGTCTCCCGCTCAGGCGCCGCTGAGGCCCGGGGCGGCAGCTCAGTCGGAACTTTCCACCACGTTCGCTGTGGGCGAGGAGGCCGAAAGCAAAGTCCCGGTTGAGGCCGGTGGAGAGGCCGCTCCCATCACTGCACCGCTGAACCGCGTACAGCCCGCCCTCCGCCGAGGCGATGCCGTGCGCGTCGACGTAGTCGTGCGGACCAAGAAAGTCGGGCACTTCTTCCCCGGCGGCACCGTGGACGCTTACGACACCTGGCTCGAACTGAAGGGCACTGACGACAAGGGCCAAACGATTTTCTGGAGCGGCATGGTCGAAGATAACGGCCACGGCCCCGTCGAAAAGGGGGCGCACTTTTATCGTTCCCTCCAGATCGATGCCCATGGCAATCCCATCAACAAGCGCAACGCCTGGGCAACTCGGTCGGTCGTTTACGTGAGGCTGATTCCCCCAGGTGCTGCGGACACTGTGCACTACCGACTGCTCGTTCCTGAAAACGCTGGCAACAAGATTACGCTGCATGCGCGCCTCTGCTACCGGAAGTTTTCGTGGTATGGCACACACGAGGCTTTCGCTGGTCAGCCTGACCCGGCCGAGCCGAATTCGGTTTCGCCGGACTACGATGACCGTCCGACCGTATTCACGGCATCACTCAATGGGGTTTCCGCCAAGGAAGAAAAGATTCCCGACCTCCCCATCGTTGCCATTGCCGAAGACGAAGTCACGCTACCCGTGGTCACCTATAACGCTCCGGCTCCCGAACCGAAAACCATCGTCCGCAAAGAAGAATGGCAGCGCTGGAACGACTATGGCATTGGCCTGTTCTTGCAAGGAGACTTGAAAGGCGCGGCCGCGGCCTTCCAGAAAGTCACCGAGGCCGACCCGAGCAATCCCGATGGCTGGGTGAACATTGGCCGCTGCGCGGTGCAGGAGGGCGACATGGAGCGTGCCCGGACGGTGCTCGACAAGGCTCTTGCCTTATCTCCCAGACTGGCCCGCGCGAACTTCTTCTACGCCAAAGTTCTGCGCGCCGATGGCAACTACGCCGGCGCCGACGCTCGCCTGCGAATTGTGCTTGAGCAATATCCGCGCGATCGCGTTGCGCTCAACGACCTGGGACGCGTGCTCTTTCTGCAACGCAAATACGACGAAGCGGTGAAAGTTCTGCAGTCGGTGCTCGCCATCGATCCCGAAGACCTGCAGGCCCACTATAACTTAATGCTATGCTACAACGGCTTAGGCAACGACAAACTGGCCAAAGAGCATCAGGCACGCTACATGCGCTTCAAGGCCGACGAATCATCGCAAGCCATCACAGGCCCCTACCGCCAACTTCATCCCGAAGACAACAACGAGCGCCAGGCGGTGCACGAACATGTTTCGGTGCCGCTACCAATTCCTTTCACCGTCCATGTGGGGACAGCCGCCTCGACTGTCCGCCCGGGCAAAGCCCGGCTGGCTGTCTCTTCGGGAGCCTCCAGATAAATGCCCTTCCCGAACAGAACCTGCGCCGTCTCTCTCAGCGCCTCGGTGTGTCTGTGTTCATTGTTTTTGTTGATACGAAGACAAGCGCTGCCCAGCAGATCACCTTCCGCGACGTCACCCCCCAGGCGGGTATTCACTTCACCCACAACAACGGCGCCTTCGGAAAGAAGTGGCTGCCGGAGACCATGGGCCCCGGCTGCGCATTCATCGACTACGACAACGATGGATACCCTGACATCCTTCTGATCAACGGCGACGATTTTCCTGGACACCAGCACGCCGGCGCGACTACGCCGAAGCTCTACCACAACAACCACGACGGCACCTTCACCGACGTGACGCGCAAAGCCGGCCTGGCCGTGCCCATGTATCGGATTCGGCGTGGCCGTTGGCGACTACGACAACGACGGATTCGATGACATCTTCATTTCCGCGTTGGGCCAGAGCCATCTGTTCCACAACAACGGCAACGGCACATTCACCGATGTCACCAAATCCGCGGGCATGTGGGGGCCGAGCGAATTCTCCACCAGCGCCGCCTGGGTCGACTACGACCGCGACGGCAAGCTGGATCTAGTGGTCGCGAACTACGTGCAGTGGACCGAACAGACCGATCTATACTGCACTCTCGACGGCGCTCACAAGTCCTACTGCACCCCTGAGTCGTACAAAGGAACGTCGGTGCGGCTGTGGCACAACCTGGGCGGCGGCAAGTTTGAAGATGCCACGCAGAAAGCCGGGCTAGGCGATCCCACGTCGAAAAGCTTGGGTATTGCGATCCTTGACGCCAACGGCGATGGCTGGCCCGACGTCCTGATCGCCAACGATACGCAGCCCAACAAGCTCTACCTGAACAAGAAAGACGGAACCTTCGAGGAGCGCGGAGTCGCCGCCGGCATCGGCTTCAGCGAGGACGGCGTTGCCCGCGCGGGCATGGGTACAGATGCGGCGGACTACGACCGCAGCGGCCACGCCAGTGTCCTCATCAGTAACTTCGCCAACCAGATGGTCTCGCTGTACCACAACGAGGGCAACGGCCTGTTCGTCGACGAAGCGCCGCAGTCGGAAGTCGGCCGCGCCACACTGGTCACGCTGGGTTTCGGCTGTTTCTTCTTCGATTACGACAATGACGGATGGCCCGACATCTTCGTGGCCGACGGCCACATCGAGGATGAGATCGAACGGGTGCAGAAGCGCGTGAGCTATGCCGAACCGTCGCATCTCTTTCGCAATCTCGGTGGCGGAAAATTCACCGAAGTGACCGCCCAGATGGGCAAAGTTTTTGCCGCTCCGAAAGTGGCGCGGGCCGCGGCTTATGCCGACGTCGACAACGACGGCTTCCTCGACATTCTGCTCACCACCAATGCCGGCCCGGCCTACCTGTTCCACAACGAAGGCGGAACCAATCACAGCCTCCGCATCAAGTTGGTCGGAACCAAATCGAACCGTGACGGCATTGGCGCAGTCGTCCGCGTCGCCTCCGGGAGCGACAAGCAGTGGAAGATGCTACGCTCAGGCTCGAGTTACCTCGCCCAGAGCGAGTTGGTGCTGACCTTTGGCCTTGGCCAACAGACAAAAGCTGATAGCGTCGAAATTCAATGGCCCAGCGGCCAGGTTGACAAGCTCGCCAACGTCAACGCCGGCCAGACCATCACCGTGCAGGAAGGGAAGGGAATCATCGCCAACCGAGCATACGGGAAGGCTCCGGCACGCCACACGATGATGACGGTGAAAGCTGCCGGGCGATAACCTGGTGCGAAGTTGCCCATTCAGGTTCTTATGGGAAAACCGGGAAGGGCACGAGTTCCACTCGTGCCGTAAAGTCTCACAAGACCAATACGGCTTTAGCCGCTGAGGTTCGCTCTGTGATTAAATCGTTAGCGAAATGAACCTGCGAATTTCCGCTGCCCTCGTCGCCACGGTGCTCGCTGCTCTTGGCCTGCTTGCTCCCGACGCAAAGCCGAACCCAGTTGAGTCTGCCCGCCTGAACAATCTGGGCTGCGCGTACATGAACCAACAGCTTTTCGAGAAAGGCCTGAAGGCGTTCCAACAGGCCGCGGCCGCCGATCCCAAGTCTGCGATCGCGCGGTTGAACGAAGGCGTTGCCTACCTGAACCTGCAGAAAGTCGACGAGGCCAAGGCCGCGCTGGAAGACGCGCTCAAACAGGACCCGAAGAGTCCGAACGCCTCGTACAGCCTGGGCCTGCTCGCCAAGAATACCGGCGACGCGCAAGCGGCAATTGACGCGTTCAAGCGTGTCACCGAGATTGACCCCAACGATGCCGACACCTGGTATTTTCTAGGCACGGCTTATGTGCAGGCCAAGGAGTTCCCGCCCGCGATTGAAGCCTTCCAGCACGCGCTGAAGATCAACCCCCTGCACGCCTCCGCCGAATTCGGATTGTCCCGCGCGTACCAGCAATCCTCTGAAGTCGACCACGCCCGCGAGCACCTCAAGCGATTCCAGTACATCACGCAAAACAAAATCGGCGCCCCCATGAGCCTGGCCTACGGCGAGCAGGGCCAATACTCGCGCGCCGTGGACTCGCCGCTGGCAGCGTTAAAACCGCCCACGCAGATTAAGGTTCACTTCGTGGATGTGACTAAAGCGGCTGGGATTGTTTCGAACCCCAGCCTCGCCGATTCTCGCAACGACTGGGCTATGTTTGGCAGAGGGGCGTGTTTCTTCGATTTCGATGGCGACGGAAAGCTCGACGTCTACTTGTCCGACGGCGGCAAACTGGGCGGGCAGTCGTTGTATCGTAATGCCGGCGAGGGCAAGTTCCTCGATGTTACAAGGCAAGCCGGACTCGATCCGGCCATGCACGCCGTTGGTTGCACTACGGGCGACTATGACAATGACGGCGCTACCGACCTCGTCGTCAACACTGGAACCGACGTATTGCTCCTGCACAACGAAAAGAACGGCGTCTTCAAGGACGCCACCAAGTCTGCCGGTCTTAACAACGCAGGATTCAATCTGGGACTCGCCTTCGTCGACTACGACCACGACGGAGACATCGACCTGTTCGTCGCCCACTCCCGCATGGAAAGGCCGCCGGGGCTTTCGGGGTACAGTCTTGAGAGTGCAGACGCCATCTGGAGCAACAACGGAAACGAAACGTTCACGAACGTAGCGGACTCGCTTGGCCTGTCAGAGCATAGCGGAAGTGTGAGTGCAGTTGGTAGCGACTTTAACAATGACCGCGCAGTCGATCTCATCGTTAGCGGGGGTAAGCGGCTAGCTTTATTTGAAAATCCACGGGAAGGCAAATTTAAGGACCGACAAGATCTGAGTTCCGCAATGCCCGTTCTCACAGCCGGTGTCGCCGTCCTCGACTTTGACCATGATGGCTGGATGGACTTGGCATTCACGTCCACGGTTGCACCCGGCCTCACTCTCTGGCGCAACAACCACGGCAAAAGTTTCGAGCAAGTGAAACTGCCCCAGACCAATTGGAAGAGCGCCTACGGTGTCGCCGCCTTCGACTATGACAACGACGGCTGGGTCGACCTCGTCGCCGTCGGCGAAACAAAAGAGGAGAAAGGCGAAGTCCGCCTCTTCCGCAATCTCGGCCCGGACGGCTTCAAAGACGTCACCACCGACGTCGGCCTCGACAAGATTCATCTCGAAAACCCGCGCGCCATCATCACGGGCGACTATGACAACGACGGCGCCACCGACCTGCTCATAACGCAGAATCACGGTCCGGCGGTGCTCTTGCGCAACGAAGGCGGCAATCGGAATCACTGGCTGCGCCTCGCGCTCAAAGGACTGAACGACAACAAGTCCGCCATCGGCACCAAGGTCGAAGTTTTCTCGGGCGGCAACCGGCAGAAATTCGAGATCTACGGCTCCAACGGCTACCTCGGCCAGAACTCGCCCTACCTCACCGTCGGCCTAGGCGACTCCAAAGAAGCGGACATCGTCCGCATGCTGTGGCCGACCGGCGTGTTGCAAGACGAGATCCAGGTCGCCGGCGACAAGCAACAGGACTTTCTCGAAATCGACCGCCGCGGCAGTTCGTGCCCGACCCTCTTCGTCTGGAACGGCGAGCGCTACGAGTTCGTCGCCGACATGCTGGGCGCAGGCGTCGTCGGACACTGGGTTGGCCCCGGCCAGCGCGACATCCCGCGCCCGGTTGAGTACATCAAGATCGATCGAAACATGATTCGGGAGAAGCAGGATCAAAATCCCCGCCCTGTCTCCGCAAAAAACGCGGAGACAAGGACGGGGCACCCGGTGCTTTCGCCGACGACGAGTGACCAACGACCAACGACGGTTCTCAGTTTCCGCTTCATGGAGCCGCTGGAAGAGGCTGTCTACCTCGATCAGGTGCGGCTACTGGCGATCGATCACCCGGCTGACGTCGATGTCTATCCCAACGAATACTTCGCCTCGAACCCGCCGTATCCTGAGTTCAAAGTTGTAGTGAGCCGCGACGCGCGTCCCCCCGCCGGCGCATGGGACGATCATGGCCACGACGTGCTGCCCGACTTGCTCGCGCATCGTTACTTCGGCGATTTTGCATTGACGCAATTCCTGGGATTCGCCAAGCCGCACACCCTGACGCTCGATCTAGGCGAGCCCTACACCGGCGGCCCGTTATGGCTTCTGCTGCATGGTGAAGTCGAATATTTTTCTGCCAATAGCATGTACGCCGCATCGCAAGCGGGAATCCATGCGATATCGCCGTACGTGGACGCGCTGGTTGCAAGCAAGTGGAAGCGTGTAGTGGATGACATGGGTTTCCCCGCGGGCGGCCCGCGCACCATGACCGCCGATCTCACCGGCAAACTGCCGAAGGGCACGCGCAAGATCCGCATCACAACGAACCTGCAGGTCTACTGGGACAATATTCTGATCAGTCGCACGCACCAGTCTCGTCAAACAGGGGAAATCTCTTCTCTGCGTCATCCTGAGCGCAGCCGCTCTTCAGGCGGAGCGAAGGATCTCCGTGCAATTCAAACTCGCTTAATTAAGGTCCCCCTCGTGCGCGCCGATCTCGAATCTCACGGCTATCCCCTGAAGATGGAAGGCACTCCTCCAGGAAACGTACAGTATATCTACGAGCAAACCAGCGCGACCGGCCCATACACGCGTCCGGCAGGAACCTACACGCGCTATGGCGATGTCCTGCCCCTGCTCACCGCGACCGACGACAAGTTGGCCGTCTTCGGCTCTGGTGACGAGGTGCGTCTGGACTTCGATCCATCGAACCTCCCGGCGCTGCCCGCGGGTTGGGTTCGCGACTATTTCTTCGCCGCCAACGGCTACGAAAAAGACATGGACTTCTACGCCGCCGAGGGCAACTACGTCGCACCACTTCCGTTCCTGAGCATGGGCGGGTATCCCTACACGCCGAAGAAGTCGTTCCCGCTTGACGACGCCCACGTGCACTACCTGCTGGAATACAACACGCGCCACATGTCCGGCAATGAGCAGCGGGGATATTGGTTCGACTACGGAGAGCGAAGATGAGCTTACGGAATCGTTTTAATATTGACAATTTTGCTCCTCCCATAATCCAATAGCCGGACCGATGGAAACCTCGACTGCCGCTGCTTCTGCCGTTCCACGCCTGCGTCGCACGCTGACTCTTTGGGACCTTATTTTTTATGGAATCGTTCTGATCCAACCCATCGCACCAGTCCCGCTCTATGGTGTGGCGCAGAAGCTTTCTGACGGTCACTTCGTCACGATCATTCTGATCGCCCTCTTCGCCATGCTGATCACTGCCGTCAGTTATGGACGCATGGGCGCGCTCTATCCCACCGCGGGATCCGCCTACACCTACGTCGGCAAGGGATTGAATCCGCACCTCGGCTTTCTCGCGGGCTGGGCGATGATTCTCGACTACCTGCTGCAGCCTCTCATCAACACCGTGTGGATCTCCACAGCGTTGCACGAGCGATACCTGCCGCAGATCCCCTACATCGCATGGGCCGCCCTGATTGCCGGAATCATGACCTTACTGAATCTTGCCGGAGTCAAGTCGTCTTCGCGCGCCAATAAGGTTCTGCTGGCCGTCATGTCGGTGGTCGTGGCCTTCTTCGTCGTGCTTGCGATTCGCTACCTGTACGGCGGGCAGGGATGGAGCGGCCTGTTCTCGATGCAGCCCTTATATGACCCCAAGACGTTCAACTCGCATAAGATCCTGACCGCGACGTCGTTTGCCGCCCTGACCTACATCGGCTTCGATGGTGTAACCACGCTGGCCGAGGACGTCGAGAACCCTAAGCGCAACGTCCTGCTGGCGGTGGTGTTGACCTGCATTTTTGCTGGTGTCTGCAGCGCGGCAGAAGCTTACCTCGGTGCGCGAGTGTGGCCGGATTGGCGCTCGTTTCCCAACCTTGAAACTGCGTTCATGGACATCTGCAGCCGGGTGGGGGGCTTGCTTCTGTTCAATGCTATGGGTGCGATCCTGATCGTAGCGGCGTTCGGCAGTGGACTCACCGGTACCCTGGGTGCCGCGCGCCTGCTCTTTGGCATGGGCCGCGACGGCGTTTTGCCGAAAAAGTTTTTCGGCTATCTCAAGCCAGGAAGCAGCACTCCGACCTATAACATTCTGCTGATCGGCGTCCTGGCTTTTCTCGGCGCGGTGCTGCTCAACTACATCGGCAGCGCGTATGAGCATGCGGGCGAATTGCTTAACTTCGGAGCATTCCTCGCGTTCATGGGCGTAAACCTTGCGTGCTTCTGGCAGTTCACCATGATCGCTAAGAAGACAGGCTCGGAGCGGAAGATTTTGCGCGACACGATTCTACCGCTGATCGGCTTCGCGTTCTGCGGCCTGATTTGGTGGAATCTAAACAACCTAGCCAAAACCGTCGGCGGCATCTGGTTCGCCATTGGAATTCTCTATGTCGGGTACAAGACGAACTGGTTCCGCTCTGCGCCAGTGATGATCGATTTCAGCGACTCGTAGCGGAGTAAGAGTCAGACTCTTCGCCGGAGAGATCCGCGAAATAACGCCGCGGCGTGGTTCCGAGTGCCTTCTTGAACATTGCGATGAACGCGCTGGGAGTGCTGTACCCAGCTTCCAGAGCCGCGTGAGAGATCTTTTCTCCCGCTGCCAGAAGTTGTAGAGACCGCATCAGCCGAAGCTGCTGCCGCCACTTTCCCAGCGACAAGTGCGTTTCCTGCTGAAATAGTCTTTCGATGGTCCTCTTGCTCGCTCCTGCCTGCTTGCAAGCAGCCGCCAAAGAATGAGCGGGTCCCGGGTTGCGCAGCAAAGTTGCGGCCACACGCGCTGCCCTGGGGTCTGAGGGAGAAGGCAGTTGCAGCGGAACAGCCGCTACAGTTTCAAGCTGATCGATGAGGACATCGATCAGATTTGCCTGAATCCTCGACCTCCTGCTTAGCTTTTTGTGGGTGCACAAATGAAGGATCAAGTGCTGCAGAAGCGCGGATACGTTCACCACGCCGCACGCGCGCGGAAGTTTCACCGTACCCGGTCGCAGGTAGACGGTTCGCATGGAAACTGCACCCGAGATGACAATGCTGTGCGGCGTCCGCGCTGGTATCCAGACCGCGCGCTGAGCCGGGACAACCCAGGTTCCGGCACTGGTTCGCACCGTCATGACTCCCCGGCAGGCGTAGACGAGCTGGTCCTCAGCATGGACGTGTTCCGGGATCACATGACCGTGATTGAGTTCGAATGCGAGGGCCGTCACAGGCGAAGGCAGTTTCCGGCAAACGTGCACGCCATGTCGTATTTTCGACATTCATTGTCACAATAGCGTAATGACGTAACCAGTGCAATCGCGTACTCTTTGGCCTTGACGCATTGACATCAAGTCATCGGCGAGGAGGCTCTGCATGCTTGGTTCGACGAACATTGTTGCTTTCGTTCCGATTAAGGATTCAGAGAAAGCCCGAGCATTCTACGAGGGCGTGCTAGGGTTGCGTTTCGTCAAGGACGACGGGTTCGCGCTTGTTTTCGACGCGAATGGGATCATGGTGCGGGCGGCGAAAATGAAAGACTTCACTCCAGTCCAATTCACCGTACTCGGATGGCAGGTCTCGGGCATTGAGAACGTAGTGCAGGCCCTACAGAATAAGGGCGTTCACTTTGAAGTCTTCGGGTTCTTCAAACAGGACGAACTAGGAATCTGGACTGCTCCCACCGGAGACAAAGTGGCGTGGTTCAAGGATCCCGATGGGAACATCCTCTCGGTCTCGCAACACGTCTGAAAGGATCAGGGAACTTAGTTATCGGGTAATTGTGTAATTTGAAAGCGGTCGCTCGAGACTGCCGTCAATGACTCCAATTACCCGGTTCCACGAATTAATTCCCTCTATTCCACGTTCCAGCCGCTGACTTCCACCGTAGCCTTGGCTGCGCCCAATTTACTGGCGCGATAGGTTGCGGTTACCTCGCGCTTCTCACCCGGGAGTAGCGAGATGTAATTGTCCTCCCAGACGACGGGCAGAATCTCGTCACCCTTGGCCCCCTTGTCCACCTTCAGACGCACGAAGAAGGCCAGGGCCTTGCCCGGGTTTTCGAGCGTGACGTGCGTAATCGCGTCTTCGCCCCGGCGTTCCGTACGGTCGGTGACCTTCAATTTGACTTTGGGAAGTTGCGAGAGCGCGGTGAAGTCAGCGAACGACGCGGTCGGCGTCATCCACCAATTCGTCTTCGCCCAATCGAGGATTTCCGGCTTGGTCGACAGCCAATAGAAATTTGACCCGACAAGTTTGCCGACCGAGTCTTCCAGGCGCAACACGAGGAAGTATGTCGGGCTCAAGCCTTTCACGTCGGGCAACGTGAAGATCTTGGCAGTGCTGTCGGCGGAGGCATCGACCGTATTCTCCTGCGAGAAGTTCTCTGTCATGTCGAGGTTGTAGATCTTCGTAGTGAGTTTCATTCCCTTCGCATCCACGTATTGACTGCTGACCACCCAGATCGAGTGATCGTCGTAACCGTAGATCGGATGCAGCGCTTCCATCGCGCGCTTGGCGCCGAAGTACCCGCCGCCGGGTCTCAGGTAGTAGTCGTAAAGGTGCCAGATCATCGAAGGCCAGGCGTTGTTGAGCATCCACTGAATCACGCCCGTGGCCTGGTATTTGTTGCGGCTGTAGGCCTCGTACATGGCGCGCACGCCTTCATACGTCTGCATCTGTGATTTTGTGGCGAAGTCTTCCACGTTGTCCGACTTGCCGTATCGGTTGGCGAGCGCGTCACTGAATACTCCGATGGTTTTGAACTCGCCACCACCCGCGTGATAATTCCAAACGTCGTCGATCGGCCACAGGTGGTCTTTGCCCACCATGGCCCGGATGCTCTCAATAGGAGGAACCGCCGGCCCCATGCTGGTTTCGGTGTTGAAACCATAGGCGCCGCCACAGCCTCCGGGGTTACACTGCTTACGCCCGGGTTGACCTTCCGGCGTATCCACCTCCCAGTAACTCGGAGCAACATATTCGTACGGCCCCGTCATCTTGACCCCGCTGTCGCCGGTGACCGAGGTTCCTTTTCCCGTCGCTGAAGACACGACCGGGTTGGGCCACAACAATTCCTTCTCTACATCGAGATACATCTGCTCCACATCTGGCGGCGGCGCATTGTCGCTGCCGTTCAGCCACATGACCAGGCTGGGATGGCTGCGAAGCCGGTAGATCTGATCTCGCAGCGACTGTTTCGCGATCTCGTAGTCCTGTGGTTTCCAGCGCGGCCATCGCTCCCAGAAATCGCAGCAGCACCACCCGGCCATGACCAGGATGCCTTCACGGTCCGCCAGTTCATAAAACTCCTGAGTTTCCAATTTGCCTTCGAGGCGAACGGTGTTTAGTCCCATGTCGCGCACGTAGCGCATTTCATCCCGCAGGCGCTGCGAACTTTCACGCATCATCATGTCGGGCGTCCAGCCGCCGCCGCGGATCAGAATGTTTTTGCCGTTGATATGGAAAGCGCGCCCACCCACGGAGTTGAGGTCAGACGTGATTTCGCGAATCCCGAACTCAGTGTGAGACTGGTCACTGACCACGCCGCCAACTTCGACCTCCATCGTCAACGGATACAGATTCGGCTTGCCCATCTGTATCGGCCACCACAAGCGTGGCTTCGCAAAGAAGAGCTGTGCGAAATGATCCGGAGTGAAGGTCACATCCTTCGCTTCATTGGGAGCAAGTTCGACCTCTTGCTCGAACTTCACATCGTCGATCTGGCCTCGGAGCGTCCCTTTCACCGGTTGACCCGTGCCATTTTTGACCTGTGCCGTGACCGTCAGCTGCGCGCGGTCGTTGACGGGAGGATTCAGCTTCGACACCACCGTGGGATAACGCAAGGCGACTGGACCGCTCGTGGTGAGGTAAACGTCGCGCCAGAGTCCCATATTCTTGTCGGGCGGCGCGGGGTTCCAGTCGACGAACGTAATGGCAAGGTCGTTCTCCGTCGGAGAAAAAACTTGCACCGCGAGCACATTCTCCGCGCCGGGCTTGGCCGCCGCTGTCACGTTGAACTCGTATGTGCGCCATGCTCCCGCAACAGTGTCGGAGTTCGCAATCTGCTTTCCGTTGAGCCAGATGTTCGCACGGTAGTTGATGCCGTCGAACTTCAGCCACACGGCCTTGCCCTTGTACGATGCCGGCACCTCGAACTGCTTGCGGTACCACCAGGAAACGGCGTAAGGGCTGTCGGGCGTCATCGCGATGTTTGAAAAATTGCCACCCACTGGGTAGGTCACGCCCGCGAAATCGCGCAGGTTCATCCCGAAAAAGGGATCCGGCAAAGTTTTGTCCCTGACCAGTGCAGCCACGACGGTAGTCGGCACGGTTGCTTCGTGCCATCCTTGAGGAGAAAACTGCGGCGTCGAAATGACCTCTCCCTTGGCCTCGACCTTGGCCGAAGTTTGCAGTTTCCAGGCATCGTGCAGCGCGAGTTTGGACTCCCCGGTACCTCTGGCTTCGGGCTTGTCTTGCGCCAGAACGGATGAGACCAGAACACATTGAACAAGAATAGCGATGAAGGAAATCACGCCCTGCCGTTGAAAATTCATGATGCTCCTAGTTTCTTGCGGAAGCTTGTTCGTCATCGTGAATGGGAGCGGTACTCGCCAAATGCCCCGCAGAAATGGATAACACTTCTATTAATTCGTTTCAATAGCCGAATTTGAGTGTGTTCTGGTTCCAACACGACTGCCCTCAGTTTTGTGAGATGTCTTGGCCATTGAACCAGGCTCGCCTGGTTTATAATTGAAAATTCGCCTTCCCCACTCTGGAGCGACAAGCGATGATTCGATTTCTGCAAAAGTCCGGGCAGACCACGAAGTATGTTCTCGGGGGCCTGCTGTTGATCATTTGTGCCTCCATGGTTATTACGTTGATTCCCGGTGGCCTTAACAGCGAAGTGTTTGGCGGCGGCCAGCCCGGCAAGGGCATCGTCGCCAAAGTAGAGGGCGGCGACGTTACCGCCGACGAGGTCCGCCAGACCGCGCGGCAGATGCTGCAGCAGCAAATGCCGCAGGGTGGCGCCAACATGGGGCTCCTCCTGCCTTTCTTCGCGCAGCGGGCAGCCGAGCAGTTGATCACACGCCAGGTCCTGTTGAGCGAAGCCCAGCATATGGGGTTGCGGGCCACGCCGGAAGAGGTAAAGGACGAACTGCAGCATGGACGCTATGCCGCGGCATTTTTCCCGGGCGGTAACTTTGTTGGACAACCCGAGTACGAGCAAATGCTGCAGAGAGCAAACCTCACTCCAGCTAAGTTCGAACAAGAAGTCGGCGATGAAATCCTGATCACCAAGCTTCAGGCCCTGATTTCGGGCGGCGCAAGCGTGAGTGAATCCGAGATTCACGACCAGTTCATTAAGCAGAACTCCAAAGTCAAGTTCGACTACGCCGTCTTGAAGCAGGACGATATCAAAAAGGGCTTGCATCCCGCTGATCAAGAACTCAAGGCCTATTACGAGAGCCACAAGGCTAACTACGCGAATTCGATCCCCGAAAAGCGCAAGGTCAAGTACGCCATTGTCGATACGAGCAAGGTCGAGGGCACGATCCAGTTGACCCAGGATGACCTGCGTTCATACTACGACCAGCACCGCGAACAATACCGCACGCCGGAGCAAGTGAAGGTCAGCCACATTCTGATCAAGACGCCGCTGCCGGGACCGGACGGCAAGATTGACGACAAAGGCGTCGCGGAGGCGCAGCACCGCGCCGAGGATTTGCTCAAGCAGTTAAAGTCCGGAGCCAAGCTGGAAGACCTCGCCAAGAAGTATTCGGAAGATCCCGGCAGCGCCAAGGAAAGCGGATCGCTGGGCTGGATCGGCAAGGGACAGACCGTTCCCGAGTTTGAGAAGGTTGCGTTTTCGCTGCCCAAGGGCCAGATCAGCGACTTGGTGAAGAGCAGCTACGGTTTCCACATCATCCGCGTGGACGACAAGCAGGACGCGCACATGAAGACCCTTGACGAGGTCAAGGCTGAAATCGAGCCCATCCTGAAGCGTCAAAAGGCACAGCAGATTGCGCAGAAGCAAGCGGAAGATTTGCTGAAGCAGGCTCGCGCACAAGGCCTCGACGCCGCTGCCGGGGCACAGTCGATTCCTGTGATTACGTCAGGTTTCTTCGCCCGTAAAGACATGCTGCCGGGTCTGGGGCCGGCGCCGCAGTTCATGGATGCCGTCTTTACCGCGGCCGAGAAGTCGCCGCCCGATATCGCCTCAGCATCGCAGGGAATCGTCGTGTTTCAGTTGCTTGAGGTCACGCCGGCCGCCACGCCGACCTTTGAGGAAATTCGCACCAGGGTCGAGGATGAATTCAAGAACGAGCGGTCCGGCATACTGCTCACCCAAAAGACGCAGGAACTTTCCGACCGCGCCAAGACGGAGCATGACCTGAAGCGCGCGGCCAAGGAACTCGGCGCAACGGTGAAGACCAGCGACTTCGTTCCTCCTGATGGCCAGGTTCCCGAAGTCGGTTCGATGACCGGGCAGGCCGCCGTGGCCTTCACCATGAAGCCAGGGGAGATCAGTGGCCCCATCAACAGCGGCGCCAACGGAGTAGTCCTCGCCGTCCTTGAGAATCAAAAGCCTACCGATGCCGATTACGCCGCGAAGCGCGACGAGATTCGTGACTCGCTGCTGCAGACCAAGCAGCAGGAACTCTTCGGTCTCTTCGTTTCGAGCCTGCGCGACCAGATGGAGAAGTCGGGAAAGATCAAGATCAACCAGGAAGAACTGAAAACGCTGACTCGCACGGGAAACGAGCAGGGAATGTAGCCGCGTTCATGTCCTTTCCCCGCGCCGCAGGAATCCTGTTGCATCCCACGTCGTTGCCTGCGCGCGGCGGCATCGGTGATTTTGGTCCCGCTGCCTACCGCTTCGTAGATTTCCTTGCCTTGGCCCGCCAAGGCGTTTGGCAGGTGCTTCCTCTGGGCCCCGTCGGCTACGGTAACTCGCCCTACTCGTCAACCTCAGCATTCGCCGGAAATCCGCTGTTGATCAGCCTGGAGCGGCTGGCCGAACACGGCTGGATTGACAAGGCAAAGATTGACAAGGCAAAGATCGACCCGGCAAAGATCGGCCCGGCAAAGACCGCATCCGATTCCGATGCCGTCGAATACGAATCCGTCTTCGCCCAAAAAATGCCGATGCTGTTTGAGGCGGCTAGGAGTTTCCTGCGCTCGGGCTCCAGCGAAGCGATGCGGCGCTTTGAGACTTTTCGTGCCCAAAATGCCTGGTGGCTCGACGGCTTCGTTCTCTTCGATGGGCTGCGGGCCCGGCACAAGCTGGAATGCTGGAATCAGTGGCCACACGATCTGGCAAACCGGGAACCGTCCGCCTTAGACAAGGCCCGTGCCGATCTCGCCGACGACATCCAGATTCGCAGCGCTCTGCAGTTCGCTTTCTATGAGCAGTGGCGCGCTTTGCGGCGCTACTGCGCCGAGCGCGCCATTCGTGTCGTCGGCGATGTGGCTATCTTCGTGAACCACGATAGCGCCGACGTATGGACGCACCGCGAACTGTTCCGGCTCACCGACAAACTCGAGCCCGAGGTGGTGGCGGGAGTGCCGCCTGACTTTTTCAGCAAGACTGGACAGCGATGGGGAAATCCCCTGTACCGCTGGGACGTGATGAAAGAGCAAGGGTATCAATGGTGGGTGGAGCGCCTGCGTTGGGCCACCCAGAACTGCGATTACATCCGTCTCGATCACTTCCGCGGATTCGATCAGTTCTGGGAGATTCCTGCTGCAGACCCGACGGCGGTGAATGGCCGCTGGGTCGACGGCCCTCGAGACGACTTGTTCCTGAAGCTCCGCGAGTCGCTGGGTGGCCTGCCCTTTTTTGCCGAGGACCTCGGCTACATCACTCCCGAGGTGCACGCTCTGCGAGACCGGTTGCAGATTCCCGGCATGGCCGTGCTGCAGTTTGGCTTCGGCGACGCAGGCGCGCACATGTACCTGCCGCATCGGGCAGCGGGCAAGGTTATCTACACAGGTACGCACGATAATGACACGGTGGTGGGCTGGTGGCGCGCTGGCGCAGCCGAGCACGAACGTCGCAACGCCGAGACCTATCTGGGTCGGTGCGATGACGGCATCCATTGGGGATTTATTCGCGCCGCGCAATGCTCTCCCGCAAACCTGAGCATCATTCCCCTGCAGGATGTGCTTGGACTCGGCAGCGAGGCCCGCATGAACACTCCTAGCGTCTACGGCGGCAACTGGCGTTGGCGTTTCGAGCCCGGTCATCTTACCGGCGACTTGGCGGCGAAGCTGGCGCATCTCGCCGAAATGAGCGACCGGCTGCCTCAATCCTTCACTAAGCCGGCGGACAACACCTTCGCCGCCTGAACGGACGTCGGATTTTATTGTGAATGCAGTGTTACAACGCAGAGCGTACTTTGCGCTTCTGCGCCGATCGTGTATAGAAAGTACGGGAGTCAGAGAGTGAGCGAAGCGATAATCGAGGCCGTCGCGGTCGAAAAGTCTTATCCGCAACCGGACGGTACGCGCATCCAGGTCGTGGGCGCGACCGATCTTGTAGTCGAATCCGGCAAGATCATCGCCCTGCTTGGCCCTTCAGGCTGCGGTAAGTCCACTCTGCTGCGCATGCTGACCGGCCTTTCGGAACCGACGTCGGGAACCCTGATGTGGCACGGAAAGGCGCTCGATGGTCACACGCCGAATGTTGCGATTGTGTTCCAAAGTTTCGCTCTTTTCCCTTGGCTCACCGTGCTGGAGAATGTTGAGGCTCCCCTTGAAGCTCGGGGCGTCCCCGCCGTCGAGCGCCACAAACGCGCCCTTCGCACCCTCGACACGGTTGGACTGGATGGATTCGAAACCGCGTATCCCAAGGAACTCTCCGGTGGGATGAAGCAGCGTGTGGGATTCGCGCGCGCTTTAGTGGTCGAACCGGAAGTCCTATTCATGGATGAGCCGTTCTCCGCGCTCGACGTGCTCACCGCCGAAAACCTGCGCGGTGAACTGCTCGAACTCTGGCTCAACAAGAAGATGCCCACCAGCGCTATTTTCATCGTGACCCACAACATCGAAGAAGCGGTGATGCTGGCCGACCGCGTTATGGTGTTAGGACGGAATCCCGCGCGGGTCCGCTCCGACTTCAATGTGCGGCTTAAGCACCCGCGGGACCGCAAGTCCGCGCGTTTTGTGGAACTGGTCGATTACATCTACAAAGTGATGACGGAGCCCGAGGTGGAACACGCGATCCCGGATGCCGAAACCACGGCCGAACTTATTCTTCCCAAGGGTGGAATAACGAAGGACGAATTCAAGAAACAAGCCGCACCCATTCGGACCGCAAAATATCAGATGCTGCCTCATGCTCGCGTAGGCGGCATCGCCGGCCTGGTGGAACTGCTGCAGGATCGCGGCGGTCGCGAGGATCTATTCCGTCTCGCTGAAGAACTGGTCATGGACGTCCAGGATCTGCTCCCGATTCTTGAGGCCTGTGTGCTGCTGGGTTTTGCCTGGTTGAAAGAGGGCGATGTCCAGATCACGCCGCAGGGCACAGCTTTCGCGGAAGCCGACATTCAGCAGCGCAAGGTTTTATTCCGCAAGGCTTGCCTGGAGCATGTGACCATCCTCAAGCAGATTGACAGCATCCTGAAACGCAAGTCAGATCACTCCATTCAGGACGAATTTTTCCACGACATCCTCGACGAATACTTCGCCGAAGACGAAGTGCAGCGTCAGTTTGAAACCGCCTTGAACTGGGGGCGCTACGCCGAAATTTTCGATTATGACCGCGAGAGCGGCCGCCTCGCCCTGAGTGAGCCGCCGGCGCCAACGGAACCTGCCCCGGTCGACAATCAAAACTCCGCCTCTGCCCCGAAATCCTGAGAAAACGTGAAGCATGACTCACGCAAAGAAATCGGCCACCTTCCGCGGATTTTCCGCCTACCGAATCTGGACGCAACTGCCCAGCATCGAGATTTCCTACTTGCCCGACCTCCTCATGTTCGGCGCAGGCATTGCGCTGTTCTACGGCGTGCTCGTAGTGGGACGTACATGGCTGGGCCCCTTCACTCCCGAAGTCGAAATCTCCCGCAGTCCGCTGGCCCTGCCGGCCTACGCGGGTTACTCGCTGCTGCGGATTACGATCGCCTACGTGCTGAGCCTAGCCTTCACGCTGGTCTATGGCTATATCGCGGCGTACAACCCGCGGGCCGAGCGGTTCATGATTCCACTGCTCGACGTTCTGCAGTCCATTCCTGTACTCAGCTTTCTTCCTGGCGTCATGCTGGCCATGGTGGCCCTATTTCCCGGCCGACAGTTGGGCGTCGAAGCAGGTGCGATCCTGCTCATCTTTACCGGCCAGGTTTGGAACATGGCCTTCAGCTTTTACGCATCCCTCAAGAGCATTCCGAAAGAGATGCGCGAAGCGGCAAAGATCTACCGCTTCAGCGGGTGGCAGCGCTTCATTGAAATGGAACTGCCCTATGCCGCCATCGGCCTGGTCTGGAATTCCATGATGTCGGTCGCCGGCGGCTGGTTTTTTCTGATGGCCTGCGAAATGTTCGTGCTGGGCGCCCGCGATTTCCGGCTGCCCGGCTTGGGATCATACCTGCAAACCGCCGCCAGTGCCGGGGACACGTCGTCGATCCTGTGGGGAGTCGCCACCATGATTGCGGTGATCGTGCTGCTCGATCAGTTTGTCTGGCGTCCCGTGATTGCCTGGGCAGAGAAGTTCAAGGTCGAGCAGGTCGAAAGCACTGATGCTCCGCAATCCTGGGTGCTCGACTTGATCCGTCACTCGCGCAGTCTCGCGCGTATCCGCAAGAGCACCGTAACCCCGCTGCGCGAGCGCCTGACGGCTTACTTCTCACACACACGCTCTAGCGAGGAAACCGGACCCGGCAGTCCCTGGAAGATCTGGCTCGCGCGCCTCCTGGCCGTGGCACTGCTCGGCGGCATGGGCTACGGGCTCGTGCGCGTCGGGATCATTCTGAGTGGCTTGCAGAAAGCCGAGCTGCGCGAGGCTGGCATCGGCTTGGGCGCAACCTTCCTGCGCGTGAACGTAGCCTTGCTGATTGGTGCGCTGTGGACGATTCCCGCCGGCGTCGCCATCGGTTTTAACCCGAAGCTGGCCCGCATCGCCCAACCGCTGGCGCAGATTGCAGCCTCTGTCCCCGCGACGGCGCTTTTCCCCGTGGTGCTGCTGTTGCTGATTCGCATCGGCGGTGGCTTGGGTGTGGGCTCGATCGTCCTGCTTTTGCTCGGCACCCAGTGGTACATCTTATTCAATGTGATTGCCGGAGCGATCGCCATCCCTACAGATTTGAGGGAATGCTGCTCGGTCTTTCGCCTGGAAGGACTGCAGCGCTGGAAGAAGCTCATCCTTCCGGGAATCTTTCCTTACCTCGTCACCGGCATGGTGACTGCGTCCGGCGGTGCTTGGAACGCCAGCATCGTCGCCGAGTACTTTCATTTCAAGGGACACATCTACACCACGGCAGGCCTTGGCGCGACGATCTCGCAAGCCACCGACCAGGGCAATTTCGATCTGCTGCTCGCCGCGACCATGATGATGGCAGCCACCGTAGTCACGATCAATCGCCTCGTTTGGCGCAGACTCTACGCGCTAGCCGAAACGCGCTATAGGCTTGAGACCTAACCCATCGCGCTTGCCTAAGCACTTCTCTGAGACTCGCGATTCGTATCAGGTCATCGCTTTCACCGTTGCGGGCAAATTCCGGCTCGCACAGCTTTTGGGAAGGGCACGACTTAAAGTCGTGCCGTTAAGTCACTGAAGATGAGGCGCGCTTTAGCGCCTGAGGGGTCGCTCTTTACTCTTTGCGCGAGTTTTTCCCGCAACCTGTTTACTCATGCCGTAAAGCCCGCACAATTCGCGCGGCTTAGGCGGCCCTTCGCCGAGAGGTTACTCGCGTGGTTACTCTCTCGTCTATCAGCATCACATTTCATCAGTTTTTAACTTGCCCGTCATCCTGCTGCAAAGTGATTCCACTATTCGTGGTACATGCCATCAAACCAGCTTCGCACGAACAGCGAGACCGCGGAGGTGTTGTCGCGAATCTCCGAGCTTCCCGGTCTGGCCGCGAAGTTTGCTCCGGTAGGCCGTGTGCGTGATCTCTATCGACGGGTGCAGCAATCGCCCCAGGGATTTCACCTTGAGAGCCTGCTCACCGAAATGCGAATCGGACTTCGCGTCGATGCCTCCGATCAAGCGCGCATTCCAGCGACCGGCCCGGTTGTGGTTGTGGCCAATCATCCGTATGGCATGCTGGATGGCGCGATCTTGACAGTCCTCATGACGCGCGTCCGCCCGGATGCGAAGGTCCTCACCAACTACCTGCTCGCCGACATTCCGGAACTGGCCCAGCACTGCATCTTTGTGGATCCCTTTCACACCGACCACTCGGCGGAAGCCAACCGGCGCGCCATGCGGCAGGCCCTTGCCTGGCTGCAACAAGGCGGCATGCTGGCCATGTTTCCCGCCGGCGAGGTCTCGCACTGGCAGATGCCGGCCGCGCAGATCGCCGATCCCATGTGGAATGCCGCAGCCGTGCGGCTGATGCGCCACAGCGGTGCGTCCGCCTTGCCGGTGTATTTCTGCGGCCACAACAGCGTCGGATTCCAGCTTCTCAGCATGGTTCACCCCAAATTGCGCGGCGCATTCCTCCTGCAGGAGTTCTTGCAGCAGGAAGGCAAGACCGTGGAAGTTCGCGTGGGCAGCCCCATCGATCGCCAAGCCATTGCCGGACTCGGCGGCGACCACGAGGCCACAGAATACTTGCGCTGGCGCACCTACCTGCTGGCGCGGCGCAGCAAACCCGAACCTTCGCGGCTCTACGCCGTACGATCCAAACTAGCCCTGAGAGCACAGGAACCCATCGCCGCGGCGGAAAGTCGAGACGTGCTTGCGCAGGAAGTCGAGAGGCTCCCCGGCGACCGCTGTCTTGCCTCCAATGGCGACCTCGCTGTGTATCTGGGAACTGCTCACGAAATACCGCGCCTGCTGCGGGAAGTAGGACGGCTCCGCGAGGTGACTTTCCGCCAGGTCGGCGAAGGCACCGGCAAAAGTCTGGACCTCGACCGTTTCGACGACTACTACTGGCACCTGGTGTTGTGGCACAAGACCCGGCGCGAATTGGTAGGTGCCTACCGCGCCGGAAGCACAGCCGAAATTCTCCCCGCCTTTGGCGTCGCCGGTCTCTATACCAGCACTCTCTTCCGTTACGATGAGCGGATCTTCCAGAGATTGGGACCCGCGCTCGAGATGGGCCGTTCCTTTGTGCGCCCGGAATACCAGCGGCAGTATGCCCCGCTCCTGCTGTTGTGGAAAGGAATCGCCCGCCTGATCGCGACCCGGCCCGAAATCCCGGTGCTTTTCGGCGCAGTCAGCATCAGTAACGATTACAACAAGACATCGCGCGAAATGATCTACCGCTTCTTCGAGGCGCGCATGCAAGAAGGCGAACTTGCGGGAATGGTCGAACCCCGAAAGCCGTTTCGTCCCGGCTTGCTGCGCCGCTGGGATTGTCGCGGAATGTGTGAGGCGCTGCGCGACCTGGATGAACTCTCACAGCCGATCACCGACGTCGAAGCCGATGGCAAGGGCCTGCCCATTCTTCTCCGGCAATATGCCAAAATCGGCGGAAAGCTCGTCGGCTTCAACGTGGATCAGAAGTTTTCAAACGTGCTCGACGGGCTGGTAGTCGTGGACTTACGCTGCACCGACCCAGCGGTTCTGGAACGCTACATGGGCCGAGAGGCGGCGGCGAGATTCCAGCAGGTGCACACGCTACAACCAGCCTATTCCAACTAAGGCGGTCACACCTCGCACTCTGTCATTCTGAGAGAAGCGAAGAATCCCTGCCGAGCCTGCGCGGCTGACCCATTGTCTATAGCGCTTTCGCCGTAGCTATATCCGGGAAGGGCACGACTAGTCGTGCCGTATGCGGGTTGCGGTGGATACTGGCCTTTAGCCCCTGAGGGCCCGCAGCTTGGTGATCTCACTGGGCAGCTCGCACGCCTGCTCAACTCCTGCAAGCGCGTCACCCAGTCCTTTGCCCAGGGTCGCAAGTTGGTCTGGACCCATGAGTTCCTGCAGCTGTTCAAACAGTCGACGCTCTTCCTTGCGGATGTGGGTTGAGAGACTCCGCGCGAACGAGGCCAAGTCCGCTGCGGACATCTCATTCGCTCCTGCCCGAGCGCAACTCGTGCGCAACTCGTGGTGCTCGTTAACCAGTTCCTCCACCAGCGGAACCAATGCCTCGAATCTGCGCGCAGCAGGAAACAACACTCGTTCCTCCGCGTCGAAGTGAACGCCGATCTCGTTTTGAAACAGCTGCGCGACCTCGGTTTGCCACGCCACTAGATCCGCATGAGGAATCGGCAACGCGCGCTCAATCCGCACACACAGCGCGAGAGCCCGCTGGTGCTGATGCGAGAGTGGAATCAGGTTCTTGTCGCGCAGCATAGTCCTCGGCGGCGCGCTAGATCGCCGCCTTCGTCTCCAGTGGATCATCAACGGACGGGCGCAGCGTGAGCCAGTCGGTGCGCACCCGTTCCCATTCCTGAATCAGCATGCCGTTCGCTTCGAAGAATCCGCGAATCCGGTAGCGCTCCCATCCGGCAACTTCCTCGAGAATCGGCGCGAGCACCGCGAGCGCGCTGGTGCTCAACACCGTGCGCTTGGCAATTTGCGAAACATTCGGGGATTCAGAAACCGCAATCGTCAGCCCGTCGCGCGAATTGATGTGCAGCATCACATGAATATCGGAGCTACCGTCCCCGGTGTAGATGACATGATCGGGCCCGGCTACACGCTGCTCCAGCAGATGATCGAGCACCGCAACTTTCCCATAGCCCGCCGTGGCCCGCACAATCGTGTCAATCTCGCCCGTCGGTTTGTAGCGAAACTCCGTCCCAAAAATGTGATCCGGCGGCACGATGTCCTCGAGCGCAGAGAGAATCACCTCCACCGGCGCGGCCGAAAGCACGTAGAAATCAAATTCATGTCCGTCAATTCCGTTCTTGAGAATCTGGTACAGCAGTTTGATCTCGCCTTTCAGCCGAATGCGCTTTCCCACTTCGTGCAGGTGTTCCTTGCGAACTTTCGCCCGGAATTCCGGATCGTGCAACAAAAGGTAAGCCAGTTCCGCGCCCTGCTGCACCAGGTTGATCTTGGCCATGCCCTTGGCTTTGCGTTCGAACTCCTCGGTTGGTATACCGACCAGTTCGGCGAGCACATAGCCGGAGTCGTTGAAGGTGAGCGTCTGGTCAAAGTCGCTTGCAAATATATAGCGTTTTAAAGGCGTGTCTGCCATAGCTATTCGATTCGCGGCATCAATCCGCGCCCCATAAAAAGATTTGATCGGGATTATATTCCCGCCCGGGTAACTTGTTGTGAATAAAGAGGTGAATCATTCCGGGCACTGCATGCATGGCGAATCGGCGATCACCGGGCCATTGTACGAATTTCCAAACGGATGATTGTCGCAAGAATCCGCCACCCGTCACGCTTCCTTTACTAAATTTGTCACCACGTCCACAATAGAAAGTTCGGCCTGAGCGCCTCGCGACACAAGGAGCTACGCCTCGACCGAAAAAGATAGGAGCACTCATGGTAGCGACAGGTGAACTGATTCGAGCAATGAACTACGTGGACGACATCACTGCGACCCTTCGACGCATTTGCATTTACATTCCCAACATGAACGCAGAGGAACGCAAGCGCCTGGCTGAGAGTCTGCGTGGGGCAGGCACCCAGATTACCGCCGCCATCGCCGACCTGGAAAAGGCGGAGAAGTAAGTGGCGCCGGTCAACACGATTGCCGTCATCGGCGCCGGCATCATGGGGCGAGGAATCGCCCACGCCGCCGCCCTCGGCGGCTACCGCACCATTCTCGAAGATCTGCTGCCCGGAACTCTGCGCAAGGCCGAATCCGAAATTCGCGCCAATCTTGACCAGGCTGTCGAACTCGGCAAAGTCAGTGGTCCGGATGCCGATTCCGCTTTCCGGCGTCTGCAGTACGCCGGTTCGGTGGAAGAGGCTGCGCGCGAAGCCGACCTCGTCATTGAAGCGGTTCCCGAGGAGATGGAATCGAAGATCGAAATCTTCACTCTGCTCGACAAAATCTGCCGCCCCACCACGATTCTGGCGTCGAACACATCTTCGCTCAGCGTGACCGAAATTTCGAGCGTCACCTACCGCGCCAAAAGATGTGTCGGCATGCATTTCTTCAATCCCGTGCACAAGATGAAGCTGCTCGAAATCGTCCGCGCTCTCGAAACCGATGAAGACACATTGGCCACCGCCGTCGAAGTCGGCAAGCGCATGGGCAAGGATGTTGTCGTGATCAAGGAATCCCCCGGCTTCATTACCAGCCGCATCAACGCTATGATCGGCAACGAGGCGTTCTACATGCTGCAAGAAGGAATCGCGTCGGCAGCCGACATCGACAAAGCCCTCAAACTGGGCCTGAATCATCCCATGGGCCCGTTCGAGTTGGTAGATCTCGTCGGTCTCGATACGCGCCTGAACATTCTCGAATATCTGCACAAGTCGCTCGGAGAAAAATATCGTCCCGCCCCGTTGCTGGTGCAGTATGTGAAAGCTGGACGGCTGGGACGAAAGTCGGGTCGCGGGGTGTACGATTACCCCGAGAAGAACGACCCGAACCTGAGGGCAACCCCAAAGTAGCTGTCTCCGAGTACAGCGAAGAATCCCTACCAGTTCCGCACCATGCGCGCCGATCCAACGCATTTCTACCACCGCGCAGGAAACGAGGAGCTTACTTCCGGCCAAAACTGTGGCCCGCTAGTGCGGAAACCTGCTCTCCCTCAACTCCCTTGCTCGCCACCAGCACCTGAAAGCTCTCCCCCATGCCCGCTGGCGTCACCAGGTGTTTGAGTTGCAGCGCGACCTTGGCGCGCTCTTGCGGCAGGCGGCAATCCTCGAAAGCGTCGGCGAACTGATTCCCCTCTCCAATACCCATCAGGAACTGCGATTGCGTGACGAGCTTCTGCGAGTGCATGCCTCGTTTTTCCGCCGCCGCCGCGAGCGCGGTGAAGTTTACGTCGGCCGTGATGTCCTGCTCGCCCGGGGCTTCGTACGGGTTCGTACTTACGGAATGCTGGCGAATGGCCTTCAGCGTCCCGCGATGCCGTCCCGCGAGTTGTTCGTTGCGCGTGTACCCGTAGTCGACGACAACGACAAACCCGCGTTCCAGTTCAGCGGCAACGTTCATCGCAGTCTGCGATTGAAGTGAAACCTCGACTCGTTCGCCGGGCTCGGGATGGATCGAGTAACGGTCGAGGAATTCCAGCTCTTCCTCCGAAGGCGGAACCCAGATCTCAGCTAAACGTCCCTCGCGCGAGTCCAGGCGAAGTGAACCCTGCGAACTCAGAATCTCAACCGGCAGAGCGTCGAAGAATTCGTTTGCAAAGACGATCTCCGGTATAGAAAGGCTTTCTCCAGACGACGGGAACGCAGCTTTCCCAGATGAGAAGTGCTGGCTCAGAGTCAGCTCAATTCGCTGTCGTAGCGCAGGGGAGCGTTCGTCCAGAACGGAGCGCAAGGCATGAAAGAAATCTGGAAACTTCTTCTCCGACCAGTCCACCACGTCCTGCGCGAAGAGTCCGCGGCCCGGCCCAAGTTCTCTGATCACGATGCTGGCGGGAGCACCCAGCACACGCCACATCTCCTCGAACTGGCGCGCCAGCAGGCGTCCAAAGACAGCATGTACATCGCTGGACGTGTAGAAGTCTCCAGCCTTGCCGAATTGCCCCGCGCCGCGCGAGTAGTAGCCGAACTCAGCATCGTAGAGACACAGCTCCATATATCGGGAGAACGGAATCGGGCCATGTTCCCCGATCTCCCGCTCGATTCGGGCGCGAAGTCCGATCACAGTCCCTTCTTCAGTCGATCGGCGCGGTCCTGCGGCGTGCGGATGAACATCTCGACGAAATAGTCATGCAAGGCATCGTAAAGCTGGCGCTGGAAGCTCCATTCGAACTGCGGGTCGTCAAGGTCGCGCGGATGGAGATCAAAGTAGTAGGTATGCACAGGGACGTTTTCGTCCTTGAAATTGATGATGACCTCGACGCCCTCGCCTTTCGGACGCGCGGAAAAGTTCAGCAGGGGATGTTCGTAGAGGCGCAACTGCGACAAGACGCGATCGATGCGGGAAGGAATTGATTCAGCCACGGCAGAGATTGTATCGCCTCAAGCCAACCTGCTGATCCCGGACTTGTTTCGTGCATTCTGACCCGACTCGTGCGAAGTCCTGTTCCGTTTTCGTAACACCGAATATACCTGTTGCGGAAAACGTAGAGGTTGTTGTATACCTTGCCCGCCTTCCCCCAACGACCCTCGGCGTGCGCTTTCAAGGCCAAGAGATTCTGGAGACAACATGCCCCTGTTCGTGACATTCGCTTATTGGGAGGCGGTCTTGCTCTTCGGCGGCTTTCTGGGTGTAGTGCTCTGGAAATTGCTGACGGGGAGCATCCCCTTGAACTACCTGCTCGACGGCGACGTTCGGAACCCAGATAGTGAGAATGGTTTCTCTTCCCAGGCCAGCACTGGGCGAACGCAGTCACTAGTAGTAACCATGTTCGTTGCCGGTTACTACTTGGTGCAGGTGGTTCGAAACCCAGCCGAGTTGCCACAACTGCCCGTGCCCATGGTCGTGGCTCTCGGGGGAAGTCAGGCCTTGTATCTGGCTGGCAAAGCTCGGGACCTGCTGAAGGGCCGATGACCCGTCATTCTCAATAGAAGGAGGACACAATGAAGACCCTCGAGTTTGTGATCATGCTGGTGATGAGCATCCTAATCGCTTTTGCCATCGCGCTATGGGTTCCGGGTGCTCCGATGGAAAAACTGAAAATTGCCATCGCGTACGGCGGCCTGATTCTTCTCTTCTTGTTCGGGTTTCTGGTTCTGGCGGCGATCGCGAGTAATAAGATCGACATCAGTCAACTGCTGGAGGAGAAAGGTACGGGGGGCGCCAGCATGGGCCGCTTCCAGTTATTGATCTTCGTGTTTGTGATCGGGCTGAGTTTCTTCGTCGTGGTGCTCTGTAAGTGCGAAATTCCCGAAGTTCCAACGAATGTTCTCGCTCTCCTGGGAGTCAGCGCGACAACGTACGGAGTCGGCAAGGGAATACAGGCCAGCGCGAAGAAGGACGGAGATGGCGGCCAACCGGGTGGTGGAGGTGGACAGGCTGGCGGCGGTGCCGGTGGTGGAAATGCCCCGCAACCTTGAGGTGGCTGCCCGGCGTGCGATGTTAATGCGCGCAAACGACCTGACCCACTCGCAAGGAGACAGATATGGCTGACACACAATCACAAACTGGTCGCACCTTCGCGCGCCACGTAGCTCCTTTCGCGCCTCTGGCCCTCGCCCTCGCGATGAATGCGGTGCCTCCGCGCGCTGCGAAGCCAGCCAACGCAGCGCCGGTTTCCGGGGGCGCCATTGTCGCGGAAAAGTGTGACGAAGTCGTAGACTTTCAGGACTGTCACAGCCGTTTCCCGACCGGCTGCAGCCCGGCGGCTGGGTACGATGCCTATTTGAACTCACTAAAGAACGAAATCGAACCGCCCGCGCCGCTTTCTACTCCGGTAAAATTCCTGGCCCAACAGGACTACGCGGGTCTGGATGCAGATATTCCTTCTGGACTCACCCGATCCAATCACGCCGACTTCCAGAACCAACTCAACGAGATGGGAGAAGGGCAGACCTTCGGTGTGATTGGCTTCTTGTACTACTTTCAACCGACAGGGGCCGAAAGCAGCAACTGTGATTTGAGTGGGCCCAGCGACGATCCCGAGAAAAGCAACGTCGATTATCACATTGGAATTGGTTTTGATCCTGCGGTAGCGCAGGGGCTCCGCACCGACGACAATCCGCCGTCTACCCCGGCTGCCTCAAAACGTTCGCCAGGCAAGACCACGAAAGGCTCAGCGGCCAGCGCGTTAGAGCAGGCAAGCGTCATCGTCGAGATGACCCCTCACTACCGCTTCCAGTTCGAACATAACATCTGGACGGTGGAGAATCTGCAGAAAGCACTTGGCCATCAGGTGCGCGTGATTGGGCAACTACTGATCGACAACGAACACAATGTGCCGTCACAGAATTGCGCTACGGCGAAAACTAGTGCTCAGAAGCGATCTTGCTGGCGTGCTTCTGTGTGGGAGTTGCATCCGGTTGAGCACTTTCAGGTATGCACAAAAGCCACCAGCGATTGCACGCAGGACGACCCAACGAACTGGGTCGAACTGGACCAGTTGTGAACGGAGAGTTCGGCTCACTCGTACCTGAGCGCTTCGATCGGATTCAGGCGCGCGGCTTTGATTGCGGGCAACATGCCGCTGACAATGCCGACGAAGCTCAGGATAAGCGTTGACCACATCAGCGTCGCCGCGTCGATGTAGAGGTGAATATCACCTTCGCTCGCGTTTTCTTCGAAGGCACTCCACAGGGTCAGTGATCCTACCGACCACGACACCAGATAGGCGAGAATCACGCCCAGAAGTCCGCCCAGAGCCGTGATCACCAGGGCCTCGGCCAGGAACTGGAACAGGATGTGCCACCGGTGCGCGCCCAGTGCCTTCTCCACTCCAATTTCGCGTGTGCGCTGCGTCACCGAAACCAGCATGATGTTCATCAGCCCGACGCCGCCGATGCCCAATGTAAGCAATCCGATGAAGCCCAGCAGTATCTTGATGCCGGTCGTGATCACCTGCAGATCCAGCAGATCCGCGAACACGTCGAACACAAAGATCGCGCGATGGTCCTTGGGATCGAAGCTGTGGTGGTACGCCATGGAATCGCGCACGCCTTTGACCACTTTGTCGTGGTCACCTTCGTATTCCATGACGAGAGAGCTCAGATAATACGTATTCGTGAGGTCGCTCATGGCACTGTACGGGACGTACACATGCTCGTTAATGTTGTCGTCCCCGTTCTGCACCTGGTGTTTGAGAATGCCGACGACCTGGTAAGAGATGCCGTCCAATCGGACGTTCTCCCCGAGCGCATTCTGCCCGGAGAACAGCTTCTTCTTTGCATCGGCCCCGACCACAGCCACGCGCGTGTGGGTAAAATCGTCGGCCTCGTTGAAAAAACTCCCTTCAGTCACCTCCATCTTGCGCATGCGTCCGTAATTGGCATAAACGCCGCTGACGCCGTAGTTCGCGCTGCGAGTGCCGTACGCCACGACGCAGTTCTTGAACGCCTCCGGCGAAACGTGTTTCAGCAGGGGCACCTCGGCGCGGATGTAGTCGAGATCGTTGATGTTCAAGCGGATTTGTGTGCCCGCCTTGGTGCCTCCGGCCTGTAACTCGGTGCGTCCTGGGAAGATGAAGATGAGATTGGTGCCGAAGGAACGGAACGCAGCCCACAATCCGTGCTCGAAACCCGCGCCATAAGCCAGCAGCAGCACCACGGTCGCAATGCCCCAGGCCATCCCTAGCATGGTGAGCAGACTGCGGCGCCGGTTGTGGCGCAGCGCGTTGTAGGCCTGAGTGGCGAGATCGACGATCATGAAAAACCAGCTCCTAGCTTCCAGCTCCCAGCTTCTAGCTTTTCACTTCTCGCCAGCTTACGAACCGGTTTGGCTGGAAGCTAGCAGCTAGGAGCTAGAAGCTGATCTTTCTTCATTCCTGCCGTAGCGCTTCTACGGGAGGCATCAGCGCTGCTTTGCGTGCTGGATACAGACCCGCTGCAATGCCCGCGATTGCCAAAGAGCCAATCGCCGCGAAGGCCGATGCCGGGATGATTCTCGGCGTGTCAAAGCCCTCGGGCGAAGGCAGCATCGCGAGCAAAGTCACAAAGCCGGTCGCGATGGCCAATCCTATGCCGCCGCTAAAGGCGGTGAGGAACGCACCTTCAATGAAAAACTGCGTCAGGATGGCCCGGTAAGTCGCGCCCAGTGCCTTGCGCAGGCCGATCTCTTTGGTTCGCTCCGTCACCGACACCAGCATGATGTTGATGATGCCGATGGCGCCTAGCCCCAGCGTCACCACCCCCACGACGCCCAGGAACCAATCCATTGCGTCGAAGATCCTTCCCACTCGCTTCATGTTCTCAATCGTGTCCCAGTCTTCGAAGGCATCCTGCAGTTTGGGATTGAAGCCATGCCGGCGCGCAATAATGCGGTGAAGTTCGTCCTTAGCTTCCGCATGCAGGTCCTTGGTGACCGGGCGATAGTTGATGAATGAGATTGCGTCTTCGGAATTGGCTTTGATCAGCGGAAACAGGTCCCTCATAGTTTCAATCGGGATGAAGATCCGCGAGTTCGTGCCGTTGTTGCCGTCCCGACCGACCTTGGCCACGACTCCGACCACATCAAAATTGATTCCATTCAGCAGGATGGTCGAGCCCACCGCCGGACGGCCCGGAAACATATTCTTGAGCAACTCCCAACCCACCACGGCCACGCGCCGTCGCTCGCCATTGTCCTGTTCGTTGAACCAGCGTCCTGGCTGGACCGGCACGTTGCGGATCTGGTTGTAATCGGAGGCCACGCCGAAGACCTGACCATTTGTCGAACCGTAATCGCTAACCGCGCGGATGTCTTCCCGGTTCAGGACCGGCGACAGAGCGCCCACGAATTTGGCTTCGTTGCGGATCGCCAGATAATCCTTGTAGGTAAAATAGTAGATCTGCCCGGACTGGGTGCTGCCCTCCACCGCCGGGATGCGCCCCGGAAACATAAACATGATGTTCTGACCCAGGGTGGCGAGCTGTTTTTCCTGGCCGCTGCGGAAGCCTTCGCCCAGACCGACCAGGAGCAGCAACGAGCCGACGCCCCACGCGATCCCGAACATGGTCAGAAAAGAGCGCAGCTTGTGCGCCCAGAGTGTGGACAGGGACTGCCGGACGATGTCAAGAAACATGCGCATAGTCTGATCGGCCGATAACATGCCCCCACGCCTCCGGGGAGGAGCGTGGGGGCCCCGGGTAACGTTCAGGCGAGGGGTCTCAATCCCGCCTAACATCTGATCAGAAATACGCAGCCGGGCAATGGAAAGTTCCCTGCTGGCATGTAGTTCTTTAGACCCCAAAAGGGCCAAAAAGGTTAGCCGGTCAGAGCAGAACCCGGGAGACGCCAAAAAACACGAAAAGCTCAAGCTCAGCCATTCCTTTGACGATGTGACCTATGGAAGGACTCACCGCGGCGGAGGTATGGCGTTGGCGCAAAATAGAGTTTCGCCTGGACAGGAGCTTCTTAGTACACACAACAACGGCAATTGGAGCGAGGTTGTCAGGTTCACTGTGGATTCGGCACTTCAGTTGGTTACGGTCCGGTTCGGAAAGACCGTGTCAGCTGGAGACATTGAACGATACGCAGCGCAATTGCGCGATAGTCCATCCTTCCGCCCCGCCTTTTCTGAAATTGCGGACCTCAGGGACGTGGAAGAGCTTTATCTGAAGGCCGAAGACTTTATCCGGCTGGCCGACAAGGTCGACCCCTTTTCATTCGAATCCAAACGCGCTTTCGTAGTGGAAAATTCGGTCCAGGCCCATGCTGCCCGCATGCATAAGATCTTGCGCACACAGAGGAGTTTCGAGATCTTCCACTCCCTCGATGAGGCCGAGCAGTGGATTTCGGCCTCCGAGGCTGCCGCTCCACCAAAGCTCAGTGCGAAGCCTTCCCGGCGACGGCGTTAGTTATTGCTGGGATTTCGCCTTAGGCCGCTCGTACGCCTTCTGCAGATATTTCCGGGCTTCTTCCAGGGCGCCAAAGGTATTGTCGTTGGTCTGCAGCGCTTGCCGATATTCGTTCACTGCGCGTTCACGCTGCCCCGTGATGTCGAAAATCTTGCCCAGTTGGATGCGGCTCCACACTTCCGTCCAGCGGGGTTCGCCATCGCCGTTGATCGATTCGCGGTAGGCGTTGGCCGAGGACTGGTAGTTCCGCTGCAGGAAGAAAACCTCGGCAATGCGATAGTGCGCCAGGGAACTGTTCTTGTTGAGGTCAAGGGCTTTGTTGAACTCGGTGAGCGCGCCGGAGAGGTCTCCCTGCTGCTGCAGAGCCTGTCCCCGCAGCACGGAGGCGCGCAGCTTCACGTCGCTGGAGTTAGTCAGGACGTGGTGGTCGGGATCGACCGCGATGCGGCGCGGCCGGCCGAAGGTCTCTATCGTGAAAGGTGAGTTCGTACCCACGACCTCGATGCGCTTGCTCTCAGTCTTTCCATCGGTATCGATCCTAAGGTCCACCGGCATGCGGAACAGGTCGAGATCCTGCGAAATCTCTCCTGTGACGCGGAAGCCCGGAGTCTTTTCGGCCCCTTGCGCCGTGGCGGCGGCGCCACCCAGACGGTAGGTCGTGTACTTCACCTTGAACTCCGGCGCGCCAGTCGAATCCAGCCACTGCGAGAAGAACCAGGTCAGTTGGTCGCCGTAATTCTTTTCGGCGATAGCGCGGAAGTCATCCATCGTCGCCGACTTGCCCGCGAACTCCGAGGCAAACTCCCGCATGGTCTTGTTGTACTTATCCTCGCCGAGGACCCAGCGCAACATGTGCAGGATCATCGCGCCCTTGTCGGTCGCCAGCGACTGAAATTCGGTCGAGAAGATATCGAGCTTGCTGGCGCTCGAAAGCGGCACCGTGTCATAAGCCAGCGCTCCCACCGACATGTCTTTTACCGCTTCCTCCAGGCCTGCGGCCCCGGCGGCATTCTCCACGTACATGGCCTCCGAGTAGCGGGAGAACCCATCGGTCAGCCACCAGTCATCCTTGGTTGCCGGGCTCACCGAGACGCCCCACCACTGGTGGGCAATGGCGTCGGCCAGCAGGCGATAGTTCGTCTTCTCGGTGATCGAAGGACCAGCCAGACCGGCGATCTCCGGCGCCCACACATAGGGGACGGTATCGCCCGGCATTTCCACGACGTTGAGCTTCTGGGAAGGCGGCAGGCCGTAGAGCGTGATGAAGTAAGTAAACTCCTGCACCGCCGTGGTCGTATAAGCGGGCGCCAGACTCGAATGCGTGGGCTTGAACCAGACGTGCAGGTCCATGCCCGGCTTCGTCGCTCTTATATTCCTGAAATACGCCGGCAATGATGGTGCCCGGGAACGTTGGCTTCGACGAAACGAAGGTGAAGGTCTTGGTCGGCAGGACGCTGGCATTGGGCTTCTTCGAAGCCGGAGCGTCGGCCACCGTCGTCTTGCCGCTGCCGATCACCACCATATGCGCCGGAACGGTCACGCTGATCGTCGACGTGAAGCGGTCCAGCCCGAAGCCGCTGACTGGGAACCACCTCCCGGCGTACAACAGATAACTGGTGTCGTCACTGATATAGGCGAGCTTGAGGCCGGGAACCGGGCTGTTATCCCCGCTTTCGAGCTGCCCTTCGTACTCGAACGTCAAAGTGGTGGACGCGTCCTTGGAAAGCCCGGCTGGCAGGGGTACGCGGACCGTGGAATCCTGGGTAACGCGCTCGGCGGAGAGCGGCTGGTTCTTTTCGTCGAGAACCTTGGTGACCCGCAGGTCGTTGTGCAACTCGAAGACCGCGACGCTCAGGTCCTGCAAGGCGGTAAATTTGACCTTGGCGCGGGCCGTGATCGTATGCAGATGCGGCGTCAGTTCAGCCTCGATCTGATAGTCGTCCACGCGCAGACGGGCTTTCTCGGCCGCCCAGGACGGGATCGCGAGCCCAAACAGCAGCAAGACAGTCAGGGAACCGGTTAGGACGCTCAGGCGGCGCCGCAGGTCAATCCACATTCAGGAGAGTCTCCAGGAAATGATAACCCATTTCCTATGATGAAGATTCTGACGCAAAAGATGCTGCGAGCACAAGCAACAGTAAGCGCCGCCGTCCCGACCCGCAACTGGGGCGTTGGCACAGGTTCCCCAGGAAAGATCACGTATCAGGGCAGGCCTTCAGACATGCCGCAAGTGCGCAAACCAAAACCGCCTTCAGGCGCTGGATTCTGGAAGCCCGTGTTCACCACGAATCGCAAGGTTCAGGATGATCTCGGCGGCTCGATCAGCAGGATGCGAAGCCGCTCCGGCGCCCGCAACCGGTGCCCGCAGGCGGGCCTTGACCCTCGCTAGTCCTTCCAGCATGCGCTCCCGGGCGGGGCCGTCAGGAAGAATTTCGTTCAGGCTGGCAGTGACCTTGGCCGCTGTGAAATCGTGTTGCACTAGCTCAGGGACGACCTCCTCCTCAGCGATCAGATTGACCATGGCAAATCTAGGGACCTTGACCCGCGGCTTGCCCAGCAGGTAGGTCAGGGGCGAGACACGGTAGACCATGACAAACGGAGTGTTCATCATAGCGGCCTCGACCGTGGCTGTTCCGCTGGCTACGATGCCAGCGCGCGATTGCCATAGCGCGGGAAGGGCTTCAGGCACGAGGGTTATTTTTGGTTCGTTGGACACCTTCTTTCCCGCCGGACCCCCCTTTGGCCAGGCTCTCTTCGACTAGCCTATGTATAAAGTAGGTGTCGAGGGTCGGTGCCACCGGGAGAAGAAACTCATAGCTGCCGCCCAGCAAGGCCGCTGATTCCACAATCGTCGGCAGGTTCATGCGGACTTCTTTCACCCGGCTGCCCGGCATCAGCGTGATCCATGTTTTCCCTGCGTCCAGGCGAAATTGTGCAGCGTACTCGCGCTCGCTCCATCGTCGGGCGCGGCAACTCAGCCAGCGGGTGGCCGACGAAGGTCGCGTCAACGCCGCGCTCGCGGTAGAACTTCTCTTCGAAAGGGAAAATGACGAGCGCCTTATCGATGTAATCACGGAGCAGGCGCACGCGTCCCTGCCTCCAAGCCCAGAATTGAGGCGCCACGTAATAAACCGTAGGAATGCCGCGCCTTTTCATCTGGCGCGCCACCCGCCAGTTGAACGCCGGTGAATCGATGACGATCGCCAGGTCAGGTCGGCGTTTGTCGGCTTCGCGGATCAAGTGCCGGTAGAGTCCCAGTATCTTCGGCAAGTGGCTGAGAATCTCCGTGATCCCCACGACAGCCAAATCTTTGGTGTCAACAACGGTGTCGCACCCAGCGGCGCGCATGCGGTCGCCGCCGACGCCGAAGAAGTCGAGTTCCTCTGTCCGTGAGGAGCTGGATGGTGGTGTGGAGACAGCCGCCCCCGGCTGTCCAGCGGAGCGAAGCTCCGCTTCCTTCCACTCCGCAGCGCGGCGCAAGGCTTCGATAAGCTGCGCGCCGTACATTTCGCCGGAAGCTTCCCCGGCAGAGATCAGGATTCGCAAGCAATGATTGTAGCGCCCCCGCTATTTGGCACGCTCCAATCACCTGATCGAATTCCCGGGGTGCTTATGCCTGCACGAGTCCTAGTCCGACTCTGACCCAGTCGGAGGCGGTGGAGCAAGCGGCTTGCCATTTTCGCCGTGCGCCCCAATCACCGTGAGCGCGACGCTGCTGGTCTGATCCGAACTCGGACCGACCATCAAGCTCAAATACACCGGGCTCAACCACGCGATGCATGTCTACATTCAGCATGCTCAACATGTCCGGCGTGATACTGAACTCGATCGTCTTCTTCTCCCCGGGCTTCAGCGTGACGCGCTGGAATCCTTTCAACTGCAAGACCGGCCGCGTGACCGATGCGACCCGCTGGTGAACGTAAAGTTGCGGAACTTCGTCACCTTCGCGCGATCCAGTATTGGTGATGTCGACGCTGACCTTGGCTGTCCCGCCGGATACAATTTGCGCCGGTTCAACGCGCACATTCTCAAACTGGAACGTGGCGTAACTGAGCCCAAAGCCGAAAGGGAACAGCGGCTTGCGCGTGCTGAAAGCGTAAGTGCGATTCGCGGACGGCTTGTGATTGTAGAAATCAGGCAGGTCGCCGACCGATCGCGGGAACGTGATGGGCAACTTTCCCCCCGGATTCACGTCGCCGAACAAAACGTCGGCTGCCGCGGTGCCGCCTTCCTGACCGAGGTACCAGCCTTCGAGAATTGCAGGAACATGCTCAGCGATGTAGTTGATAGATAGCGGCCGGCCGTTGATCAAAAGCACGACCGTCGGTGTGCCGGTTTCGAACACGGCCTTGACCAGATCGTTCTGCGCGCCCAAAAGGTCCAGCGAATCGCGATCCCCCAGATGCTGCTCCGACCAGGCTTCGCGGTTGGTAGACTCGTTCTCGCCGATGACTAGAATGGCGACGTCCGCCTTGCGAGCGGCGTCGGCCGCGGCCCGCACGCTGTCATGCTGGGTCGCCGCGTCAATGAGGTGAACATTGTCAGCGAACCACCCGTGCCAGTCCGGCTTGGCATCGGTAATCTTGCAGCCCTCCGCGTAAACCACGGTAGCCTTCGACCCCACGCGTTCGCGAATGCCTTGCAGGATGCTGACGCTGTGCGCGGGTTCGCGGCTGTATCCGCCAAGGTGAATGCCCTCGGCATTGGGACCAATGACGGCGATAGTCTTCAGCTTCGACAAGTCGAGCGGCAGCAGGTTCTTCTCATTCTTGAGAAGTACCACTGCCTTTTGCGCCGCCTTCAGCGCCAGCGCACGGTGTTCGGCGTTGTTGGTGGTCTTCTCTGCATAGTCAGGATCGACATATGGATTGTCGAACAGTCCAAGGCGGAATTTGGTAGTCAAGATTCGAGCGACGGCCCGGTCTAACTCAGCTTCCGGAACAGTCCCCATCTTGACCTGCCAGAGCAGCGTGCGGTACACGGAGCCATCCGACAGGTCGTAGTCGACGCCGGCAGAAAGCGCGAGTCGCGCCGCTTCGGCCTTGTTGGCCGCAACGTGGTGCGTGGCAGTGAGCATCTGGAGCCCGTCGCCATCGGAGGTGACGTAGCCGCGAAACCCCCATTCCTGCCGCAGCACCCGGTCGAGCAGCCAGTGGTTGATGTGCGAAGGGATGCCGTCGATCTCGTTGTAAGAAGCCATCACGCTTCCGACCCGCGCCTCCTGTACGGCGGCCTGGAACGGCACCAGAAAATTCTCCCGGATGATGCGCTCGGAATAGTTGCCGGGCGCAGTGTTCGTGCCGCCCTCCGGCTGTCCATGGACCGCGAAGTGCTTGGCGGTGGCAACCACGTGGTGACGATTGATCAAAAACGAATCGCCCTGCAGACCAGTGATGGCAGCCACGCCCATGCGCGAAGCCAGAAATGGATCCTCACCATAAGTCTCTTCAGTACGCCCCCAGCGCGGGTCGCGCGCGATGTCGAGCACCGGGCTGAAGACCTGCCCCGCGCCTGCGGCGCCGGCTTCATCACCCGCCACGATGAATACCTGATGCACCAGCGCCGGATCCCATGTGCTGGCCAGACCCAGCGCTTGAGGGAAACTGGTGCTGCCGTATTCCATGAATCCGTGGAGCGCCTCGCCCATGAATAACGCCGGAATGCCCAGCCGAGTCTTCTCCTGCAGATAGCGCTGTACTCCATTGCGGAGAATCGCGGCCTTGCGCGCCGGGAAAACGAGATCCGGATCCCACCAGCGCAGCAGCACGGCGCGCGCGGTTTCGGTCGCGTAGGTTCCGGTTGGATCGATAACTTCCATCTCCGCTCTCGATCCGCCGCAGATCTGCTGAATTTTTTCTTCCAGCGTCATGCGGGAAAGCAAGTCGGCCACCCGGTCCTCGATGGGCAAATCTGGATTGCGGTATTTGGGCGCGGACTCTTGCACTGGCGAAGGCTTGGCAGTCTTGTCCTGACCAGTAGCGGCAAACGAGCAGAGCAATGCCAGAGCCAACACGGAGCGGAGGAGAACATTAAGACTTTTCATTTGAGTAGCGAAAGAAGCAGTCTCCTTTGACGGGACTATGCTACTCCGGCAAATGGGATAACGATAAGGACGAGATCGCGGTTGTCATGTGGGGACAGCCGCCCTCGGCTGTCCGCGGAGCGAAGCTCCGCTATCGGTACAGCGTCAGTCGTCCCCTCTGGCAGTGACTTCAGGCTGCTGGAAGCCTGCTCCATTCGCGGGCGAGGGCGCCCGCGCCACACTAACTTCCTGATCTTTGTACTGCAGCTGATACAGCTTGAAGTAAATCCCGCGGTTGGCCAGCAATTCCTGGTGCGTGCCCATCTCGCGGAGCTGACCTTTGTGCATGACGATGATTTTGTCGGCACGCTGGATGGTGGAAAGGCGGTGGGCGATGATCAGCGACGTGCGTCCCTCGACCATGCGGGCCAGTGCGTCGCGCACCTTGAATTCGGTTTCGGTATCGACGCTCGACGTCGCCTCGTCGAGAATCAGAATCTTCGGCTCATGCGCCAGGGCGCGGGCGAACGAGATGAGCTGCTTCTGGCCGGTCGAAAGCGTCGAGCCGCGCTCCCGCACCTCTTCGTCGAAACCTTTTGGCAGGGCGCGGATGAAGTCGCCGAGGTTCACGTCTTCCGCGGCCTGCTCGACGTGCTGCGTCTTGAATTCGCTCCGTACCCAGGCGAATGTTGCCGCCGATGGTGCCGCTGAACAAGAACGGATCTTGCAGCACGACGCCGAAACGGCTGCGGAGGTCGGCGAGGTCCATCTCTTTCACGTCGACGCCGTCGATGCGCACCGCCCCTCGCTGCACGTCGTAAAAGCGCAGCAGCAGCGAGATGAGCGTGGTCTTGCCCGCGCCGGTGTGGCCGACCACGGCGACGGTTTCCCCGGGCTCGATGGCGAAGGTGACATCGCGTAGGACCCAGTCGGGAGTCGCAGCAGTGTCCAGATGGGGACGGCCGCCCCCGCCTGCCCTGAGCGAAGTCGAAGGGGCCGTCCGGCCGAGCGAATCTCGGCTGCCGGCGTCCACGCTCTCATCCGGCAGATCGCGGTACGCGAACCAGACGTGGTCGAACTCGATCCGGCCGGGGCCTGTGGGTTTCTTCGTCACCGTCGACGAGACGATATCCACCGGAGTATCCAGCAGCTTGAAGATGCGTTCGCTGGCGGCCATCGCAGACTGGAGAATGTTGTATTTCTCGCTGAAGTCCATGATGGGCCGGAAGAAGCGGAGCGCGTACTGAGTGAAGGCAATCAGCACGCCTAACGAAGCTGCCGTCCCCACCAGGTGGAACGTAACCAGCGTCTGGCGGCTAAACTCCATGCTCACGCTGCGGGCGACGATGCCCCGCATTACGTCCTGGCCGCCATACCACATCACGCAGGCAATCGCGATCGCGGAGAAAAAATCGACCACCGGATAGTAGACGGCGTATGCCAGGATCGCGTCTTTGAACGCGTCCATGTGGCTGCGGTTGATCTCTGAGAAGCGTTGGTAGGCCTTGCGCTCGCGATTGAAAAGTTGCAGCACCACCATGCCGCTGACATGTTCCTGCAAGTAAGAGTTAATGCGCGCGATGGCGGTGCGAATCCGGCGGTACGAGTCCCGCACCTTGTCGCGGAAAATCTTGGTCGCGAAGACAATGAACGGCAACACGGCGAACGTGATCAGCGCCAGCTTCCAGTTCATGCACAGCATGATGCCGAGAATGCCGGCCAGCACGAACAGGTCCTCGAAGATCGAGACAACGCCGGAGGTGAACATTTCGTTCAGGGCGTCAACGTCGGTGGTGACGCGAGTGACCAGACGCCCGACCGGATTCTTATCGTAAAAAGCGACGTGCATGCGCTGCAGATGACGGAAAATCTGGCTGCGCAGATCAAACATGACCTTCTGCCCCGTCCACTGCATGAAGTAGGTTTGCAGAAACTCAAGCAGAAAAGTCAGCACCAGCAAGCCGAAATAGATTGTGGAAATCTGCGCGATGCCGGTGAGCGGCCGCGGGCTGAGCCAACTCCACAGCCCCGCGGTCGAGCCTTTAATGGGCGCGAGATACCGGTCGACGGCAACCTTCACCAGGTAAGGCCCCAGCACATCCGCAAAAGACTTGAGAATAATTGAGGCGATCGCCACGGTCACCTGCCAGCGATAGGGCCGCAGGTAGGTGAGCAATCGCCGCATCAAGCGGCTGTCGTAGGCTTTACCTAATATTTCTTCTTCCTGAGCCATCGCGTCTCGGGCAGTCACTCGGGCGACGAACGGCGCTGCGCGCGCGCCATCCAACAGGGTACCCCAAAATAGATGCCCGGACATTGCCCAGGATGGAAAAGGTTTAGGGGTGGGATAATCAAGGCAGTGGCTTCAGGGATCTACATTTCGGTGCCGTTCTGCCGCACCAAGTGCAGCTACTGCAACTTCGCCTCCGACGTATTCTCCCGGGCCGTCTTCGAGCGCTATGTCGATCGTGTCTGCGCCGACATTGCCGGAGCCGGGAATGTTGCCGAGCAGATGGGCGCGAAGATCGACCGGGACGGGGACTCGATCTACCTGGGCGGCGGGACGCCCACGGTTCTAGAACCTGCGCAGCTACGGCGGATGTTTGACGGGCTGCGGACTCATTTCTCCGTGATGCCAAATGCAGAGATCACGGTGGAGTGCGCGCCCGGCACGCTGACCCCTTTTATGCTGGAAGGATTGCTCGGGTGCGGCGTGAATCGGGTGAGCCTGGGCGTTCAATCGTTTGTCGACTCGGAGGCCGCAGCGGTAGGACGCTTGCATAAGCGTGCGACTGTGCTGGACGACATTGCCCGCCTTCGCGCGGCAGGGATCACAAACATTAACGTCGATCTGATTGCCGGCCTGCCGCACCAGACCTCCCAGAGTTGGAAGGAATCGCTGACGGAGGCCATCGCCACCGGAGTGCCACACGTGAGTGTCTACATGCTCGAAGTGGATGAAGATTCTCGACTGGGCCGCGAATTGATCGCGGGTGGAACGCGTTATCACGCCCATTTCGTCCCCGACGAAGACGCCACTGCGGACTCCTATCTCGCCGCCTGCGAAGCCTTGGAAGCGGCAGGCGTGGCACAATACGAGATCTCGAACTTCGCGCGCGCCGCCTTCGAGTCGCGCCACAACCTGAAATACTGGACGCGGCAGCCCTATCTCGGCTTCGGTGTAGATGCGCATTCGATGTTGCCCTCCACCCGAGGCGCACCGGCCGCCCTGCGCCTTGCAACTGCAGATACGCTGGAGCAATACGTGGCAGGCACGCCGCTGAAGAGCACGATTGTGCCAGCCGCGACGGCATTGGAAGAGAGTTTCTTCCTGGGTCTGCGTCTAAACCGGGGCATCGACCTGCGGGGCATTGCTGCCACGTTTGGACCGCAGACGGTTCAGACCGTGCGACCAACGATCGAGCAACTTGTCTCGGACGGACTGCTTCAGCAAGACGCGGATTGCGTCCGCCTCACCCCGCGCGGCCGATTACTTTCCAACGAAGTATTCCAGCGCTTCATCACCTCCGCAGATTGTGCCGCACAAGCCTGAACGTGAATGGCGCAAGACTCTTCAGCGTCTTCCCCCAGTGGGCGTCCAAGGCCCAACCATCCGGTCGGTTGGCTCCTATTGATTCAACCAGCGAAATCGTCAGTGTTGATGCGGCTCATCTCAATATCTCGATTTTCCTTCTGCAGGTAACTTCTCACTCCTGTAGCGCTATGCTCTAATCAAAACAGGTTACGGTCGGAGTGCCGCAGAGAGAGTAGGATGGCTGCCGTACGGCCCTCCCGCCGCCGGAGGAACCTTGGATTTCCAGCTGAACGACGAACAATTACATCTGAAAAAAAGCGTCCGCGAGTTTGCCGAGCGCGAGATCAAGCCCCACGTCATGACCTGGGACGAGGCCGGCGACTTCCCGCTCGCCACCGTCAAAGAACTGGGCAAGCTCGGCCTGATGGGGACAATTTTCCCTCCCGAGTACGGCGGCGCAGGCATGGGATACGTGGAGTACGTCACCGCGATCGAGGAACTGTCGCGCGTAGATGGCTCGGTGGGAATCATCGTAGCGGCGCACACGTCGCTCTGTTCGAATCACATTTTTCTTGCCGGCAACCAAGCGCAGAAAAAGAAATACATCAGCAAGCTGGCGACCGGCGAATTCATCGGCGCGTGGGGCCTGACCGAGCCATCGTCGGGTTCCGACGCCGGCAGTGCCCGCATGACAGCTGTGCGCAAGGGCGCCAACTGGGTACTGAACGGCACCAAGACTTTCTGTACCAATGGCCACTACGCCGACGTGGTTGTTGTGCTGGCCGTGACCGATCGCACAGCGCACACGCATGGTCTCTCCGCCTTCGTCGTCGAGAAAGAAACCAAGGGATTCCGTCCGGGCAAGAAGGAAAACAAGCTGGGACTTCGCGCCAGCGATACGGCGGAGTTGATCTTCGAAGACTGCGTAATTCCCGCAGAGAACCTGTTGGGCGGCGAAGGCCAGGGGTTTCCCGATGCCATGCGAGTGCTCGACGGAGGCCGCATCTCGATTGCGGCTCTTTCGCTAGGCATGGCCGAGGGGGCGTATGAAGCTGCGCTGAAATATTCGAAACAGCGCCGGCAATTCGGCAAGGCGATCAGCGATTTTCAGGCGATTCAGTGGAAACTGGCCGACATGGCCACTGAGATCGACGCCGCCATGCTGCTCACCATGCGCGCCGCCTCTATGAAAGACGCCGGCATGAAGACCACGCAAGAATCCTCCATGGCCAAGCTCTATGCCAGCGAAGTCGCGGTCCGCTGCGCCAACGAAGGCGTGCAGATTTTCGGCGGCTACGGTTTTACCAAGGATTATCCTGCAGAGAAGTTCTACCGCGACGTGAAGCTTTGCACCATCGGCGAAGGCACCAGCGAAATCCAGCGCCTGGTGATCGCTCGCCAGTTGCTGAAGGACTAGCTTTCGGCTCTTTTCGTTCTTAGCTTAGGCAGTCCTGCTTTACACTGTTTGTTTGAACACTGCTTCGAATCAACTAATTCAGGCTTGGATTGACTCGCTGCGCGCGGGCGATGCTCGCGCCCTGGCGCGCGCCATCTCCACGGTCGAAAATCGCGCGGAGGGATGGTCCGCTTTGCTGAAGGCGTTGTTTCCGCACAGCGGGCGCGCGCGCGTGATTGGGCTGACCGGCGCGCCTGGGGCGGGAAAGAGCACGCTGGTCGATCATTTGGCGCGGCTCTATCGCAAACAGGACCGGACCGTGGGCATCATCGCGGTCGACCCCACGAGTCCCTACACGGGCGGAGCAATTCTGGGCGATCGCATCCGCATGCAAGATCACTTCTCCGACCCTGGAATTTATATTCGCAGCATGGCCACGCGAGGTTCGTTGGGCGGCCTGGCACGAACTACCGCCGACGTCTCGACTGTCCTCGACGCCTCCGGTCGCGACGTGATCCTGATCGAGACGGTCGGCGTTGGGCAGGATGAAGTCGACATCGTGCGCCTGGCCGATATCACGGTCGTAATCCTAGTGCCGGGCATGGGCGACGATGTGCAAACCATCAAGGCCGGCATCATGGAGATCGCCGATATCTTCGTCATCAATAAGAGCGACCGCGAAGGCGCCGAACGCGTGGAGCGCGAAATCCGCGCCCTGCAGTCGCTCGCCGTGCGGCAAGACGGCTGGACGCCTCCCATCGTAAAAACCGTCGCCAGCGAAGGAACTGGCGTGCCGGAACTTGAGGCCGCGGTAGCCGGATACGAAGCCTATCTGCAGAAAGAGAATTTGGCCCTGAAAAAGAGCGTAGAGAACTGGCAGGAGCGCCTGGTAGAGATGTTGCGCGACGCCATGCTGGAAAAAGCCCGCGAACAGCTTGGCAACGGAAACGTAGCCCGCCTGGCGGCGGAAGTCGCCGAACACAAACGCGACCCCTATACGCTGGTGGAAGAGATTGCAGCGAAGGCAGGAAACATGTAGCCCCGGACGCATTCGTCCGGGGGGATGTTCCGGCGCTGGCAGACCTGCGATTAGCAATTAATGGAGAGCAATTTCAGATTGCAGATTTGAGATTGCAGATTGGAAGCTTGATCCGATCTTCAATCTTCAATCTGAAATCTGAAATCAGAAATCAGAAATCTGAAATCGATTTTCAAATAACAAACGCAGCAAAGAGGCCTTGTGGGTTTCAGCATTGATCATCTCGGCATCGCGGTAAAGTCGCTGGTGGCAGCCAAGGCCATCTACGAGAAGCTTGGCCTCAGTGTCTCTACGGAAGAAACCGTCGAGCAAGAACAGGTCCGGCTCGTCATGATTCCCGTAGGCGAGAGCCGACTGGAACTCCTCGAGGCGACCTCAGAGAATTCGACCATCGCGAAGTTTATAACTAAGCGCGGCGAAGGGTTGCACCACGTTTGCCTCAAGGTTCCAGACCTGCCAGCGGCGGTCGAGCGGCTGAAAAAGGACGGTGTGCGTCTGGTATCGGATGGGATCAAGACGGGCGCCGGTGGTCACCAATATGTCTTCGTGCATCCGTCAAGCACGGGCGGCGTGTTGCTGGAGTTGGTGCAGGGGTGAAAGAACACATCAATGCTTCTTCTCGTCACTGACACTTCGGGCAAGCACGGCAGGGTGGCGCTGGCGCGCGCGGGTGAAGGCGCGAAGCCAAACGGAATTGCGGTGATCGAAGAAATGCCACTGGCAGGCGGCACTTTCTCGGCGCAACTGGTGCCGCAGATTGCGGCGCTGCTTGCCAAAAACGGATTCAGCAAGACCGATATCGACGCTTTCGTGGTGGTCTCCGGGCCGGGATCGTTTACCGGCCTGCGCGTGGGACTGGCCGCGATCAAGGCTTTGGCCGAGATTCTCAGAAAGCCCATCGTCCCGGTCTCTCTACTGGAAGTGGTGGCGCTCGCCAGCGGCGCCCAGGGGAAAATTCTGGCTGCGCTCGACGCCGGCCGCGGCGAAGTGTACGTCGGCGAGTACGAAATTGCCGGGGACGCCGCACGTCTGCTGCAGGAGCAATTGCTGCCCAAGGATGAATTCTGCTCCGGCGCGGGAAAGACAACCGTCACCACTCCCGACGAGGCCCTGGCAGCATCCGCCCGCAGTGCCAGCATCTCGGTGCTCCGGGTTGCGACTCCAAGCGCTGAGATGATCTCGCGCCTCGGATGGCAGAAGCTGCAAGCTGGCAAAACCGTTTCGCCCGAGCAGTTGGAAGCGAACTACATCCGCCGCTCGGATGCCGAAATTTTTGCGAAGCCAGTTTCGAGCTCCTAGCGAATGGGTTGTCCCGTCAGTTCGCGTGAAAAGTTGGCGAGGTTTTGAAAAGGCGCGGCTCCGGTTTCGTGCGGGAGAACCAAATTCCGGGGAGAACGGTGGACTAAAACCTCCCAAGCTCCAGCCGCGGAGCGGCGGCATAATTTAGCCCAGGACGTAAGTCCTGGGTGTGCCAAAAAAATGGAACCAAGTCCCGTAGGGACGACAGAGGGCCCACGTACACTCTTTAGCCGCCGAGGCTAGAAAATCTCGGCACAAACTTTACTCCATGGGCAGTGAGCCTCTTGCTCAGACAAGCCCGAACTCGAAACCCGTGACCATCCGCCCCGCCACTCCCGCCGACATTCCTTTCATGATGAATCTTGAACGATCGTGCCCAACCGCCGCCCACTGGTCGGAGCAGCAGTACGGGCAGCTGTTCCAAACCAGCGGAACTGGCTCGGAAAGACTCGTTCTCGTGATGCGTGGAACGCTTGCCACGGCTGCGGATTCGTCGACGCGAGACCGGGGAGAAACTCTGCTCGGTTTTCTTGTGGCGAGGCGCGTTGCCTCCGAATGGGAACTGGAGAACATCGTGGTTGCTCCTGAGGTCCGCCGCAAGGGTTGTGGGCAGCGCCTGCTGGACGCCTTACTGGCCCACGCCGCCGACACCAACAGCGACTCCATCTTTCTCGAGGTGAGGGAATCAAACGCCGCATCGCGGGCTTTCTACCACAGAGCGGAATTCCGCCAGACGGGTCAGCGGAAGTCGTACTACACAAATCCGACTGAGGACGCCATTCTTTACGCCCGGAACCTATCGTCGAAATTGTAGCGAACCTGTTTCTCATACTGAGACTGCACCACTTTTTGGCATTGCCCCTGTTTTTGGGCTGTGCTACGGTGAGGGCATATATCCCGGTTTGGAGGTCTGCTGGATGCTGACTTCGAGAGACCAACTCTTGACCAGCCATGAGGAATTCCGCAAGCTGGCTCAGGAGCATTCGCAGTACTCGCAACGTCTCGATTCACTAACCCAAAAAAGATACCTCAGCGAAGACGAAAAGCTGGAGGAAGTGCGCCTGAAAAAGCTGAAACTTCGCTTAAAGGACCAGATGGAGTCCATCGAGCGCGAGTATCGGCAACAGTACGGCGTCAACGTAGCCTAATTTATCTGGCCAACCTCCACGCGGCGTCGCCGCCGGGGGAGGAATTCATCTTCCACAAGGCGCGATGAAGCGCCTTTTTTTATTTACACTTACAGAAGCTCGGCCGGCCCAGGTCCCACGAGCAGGCTGCTCGCGACTATAATTAGACGACTTCCCATGGTTCGCGATGGATACTTCTACTCCGTACCCCTGATTGCCGCCGGGCTCCTCCTCGGCTGGCTGACAAATCCGGTTTGGGCGATTATTCCTTTCCTGCTGGCGTCATTCTTCTTGTGGTTCTTTCGCGATCCGGAGCGGACCATTCCGCAGGAGGCTGGCGCGGTAGTTTCTCCCGGCGATGGCAAGGTCACCGACGTTTCCCCCGTGACGACCGGAAGCAAAACTCAAACCCGAATCAGCATTTTCCTCAGCGTCTTCGATGTGCACGTGAACCGTTCCCCCGTCGCGGGCGTAATTCGCGATGTGCGCTACCAGCGCGGCCAGTTCCTGAATGCAATGAACAAGGTTTCGGCGGAGCAGAACGAGCAGAACATCGTCACTATGGAAGCCGACGGCCAGAAGATCGTCTTCAAACAGATCGCCGGCCTGCTGGCGCGCCGGATTGTTTTCTTCCCCAAGATCGGAGACCGCTTGGATCGCGGCCAGCGCGTCGGCCTGATCAAGTTCGGATCGCGTGTGGATTTGTTGATCGACGTCTCGGCGCGCATCAACGTAAAGGTCGGAGACCGCGTCAAAGGCGGTGCCAGCGTGCTCGCCTACGTCCAACCGCAGGGAAGCCTCGCCGCAGTTGGCGGCGCTGCCGCTGAGAAGGCGTATTGATGGATCAATCTCCCGCAAGACCGCGGCGCCGCCTTAGCAAGGGGTTGTACATCCTCCCTTCGCTGTTTACCACCGCCAACATGGCGCTCGGCTACTACGCCATTCTTGAGGTCATGCACGCTTCCCTCAGCGAACACTGGCACCTCGACAACGCCGCCAAAGCCATCGGCTTCGCTGTGCTGTTTGACGGACTCGATGGCCGCATCGCCCGCATGACGGGCACCAGCAGCGATTTCGGCAAGGAACTGGATTCCTTAGCCGATGCCATCACCTTCGGCGTAGCTCCCGCCATGCTCGCTTGGACCTGGGGATTTCATCTGATGCCCACCGTCCTGCTGACGGAGTGGCACATTAAGCTGACGCAACTGGGGGCCATTGCCAGCTTCCTGTTTCTGATGGCGGGGGCGAGCCGGCTGGCGCGATTCAACATCACCTCCAACCCGCAGCCTTCCAATCCCGGGCGTCCCGGCAAGAAATATTTCGTAGGCATGCCAATCCCTGCTGGCGCAGGCGTGATTGCGGCGGTCGTCCACTTCGAAGCCGGTGATCCGATCGTCTCCTGGTACACGGCGCTGACCTGGTTGGCCATGGTGACCACGGTCGGCTACCTGATGGTGAGCACGTGGCGTTTCTACAGCTTCAAAGACATTGATTTCCGCTCACGGCATCCTTTCCGTCTGATCATCTTCTTTGCCGCTTTGTTTGCGTCGATCTGGTTCTTCTCGCGCCAGGTGCTTTTCTTCATCGCGTTGCTCTACATGATTTCTGGAGTTTTCTGGCGGCTGCAGTGGATCTTTCGCCGGCGGTCGGGCCCTCCGCCTCCACCACCCTACAAAGAGGCCTCTCAGACATCATGAGCGAGCCGGTGAAATCCGCATCTCAGCACAGCGTCGCCCTCCGCGGCGGACTGTACCGCGCCGCGATCGTGGGCGCGGCTTCGCTCAAAGGCAAAGAGATCGCCGAGATGCTGAACGAGCGGAATTTTCCCGCTGTCGACGTGCGACTGCTCGACGACGACGAGTCTCTGGGCCAGCTCGAGGCCATGGGAGACGAAATCAGCTTCATTCAAAGCGTCCGCGCCGAACAGTTCGAACATGTGGACTTCACCTTCTTTGCCTCGGACGTAGACTGCACGCGCAAGAACTGGAAGCGTGCCCGCGATGCCGGCAGCGCCATTATTGATGTTTCCGCGGCCCTCGAAAACGAACCCGGGGCTAGCGTGCGCTCCCTATGGGTCGAGCGTGAACGCGGCCAACTTGCTCCTCCTGATTTGCAGCCGGGCCCCTGCGTAACGCCGCATCCGGCCGCTGTGACGCTCGCCCTGCTGCTGTTGCGCGCCCGGAAAGCTGGCTTGATCCGCCGTGTCGTGTCCACGGTCTTCGAGCCGGCGTCTGAGCATGGACAGCGCGGCATGGACGAATTGCACCAACAGACCGTAAACCTGCTTTCGTTTCAGCCCTTGCCCAAGGATGTCTACGACGTGCAGGTGGCCTTCAACATGGTCGCCCGTTACGGCCACAAATCGCAGCCCTCGCTCGATTCGGTGGAGGCCCGCGTGCTCCGGCACTACAAGAAGATCGCCGGCGACGATGCTCCACTACCTTCCCTCATGTTGCTGCAGGCGCCCATCTTCCACGGTCATGCTCTCGCGGTTTTCTTGGAGATGGAGAGTGCCCCGGATCTGCCCGCGTTGTCGCAGGCGCTGGCCGGAGATCATGTGGTCATCCCTGCACCGGAAGAGGATTCGCCGAGCAATGTGAGTTCAGCCGGGCAAGCAGATATTCAGCTCACGGTAAAACCTGATCCCGCGCTGGCCAACGGCGTCTGGTTGTGGGCCGCAGTAGACAATCTTCGCATCGCCGCCCTCACCGCGGTGGAATGCGCTGAGAGCATGACCGCCACACGCCCCTCGGGGAAGATTCAGTGAGTCGAGTGTCGAGTGCCGAGTCCCGAATCCCGAGTCCAGCTCGAGCGAAGTTTTTCTCGGTACTCGGTATCCGGTACTCGGCACTGGTGTTGAGATTTCTCTGGATACTGAGTACTGGGTACTGGGTACTGCCTCTCTTGAGTTGCGGTTATCACACCGCCGGACACACCGTGCAATTGCCCGACAACGTGAAGACCATCGCCGTGCCGGCGTTCAAGAACGAGACCGCGACTTATCGCATCGAGCAAATGCTGACCGCCTCGGTCGTGCGGGAATTCACCACCCGCACCCATTACCGGATACTCAACGACACCGGCGAGGCGGCCGATGCCACGCTGCGTGGAACCGTTCTCTCAACTGCAGCCTCGCCCCTCGCCTACGACACAGCCTCGGGGCGCGCCGCCAGCGTGCTGGTAGTGGTCAGCATGAAAGTTACGCTCTCCGACCGCGACGGCAAAGTCTTGTACCAGAACCCCGCCTATCTCTTTCGGGAACAGTACGAAGTGTCGCAGGATCTCAAGAGCTTTTTCGAGGAGGACACCCCAGCCTCGCGTCGCCTTTCCGAGGACTTTGCCCGTACGCTGGTGTCCAACATTCTGGAGGGTTTCTAGAGGTGTAGGCTTTGAAAGGGCACGCCTTCTAGGCGTGCCGTTAGGGCTAGCAAAGACGCGGGCTTTAGCCCCTGGGGCGACGACGTTACCATTGTGCAGTGGATTCTAGCGTGCGCAAATTCTCCTTGATCCCGACCTTGCTTGCCGTGACGCTCGCGGCGGGCTGCTACCACGGATCGCGCCCGCGACGTATCGGCGAGGCGGCGCCAGATTTCAGTGTGCAGGACTCGGATCGAAAGATTGAGCTGAGCCAGTTTCGCGGCCAGGTGGTGGTCTTAAACTTCTGGGCGACGTGGTGTCCTCCCTGCAATGAAGAACTGCCATCGTTAATGACCATGCAGGAGCGCACCAGGGCCAGGGGCGTGGTTGTGCTCGGCATAAGTATCGACGTCGATGGCGACGCTTACCACCGCTTTCTGAAACAGCGCGGCGTCAATTTTCTGACGGTGCGCGATCCAGAAGAAAAAATCAGCGGTATGTACGGCACTCACGGCTGGCCGGAGACGTTCATCATTGATCGCCAGGGCGTGCTGCGTCGCAAGGTCGTCGGCCCCATCAATTGGAACTCCCCCGAAGTCATGGAGTTCCTGAACCGCCTGTAGCCGTCGCGCACAAACTCGGATCGCGTTGTTGTTTTGAAAGGCCGCGGCTTTCCGAGTGTAAGGTAGAAGGAACTTTTAGGGAGAGCGATAGACCAAACTCTCCCAAAATTCAGCCGCGCAGCGGCGACATAATTTAGCCCCGGACGTTAAGTCCGGGTAAGTAGAGGAAAGGGAACCGAGTCCCGACAGAGGTTCTCGCGCGGCCTCACAGCCGCGTTACGAACCGGTCACTATGCGAATCGATTGCCCAATGCTAAAGTCGCAATCGAAGACAGACAATTCCTGAATGCGAGCCTTCGCCCAAGCCGAGCGCTTCGTCAGCGAACTGGAGTCGCGCAAACTGCGCGCGGCTTACGTGTTCGTCGGCGATGAAGCCTTTTTCCGCAAGCGCTTCCGCGATGCCATTCTCGACCACCTCGTGCCGGCCGACCTCCGCGACTTCAGCCTTTTCGAATTCGATCTCGCTGAGAACGATTTGGCGGAGGTGCTCGACCGCGCCCGCACTCCCTCGCTGATGGCCCCGTTTCAGGTCTTCTTTGTGCGCGGCGTAAAGACCCTTTTTGGACGCGGATCCAACGAAGAAAAGCTCGCCGCCATCGAGGAATACTGCAAGAATCCGAATCCCGACGCGCTCGTAGTCTTCGTAGCCGACCACATCAGCATCCCCGCCGACGTTCGCCGCATGGAAATGCAGGACAAAGAGCGCTATCAGCGCATCCGCGACACCATGGGCCAGTACTGCGGCATCGTCGAACTGGCGCGCGTGGAAGAAGGCGAAGCCGTCCGCTGGATTTCGGATTACTGCTCCAGTCGCGCCGTGAAGATCGAAGCCGACGGCGCCCGCGAACTGGTCGATGCCCTTGGCGGCGACATGATGATGATCTCGAACGAACTGGAGAAGCTGATTCTCTACGTCGGCGAAAAGAAGCGAATCACCCTGGGCGACGTCGAGACCATGGTCCTGGCCGCCAAGCAACGCTCGCTCTATGAACTGACCGACGCCATTTCCAGCCGGGACCGCGTGCGTGCCCTCGAAATCCTGGACGCGATTCTATCCTCCGGCGAAGGCGAAGAAGCCGCCATCGGACACATCTACATGCTGGCCAAAACCTTCCGCCAGATGCTGGTAATACTGGAGCGCAACGTCCGCGATCAACGCATGCTGTGGGCCGCGCTGTGGCAGGGCTTCCGCGTTCCCCCGTTCGCCGCCGATGACATTATCAAGCAAGCCCGCCGCTACAAATCACGCCGCGAACTGACGCGGTCCATACGCCTGGTGGCGAAAGCAGATCTCGCCCTGCGCTCCAATCCCGTAAGCAAACGTATGGTCCTTGAGCGTTTGGTGATGGATCTGACCACCGAACCCAAGCTCGAAACACCGGGATGGATGCAGGATCAGTTGCCGGTCTGACCAGAATTACGGTTAGGCGAACTCCGCGTCTATGGGTGTCGGACCGGTTCGCTCTTGTCTGCATTGTCCTTGATACGCTCTGAGGCCAGCTTGACCGCCGCGTCCAAGGCTTGCGACGCCTCAACCTTCACGTCCGGTTCAACCCCAGTTCCTTCCCAGTTCGTCTTCGTAATTGGATTTACAGCTCGCGCGAAGGGGACTCCGATCATAAAGTGGTCATCAATCCGCTGCCCCGATACCGGGTGCGCTCCGCCTCCAGTTGTTTCGCCCACAATCGTGGCGCGCTTGAGGTTCTTCAGGTTGTAAGTAAACTCCTCTGCGCCGGAAAAAGTGCTCTTCGACGTCAGAACAAATGCAGGCTTATCAGCCAGCCTCGCGCCGGGAACGTAGGGCAGAGTCCAGTATTGTGTTGTGGAGTCCTCCTTGCGGTTATAAAGGTCGTTGAGATGGGTCGGCTTGTCAAAGAGGTAACTTGAAATCATAGCGACCATCTTCGGGTCGCCCCCGCCATTCTCGCGAAGATCAAAAATAATCGCATCCACGTGTGCCAGAAAATTCATGGCCGCCACGACGGTTGGGCCGCAAATGGTTGGGTCTGCGAAGGCATTGAACTTCAGATATCCAATGTTGTGCGCCAGGATTTCGACCTTCCCAAAAGAACAATTCGTTCGCTCCATCATCTTTCGGAACTCGGCCTCTTCCTCGGGGCTGGGTGTATGTCCTTCTGGCGGAAGCTTGACCGGGCTGTAATTGACTCCGAGATGCTTGTCGTGGCTGACCGCCCGCAAGTCTTTCGTCAGCCGGTTCGCGAAAGCATCGGGGTCTGTGATCGCGTCGTATTCCCCCTTCTTCTCATTCGCTCGAATGGCGTCCTCCATCTTCTGCGCCAGATCCGGATACACATACGTCTCCTTCAAGTTCTTCGCGGCGCCGTCAATCACGCGTTGCCGCTCAGCGGAGTCCATTTTCACGTTTTCTACAACAGCTCCTGGAGGAATTGCCCGCAAGCCAAAGCTTTCCACAATACCCGACCGATCATCCTTCAGTTGTATGCTTCCGATTCCGACCGTCGAACTCCCTTTCTCCTTGACGCGGAACTTGATCAGCAACGGCTCGCTGCTTTCGATTCCAAGCAAATCGAAGCCGCCTGTTTGGTCGTGGAACCCCATCATCCGCTCCACCGATTGCTGGGGGTCGAACGTCTTGATATACGCTTCGACTTTCGCTCGATCACCACTGTTAAATGCGTCGAGCCAGGCACCAAGCGTTCTTCCGGCCGGAGTATCCGGTATAGTCGTTTGCGCGTACCCGATTAATGCGAACAGCAAGGCCGGAAGGCACAATGCGATTTTCAGGCTTTTTTGGGGTGGCCCAAATTTCGCGTTCTTTGCAAGACGTGGGGATTTTCGGACTGAAGATAACCGCGACGGCAGGCCACGAATTGTCGCAAGCAGGGGCATAAACGGCACACCTCCTCATAGGGAGATCATTCCAGCGCGGACGTCATATCGGTGGCGACAGGAGATACCTTCAAATGACACCGTGTCAATCCCCAAAGTTCCCTTTATGTTTGCAGTGGTTCAGAACAGCCATTAGACGTCGTTCCTCGTCCGGCGGTGCCTCGCTTCGAAACTGGGCGCCAGCTCAGGTGCGACACGAAAAGTGCTTAAACCCGCGAGTCCCCGCTCGACACAACCCGGGAACGCGAGTCATGATTGAACGATAGTCATCCAAATCTCGGCTACCCTCATGGTCGATGTACCTTCCTATCTCGCCCGCATCGGTTACTCGGGTCCCACTGTGTCCACCGCCGACACGCTCCGCGCCATCCATCACGCTCACCTGCTGACTGTTCCCTTTGAGAATCTCGATATCGCCCTCGGACGCCAAATTGTCGTCGATGAGGGCGCCTTCGTCCGCAAGGTCGTCGAGCGGCGGCGTGGCGGATTCTGCTACGAACTGAACGGCGCGTTCGCAGCACTGCTACGGTCGCTCGGGTTCCGGGTCACTCTGCTTTCGGCCCGAGTGGCCAGAGACCAAGGCGGAGAAGGCCCGGAGTTCGATCATCTGACCCTGCGCGTTGACCTCGATGAGCCTTGGCTGGCAGATGTGGGATTTGGCGAGTCATTCCTCGAACCTCTCCGGATGGAACCTGGACCCCAGCAGGGGGATCCCGCAGGCACCTTTCGTCTTGTAGACCTGGGAGACCGTCTGCAGTTGGAGAAGGTCGAGCCTGTGGGCATTTGGAAGCGGCAGTATTCGTTCACGCTGCTGCCACGCCGCCTGAAGCAATTTGCGGGAATGTGCCACTATCACCAGACCTCTCCCGACTCAAGCTTCACTCAGAACCGCGTCTGCACCAAAGCGACCGCTGATGGCCGAATTACGCTGTCAGGAATGAAATTGATTGTGACCCGCGACGGCCACCGCGAAGAGAGAATGCTTTCTTCCGAACGAGAGTTGAAAAACGTCCTAAAGAAACACTTCGGGATAGTGGGCGTCACAGCGCTGAAGACGAGTGAATCTCACAAGGTGAACGAGCAATGATCCTGCACGACCTGATCACTGTTCCCTGGATCATCTTGGTTGCCTACTGGACAGTGGGCGCCCTGAAGACCCGCACAACCGTGCGCCAGGAATCCTTCGCATCGCGCTACGCCGTCATGCTTTTGGTTTTCCCGGGGCTACGTGTTGCTTTTCAGCGACACCGCCGGCGTTGGCGTCCTTGGCCATCATTTTCTTCGCCGTGCGACTGCCATCTCCGTCGTGGGGGTCGTCCTCACCTGGCTAGGAATCGCCATTGCGCTGTGGGCCCGCTACAACCTCGGACAATACTGGAGCGCGCGGATTACGCTGAAGGAAGATCATCAGCTCATCCGCACCGGACCCTACGCACACCTGCGGCATCCCATCTACTCCGGACTAGATCTGGCCGCAGTGGGCTCCGCCCTGGTGATCGACCGCTGGAGATGCGTGTTGGGGGTCTGCCTCATGGTCATCGGCCATGTAATCAAGGCGAAACGAGAAGAGTCCCTTCTGGCGGAACAATTCGGAGAAGTCTTCGACGAACACCGCAAGCAAACCGGCTTTCTGATTCCGCGGCTCTGGTGACGGAAGATCGTGGGTGCCCCATTTCTCCCGCGTTCTTTGCGCGAGAACTGGGGATTCCCAAACTGCGAACAGCAGACCGTGCGCGGCTGCCGTCGTGATCCAAGCTAAGAGCGAGGGGCCAACCAGCCAACCTCCGACAAATACGTGACCACCACGCCGCACATTCTCCGGAAGCTGTAGACAGCACGCAGCGCGCCGTGGCTGTGGAGTCTGTGAGGCGTGAGATCTGAGACTCCCGGAGGAACGCGGGACCGACCTTTCAACATCTAGCCGCGATGTCGCCGAAAAAAGTGGGCTTGTGATCCATATTTAGCCGCGAAGCGGCGCAAGAATAAAGCCCACGGCAAGCCGTGGGAAAGATAAGAAATAAACTGGCCCCGCTAGGGGCGTAAGGAATGCTATGACACAGACTCCGCTGGGGCGGCACCGTTCTCAAGCATGCTCTTTTTCCACAGCCTTCCACAGAAAGAAACATGCGTCTTGTGACGCACGACCTTTACTGAGGATACGGAAAGAGCAAACTGGGAACATGAGCGAATGCACTTCAAGCAACTCCACGGGTCATCTCGAAGCCCCGCGCTTTCACCAGTGCGGGGAGGGATCTTATGTGCGGACCGCAGGCTCGGCTGACCCGCACTGGCAGCTAACCCCTTATTCCGCAATATTTTGCCTGCAAGTCCTTGCGGCTCAAGATTTTGCCCATACCTCACCCATATCCCGTGCCCCAACTCGGTGAAAACAAGGATTTTAGATATTTGGTACAAAAAAAATGTGGATATGCCCTCGCCCAAAATGACAAGGGCAGGCGGGATGAAGCGCCTGCCCAGATTTTTCTGATAGCTGAGAGGTGACAGCTGAGAGCTAATAACCTACTTCATCGCCGTGACGCGCACACCCAGGCGGGATTTGTAGCGCGAGGCGGTGTTCTCATGCAGCGTGCCCTTCTGGATCGCCCTGTCGAGCGCCGAAACGGTCTGGCGGTACATCTGCTCGGCGGCAGCCTTGTCGCCCTTCTCTATGGTCTCGCGCAATTCCCGCAACTGCGTGCGCAGCCGCGAGGTGTTGGCCCGGTTGCGGGCGGTGCGGCGTTCAGTCTGACGGGCGCGCTTCAGCGCCGAAAAATGATTTGCCATGTCTGCTTCGTTACCTTCGTGTGTTCAGAGAGATATTCGGGAGGGTCCGAATTACTTATTATAGGGCAGCAACTCTCGACCGGTCAAACAGATGTAGCTTCAGGGCAGTTATCTCAGCCTGATTGTCATTCCGAGCAAGAGTTTTTGGCGCAGCGAGGAATCTGGGTGAGCCGCTCGAAGCGGCGCGTTCTTTGCGACGCAACAATCGCGCCTTCGGCTCGCTTCCTTGTCAACCTGACTGAGGCACTACCCAGTTCAACCCAACCGCGGAGCGCAGCCCTATATGAGCGACGGCCTCGATCGCCTGAAAGTTTTAATCAACTCCTCGACCCCGATCGTCGTGATGGAGACTTCGGAGGAAGTGCGCGCCGTGAACATGGTGCGTTCCGCCTGCGCCGAACTGAACATGGCGACCTTCGAATGGACCATCGCCGACGGCCTGCTGCGTTCCGGGTCTAACGCTCCGCCCGAACAAAAGACGGCGATGCACGCCCGTGTTGATCAGGCCACCGTCTGGACCCAGGGTGGCCGTGGTCCGACGCAAACGCGAACCGTCCTGAGCCCCGGCGGCGGGGAAGCGGACAGACTGGCGCGCGCGGTGATGTCCTCAATGGGACCCGATGCTGCGACGGCAGCCGCAGGAAATGCCATCTACAACACGCGCGAGCCGGTGCAGGCCCTCGCCAACATGGAGTCGATGACCCTCGAAGCCGTCTTCATCCTGAAAGACTTTCATCGCCATATGGATGACCCCATTGTGGTTCGCCGGCTGCGCGACGTCGGCCAGAAATTCGCAGCGAACCGCCGTACGCTCGTCATCACCGCGCCCGAACTCACCGTGCCCGCAGAACTTGGTCACCTCGTGGAATATTTCGATCTCCCACTGCCCGATCGTGACCGTCTCCACGAGATCATCCACGAGACCTTCACCCGTCTCTCGAAGACATACACGCTGAAGCTGCAATTGGACGCCGCCGGCGTCGACGCCATGTCGGCCAACCTGCGCGGCCTGACTGAGGAAGAAGCCGAGCGCGCGATTTCCCAAGCATTGGTCACGCGGTACGCCCTTTGCCCCGAGACCGTCACCGATGTAATCGAGGCCAAGAAGCAACTGCTGCGGCACTCCGGCATGCTCGACTTCGTCGAAACCCGCGACAACATGGCAAGCGTCGGTGGTCTGGAGAACTTGAAACACTGGTTGCAGCAACGGCGCGGAGCGTGGGAAGACGCCGCCCGCGAATTCGGCCTGGAACCGCCTCGTGGCATGATCATTCTCGGTGTGCAAGGCTGCGGCAAGTCGCTTTGCGCGCGCGCCGTCGCCGGAGAGTGGAAACTGCCACTGGTAAAGTTCGACACCTCGGCGGTCTACGACAAGTACATCGGCGAGACGGAAAAACGCATTCGCAAAGTCTTTCAGGTAGCCGAGGGCCTCGCCCCATGCGTGCTCTGGATTGACGAGTTGGAGAAAGTTTTCGCCGGCAGCGGCCCGGATTCGGCGTCCGCCGATGCCGGAGTCTCGTCTCGCCTGCTCGCGTCATTTCTGTCCTGGATGCAGGACCGCAAAGCGCCCGTATTCGTCGCCGCCACCTGCAATAACGTGACCGTGCTTCCGCCCGAGTTGATCCGCAAGGGCCGCTTCGACGAGTTGTTCTTCGTTGATCTGCCCAATCAGGCCGAACGCAAGCAGATATTCGCGATTCAGTTGGCGAAGCGAAAGCGCAATCCAGCGGAGTTCGACCTGGACAAGGTCGCCCTGGCAGCCAAGGGCTATTCCGGCGCCGAAATCGACGCCGCCGTGCAGGGCGCACTCTACGCCGCGTATTCGGAAAAGAAGCCCGTGACCACGCAGTCGCTGATCGACGCGTTGGGCCAGACGGTGCCTCTGTCGACCACACGCGCTGAGGAAATCGAGGCTTTGCGGCTATGGGCAAGGACCAGGGCCGTGCCCGCGTCGGTCCAGGATTCGCCTGTGTAAATCTCCGCGGTTAACCGCCATTGACGGCCACTCGGCCTCGGGGTACGCTTTAACTAATGGCAGTCGCTCGCCCCATGGGCGCGAACATTCCGATTCTTCCCGTCTCCAGGTGTAATCCTCTTTTGTGTCTACTTCTGCGGAGCTGTCGCGCCGGTGGGTGCGCGACCGATGCGGTGAAAGCTGGCTGTTTGCACATGCTAGTCAAAGAAACTGAATGAAGAAGAGTATCGGGATCAGTCCCAACATCGAGACCTTGTTCGGCACGCGGGACGAGAATGTGCGCCTGCTGGAAGACGGACTCAGCATCACCATCAACCTGCGCTCCAACGCCATTGAACTTGAGGGTGCGGCGCGCGATGTGGCCCGCGCCGAGCAGGTTTTTGCCGACTATGAAAGCCTGCAGCGCTCCGGCTACAGCTTCAACAACGGCGACCTCAACAGCATGCTTCGCGTGCTGACCTCCGATCCCAACTCAACGCTGCGCGGCTTGGCCGACGCCGGGCGCCAGCGCTCTTTCGGACGCCGCACCGTTCAGCCCAAGAGCAGTAACCAGCGCCGCTACCTCGAAGCCATCGAGAAGCACGACATGGTATTTGGCATTGGTCCCGCCGGCACCGGCAAAACTTACCTTGCCGTCGCGATGGCGATCTCCGCCCTGCTGGCCAAACGGGTGAACCGCATCATTCTGGCTCGTCCGGCGGTGGAGGCGGGCGAGCGTCTCGGCTTTCTGCCGGGCACGCTGCAGGACAAAATCGATCCCTACCTGCGGCCGCTTTATGACGCCCTATATGACATGCTCGATCCCGAGAAAGTGGATCGGTATCTCGAGAAGAACGTCATCGAAATTGCGCCCATCGCTTTCATGCGCGGGCGCACACTGAACGATTCGTTCGTAATTCTCGACGAGGCACAAAACACCACTTCCGAGCAGATGAAGATGTTCGTCACGCGCCTGGGATTTAATTCGAAAGCGGTGATCACCGGCGACATCACGCAAATCGACTTGCCCAACGCGCGCCGCAGTGGCTTGCTTGAGGCGATCGACATTCTGAAGAGCGTGGAAGGCCTGGCCTTCGCCTACTTCGACGAAGGCGACGTGGTGCGCCATCATCTGGTGCAGCGCATCGTTCGTGCTTACGACGAGCACAAGACGCGCGTCGCCGAACAGCAGATGCTTTTGCTCAGCGAAGGCAAAAACACAGAGGCCAGCGCCAACGGAAAACCGGCTTCACCTGTGGGGAAGCCGGCGGCGCCGCAAGTCGAAGAATAGAGCATGCAGCATTGGCGGGAGGGCTCCAACTCGGGCCCTCCCGTTTGTTCTGGTAGCGCCGCCGTCCCGGCGGCTCTCCGGCGGGCGTCTCGCCCGCCGGGCCGAGGGCGAGCCGCCCTCGGGACAGCCGGCAAGATACCGGCGCTACGTTCTTACACGCCGTTGTCATCATGCGGGCGCAGTGTTAGTAGGGCGGTTACGGCCGCGGAGCGAGTCTTGGTCATTCTGCAAAAACGCGTTCCTCAGTTAAGCCAGCAGGCGCTCGCGGGCTTCGTGCTGCGAGCGCGGCGTGCCGTGGACCTGCGCGGCGTCCCCAATGTTCTGGTGACGAGCAGCACCGTGGTAAAAAATCTGAACCGCCAGTTCCGCGGCAAAAACAAAGCCACTGACGTGCTGTCGTTTCCCTCAAGCGCGCCATTGTCTCGACCCGCGGGGCAGAAAGTTCCGCTTGCGGGAGACATTGCAATTTCGGCCGACATTGCCAGGCAAAACGCGGCCCGTTTTGGGCATTCTGCCGCCCAAGAGGTGAAGATCCTCGCCCTTCACGGCATTCTTCATCTGGCGGGGTTTGACCATGAGCGCGATAATGGAAGCATGGCGCGAGAGGAAAGAAGGTTGCGCCAGAGGCTTCACTTACCTGCTGCCTTGATCGAGCGAACTCAACCCGTCGCAAAAACGTCCCGCAACAAGAAACGCGTCAACACTCGCGCCACGATGGCGCCAAAAATGAGATGAACGTCGCCGTTGCCATCTCGATTCTCCTCTTGCTGGGACTGCTCACGCTGGTCTCGTACGTCGACCGTGTTTTCCAGGAAGCGGGAAGATTTCTCTCTCGCGATTTCCAGGACAACATCGATGCCTTCGAGCAGAAAGTGGAGCCGCGCCTGCGAGTAAGCCGCAGCCGGGCTTCTCTCTCCATGGCGGTGCTCGCGCAGTTGACGATGGCGGCGATTGCTTTACTCGTGGGCTTCGTGGTCTTCAACGATCAGGAATGGACGATCTACGAAATCCTGCAGGCGGCGTTCAGTTTGATCCTGATCGTGATCGTGTTCAATCGATTCTTGCCGTTCGTGTTCTTCTCGCGCACCAAGGGGGACTGGCTGGTTCGCTGGACACTTGTCTTGAAGATGCTGATCTACCTTGTGATGCCGGTGACGATCGTGCTGGGTTTCCTTCAGTCGGTAGCTTCGCTGACCAGGCAGAACGCGACCGAGCAACCCGAGACTCCGGCAGAAGCGGTGGATGCGTTGATCGAGGCCGGGCAGGAAGAGGGCATCATTCAGGAGGGCGACCGCGATCTGATCCAGTCTGTGGTGGAGTTCAGCGGCAAGACCGTGCGCGATGCCATGCGGCCGCGTCCCGCCATGTTCGCTGTTCCCATCGACACCACGGTGGAGCGCTTTATCGAGATGCTGAGGGCCAAGCACTACTCGCGCGTCCCCGTTTACGAAGGCAGCATTCATAACATCAAGGGCATTGTCTACGCGCAGGACGTGCTGCAAGTTTCGGACAGCGAGGCGCACACCCGCACGCTCGACACGCTCATGCGGCGTGATGTTTACTTTGTTCCCGAAAGCAAGCTGGGAAGCGACCTGCTGCGCGAGATGCAGAAGCAGAACATCCGCATGGCCATCGTGGTCGATGAATACGGCGGCGTAGCGGGCCTGGTTACCATCGAAGACCTGGTAGAAGAGATCGTGGGCGAGATTCGCGACGAGCGCGACAAGCCGGAAATTGTGCGCGAAGGCGAGCGCTCATTCATCGTTTCCGGCGGAATGGATGTGGATCGTCTCGACGAACTTTTCGGCACCAAGCCCGACGCGAAAGAGTCGGCGACGATCGCGGGCCTGGTCAGCGAAATGGCCGGGCGGATCCCGCGCAAGGGCGAAGTGGTGGAAGGAGACGGCCTGCGCTTCGAAGTCGTCGAATCGACCGACCGCAAGATCGAGCGCGTCCGCGTGACCGCCGTGCAGCCACAGCAACTGAAACTGATATAAAACAGCTTCTGGCTTCTAGCTTTTGCGTCATTGAGCATGTTTCCAATGCCAACGGGGAAGTTCGCAAAGGCCGCAGGCGAATCATTTTAGCTAGCAGCCAGTAGCTAGAAGCTAGTAGCTTGTTTTCATGCCCTTCCGCTCCGGTTTCGTTTGCATTCTCGGGCGCCCCAATGCGGGGAAGTCGACACTGCTCAATGCGCTCGTGGGTGAGAAGTTGGCGATCGTCTCGCCCAAGCCTCAGACTACGCGCAATCGCATCCAGGGCGTTGTCCACGTTCCCAAGATCAAAGGCAAGAGCAAAGACGGGGGGCAGATCGTGCTTCTCGATACTCCCGGCGTGCACAAGCCAGACAGTTCGTTAGGCCGCAAGATGATGGTCGAGGTGCGCGAGGCGCTGGAAGGGTGCGATCTCGTGCTCGTCATCATGGACGTCACGCACAAGTTCGATCCGCGCGACCAGTTTGCGCTCGATCTTCTCAAGCAATCGGGGACCAAGGCGTTTCTCATCCTGAACAAGGTCGACTTGATTCACGAGAAGGCGAAGTTACTGCCGCTCATCGAGGATTACCGCAAGCTCTATCCCTTCAGCGAAGTGATTCCGATATCGGCCCTCAAGCGCAAGGGACTCGACGTGCTTCTCGACCTGGTCGTCTCGGCGCTGCCGGCGGGCCCAGCTTATTTTCCCGAGGACCAGGTCACGGACCAGCCGGCGCGGTTCATGGCGGCGGAAATCGTCCGCGAACAAGTGCTGCTGAACACGAAAGAAGAGATCCCTTACGCAACGACGGTGATCGTGGAGAGCTTCGAGGAAGGCAAGAGACTCACGCGGATCGCGGCCACCATCTATTGCGAACGTGCGAGTCAGAGGGGAATTCTGGTTGGCAAAGGCGGCGAGATGCTGAAGAAGATCGGCACGGCGGCGCGGCTGCAAATCGAGCGCATGCTGGGTACCAAGGTTTTCCTCGAACTCTTCGTGAAGGTCCAGCCCGGATGGCGCGACTCGCGGGCGTTTGTAGAAGAACTCGACTGGCGCAGGCAATTAGAGCAACGCATGCTAGATCAGAAGACGAGCGAGGCAAGCGGGGCATCGAGCGCGGTTGTGCAACCCGGACGAAACGAGACAGATACCTGATGCTCTGTCTTGTGCGCCAACCTACTCGAACTTGCGTAACCGTCGATTAACGCTGCAGTCATTGCCCGATTCGGCGTTTTACCGCTAGAATCACAACAGACCGCTAACCGGCGGACAAGGACACGCGAACCCACCATGGAATCTGGGGTACCTCCCGAGGAACACCTCCCCGAGCAAGACTTCGATCCGGAGCGGTTAACACTGAGCGTGCGCGTCACGCTGGCGGCCGACCGCAAGGCCGTGGACCCTGTCGTGGAGCAGGTGATGGAATCCGTTCGCCAGATGAAGTGTGTCGACGGCAAGGAAGACGCCATCGAACTCTCCCTTCAGGAAGCGCTGGCGAATGCTGTGGTCCACGGCGCGAAGGAAGACCCAAGCAAGGTGGTCGAGTGCCTGGTAATGTGCGACCAGTTGCGCGGCATTCTCATCATCGTGCGCGATCCCGGTGAGGGTTTTGATCCCAAAGCGATCCCTGCCTGCACCATGGGAGAGAACCTCTATTCCAATCATGGCCGCGGAATTTTTCTCATCAACCAACTGATGGACGAGGTGAAGTTCCACAAGAACGGCACCGAGATCCACATGGTGAAGCGGTAGAAGTGAAGCCGCAAAACGGCGGCGACCCTACTCCTTCGCCGCAATTCCCAAAGCCTTCATCTTCCGGTAAAGATGGCTGCGCTCCAGGCCCAGCACCTCGGCCGTGCGGCTAACGTTGCCGTGATTTTCGTCGAGCTTCTTCAGGATGTAGTCGCGCTCGTAGGCGTCGCGCGCCTGGTGCAACGTGGAGAATTCTGTCTTGGGCGCGCGACGGCTACCGTCGCGGTACACCAGCGGCGGCAGGTGTTTGCTGTCGAAGCGAGTGGTGGTGGGATTCATGATCACGATGCGCTCAATCACATTGCGCAACTCGCGCACGTTCCCGGGCCAGGAGTAGCGCATGAGTACCTCGATGGCGTCGTCGGTGATTTCCCGCGGCCGGCGCCCGTAGGTCGCCGCCAGTTCCTTCAAGAAATGCCGTGTGAACAGCGGGATGTCTTCCTTGCGCTCGCGCAGCGGCGGAACGAAGAATGGAATCACGTTGAGCCGGTAGAAAAGATCTTCACGGAAATTGCCGCGCGAAATTTCTTCTTCGAGATCCTTGTTCGTCGAAGCAATCACGCGCACATCGACGGTGATGGTTGCTTCACTCCCCACCGGGGTGAAGCGCTGCTCTTCCAGCGTTCGCAGCACCTTGGACTGCGTCTTGAGGCTCATGTCGCCAACTTCGTCGAGGAACAGCGTACCTCCGTGGGCCTTCTGGAATTTGCCTTCCTTGTCGGCGGCTGCTCCCGGGAAGGAGCCCTTGTAGTGGCCAAACAACTCGCTTTCGATGAGATCCTCAGGGATTGCGGCGCAGTTGACCTCGACGAAGGTGTCGTCCTTGCGCAGGCTCTGCAGATGAATCGCGTGCGCCACCAGTTCCTTGCCCGTGCCTGACTCGCCGTAGATCAAGACCCGGCCGTTCGTCGGAGCCATGAGGCCGATCTGCTGGCGAAGAGCCTTCATCGGGATGCTGTCGCCTACGATGATGCTTTTCGATTGCAGCTGTTTCTTCAGGTCGACATTTTCCTGGCGCAGCTTCTTGGAGTCGATGGCATTCTTGACCAGGATCAGAGTCTTGTCGATCGACAGCGGCTTCTCCAGGAAGTCATAAGCGCCCAGCTTGGTGGCGCGCACGGCGGTTTCGATCGTGCCGTGGCCGGAGATCATGAGCACCTCGGGCGGGTTGTCGAGTTCGCGAATCCTTTCGAGAACCTCGATGCCATCGATGCCGGGCAGCCAGATGTCGAGCAGGACCACGTCGAACGCGGTCTTGCGCAGCAAGTCCAGGCAGGCCTCGCCGCTCTCGACCGTCGAAGCGGAGTAGCCTTCATCTGTCAGAATCCCGGCCAGTGAGTCGCGAATGCCGGTTTCGTCGTCTACGATCAGGACGTTATGCATGTTGTGCGGTGGCGGCGGCCGGGACCGGTTCGGGAACGACCGGCAATTCCAGGACGAACCGCGTTCCAACGGGACGGTTCTCTTCCACGCGAATCGAGCCGCGGTGATCTTCGATGATGCGGCTCACGATGGCGAGACCCAAGCCAGTTCCGCGTTTCTTGGTCGAGAAATAAGGGAGGAAAAGTTTTTCTTTTAGCTCACGGGTGACGCCGTGCCCGGTGTCGGCCACGGTGATCTCGACGGCATCGCGGCTTGCCACCAACGCGGTAGAAATCTCGATCTCGCGCAACATAGAGGTTTGCAGGGCCTCCGCAGCGTTATCGACGAGATTGGCCACGGCCCGCTTGATCGCTTCGCCGTCGGCCAGCACTTTCGGCAGATCGGAGGCCAGCGACTTGTGTAGGACGATGCCTTCGAGCCTGCCGGTGAACATGGAGAGCGCAGTCTCAATCACCTCGTTAATGTCAGCGGGCTTGGGCTTAGCCACGGGGAAGCGAGCGAGAGTGGAGAACTCGTCCACTAGTTGGCGCACAGTTTCCACTGCCTCCGCGATCGTTTCCGCGCACGATCGAACCACGCCCAGGGCGGCCGCATCCGCGGGTTTGGCGCGGTCCAGATGGCGCTGGATGCGTTCCGCCGAGAGCGCGATCGGAGTCAGTGGATTCTTGATCTCGTGGGCCACTCGTCGCGCAACCTCCCGCCACGCAGCCTGCTTCTGCGCCTTGAGCAAGTCCGAGAGATCTTCGAACACCACAACGTATCCCGATCCTTCTCCCTGATGCTTGAGGATCGCTACCGTCGCCGCCACGTTCAACGACCCGCGAGGCAATTGCATCTCCATCTGGCTGGTGGTCATCCCCATGCGGTCGGCGCGACGAAGCAGGGGCTCGAAATCCTCCAGAACCTCGGCAGGGAAGACGTCAGCCAACGACGCTCCACGAAGAATCTGACCGGAAGTATCGCGTCCAGGATCGGGATAAAACATGCGCAGCAGCGCCTGGTTCACGTGGATCACGCGCCGGTCGCCGTCGAGCGATAGCACGCCGGTAGGAATGCTCTCGAGAATGGTTTCGGTCTGGCGGCGACGCTGATCGAGTTCCGCATTGGCTGCGCTCAGGTCGCGGCTGGACTCTTCGATCTGTTGCCGGCTCGCCTCCAGATCTTCCGCCATGCGGTTGAAGGAGCGCACCAGATCGCCAATTTCGTCGGCGGCGCTGACGTCGACGCGATAGTCCAACCTGCCTCGCGAGATTTCCTGCGTAGCTTCCGCCAGAGCGGAAAGCGGGCGCGTCACCAGCTTGGCTAGAAACAGCGCCAACCATGTAGTCACAAACAAAACCATCATCGTCAGCAGCAAAAGCAGGCCGACGTAGGTCTGGCGCACCCGCCGGCGTTCGCGGCTCAATTGGAAATAGCGTTGCTGGCTGGCTTCTACCTGGCGCACCGTCTGCGAAAACTCACGAGGAAGCGGAATCGCTACCAGAATCAGACCGCCTCCCTGTACTGGAGCGCTGCCCACCGAGTAGTCGGTCTGCTGCCAGGTGAATTGCGCGGGACGTGCCGCGGCCGCGTCCGCCAGGGGAAGCCTGGATTTCAGAGCGGACCAGGCTGCAGGTGCGTTGAAGGCGGCCTCGGCATTGTCGTCCCGAACCGCGAAGGCGAATCCGCCCTGTAGCGTAAGTTGGCGATGCTGAAACTGGCTCACCACGTCGGAGAAATCATGCCCGGAGAAGGCGCGCTCGATCTCGGGCGAGGCGGCAATGGCGGCGGCTTCGACTCGCGCGTTCTGCATGGCATAGTTCGCCAAGAGCGACGTCATCGCGTTTGTATCCGAGCGGACTTCTTCCAATGGCGTGGAGAACCACTTGTCAATGGAGCGGTTCATCAAGCCATAGGCGAACCAATACATCACCATCACAGGGACGAACGACAACAAAAGCGCGCCAGCGACCATACGGGTACGAAACTTCGAACCCAGCACCCCCATGCGGCGCTCGGCGAACAACTTCAGCAGGTTGCGCGCGAGCACAAACGTCAGCGCGACGAACAAAAGCGAGATCAACAGCGAAAGCGCGTAGAAAACCACCGCTTGCTGATTGGTCTCCGCTTGTAGAATCGTCGGATTGAAAGCCGTCTGCGAAGCCAGAACGGCAAACAGGAGAACCACGGCGATCGCGAGCAGGATGATGACCTGCTTTCGGTTTGTCCGTTTCGCGGGACGACTTGGAGCGGAATCCATCACGTTGAGTCAGGTTCGGGGCGAAGTCGGCGGGTCGCACCACACCGCTGGTGTTCATTATAGATGCCGGAGAGCGGTCTGCGGACCCCGGGCCAGGGCTATCTGTGGTGCGCCGCCAGTTCCTCGATCATGGCATCATAGGCGGGCTTCGGCTTGTAGGCACGGTCGAAAGGCAGGGCCGCTCCACGGGTCCCGTGAGAATGAGATCCGATCCATGAGTATCTGTCGGTGAATCCCCAGGTCTGAATTGCGGTGCAGCCGGAGCTTTGGCGGCACGCGCGCACTACGGCACGATAGACGTCAGCTTGGCGGTGCAAGTCCTCGGAACTGCCCGCGCCACTCGCGTCGACCGGCAGGGAGACGTCGAGTTCTGTGATATGGACCTGCACGCCGAGAGCGGTGAGGCGCGCGATATTGCTGGCGATGGCTGCGGTATCCACGTCTAGCCGGGAGATGTGCAACTGCAGCCCAACTCCGTCGATGGTAACGCCGCGGCGTTTGAAGTCCTTCACCATCGCGTAGACCGCGTCGGATTTGCGGTTCAGCCCTTCGCCCTCCGCCTCGTTGTAGAAGAGCAGAGCGTGCGGATCGGCTTCGCGGGCCCATCGAAAAGCTTGCTCCACGTAGGCAGCGTCTTTTCCCGCCAGGCCGATGCCGGGCTGGTTGTACCAGAGAGAGTCTTTGAACCGTCCATTTTCGTCGAGTGCTTCGTTCACGACATCCCACGCGAAAACCTGCCCAGAGTAGTGCTTGATCACCGTGGCGATGTGTTCTTGCAGGAGGTGCGACAGCTGGGCCGGCGTGAAATGGCCTTGCGTCAGCCAGTCCGGATTGTACTGATGCCAGACCAGGCAGTGCCCGCGGACTTTCATTCCGTGGGCCTGGGCGAAGCGGACCACCGCATCTCCATCGCGGAAATCGAACCCACTCGCAGTCGGCCGCAAAGCCGGCCACTTCATTGCATTCTCGGGCTCGACCATGTTGAATTCGTGAGCGAGAGTGGCCGAGTATGCGGCCTCGGAGAACAAGTAAGGACGAACCGCAGCGCCCACCAGAATACCAGCGGGATCAGCCGCATCCCGGAGCGACTGCGGACCAGAGATCGCCAGGACTGCCGCGGCGAGACAGCGAGCCACAATGCGAGAACAGATGGGAAACATCATTGCCCCTTCAGGCTTTGGCGGGGACGATCGGTGCCACAGCCGCAATTGTAGGTTCGGGGAAGGAGTCCGGTAAAGCAGCAGAACGTGGACGGCTTCACGTATTAACTCGAAGGAAGGAATGGCCGCAGGGGGCAGCCCTCGCACTCTGCCTTTGCCTTCTTGCAGAAGTATTTGCCCGCGCCCACGATCAGGCCGTGCATCTCGTTATAGACCTGCACCATGGCGGTGCGCTCGGCACTGCTCATGGCAGATGGACGGTGGGCGGTTCCAGGGATGGCGTTTGCAATCGGCGGCGCTAAATCCGCAGGCTGTTCTTGCTGTTCCTGCGCGATCGGGGACAACGCTCGCTCGAACAACTCTCGGATGTCTTCGTAGTCGGCCTTCTCCGGCAAAATCCCGTGGCGCTCCAGAATTCGCCGAGTGTACGCGTCTACCACGAACACGGGATGATTTCCGGCATAGAGAAGAATGGAATCAGCCGTTTCCGGGCCAACGCCGTTTAACTCAAGTAATTCCTCGCGGAGCTTCCCTGTGGGCTGAGAAAAGAGTTTTTCAAATGATCCGTCGTACTTCTGATCGAGGAAGGCGACGAAAGTCTTGAGCCGCTTCGCCTTTTGGCGGAAGTAACCTGAAGGACGAATCAGCCGTTCGAGTTTTGCAAGCCTTATGCTTCGGATTCCCTCGACATTCAACGCCCCCGCCGCGCGCAAGTTCGTTAAAGCCCGATCGACATTGAGCCAGGCGGTATTCTGCGTCAGGTAGGCTCCGACGATAACCTCAAAAGCCGTGTCGGCCGGCCACCAGTGCTGCCGCCCCCAAGCCTGATAGAGGGCGCGATAGTAACGTCGAAGGTCGTTCTCTTTCCCGGTTCGCGACAAGTTCATTTTCCTGACTACCGAGTGTAACCGGGACCGGAAGCGTGGCGGATGGTCGTCCCGGGGAAGTCGGTGGCTGCTTACCGAAGTGCATGTACCTGGAAGTCTGAGCCATCTCTCAGGATCGAAAAATACTCGTTTGGCGCGGGGTTCGGGCCAAGAGCGCGGTTTTGTTGAAGATGCTCGCGAAGTCCAAGTACCTAAGTTACTGGTACGGTAATCGGCTTGCGTTGACAATTTATGTCAACGCGAATGAGTTGCCTTCTCTCCCACAATGATGGGCAGCCGTGCGCGCCATGCCGGCACAAGTTCCCGGCGACGTTCCACCCGCGTGGATAGGAGATCGACGTATGTCTCAACGGCTGGGTGACCTTCTCGTCAAAGAGAAGATTATTACCCCAGAGCAGTTGGAACAAGCGACTAAGCTGCAGAAAGAACAGAGCTGCCGCCTGGGGTCCGCCCTGGTGAAGCTCAACTTTCTCACTGACGAAGACGTTACGAATTTTCTCTCTCGTCAGTATGGCGTGCCCGCCATCAATCTTTCCTACTTCGAAATTGATCCCGCGGTCGTCAAGCTGATTCCCTTTGAGACTGCCAAGAGGTACCAGATCCTTCCATTGAGCCGAGTGGGAGCCTCGCTCACCATCGCGATGGTTGATCCCACCAATGTTTTCGCCATGGACGACATCAAGTTCATGACCGGCTTCAACATTGAGCCAGTGGTGGCCTCGGAAAGCTCGATCCTGGCGGGAATCGATAAAGCTTACGGCGCGACCAAGGAAGAAGACCTCGAAGCGGTCATGCAGTCGATGTCGGAGATGAGCGATGAAGACATCGAGCTGCAATCCGAACAACAGCAGATGGAGCTGTCGGAGCTGGAGAAGGCTGCCGACGAAGCTCCCGTGGTCAAGCTGGTGAACGTTGTGCTCGGCGATGCCGTCAAGAGGGGCGCAAGCGACATCCACATCGAGCCTTACGAAAAGGAATTCCGCGTCCGGTTCCGTATTGACGGCGTGCTGCAGTCGATCATGTCTCCGCCGATGAAGTTGAAAGACGCGATCACGTCGCGCTTGAAGATCATGGCCAAGCTCGACATCAGCGAAAAGCGTCTGCCGCAGGACGGCCGCATCATGTTGAAGATGAATATCGGCGGGCGCAAGAAGCAGCTCGACTTCCGTGTCAGCACGCTGCCCACCTTGTGGGGCGAAAAAATCGTGCTCCGGTTGCTCGATAAGGAGAACCTGCGACTCGACATGACCAAGCTCGGTTTCGAGCCCGAGTCGCTGGTGAAATTCGAAAAGGCCATTCTGAAGCCCTACGGCATGGTGCTGGTCACCGGGCCCACGGGATCGGGCAAGACCAACACGCTGTACTCGTCCATTTCCCGCTTGAACCAGCCGGACACCAACATCATGACCGCTGAAGATCCGGTCGAGTTCCAGTTGGGCGGCGTCAACCAGGTGCAGATGAAGGAACAGATCGGCTTGAACTTTGCCGCTGCTCTGCGCTCGTTCCTGCGGCAAGATCCCAACATCATTCTGGTCGGCGAGATCCGCGACTTCGAAACTGCGGAAATCGCCATCAAGGCCGCGCTTACCGGCCACCTGGTGCTCTCCACGCTGCACACCAACGGTGCGCCGGAGACAATCACCCGCCTCATGAACATGGGTATTGAACCGTTCCTGGTAGCGACCTCGGTCCACCTCATCTGCGCGCAGCGCCTGGTCCGGCGCGTCTGCAAGGACTGTACCGAAACCGTGGAAGTGCCGGTGCAGACCCTGATCGAAGAAGGATTCACGCCCGAAGAAGCCAAGACCGTAAAGATTCAGAAGGGCAAAGGTTGCGGCGTCTGCAACAACACCGGATACAAGGGCCGCTGCGGTCTTTATGAAGTCATGGAAGTCGACGATGAGATCCGGGAACTGGTTCTGGTCGGCGCTTCCGCCGTTGAGTTGAAGAAGAAAGCCATCGAGCGCGGCATGATCACGCTGCGCCGCAGTGGCTTGATCAAGGTAGCCGCGGGAATGACCACCCTCGAGGAAGTCGCCCGCGAAACGATTCATTGATTTCGGAATTGATGGAGTGACTGAAAGGGAAGGAATGCCATGGGTTTGTCGTTAAGCGATTTGCTCAAACGAATGCTGGAGATGAACGGCAGCGACCTGCACATTACCACCAACTCGCCGCCCCAGATTCGTGTGCACGGCCACTTGGTGCCGCTCGATCTGCCGCAGATGACGCCGGCCGAGACCAAGCAGCTGGCTTACAGCGTCATGACTGATTCCCAGAAGCACCGCTTTGAAGAAAGCCTGGAGCTCGACTTTTCGTTCGGGTTGAAAGGCCTGGCCCGCTTCCGCGCCAACGTCTTCAACCAGCGCGGCGCCACGGCCGCCGTCTTCCGTCTGATTCCGTTCGAGATCAAGTCCTTCAACCAGCTCGGGCTCGCGCCGGTCGTCAGCAAGCTCTGCGACAAGCCTCGCGGCCTCGTCCTGGTTACCGGACCGACCGGGTCCGGCAAGTCGACCACGCTTGCCTCCATGATCGACAAAATCAACAGCGAGCGGCACGACCACATTCTCACCATTGAGGACCCGATCGAGTTCGTGCACATGAACAAGAACTGCGTGGTCAACCAGCGCGAACTCCACGCCGACACCAAGAGCTTCACCGACGCATTACGCGCCGCTCTCCGTGAAGACCCGGACGTGGTGCTGATTGGCGAAATGCGCGACCTGGAAACGATCGAGTCGGCACTGCGCATCGCCGAAACCGGGCACTTGACTTTCGGCACGCTGCACACCAACTCAGCGACCTCGACGATCAACCGTATCATCGACGTCTTCCCGGCGCACCAGCAGCCGCAAATCCGCGCCCAGCTGTCGCTGGTGCTCGAAGGCATCATGTGTCAATCGCTGCTGCCCCGCATCGACGGCAAGGGCCGCGCCATGATAATGGAAATCCTGGTGCCCAACGCCGCCGTGCGCAACCTGATCCGCGAAGACAAGATTCACCAGATTTATTCCGCCATGCAGTCCGGACAGGAAAAGTTCGGCATGCAGACCTTTAACCAGGCTCTCGCCACCTGCTACTTCCAGAAGCAAATTTCTCTGGAAGTGGCGATGGCGCGTTCCAGCAATACCGACGAGTTGCAGGAAATGATCAACCGCGGCGCCAGCCTGCTAACCCGGGCCACCACCGCGGGAACTACGCTTGCTCGAGGAGCAGCTCCGTCGAAGCGCTAGCGCGATATCGAGCAATGAAGATGCAACGAGTACAGCTTTCACGTAACAGGCACACGTCAGTGAGGAGAGGTTAAACACCATGCCAGTTTTTACATACTCCGGCAAGGACGCCAGCGGACAGAAGATCTCGGGCGAGCGGATGGCTCCCAACAAACAGTCGCTGGCGCAGGCGTTGCGGCGCGAGCGCATCACCCCCGGCGCCATTCGCGAAAAGGGCAAGGAATTTTCCCTGCCCACGTTCGGCTCGAGCAAGGTCGCGGTCAAGGACATCGCGATTTTCTTCCGACAGTTCTCGGTCATGATCGATGCTGGCCTGCCCCTGGTGCAGTGTCTGGAAATCCTGGCGGCCAACCAGGAAAATCAGGCCTTCCAGAAGACCCTGACCGGCGTCCGCACCACGGTCGAGGGTGGCGCGACCCTGGCCAACGCCATGCGCCAGTACCCCGTCGTCTTCGACGACCTCACCACCAACATGATTGAGGCCGGAGAAACCGGCGGTATTCTCGACATCATTCTGCAGCGCCTGGCCACGTACGTGGAAAAGGCGGTGCGCCTCAGAGCCGCCGTGAAGTCGGCTTTGATCTATCCCGTCGCGGTGGTCAGCATGGCGGTGCTCATCGTCGGCGCGTTGCTCAAGTGGGTGGTGCCGATCTTTGCCAACCTGTTTGCCGGACTGGGCGTCAACCTGCCGCTCCCCACCCGCATCGTGATGGGGCTTAGCGCTTTCGTGCAGACTTTCTGGTGGATGTTCTTCGTGGGCGGTTTCGGCCTGTACTTCGGGGTCAAGCAGATCCGCAAGCATCCTCGCGGCAAGTACTACTTCGACAAGGGCCTGCTGTATCTGCCAGTCATGGGCTCGCTGCTGCGCAAAATCGCGGTGGGCCGCTTCACCCGCACACTGGGTACTCTGATCACTTCCGGTGTGCCCATTCTCGAAGGCCTGACGATCACGGCCAAGACCTCCGGCAACGCCGTGCTGGAAGAGGCGCTGATGAAGGTGCGCAAGGCCATTGAAGAAGGCCGCACCATTGTCGATCCGCTGCGCGAGTGCGGCGTGTTCCCGAACATGGTGACGCAAATGATTGGCGTGGGCGAAGCGACCGGCGCCATGGATTCCATGCTGCAGAAGATCGCTGACTTCTACGAAGAGGAAGTCGACGCCGCCACTAAAGACATGCTGGCCATGCTGGAACCAGTGATCATCGGCCTGCTCGGCATCAGCATCGGCGGAATCGTGATTTCGCTCTACATGCCGCTGTTCGCCATGATCGCCAAGTTGGCTGGCTAGCAAAAGCAGGTTTCAAGGTTCGAAGGTTTCAAGGTTTCAAAGTTGGGCCTGAAAACTTCGGCGCCCTTTAACCTTGAAACCTTGAACTCTGAAACGTTGAAACCTTGCACGCCTGTGCTTTCACAGGCCATCGAGATCGCTCGAACCGCATGCAATCGACATTTGACGAGCGCAATTGGCTGGTTTGGCTGGTCAAGGTCCGGATTTTCATCCTGACCCTGCTGCTGGCGATGGAGCTGGCTGTATTCCAGTTCAGCCCAACGCCGTTGCCGATGCGGTTGTTCCTCAGCACCATTCTGTTCTGGTTCAGCCTGTCGTTGTTCTACGTGCTCCTGCTCTCGGTGTGGCAGGAGCATCGCTTGCAGGCTTCGCTGCAGGTGCTGACCGACCTGTTCCTCGTAAGTCTCGTCATCCACGAAACCGGGGGCTGGGACAGTTCGCTCAACTTTCTTTATCCCCTGGTCATCATTGTCGCCAGCGTGCTGCTGACGCGCGTGTGGGCCCAGCTGGTGGCGGCTCTGGCCTTCATTCTTTATGGGATGGTGCTGGAACTGAACTACTACGGCGTGGTTCCGTCCTATTGCACCACGCACCCCAGCTTCAAGGCGCTACAGGCGATCATCTTCGTCAATCTGTTCGCCTTCCTTACAGTGGCGTATCTGGCCGGGCTGCTTACGGCGAAGCTCCGGCAAGTGGGCGTGCAGCTCAAAGATACGAGCGGCGCTTTAGAAAACCTGCAGGCCCTGCACGAAAACATTATTCAGTCGATCAGCAGCGGCCTGATTACGACCGGCCTCGACGGACACATCACACTGGTGAATGCTGCCGCTCAGCGCCTGTTGGAGCGCACCGAGGCGGACCTGGTCGGTACTCCGGTCGATCAGCTGTTCCTCGACGCCCTGCCCAGTATGGTGTCGCGCAACCCGCACGCTGAGGTAAGGTTCGATCCGCCATCGAAGTTTCGTAAGACCCTGCGAGTGAGAGTGGCGGCCTTGACCGTGCCGGAACTCGCCGAACTCGGCTTCGTCTATGCCTTCGACGATCTAACGGAGATTCGACGGCTAGAACGCGAAGTCCGCATGCAAGATCGTCTCGCGGCCGTGGGCCGGTTGGCGGCGGCCATCGCTCATGAAATCCGCAATCCTCTGACTTCTATCGCCGGCTCGGTCAGCATGTTGTCGGGAGTGCCCGAGATGAACGAGGAGCATCGCCGGCTGCTCGACATCGTGACCCGCGAGTCGCAGAGGCTCAATGGCATCATTACCGACTTCCTAGCGTACTCCCGCACCAAGCAATATCACTTCGCCAAGGCCGACCTGATCCAGTTGCTCGAGGATACGCTGACTCTTGTGGATCACCGCATGGCCGCCGAGGAGACTGGCATTTCGATTCGGCGGCAGTTTGCCGTGAACCAGGCTTACGTCTTCGCCGACGGCGACCGGATCAAGCAGGTCTTTTGGAATCTCTGTGAAAATGCGGTTCGCGCCATGAAGAGTGGAGGCACGCTGACGGTCGCGGTCGAGTCCCTGGGAGAAGACTGGCAAGTCAGTTTTGCCGATACCGGGACGGGGATGTCGCCGCAGCAGGTCGAAAAGATCTTTGAGCCCTTCCAGTCCAACTTTGAAGGCGGCACCGGGCTCGGATTGGCCATCGTTTACCAGATCATGCAGGGCCACGAGGGCAAGGTCTGGGCACGATCCAAGCCGGGACAGGGAGCTACTTTTGTTCTGCGGCTGCGCCGCGTCGAGGCGGAGCGGTCAGTCTCCGCCGGGCAGGGGTTGCTCACCGCTGCAGCCAGGTCCGAGTCGCCTGTTCCCGCGCCAACGCTGGCGGCCGCCGCCGGAGGCAAGTTGCATGGCTAACATTCTGGTCTGCGACGACGAGCGCTCCATCTGCGAAATGCTCGACATCTCCCTGCGCCGCGAAGGGCACCGGGTGGAAACGGTGCAGAATGGGCAGGCGGCGAAGAACAAGATTGACGGCGCTCTTTACGATGTCATCATCACCGACATCAAGATGCCGAATGTCGACGGCATCGAAGTCCTGCGCCATGCGCATAAGGTCTCGCCCGACTCCGCGGTCATCCTGATCACCGCAGTCGACGACTACGAGGCCGCGGTCGAAGCCGTGAAAGCTGGCGGCGCGTCCGACTACATCCGCAAAAGTCCCGGGCTGGTCGATGAAATCAAGCTGGCGCTCAACCGATCGCTGGAAAAGCTAGTCCTCAGCCGGCAGAATTTTGCCCTGCGGCGAGACGCCGCGACCCGAAACTCGCTCGACAACATCATCGGCTCCAGCGCCGCCATGGAGAAGCTCAAACAAACGGTGCGGACGGTGGCGTCTACCGCCAGCACGGTGCTCGTCCATGGGGAAAGCGGAACTGGAAAAGAACTCGTGGCGCGAGCGGTTCACGTGTGTTCACCTCGGGCCACCGAGGCCTTCGTCTCCGTCAACTGCGGCGCATTCCCCGAAACTCTTCTCGAGAGCGAGTTGTTCGGCTATCTCAAAGGCGCTTTCACAGGGGCGAATCAGAACAAGCGTGGTCTGTTTGAAGTCGCTGACGGGGGCACGATCTTTCTCGACGAAATCAGCGAGATGACGCTGGCCATGCAGGTCAAACTGCTTCGCGTCCTCCAGGAACGAACCGTGCGCCCGGTCGGCAGTACCAGCGAGATCTCTATCGACGTGCGCGTTATCGCCGCCACCAATCGCGAACTCGACAAGGCTGTCGCGGAGAATCTGTTTCGGGAAGACCTTTACTACCGGCTAAGCGTGATTCCGATCCTGGTCCCTCCGCTGCGCGAACGCCGCGAAGATATCCCGATGCTGGTGAATCACTTCCTGAAAAAATATGCGACCGCGGCAGGGCGCAGCATCTTGCGCGTCCATGCCGGATCGCTCTCCGCTCTCTGCGACTACGAGTGGCCGGGCAACGTCCGCCAACTCGAAAACACGGTTGAGCGCGCCGTTGCCCTCGAGACCAGCGAAGAACTGCACGTCGAGCTGCCCGCCGAACGCCCGAAAGCGCGGGCCGCCGCGGCGTCAGCCGGCGGTGGTACCCTGCCGGAAATTGGCAGCGACCTAACCCTTCCCGAAGGTATGGGGATGGAGAACTACGTTGCCGGCATTGAGCGCTCCCTGCTGCAGAATGCGCTCAACCAAAGCGGAGGCGTACAAACCAAGGCCGCCGATGTCCTCGGCATCTCCTATCGTTCGTTCCGGCATTTGATGAAGAAGTACGGACTTTAGCTATCAGCTATCAGCCGTCAGCTTTCAGCTGAACCGCCCGTTCAAGCCCAGAGTTGTATCTTTGTCCGTTGATAAGGACACCTCTGATGAAGCTGATGGCTGAGAGCTGACAGCTGACAGCTAGCTTTTTTTCAACTGCTGCTTCCAACCCAGCACTCTCGCCTTGGCGCCTTCTGCCTCGGCTTCGGCGATCATCCCTTTCTTCTGATACAACACCGAAAGGCTGGTGTGGGCCAGCACATCGTCAGGATCGATCTCCGCAATCCTTTGCGCCACATCGATGGCTTCATCGTAGCGCTGCAGATCCTGCAAGGCGCGCGCCAGCCCGTGCATCGCTTCGGTAAACGTAGGGTCGGCGGCCAGAGACTCCTGATAGGCCGCGATGGCCTGCTCCAGATGGCCGTCTCCCATCAGATCGAGCGCGGCGTAGTATTGGTCTTCGGCCTTCTGGCGGGCGTTTGTGTCAGACATTCGTGGAAATCCCAAGCGGAGAATGGATTCTAACACGTGCGATGGGGAGCAACGGAAAGGGGTCGAATCCGGGTGCCCCATTCCTCGCGCGTTCTTTGCGCGAGAAGTGGGGACTTTCGCGGCCTTTGTGGTTATCATGCCTTCATGCGCTCCAAGCTGCGTTTCCTCTGGAATGCCACCAAGGGCCATAAGTTGGCGCCGTGGCGTAGCCCGTATCTGCTGTGGCGTATCGAAACCTACACGGGCGTGAAGATGAAGCAGATCGGCTTTCTGGAATTCTGGGAATTCGTATGGCGGGAGCGGCGGGAGCTGTGGCGCTTTCTCCAGTGGACGGGCGAGATGGAGCGTCACGTCCATCCCAAACCGAAGAGTTCGTGAAGTATCCGTTAGGTGCGCGCGACCCAGAGGCAGCCGAGCTTTGTTCGGCCTGTCCGGGTTCCTTCGACTTCGCTCAGGACAGGCTCGACCCGGACCCCACACAAGATTTTGGGAAGGGCACGGCTTCAGCCGTGCCGTTTGAGTCCACAAAGGACCCGGGCTTTAGCCCCTGAGGGCGAGGTCACGCGCTTTTTCCGGCCGCCGCAGCATCGCCGAGAATGATCGTGACCTCGCTACCCTTGCCGGCGCCCGTGATCTGCGCCGCCGCGGCGCGGTTGGCAACGATCTCCAGATAGCCCATGCTCCCGAGAATGCCAAAAACCTCTCCCGGTGCGCCCTCGGCGTAGGCGGAGTGGATGGCCGTGATCTCGCGGCTTCCGACCACAATCTTGAACGCGGGGGCCTTCGCCGAAAACAGCGCGGGCACATCGGCGGGTGTCACATTGGTGATCAGGTTGCCGAACTTGTCGACCTTGAGGACGACGGCGCGCATGCGATTCTCGCCGGTGGCCTTCGGTTTGGGAGCGGCGAAGCGCACGTAGTCTTCAATCTCGTCGCCGAATTTATGCGAGTCCACCTGCTTGGCCAGGTAGGCGGCGACGGGAGCGAACACGTCGCGCGCATGAAAAGTCTGGCTTACCGGCTGCCGGAAGTAGTGGTCCGACGTGATGTGTCGCACCTGGATGCGTTCCTCGCGCGCATACACCATCGACAGCACGCCGTTGTCGGGTGCGACGAAATGATATCCGTCGCTGGAAGCGATGATCGGCCGCCGCGTCGTGCCCACGCCCGGGTCCACCACCACCAGGTGTACCGTTCTGGGGGGAAAGTATGAGTAAGCCTGGGAAATGGCCAGCGCGCCGTCGAGCACGTCGAACGCCTGCACGGCGTGCGAAATGTCGACGATCGCCGCCTCGGGCACGATGTCGAGAATGACGCCTTTCATGGCTCCGACAAAATGATCGTTGATTCCAAAATCCGTGGTGAGAGTAACAATCGGACGGTGCGCCAACGTTTCCTCGCTGGAAGACAAAATTCCGCAGACAAAACTACGTACAGCGAAGTTAATTGGCAGGGAAGCTGCGCGTCAAGGCACTGAGGTAATGGCTGAATATCGCGCTAAGAGATAGGATTCTCAGTGTTATCGCGATATTACGCCAACCATCGGCCGCATAGTCTCCGAGTCTATCCGCCCGCTCGTCCAGAATCGTAGCGGTGGTGGTCAATAGTGAACATCTAGACGCGTTTGGTTCGTGCCGAGTACGATTGCCATCGCTGACCCGAATGGCACATAAAAAGACTCTAGGTTTCAGTCAGGCAGTTCTCGGCAAAAAATTCCGTACGGGGATGACTGTTCGGAACTACCGAGACAAAGAGGTCGTCTTTTCGCAAGGGGACACGGCTGACGCTATCTTCTATATTCACAGCGGCACGGTGAAGCTCACGGCGATCTCCTCCCGTCGCAAGAAAGCCATAATCGCCTTCCTGCAGCGAGGTAGCTTTTTTGGCGAGGGCTGTCTCGCGGGGCAATCTCTGCGGATGTGCACGGCGAGATCAATTGGGCCGTCCAATATCACTCGACTGCGGAAGGGGATCACGGTGCGAACGCTCAGGCGAGACCCGCAGTTTGCTGCGCAGTTTGCTGAATATCTGCTTTCCCGGATTGTTCGAATCGAGGAAGATTTGGTGGATCAGTTCTTCAATTTCAGCGAAAGGCGACTGGCGCGCGTTCTATTGCTGGTCGGGCAAATAACCAAGGAATCCAAGCCGGAGAACCCCTTGAAGGTGAGCCAATCAACCCTGGCGGAAATGGTTGGTACCACCCGCTCAAGGATAAGTAAATTCATGCATCAGTTCAAGAAGAAGGGCTTCGTTAGCTACAACGGCGGCTTGCAAATAAATAGCGTGCTGATCACGAGCTTCCTGCAAAGTCGTCCCATGTCCGTTGCCACCGAAGCGTAGACCCAAGTGAGCAGGAAGCCTACTCTCAAACAGGTACAGGCCGTCCGTTGCCCGACTTGTGGCGCGGGGCCGGGCGAAAAGTGCGAACTCAACACGGGGCAGCCCCGGGTCGAGCCGCATCGTGACCGGCGCTTGCTCGCCGCGGATCGAGTGGCGCCGCAGGCAAAATCAGTAGGCGAATGATTTCACTGACCCGCTACATGTTCAATTGATCGATGTTGGAATCAGGCACTCATGATGCGGGATGCCGTGCGCTTTAGGGCCTTGCCTACTCGTACCTTAACGCTTCAATCGGATTCAGCCGCGAGGCCTTCAGGGCAGGGAAGAAGCCGGACACAATTCCCACCATCGACAAAATCACGAACGAAATGATCATGACGCTCATCGAGGCGTGTAGGAAGATGGCGCCCTCGTGATCGGTGGTCTTATAGAACTCGTCATACAGCGGCATGGGAGGAATCGCCCAGGTCAGCAACTCGGCCACTGCCATGCCGATCAGCCCGCCCACGAACGTGAGCACCAGCGCTTCCAGCAGGAACTGCACCAGAATGTGCCTGGGTCGCGCCCCAATAGCTTTGCGCAATCCTATTTCGCGCGTCCGCTCCGTTACAGAGACCAGCATGATATTCATCACTCCGATTCCGCCCACGGCCAGGGTGCAGACTCCGATCAATCCCAGCACGGCTTGCAGGCCGTAAGAGAAGGCGTTGATCATGCTGCGGTCTTCGATCGTGTCCCACTCCGGCGTGGCCTTGTCGTCCTTGGGATCGAAATGATGGCGCCGCGCAATCACTTCGCGCACCGCCATCAGCGCTTTCTTGTTGAGTTCGGGCGCGGTGGGTTGAATGATGATTTCGTCGGGATCGCGAAGATTCTTCAGGTCACGCATCAGGGCGAAGGGGATGAATGCATTCTCGTTGTCCGGGCCCTGATACATCGAATCCTGAATCTTGTTGCGCATCGTTCCGATAACTTCAAAGTCCAGCCCGCCGATCTCGATGTGCTGGCCCACGCCAGGCGCGCCCTGGAACACTTTCTTCGCTGCCTGGTAACCGAGAATCACAACCCGGCGATGATCGGCGAAATCGCCCTCGTTGAAATAACGGCCGTCGTCCAGATCGAGCTTGCGCATCTGTCCATACGGCATGTCCACGCCACGCACCATGATCGAAACCACGCGCGTGCCGATCTTGAATCCGAAGTCGCGGTCGATCTCGCCACTGACGGCGCGCACCAGCGGCACTTCGTCGCGGATGGCTTCGACGTCCTCAAGTTCGTAGGTGACCTTCTTGCCCGCCCGCTGTCCGCCGGCCTGCATGCTGGTTTGCCCCGGCCACATGACGATGACGTTGTTGCCCATGTTCAGAAAGGCGTGCAGCACGCAGCCGCCCAGGCCTTGCCCGTAGGCCAGCAGCAGCACCACCGAGGCCAGGCCCCACACGATGCCCAGCATGGTGAGTGCCGAGCGCATGCGATCGCGCAGCAGCGCCTGCCAGCCTTGCGTTATGAGCTCTTTCAGGAACATGGTGAAGCCTGATGTTTCAAGGTTTCAGAGTTTCAAGGTTTCAAGTTTCACAGGCCAAAAGTCTGAGAGAAATTTAAAGAGTCAGGTTCTGGAACGTTGAAACTCTGAAACGTTGAAACCTTGAAACGTTTCTAATCAACCCGTATGTCACCCGAGCCCGTCCGCACCGAGAGCAACGGCCCTCCACCGCGAACCTTGCCGTGAATCTGCTTCCGCGTTTCCTGCACGCGTCCCTGTACGGTCATCTCGAGCGGTGAATTCACCTCGATCGTGCCCGAGCTAGTCGAGATATCGGCGTCGAAGGCAGCATTGCCCGGCAGTCCGATGTGCACATTTCCTGATCCCGTGCGGATCTCCCACCTGCCGCTCTGCGTACCTTCTGCGGTGATGTCACCGCTTCCAGCTTCTGCGTGGAAGCCGCCCTGAATACCGCGCACGTTGATGTTTCCTGAGCCCGTGTGCAGATCAATGTCGCCCGACCCGCTCTCCTCGACTTCAATATCTCCGCTGCCCGCGCCGCCTCGGATGGGCCCCGAAATCTCGTGAGCCTTAATGTTGCCCGATCCCGTCTGCAACCGGATCTCGCCCGTGAGATTGCTCAGCCTCACATCGCCCGACCCGGTCTGTAGGTCCACGTTGCCGCGCGTGCCTTCGATGGTCTGATCTCCCGAGCCGCTGTGCGTGCGGATGGTGGTTTCTGCCGGCACGGTGATCTCGTAGTCCACGGAGATATCGTGCACATTCAGATAATCAATGTGAATGCTGTTGCCGTCCTGCCGGATGGGCGGATTCTGTTCGATCTCGTGAACCGCATCCTTTCGATTTCCGATTTCGATCCCCGGCAAGATCTTCCAGTGTTCGCTGACGTAGATCTTCCCCCGGATCACTACCGAGCCGGAAGAACCGCTGCGCACGGTGACGTCTCCGGAGTGAGTGAGCACTTCGAGATCCACGGCCCCGCTCACCTGGAGCGTTTTTTCAAATGTGCCCTGAGGGGTAGAAGCGAAAGCGGCCGTTGATACGGCCAGCACGACCAGCGCGATGGCAAACAGGAATCGGCTGGACAGAGTAGCGGAACGGAGAGTTCGACTGTTATTCATAGCGCAAGGACTCCACAGGTGTCATTTCGGCGGCGCGCTGGGCCGGATACATGCCTGCGGTCACCGTGATCAAAGAGAGTGTCAGAATCGAGGCAATAATCGAAATCGGAGAAACGATCGGGTGGGGCACAAAATCCGGCAGCGGCACGACAACCATCGCAACGCAAATACCGATTCCGGCGCTGAGCCCGAGGACGCCGCTGACCAGCGTCAGCATGGCCGACTCGGCGAAGAACTGGCGCAGGATGTCACGCTTCGTCGCTCCCACCGCTTTGCGCATTCCGATCTCGCGGGTGCGCTCGGTGACCGAAACCAGCATGATGTTCATCACTCCGATCCCGCCCAGGCACAGGGTCACAATCGCCACGCACCCGAAGAAGATGGTTACCACGCCGAAAATCTTGGCCAACTGCTTGGCCCCGTCCATGGTGTCCCAGATAAAGAGGGCGTCTTTGTCGAGAGCGTCGAAATGCCGCACGCGGCCAATGGTGCGCCGCACCTGCAATACCGCTGCTTCATGGTCCTCTGGATCGGCCACTTCAAACACAATGTCGTCCAGATAGCCGCGCGTGATTCCCGCGCCAGGCTTTTCCGGGGGAGGGAAGTCGCGCGAGATGGCGGAATAGGGAGCGAACAGGTAGTCGTTGTCGGGCCCGCTGTAATTCGAATTTTGCTTTTTCTCCTGCAGAATGCCGATCACCGAATACGGCACGCTCTTCACCAGCACGGTGGCACCGATCGCAGGCTGGCCAGGGAACAGTTGCCGGTAAGCCTTCGATCCCAGAACCAGCACGCGGCGGCCTTCGCGTTCGTCGTCATCGGTAATGAGGCGACCCTCGGAAACTTTTAGCGAGCGGAAATCCTGGTATGAGGGCCACATCCCGACCACTCCGCGACTGGCCAAATTAAATTGGCTGACTTCCGGAACCGTGCGGCGCAATTCCGGGCTGACGTTCTTGATCAGGTAGCACTCGTCGCGAATCAGAATGGCGTCATCGACGTTGAGCGGAATCTCGCGCCCCGCAGCGCGTCCGCCAACCTGAGAACTCGTGCGCCCACCCCACACGATCACGAGGTCCTTGCCCAGCGTCTCCATGTGCTTTTTCTGGTCAACGACGAAGCCCCTGCCAAGCCCCACCAGCAAAATCACCGACGAAATCCCCCACACGATGCCGAACATCGTGAGGAACGTCCGCATCTTGTGGGCTCGGAATGTGGCAATGGCCTGGCGCAGGATTTCGGAGAGAGTCATAACCGCCGCCAAGAAAACTTGTGGGTCTTAAGCGAAGGGTCTTAGGGTCACCACCTAATACCCGACGCCTAAGACCCAACATTAACGCTCGTTATTGCAGGACGACCTGGTCGCCTTCCTTGAGGCCACTCAACACTTCAGTCTTCGCACCATTCGAGATCCCGATGTTGACGGCAACTTTCTCCTTGCCTTCTTTCCCCTTCGGGTTGGGAATCTCGACCGAAGCCTTCTTGTCCTTGTCGTACAGGATGGCGCCTTCCGGGATCTGCAACACGTTCTTGTGTTCTTCCAGGATGATTTCCGCGTTGGCGGTCATCTCGGCCTTTAACTCACCGCCCGGATTCTGAATCGACACGCGCACTTCAAACGTGGTGACATTATCTTTCTCCACGCCCATCGGAGAAATCTTCGTGACCTTGCCTTCGAACGTCTTGTCCTTGAAGGATTCCACCTTGATGCGCGCCCGCTGTCCCAGATAAACCTTGCCGATGTCGCTCTCGTCCACCTTGCCCTTGACGTAGACTTCGCTGGTGTCGCCCAGGTTCATGACTAGCGTGGCCCCAGAGCCCAGCACGAGGATGGAGCTGACGGCGTCGCCCATCTGCACGTCGCGCGAGAGCACGATGCCATCAATAGGCGAGACGATGTCGGTGTAGCTGAGTTGCTCGTCCAGTTGCTTGAGGTTGGCCTGGTCCTGGGCCACTTGTGCCTGGGCCTGCGCGATCTTGGCTTTCAGCACGATCATCTGAGCCTTGGCCACGTTCTGCTTGTTTACCGCCATCGTGTAGTTCTTCTCGGCATCGTCGAGAGCCGAGGCGGAGACAACTCCATCTTTGGCCATCCCGATGGCCCGGTCATAGGCGCGCTTGAGCGGTGGTACATCGGGACCTTCCGCGTCTACCTTGGCCCGCTCCAAGTCGGCTTGGGTGCTCTTCAGGTTGGCCTCCGCTGCTTCCAGGCCTGCCTTCGACTGTTCCACCTGCGCCTCGATCTCGATCTTGTCCAACTGGACCAGCAACTGCCCCTTCTTTACGCGGTCGCCGTAGTCGACCAACAGCTTTTTCACGATGCCGCTGGCCTTCGACTTTACTTCGACTTTGATGATGGGCGTCACTTTGCCCGTGGCCACCACGCTCTTGGCCAGGTCGCCCTTCTCCACTTTGGCCAGCTTCGACGGATCAATCTTGGTTCCACCGCGAGTCGCGGCGAAGACTCCCACCGCGATCAGCAGAACGATTCCTAGCCCGACGCCGCCCCAGATCATCAGTCTGCGACGCTTCTTTTTGCCGTTTCCGTTACCGTTCACAACGCCTCCTCGGGTACTGCCAGGTGGAGATTGAGAGCTATGGCGCCCTCACTTTGTTGTACGTGGTCAAGGTTGAGTTTGTTCCGAGCTTTTCGGACCAGGATTTGCCAGCTCAGGGCCGAGATCGACCGGGCGGGTCGTCCAAGTCCTATGCCGCCTGCCGGTTAGACCAAGGCACTTCAAAAAGGATAGCGCATGACCGACCGGAATTTTGTGATCCTGCACACCCTCATGTAGAAGCCGCCATCTGGGAACAGCCATGTGGGGACAGCCGCCCCCGGCTGTCCTTCGGGCCGAAGGCCCGAATGTCGCCAGCTGCCGACTGCCAGTCCCAGTCGAGCTGCGCTCGACCGGTCAGCCGAAGGTGGCTGTCCCCACATGGCCATCGGTCCTACCCATGGCCTTTCCAGTGCTAGAATTACCCATCCATGATCGCCTTTGTGCTGCTCCGGGTCTTTCTGATCCTTCTCCTGGTAGCAGCCAATGCGTTCTTCGCAGCCGCCGAGTTCGCCCTGGTCAGTGTCCGCGACACCCGCATTCAGCAGCTCATTGATGCCGGACGCATCGGCGCCCGCATCGTGCAGCGCCTCCACCAGCATCTCGACGAAGTCGTCAACGGCGTTCAGCTCGGAATCACCATGGTCAGCCTTACCTTGGGCTGGATCGGCGAGCCCATGGTAGCCCGCCTGGTCGAAGGGATGCAGTTCGTCCACCGTGTCCCGCATGCCGCGGTTTACGCCCATACCATCGCCATCGCCATCGCCTTCAGCCTGATCACCTACATGCACGTGATCCTCGGGGAACTGGTGCCCAAGACCCTTGCCTTGCAGCGGTCCGAGCAGGTCGCGCTCGCGGTGGCCGCGCCCATGGAGGCGTTTCTTACTCTCACTCGTCCCGTCCTCTTCTTTATGCGCCGGTCCGGTGGGCTGGTCTTGCGGTTGTTTGGCGCTCAAGCCGGCCGCCGTGGCGGCGCCGTCCACTCCCCCGACGAGCTGAAGCTTATCGTGACCGCCAGCCGCCAATTCGGCCAGATTCCAGAGTTTCAGGAGGAGATGATCCACAGCGCCATCGAACTCGACAACGTCACCGCCCGGGAAGTCATGGTCGCCCGCCCCGACATTTTTTCTCTACCCTCCGACCTCATGCTCGACGACGCCCTGGCCCGCGTGGTAGAGGGTCAGCACTCGCGCATCCCTGTCTATGACCCGCAGCGCGGCCCCGAGCATATCGTCGGCGTGCTGTACTACAAAGACCTCATGCGCTGGATGCGCCTTCGCCTCAGCAACCTCGGCCAGACCTCCGCCACCCGCATTTCCCGCATGCAGATCGGACAGATCATGCACGACGTGCTGGTCGTGCCCGAAACGAAGGTTCTTGCCGAGTTGCTGGCCGAGTTCAAAGAGCGGCGCCGCCATCTTGCGGTGGTCGTCGACGAATTCGGCTCAACCGCCGGCGTTATCACGGTGGAAGACATCCTCGAGCAACTGGTCGGCAACATCGAAGACGAATTCGACGTCTCCCCCAGCGAGCCTGCACTGGAAGATGAGTCGGTGCTCGTGCTTGAAGGAGCGGTCAACATCCGCGACCTCGAAACCGAATACGGCCTGACGCTGCCGCGCGATGCCGGCTTTGAAACCCTGGCGGGATTCATTCTGGCTCGCCTGCAGAAGATCCCAAACCTGCGCGACTCCTTTGAATACGAAGGCCGCCGCTACACCGTCGAAGAACTCCAGGGTCACCGCATCGCGAGAGTGCGCATAGAAAAAACGGCGAAGGTAGAGGGCGAAGCCGAAGCCGCCAAGCAAGGCGGGGACTGAAGAGAATCATGGCTAGCGAAACCAGACCGGGAAGGGCACGAGTTTACTCGTGCCAATTAAGCGCTCTTGAGATTTCGGCTTCAGCCGCTGAGGGCCCAGTAATGAATCACGAGGAGGAACTCGTTAAAGCGTTTTTCGCACCGACGAAGCGGGAACGCTACCTGGAGATGGTTGCGAAACCGAAAAAGCGGCGGAAGTTTCTTAGCGAGTTAGCCCACTTTAAAGCTCTGGAGCCCCGCTACTGCTACGCAGTTCCCAAAACCGAGCATGGTGCTGACCAGATCGCCGCGTTTCTTGCTCGGAAAGGCGCACCCCGATCCTGCTGGGTCACTTCCGAAGACTCCCGACTGGATGGGAGAGAAATGCCGCTGGTGGATGCTCTGCGGGAAGTTGTCGGCCGCCAGACGGGCACGTTCCTCTCATGTGTTCCGGGACGATTGGCGTATTTCGAAGATGAAGAGGATCGTTGGATTCTAGAGCGGCATGACTGAGGCGAAGGACGAGCGACCAACGACGAACTGACAACTGAGAACTGGCAACTGAGAACTCTCTTCCAACGCGCGCTCTACACCCTGCCAGTAATCTGGCTTGTCGTGAGCCTTGTCTTCCTCCTCATCCACTTGGTCCCCGGAGACCCCATCCAGCAAATACTCGGCGAAGGCGCGCCGGCCGCCGACATCGCCGCGACTCGCCACTCCTACGGACTCGACGCCCCTCTTGGCCAGCAGTACTTCCGCTACTGGAAAGGCGTTCTGCACGGGGACCTCGGACGCTCCTTCCGCTACAACCAGACTGTCGGCCAACTCATTGCCCAACGCTATCCCTACACGCTGCGTCTTACGCTGGCGTCGCTGTTCGTCGCCATCATTCTCTCCATCCCCGCCGGAGTCCGCTCTGCCCGCCGCCGCAACCGCTGGGACGACCGCCTGCTCTCCGTGGTCAGCCTCTTCGGCCTGTCGTTCCCCAACTTCGCGCTCGGCCCGATTCTGATCTTGCTCTTCGCCATCAAACTCGGCTGGCTGCCAGTCTCAGGCGCCGGATCGTTCGCCAACCTCGTACTGCCCGCGCTAACTATGGGCAGCGCGCTGGCCGCCATTCTCACCCGCATGGTGCGCACCTCCATGCTCGAAGAACTGAGCCAGGACTACATCCGCACCGCCCGCGCCAAAGGTCTCCCCGAGAGCAGGGTGGTCTACCGCCACGCCCTGCGCAACGCCATGATCCCTGTCATCACCGTGCTGGGCCTGCAGTTCGGGGCGTTGCTTGCCGGCGCCATCGTCACGGAGACGATCTTCGCCTGGCCTGGCATCGGCCGCCTGACCATTCAAGCCATCTCCAGCCGCGATTATTTCCTGGTGCAAGGCTGCATTCTGGCGATCGGATTGACGTATGTGGCCGTGAATTTTCTGACGGATGTGCTGTACTCGGTGGCCAACCCGAGGATCAGGCAGTAGTGCAGGAGCAAATGATGAACTGGGTGCCTCATCCTTCGCGTATTTTACGAAGAGTGGACGAAGCTTAGTGTTTGAACTGTATATACGATTGTATTAAGATATATATACATAGACTGAGGTGCGCCCTATGGCCGTAACCATGACCACCATCCGCTTGGATACCGACTTGGCCGACGAGGCCGTGAAGGTGCTCGGAGCGAAATCGCGGACCGATGCGGTTCACATCGCCCTTCGCGAAATCGTCGCGCTCAAGCGCTTCAAGGCCTTGATGAAAAAGAACTCCGGTAAACTGAAGTTCGCCGGGCTGGATGAGTGATTTCGTCATCTTCGACACGTCTGTTCTGGTTGACGAACTTCGCGCCGGGCGTCATCGCCAGAGGATCGGATCGGTAACCGGCTTGGTCCGCACGTCATCGGTCGTCCTCGCAGAATTGGGCCGAGGCGTAACCGGGGCGGCGGAACGCCGTTTTCTCCATTCACTGGCGAGAAATCATCCGATCCTGACTCCGACGGAAAAGAATTGGCTGGAATCGGGCGAGATCCTGGCGCGCATGCGTGCCGAGCAGGGTTTCGCGCCGAACAAACTTCGCGATCTTCACTTCGACGTCCTCATCGCCCTCACGGCCCGTTCCCGCGGAGCCCGCCTCATCACAACCAATAGGACGGATTTTGAGCTCATCAATAGCTATCGCGAGGTCAAACTGGAGGTCTGGTGAGCGCCGCCACAAACCTAACTCAAAAGGCCACCAGCCCCACCAGAAGAGGCGGAGCGTTGTCGCCCCGCCTCCTTGGTGATCCAGACTACGCTGCCTGCAACTTCTTCATCCGCTCTTCCAAATCCTTGGGCGCCACATCTTCGATGTGAGTGGCAATGCCCCAGAGATGTCCGAACGGATCCTGAATGAAGCCAGAACGGTCTCCATAGAATTGGTCCTCAACTGGCTTCAGGATCTTCGCGCCCTCGGCCTTGGCGCGCTCGACCACGTGATCAACGTCGGGCAGGTATACATAGAGGCTCACCGGGCTCCCGCCGACCGTGGTCGCGCTGGTGTGCCCTTGCCCCATTTTGGGATTCTCGTCGGCCAGCATGATGTGCGAGTTCCCAATCTTGAGTTCAGCGTGACCCACTTTGCCATCCGGGCCATTCATCCGATACTGCTCGGTCGCGCCGAAGACCTTCTTGTAATACTCAATGGCCTGGGCCGCGCCTTTAACAATTAAGTAAGGTGTAACGGAGTTGTAGTCTTTTGGGATATACGACACTTTATTCACGATTTTCCTCCTTAGAATTACGGCTAAAGGGTGGAGGTTTCGGCGCGCAGGCGAGTCCGCGTTGCGGTCCCGCTCTTTCTCTTATGAAACCACAGTCAATGCCCGATCTCAAGGCCCACTGGCATGATACTTGTGGATGTTTTTTGCCCACAAAAGTGCGGGTTGGACGATCGCCAACGCCCGCTGCACTTCTCTAGCGTGCAACCGTTCAGAATTGGCCGAATGAGGTTGGGCGTATAAGATCGTCGTACACGATTCACCATGTCTACCGCCGCCATCTCGTTCAGCCGCCGGGTTGCGGGAAATGCCCGCCACAACCCGCTGGCAGCCACGGGTGCGGTGTTAGTCGCCGTCTTCGTGATCTTCGCCCTGTTCGCGCCGCGGATTGCGCCGCAGGATCCTGCAGCGATCGATCTGCCCACCCGCCTCGACCCGCCCTCGCACGCGCACTGGTTCGGCACCGACGAACTGGGCCGCGATATTCTCTCCCGCGTCATCTACGGCGCTCGCATCTCCATGATGGTCGGCAGTTGCGTCGTGCTCACCTCGCTTGCCCTCGGACTCATCATCGGCTCGATCGCCGGCTACTACGGCGGAGCTATCGACCGCTTCGTCAACGTCGTCTTGATGAACGCATTTCTTTCTTTCCCTGGAATCCTGCTGGCCATCGCCTTCGTCGCCTTCCGCGGCCCCGGCATCTTCAATCTGGTCCTCGCGCTCTCGCTCGGCGGATGGGTCGGCTATGCACGCCTGGTGCGCGGCCAAGTCCTCGCCGCCCGTGAGCGCGAATTCGTGGAGGCCGCCCGCGCGCTCGGCGCGAGTGACCTGCGGATCATCGTCCGCCACATTCTGCCCAACATCATCCAGCCGGTCGTCGTGCAGGCCGCGATCGGCATGGCCGGCGCGATCCTGGCCGAAGCCACCATGAGTTTCCTCGGCCTCGGCGTTCCTCCGCCTACGGCGAGTTGGGGAACGATGCTCAACGATGGTCGCGCCCATCTGTTCGATGCTCCGCACCTCGTGCTTTTTCCCGCGCTCGCCGTCATGCTTGCTGTGCTCAGTTTCAACTTCATCGGCGACGCCCTGCGCGATTACCTGGATCCCCGGTCGCGCATCGAAGCTGGCCTGTAGAAGATCCGACGCAGCCCATCCTCCAGACTGAATCCACGGCCAGTCGCTCGGAACTCCTAAGCCCCTGAAAACATGTCTAATCCGGCTCTTGACACAAATCGCAAATTGCAATATAGTTATGTCGATTTGGGATATGACTTGAAGGTGGATTCGTGAAGCTGGGCGAGAAAATCCGTTACCTCCGCGAAGTGGAGGGTTCGCTCCGAGGCCTGGGCCGGCCCATGACGCAGCTCGAACTGGTGCGCGCTATTCGGGCCGAACTGGGCAAAGGCAACACGATCAGCCAGTCGTACTTGTCACAGATCGAAAACGGAGCGCGACCGCACATGACGCAGTCCTCGCGGGCGCTGCTGGCGAAGTTTTTCAAGGTGCATCCCGGCTTTCTGGTGGATGACCCCGACGGCTACCACGCCGAGCTGACCTCGGATCTGCGTACGACCGAAGGCCAGATCGATGTGTGGTTGCTGCAAGGTTCCGAAAAATTCGCGAGCGATCCGGAGGTCAGCGACGTGCTGATCAAAGCCGCGAGAGAGAAAGACACGCGCCGCTGCCTGCTGTTGCTGGGCGCGATCCTCGACACGCCCGGACTGGCCGAACGGCTGCTCGAGGCGCTGCGGCCCGAGTTGGCTGCGGGCGGCAATCATCACCGTGCGCAGAGCGCGGAAGGGAGGCGAATCCGATGACCTGGGCAGACTTCTACCTGATCTGTTTTGCGGTCGGCTTTTGCTTCAGCTTCTTTTCGTTCGTGTTCGGAGGTTCGCGCTTTGGCCGGCTGCATCTGCCGCATTTTCACGGACACGGTGTGCCGCATTTCCCGCCAACGGCCGGCCCGGTCGCGCACGCGCCAACGGTCCACGCGGGCGGAGGCCACGCCCCGGTTGCGGCGCATGCACCGGCAACGGCACATGCCCCATCGGCGCACCAGGCTGCGCGCAGCGGCGTTTCGCCGTTTAATCCACCCTCGTTGGCTGCGTTCCTGGCTTGGTTTGGCGGCACCGGATATTTGCTCACTCGTTTTTCCTCGGTATGGGTTGGACTGGGATTGACCCTGTCCGTGGCGAGCGGCCTGGTGGGCGGAGCAATCATCTTTCTCTTCTTGACCAGAGTGCTGATCTCGGATGAGGAAAACATGGACCCGGCCGACTACGAAATGGTTGGTGTGCTGGGCAAGCTTTCCATCTCCATCCGCGAAGGCGGCACGGGAGAGTTGATTTATTCGCAGGCGGGAACGCGCCGCGTCTGTGGTGCGCGCGCCGAGGAGGGTGGCGTCATCGCCAAGGGAACCGAGGTCGTAGTTTCGCGTTACGAGAAGGGAATTGCCTACGTCCGGCCATGGGAAGAAGTGGCCAACGAGTAACTAGGATCTGACCATGGAAACCAGCACCCATCGAAGCGATGTAATCGCCGTGGAGACGCATTCCAGTCCGCTGTGGGGCCTGATCATTCTGCTCGCGGTACTGGGTCCGGCCGTGTCGGTGGCTCTGGTTCCGTCGGCCCCGGCGCGCGCGGCGCTGGCAGTAGTGGCAGTGATCGGATTGGGCGCATTCGCGATGGCGTGGGGCGGATTCCAGTATCGCTTTCTGCGGCATGGAGTTGAGATTCGGACACTTGGCTACCGGCTGCGAGCGATTCCGAAGCAGGCGATTGTGAGCTACTCAATCGAGCCCTGGAGTTTGATGCGAGGCTATGGGATTCGCCGCAGGGGCAACCTCCGCGCTTATGTGTGGGGGAGCAAAGTGGTCCACATCAAAACGACCAACGGGGAGCTTTTTCTCGGGCACAGCGATCCTGAGCGAATCATTCGCGATCTGGATCGGATGACAGGCTTGGTGAACTCAGGGTTGCCGACGGAACCGCAACTTTCAGGCAACGAGGTTTTGCCGGAGGATTCTATGAAGCGCGGTTGGTATACGGCAGGGATTTGGATGATGTGGCTGGCCCTTCCAATCACGGCGCTGAATTACTGGCGCACATGGGATCAGCTGCCCGCGCGCATGGCCGTGCACTTCGACGCCAACTGGCAGCCCAACGGCTACACCTCGCGCGAAGGCGCACTGATGCTGGGGCTTGGCATTATGGCGTCCCTGCTGGTGATCTTTACGGTGGGCGGCTTCATTCTTCGCGCCGTAAAGTCGAGTCCGGCCTGGCCCATGCTGGCGGTCTTTTACGTGGTATTGGGCATTACCTGGTACGGCAACAATCGCATTGTCGAGTACAACCTTAACGCGCAGCCGGCCCATTCCGAGTTGGTGGGCCCGCGGTCCCCGGCTACATGTGACTCTGACCGATTGACGATTTCTAACCTGCATTCGTAACAGGAGGCGTTATGTTCAACGGGATTTCGAACGTAGTGGTGATTTGGATCTTCGTTGGGCTCGGGGTGATGGTCATTCTGTTCCTGATGAGCGGAATGGCCAGGCTCTATCGCAAGGCGGGACCCCACGAGGCACTCATCGTGTACGGCCTGGGCGGAACGCGGGTGGTGCAAGGGCACGGCACGCTGGTGCTGCCCATGGTCCAAATCTGCCGCGATCTATCGCTGGAACTGATGTCATTCGATGTGGCGCCGCAACAGGACTTGTACACCAAGCAAGGCGTCGCGGTGACGGTCGAAGCGGTGGCGCAGATCAAGGTGAAGTCCGATCGTGAGTCCGTGCTGACCGCGGCCGAGCAGTTCCTGACCAAGAGCGATCAGGAGCGCGAAGGACTGATCCGGCTGGTCATGGAAGGCCACCTGCGCGGCATCATCGGCCAGCTCACGGTGGAAGAAATCGTGAAGCAGCCGGAGATGGTTTCCGACCGCATGCGTGGCACCTGCGCTGACGACATGAACAAGATGGGACTGGAAGTGATCTCGTTCACCATCAAGGAAGTACGCGACAAGAACGAATACATCACCAACATGGGGCGGCCGGACGTGGCCCGCATCAAGCGCGATGCTGACGTGGCGTCCGCCGAGGCCGATCGCGACACAGCCATCCGGCGCGCGCTGGCGACGCGGGAATCCGCAGTAGCCAAGGCGCAAGCCGACCAGGAACGCGTGCAGGCCGAGACCGCATCGCTCGCCAAGCAAGCCGAGGCGCAGCGCGATCTGGAAGTGAAGAAGGCGCAATACCTCGAGGTCACCAAGCGGCAGCAGGCGCAGGCCGACAAGGCTTATGACATCCAGACCAACATCATGCAGCAGCAGGTGATCGCTGAGCAGGTGAAGGTGCAGCAGGTCGAGAAAGAGCAGCAGGTCAAGGTGCAGGAAGCGGAAATCAACCGCCGCGAGAAGGAACTGATTGCGACCGTGCTGAAGCAGGCGGAAATCGAGCGTCAGCGCATCGAGACCTTGGCAGCAGCCGAGAAACAGCGGCTGATCGCGGAAGCGGAAGGCCAGGCGTCTTCGATTCGCGCGCAAGGCGAGGCCGAAGCCGAAATCATCTTCAAGAAAGGTGAGGCTGAAGCCAAGGCGATGAACGTGAAGGCCGAGGCTTTCCAGGAATACAACCAGGCGGCGGTGATCGACAGGCTCTTCGCCAGCATGCCCGAGGTGGTGAAGGCGCTGGCCAGCCCGCTGGCCAACGTCGACAAGATCACCATCGTCTCCACGGGGAATGGCGATGCTTCCGGGATGAACAAGATCACGGGCGACATCACCAAGATGGCGGCGCAAGTGCCGGCGTTGTTCGAAACCCTCTCGGGCATGCCGCTGTCCGAGTTGCTGGGCAAGGTGCGGCAGATCGGCGACAGAGCCCCTAAGCCGGGCGATCCGCCGAAGAAGTAGCGAGGGGTCGAGTTCGTGTGGGACCGGGTCGAGCCTGTCCTGAGCGAAGTCGAAGGAACCCGGTCCGCCGAGCGAAGCTCGGTGGTTCGGCGGGAGTGATCATGGAAAACAAATCAAAGCACACGGGATTGGGCCTGGCGCTGGGAGCGGCCCTCGGCGCGGTGGCAGGAGTTCTGGCCGGGCACATGGGTGTGTGGCTGGCCATCGGTGTGGGGATTGGAGTGTTGATCGGAGCCTCGGTCCGACGGAAGGAACCGGCGTGTCCGAGATGCGCCGCCATGCACCGAATGCATGAAGAACAAAGCTGAGAAGCTCACAGTTTAGAGATGATAGCGGAAAGCTAAGAAAAGAAGGGGGTTCACCATGGCACTACTGGAGCGAGTTGCAACCTTAGTTCGAGCCAACCTCAACGATCTGATCGATAAAGCTGAGGAGCCGGAAAAGATGATCAAGCAGGTCATTCTCGACATGCAGAACCAGCTTCTGCAGGTCAAGACGCAGGTGGCGATTGCCATCGCCGACCAGCACCTGCTGGAAAAAAAGCAGAAGGAAAACGAGGAAAAAGTGACCGAGTGGATGCGCAAGGCCGAACTTGCCGTCGACAAGAAGGAAGACGACTTGGCGCGCGCCTCGCTGCTGCGCGTGGAGAGCTACCGCGAACTGAGTGAGAACTTCATGCAGCAAGTCTCCGACCAGAAAGCGCAGGTGGAGAACCTGAAGTCCGCTCTGCGTCAGTTGGAGCAGAAGCTGACCGAGGCGCAGGCCAAGGCCGACGTGCTCATCGCGCAGCATCGCCGCGCCCGCGCCGTAGGCAAGGCCAGCGACGCGCGCATGGCGTCCGGCGACGGCTCGAAGGCGGCGGCGTTCGACCGCATGAAGCGCAAGGTAGCGCGCTCGGAAGCGGTCAGCCAGGCGAAGTCGGAAATCGCCGGCGACAACATCGACGACCGCCTCGCCGCGCTCGAGAGAGAAGACCGCATCGAGCAGTTGCTGGCGGAGCTAAAGACGAAGCGCGGAGCGTAGCGATCGTGTGGCACGGGCGCCCCCGCCCGCGATTGCCGCACCCCAAAACGCCCAGTGGGCGTGTCCAGGCGTGGTCGCGCAACGAAGTGTGATCAGGAGGCAGTGTGACTCGGTACAGGAATTTGTTCACCGCCGGGGGTGCTTTGGCTTTATCCCTCGGCCTCATGTTGCGGCTTTGGACCCACGGCAGCTTTTCGCACTTCTGCAGCGGTTTCTTCCTGGGGGTGTCGATCGCCCTGCTAATCCTCGGCTTGGCGCGCCAAACGCGGGGGATTCTGAGATGAGGACGTTCGTTCTGGGATGAGGCGCTGGAATGAGGCTCACTCAACCGGACCTCATAGGATTCGCCCCGAAGCCCGGCCGCTTGCATCCATTGACGTGTCTGCCTGCATCTCTCTATTCTCAGAAGGGTCATCCATCAAAGGAAGGTGCATGAAGAAGCTTGCAATCCTGACGCTACTGGCGCTGGAACTCGCGGTTTGCGGGTGCGGCAATAGCACACCCCAAAACTCAACCACCACGACGGCTGGTGGAAGCTGGGAGGCGCTGCTCAGTGGAGGCAAGGGCGCAGCCAGTGAACTGAATTTCGTGGCCACGTTCAACGTAACCGATACCACCGGCGCGAATAACCAACCCCTCACCATCACAGGTTTCAGCTTCTTCAATGCCGGAGCGTGCTTCGCCAATGGCGTCGGCGCTTCCACCGAAACCGGCAACGCCACCCTGAACACCAGCGGGACGAACCAGGTGACGGGCACGCTAAGCTTTACCGTGACCTCTGTAACGCCGGCGGGAAACAGCCTCTCGCTCACCGGGAACCTGACCGGCACATCCAACGGAACCACGACGACGACCGGAACCCTAAGTAGCGGGGTCGTCTCGGGGACTTGGACCTTGACAGGCGGCCAGGGCGATGCGAGCTGTACCGGCGGCGGCACTTTCCTCATGTGCCAGGGCTCCAATACCTGCACGGCTCCGTAGAACGGACGTCACGCGCAGCGAGACCAACCGCAAATACTCGCTTTTCTCGATCCCTCTCGATTCGGTCCCCGCTCTTCCTTCCGCTTGCCCCGCTGCTATACAGTGGGAGCCATGAAGCGCTCGCTGCAACAGGTCGCGGAGGCGGTGGGAGCCCGCCTGGTCGGGGAGAGCGGCGTCGAGGTGTCTGGCGTGGCCAGCACCGCCTCGGCCTCGAAGCACGATCTCGTCTTTGTTGAGGAGGAGAAACGTCTGGACGCGGCCCTTCAGAGTGGAGCGGGAGCGGTAATCGTAGGGGAATTTGCCGCTGCGGTCACTTCCACGAAGCCGCTGTTGGTGAGCGATCATCCCAAGCTTGCGTTCGCGCGAGCGGCGCGGCTGTTTCACAATGCTCTGCCGCGCGATGGCGGGGTGCCCGCGAATGTGAACGCGACGGCTGTGGTGCATGCTTCGGCAGTCCTTGGACTCGCAGTGCAGGTCGAAGAGCGAGCAGTTGTGGCCGATCGTGCGAAAATTGGCGAAAACACCCAGATCGGCGCGGGCTCCGCCATCGGCGCCGGAGTCACAATTGGCCGTGATTGCGAAATCTATCCCAATGTCACGATGTATCCCGGGACGATATTGGGCGACCGCGTGATCGTGCATGCCGGTGCGGTGCTGGGCAGCGACGGTTTTGGCTACGTGCGCGACCGCAAGACCGGGCGCTACGAAAAATTTCCGCAGGTCGGACGGCTGGTCGTCGAAGATGACGTCGAGATCGGTGCGAACACGACCATCGATCGTGGCGCCCTCGACGAAACGCGCATCCGGCGCGGAGCAAAGATCGACAACCTGGTCCACATTGGCCACAACTGCCAGATCGGCGAAGATGTCATCATAGCGGCTCAAACCGGGCTGTCCGGGAGCATCGTCATTGAGAACGGTGTCGTGCTGGGCGGCCAGGTTGGTATTGGCGAGCATGCCCGCATCGGCGAGGGAGTCATGCTCGGCGGGCAGGGAGGCGTTCTGCCGAACAAGATCCTGCGCGGTAAAGGGGTGGCCTTCTGGGGTACTCCGGCGCAGCCCCTGCGGCAGTATCTGAAGCAGTTGGCGACGCTGGCGCGTCTGGCGAAAAAAGATTGAAGCCAGGGCTAAGAAAGGATAGGGCGTGGCACTGGTCGTCATCGGCGGACATTCGCGCAGCGTGGGCAAGACCAGTGTTGTGGCCGGGCTGATCTCCGCCCTGCGCGAGTTCGATTGGACCGCGGTAAAGATCACCCAGTACGGGCACGGCGTTTGCTCAGCCAAAGGCGAGCCCTGCGATTGCGCCACGGACGACCATTCCTGGGCGATTTCAGAAGAGCACGACCGCTCAGGCGAGTCGGATACCTCGCGGTTCCTGATAGCCGGCGCCACGCGGGCCCTGTGGGTGCGGACCGAACAAGGCCGGCTGGCCGAAGCGATGCCCGCGTTGCGGCGGCACCTGGAAGATGCACGCAACGTGATTGTGGAGTCCAATAGCGTGTTGAAATTTCTGCGACCGGATTTGTATCTGACGGTTTTGGATCCCGCGACCGCCGATTTCAAGAATTCCGCGCGGGAGTTTTTGGACCGGGCCGACGCGGTCATCTTGCACGATACTGGCGACTCGGCATGGCAGGCCGTTTCCTTGAAGCCGATAGCCGAACGCCCATTGTTCCGCATCACGCCCCCAATGTACGTGACGCCAGAAGTCATTCAGTTCGTGCGCTCCAGCCTTACCACACATGCCATCAAGCAAGCCTGACAAACTGAAGATTTGAGAGCGGCTTTTGCTATCCTTGCGCGTGCGCCAAATTCATTCCAGCGCTTGGCTATTGATGATCCTGTCAGCCGTCCTGCAGGTGCTCATCTTCCCGCTCCCTGGCCTTTACGTGGTCTCCTGGTTTGCCTTGAGTCCGCTGATTGTCGCGCTGCTGCGCGCGCGTCCGGCTGGAGAACTCGAAGTGGCGGGCTCTTTGCGCCTGCGCCCAGCGTCTCCCGGGCAAGCGTTTCTGCTTTCCTACCTATGCGGAATCCTTTGGTATGCCGGCACCTGCTACTGGATCCACGACACCATGCACCAATTCGGCGGAATGAGTGGGCCGGTCGCGGCTCTGGTTCTGTTCTTGTTCTGCTGCTACCTCGGTCTGTATCACGGATTGTTCGGTCTGCTTTTGGGTCTGCTGGCCGGTTCCTCGCGCGACTTCCGGCGCGTGCTGGTCACGGCGCCGTTCCTGTGGGTTGCGGTGGAGTTGGCCCGCACCCGCGTGACTGGATTTCCCTGGGATCTGCTGGGCATCGCGCAGGTCGACAACGTTGCCCTGTGCCGAATCGCGACGTGGACGGGCGTTTATGGCATCTCATTCGAAATTCTGCTGGTGAACGTTGCGTTGGCGTCAGCCTTTCTGGTTCCGCGCGAGAAGCGGGGGGCCATGCTGGCGGCGGCGCTGGCGGCGGCCGCCGTGTTGCAGGCGGGCCGGTTGGTCGAGGCTCCGACCGCGACCGCAGATCGTGCAGCCTTGCTGGTGCAGCAGAATATTCCTGTCTCGGCCAACTGGACGCCGGCGTATTTTCAGCAGACGTTGACCGACTTGACTGATCTGAGCGTGAAATCGGCCAACACACCCGCAGGCAAGCTCGGATTGATTGTTTGGCCGGAATCGCCCGCTCCGTTCTTCACCAACGATGCGCGATTCCGCGACGCGATCAGCGAGATGGCGCGCCAGACCGGCGCCTGGATCGCTGCCGGTTCGATCGGAACGGGACCCGCGATGGGCGAGGCCAGCCCGGCGTCGCGTCCTGACTCCGCCGGGGAAACGCCGGTGTTTAACTCTGCAAGTCTCGTGAGTCCTGGCGGCGATTGGAGGGCCCGCTACGATAAGGTTCACCTCGTTCCCTTTGGGGAGTATCTTCCCTTTCCCAGCCTGTTCGCATTCGCCGGTGGACTCACCAAAGAAGTGGGCGAGTTCGAGCACGGCGCTTCTCGCAAGCCCCTCAACGCTGGAGGGATGCAACTCGCGATCTTTATCTGCTACGAATCTGTGTTCCCCGACGAGGTTCGCCAGTTTGCCAACAACGGCGCGCAGGTATTCGTGAACATCTCCAACGACGGATGGTACGGCGACAGCGGCGCCTACGCCCAGCATTTGAACCAGACCCGCATGCGCGCGATCGAGAATAGTCGCTGGCTGCTGAGCGCGACCGACACCGGCGTCACGGCCTCGATTGATCCGTGGGGGAGGGTGGTGGCCAGAATTCCCCGCAAGGAGCGTACGGCGCTGGTCGCGCCTTATGCGCTCACCTCGGTAACTACTTTCTATACGAGGCACGGCGACTGGTTCGCCTATGCGTGTGCGATAATTTCGATTGGAGCACTGATTGCACGCTTCGCATTCTCCAAAAAACCGCAAGAAGGTTGACACCTCCCCATGAATCCACAGGTTGAGCAGGAATACGAGAAGTTGAGCAAGAAGGTCCATGAACTCCGGGAGTATCTTTGACGCGGAGAAGGTCCGTCCGCAACTAGCCGAAATTGAAAAGCAGGCCGCCGAGCCTAATCTGTGGTCGAACCCGCAGAGATCGCAGCAGATCATGCGCGAGAAAAAGCGGCTGGAGCATGTGCTCTCGACCGACGCCGATCTGGCGCGCCGCGGCGACGACATCGCCGCTTACTTCGACCTGGCCAAAGAAGGCGAGAACGTCGACGCGGATCTGCAGCGCGAAATCGACGCCCTTCGCGACCTGATCGACAAGCTCGAAACGGAGACGCTGCTTTCCGGCGACAACGACGCGCGCAACGCCATCGTGACTATCCATCCTGGAGCGGGCGGCACCGAGTCCCAGGATTGGGCCGACATGCTGCTGCGAATGTATTTGCGCTGGGCGGAGCGGCAGGGATTCGAGACCGTGCTCTACGACTACCAGCCGGGGGAAGAGGCCGGGCTGAAGTCCGCGACCTTCGCCGTGAACGGCGAGTACGCCTACGGGCTTCTTGTCAGTGAAATCGGCGTCCACCGCCTGGTGCGCATCTCGCCGTTCGATCAGGCCAAGCGGCGCCACACTTCCTTTGCCAGCGTGTATGTGTCACCGGAAATCGACGACAGCATCGAAGTGGTCATCAAGCCCGAAGATATTCGCGTCGACACCTACCGCTCCAGCGGGAAGGGCGGGCAGCACGTCAACACGACGGACTCTGCCGTGCGCATCACGCATATCGCGACTGGCCTGGTGGCCAACTGCCAGAACGAGCGTTCGCAACATAAGAACCGCGAGCGCGCCATGAGCATGCTGCGTTCCAAGCTCTACGAGTTCGAGATGGAGAAGAAGCGTGAAGCCACGAAGAAGATCGAAGACTCGAAGCTCGACATCGACTTCGGCTCGCAGATTCGCTCCTACGTGCTGCAACCGTACCGCATGATCAAGGATCATCGCACCAAGACGGAAGTGGGCGACGTAGATCGCGTGCTCGACGGTGATTTGCAGCCTTTTATCCGCGCGTATTTGCTAGCGCGGCGTGGGGAAAAGCAGTGAAGACAGTCACGGCAAAGAAGGAAGCGAAAACACCTAGGACCCAGGGAACACAGAAAAGGATAAAGCTCGGGCCTCGTTTCCTGCGTGCCTTTCAGTTTGCTGCCGAGAAGCACGCGGGCCAGACTCGCAAAGCTTCTACCATCCCCTATATCGCGCACCTGATGGGGGTCGCATCGCTGGTGCTGGAGGCGGGCGGCGACGAAGATCTCGCCATCGCGGCATTGCTGCATGACGTGGTGGAAGACTGCGGCGGGGCGCCGATGTTGAAAGAGGTGCGCCGCCGCTTCGGCGCACGTGTCGCGAAGGTAGTGGATGGTTGTACCGACGCCGACACCTATCCCAAGCCGCCGTGGCGCGAGCGCAAGGAAAAGTATCTCCGCCATCTTGCCGCGGCCGATGACGACACCCGCCTGGTTTCGGCCGCCGACAAGCTGAACAATGTGCGTTCCATCCTCAGCGATTACCGCGAGGTGGGTGAACTCGTCTGGGCGCGCTTCCAGGGAGGCCGCGAGGGCACTCTTTGGTACTATCGGACTTTACGGAACGAATTTCTCCGGCACGTGCCGAATCGCATCACTCGGGATTTGGAACTGGCCGTGAACGAACTGGAGTCGCTCGTTGGGCAGAAGTCTGTGCCCGCCATTGAGGCATGAATTATGCCGCGCATGATCGATCAAATCCGCGCTTCGAAACTTCCTTCCAACATGATGCAATTCGCCGCCCGCGGCGCGTTGCAAGTCCCGCCGGCCGAGAACATCGAGATCCTGGTTCACCTCGCTCTGCACAACAAAGTTTTCGGCGACTTGGCGCGCATGACGCTGGCGGGGTGGGACGAGAAGGCTTCGCGCGACGCCGCAGCCGATCCGCAAACCTCCCGCGAAGTGCTCGACTATTTCATCGCTCCGGACAACCTTCGTCCGGTGCTGTTGCCCGCGCTGCTGGAAAATCCTTCAGTGCCCGAGGGGCAACTGGCGAAACTCGCAGTCTCTGCTACACGGGAAACGATTGAGGTGATGCTCCAGAGCGCCCGGGTACGGCCGCTCACCAGTGTGCTCGAAGTTCTCAAGGCAAATCCGTATCTCAGGAAGGAAGAGGCGGCGGAGATCGAAAAGCTGACTGCTGCGAGTGAACCCGCAGAAGAGTCCGTCGCTCCAATCGAGACCGGCGAAACCGTGCAGTTCGAGCCGTCGGCTGCGGCCGCCGGGGAAGCGACAGTTCACCCGCCGGAACCCGAAGAAGCGGACACGGTAGCGACAACAACGGAACACGAGGTACCCGACGAAGAGGTCAAGGCCTATTTCAAAGACCACGCCGATGAAATCGATGCGGAAGGCAACAAGCCGTTTCAAGCCATCGGAGGGATTGTCGAACTGCTGGGCTCAGACTATTTTCCGGTGACACAGGCCGCCGGACCAGCGGCGCCCGACGCCCCGCCCGCAGCCCCTGACCGAGCGAGCGCTGCAGCGGCACAGGCAAAAGCCGCCCCAGTCGGACCCAAGAAGCCACCCGCGCCAGGTCAACCCCCCAAACGTGAAAATACGCTGCAGAAAATCAATCACCTCGACGTGAAAGGCCGGATTCAGTTGGCGCTGAAAGGGAATAAAGAGGAGCGCTCCATTCTGATCCGCGATGGCACCAAGGTCGTCGCGCTCGCTGTGCTCGATGCGCCCAAGCTCTCCGATGGCGAGGTGGAAAAATTCGCCAGCCAGAAGAACGTGCTGGAGGCGGTGCTCCGTCAGATTCCGTTGAAGCGGCGCTTCATGAAGAACTATATTGTGGTGCGCAATCTCGTCGCTAACCCGCGCACCCCGCTCGACCTCGGTCTGGGGTTGATGAAAAATCTGTTGGTTCAAGACCTTAAGAACATTTCGGCCAACAAGGAAGTTTCAGAGACGATTCGCAAGCTTGCTCTGAAGATGTACAAGCAAAAGCTGGAAGCAGCGAACAAGAAGTAGAACCGGAGGGCCCTTGGCATCCTCACCGCAGTCCGATCCCATCGCCGACTTGCTGAAGCGTTCCAAAACCATTGCGGTAGTCGGCCTTTCTTGCAATCCCCTGCGTCCCAGCCATGGGGTGTCGGCCTATATGCAGAGCCACGGATACCGCATCATCCCGGTGAACCCACAGATCGAGGAATGCCTGGGCGAGAAAGCCTATGCCTCATTGCTCGACGTGCCAGAGAGGATCCACATCGTGGATATTTTTCGGCGCTCCGAGTTTGTGGAAGAAATTGTCGACCAGGCCATCCAACTCAAGGTTCCGGCCATCTGGATGCAAGAGGAAGTGATTCACGAAAAAGCCGCAGAAAAGGCCCGGAAAGCTGGAATCTTCGTGGTGATGGACCGCTGCATTCTGAAGGAACACCGCGCGCGGCAATAATTATCGCCCAACTCCCACAAAGACCACGCTAGCGTCGTCCCGCACGCCCGATCCGTTCGCGAATAAGCGAACGTCGTCCACAATGGTCACCGCCGATGCTCCCGGTTTTGCCGCGTGCTCGGCGAGACGGGACAAACCATATTCCTCTTCGTTCGGATCCACCGCCTCGGTGATGCCGTCGCTGTAAAACAGAAGCCTCGATCCCTCCGACAGAGTAACCTGCGTTTCGGAGTAATCCCCGCACCCCAGTCCGAGCGGCAATCCCCGTTCCGTTTCCAGAAATTGGTGGCCGCGATCGTCGATGAACAGCGGTTGCAAGTGACCGGCGTTGGCGAAGGTGACGGTTCGAGTTGAGGGATCGAGCACACCGTACACCATCGTGACGAACTTTCCCGCTGGAAAATCATTCACCAGCAACTCGTTCAACCGCGTCAACACTTCACCCGGAGTGCAGCACGCCTCGGCCAGCGATCGGAACACCCCGCGCGTCGCCGACATCAGCAGTGCGGCCGCAGTGCCCTTGCCCGAAACGTCGGCCAGTACGATCCCCCACCGGCCGTCAGGGAAAGAAATGAAGTCGTACCAGTCGCCGCCGACCGCGCGGGCCGACTCGCTGCGACCGGAAATCACAAACCCGGGGATGTAAGGAGAACTCTTGGGCAGCAGAGCCTGTTGGATCACGCGCGCTTCCTGCGCATCGCGGTCGAGGGCGGCTCGGGCAGCACGTTCGTTCTGAAAACAACGCGCATTCTCCACCGCAACCGCGACGTGATCGCACAGTGCCTGCAGGAGCCTCAATTGGTGGCGGGGAAACCCATCCACCTCGGGATGCGACGCGGTGAATACTCCCACCAATCGCTCAGCCACAAGAAGAGGAATGGCCACCTCGGAGCGCGTCGATTCCTCGCAGGCAATGTAATAGCTATCCAGGCATACGTCGGGAGCGTAGTGCATCCGGCCGGTTGAGGCGACGTGGCCAACCATTCCCTCTTTGCCGATTTTCAGCCGATATCCTTTGTCATGCGCAGAGCATCCGTGCACTCCGGCCAGCACCATCTCTCCGCGCTCCTCGTCGTGCAGGTACACACCTGCTTCCAAGCAGCCGAACGAATGCGCCACTTCATTTACAACACTGTCAATGAGTTGGTCGAGATCGAGAATCGATGTGATCTTCTGAGCGGCTTTCTGTACACGCTGCAGGTCCTCAACCAGGTTGGCAGGGGTAGGCACAGGCCGGACCGGAAATTCGTTGCCGCTGATGCTGGGAATCGCAGCCATGGGAGCGCCCCCGCGACGCTGAAGAATGGCAAACCAAGCCAACGTTTCTTAGAGGTTCGATTCCCGGATTGGCGTTACGATTCTTTCTTTCGCTGCGGATCTTGCGGTTTGGCGTCCGAACGCCGGTGCTTTATTTCTTCCAGCCGTTCGCGAATTCGCTTCTCGATGCCTTCATTCGTGGGCTGGTAATAAACGCGCCCGCGCAGATTGTCGGGCAGGCATTGCATATCGGCAACCTTGCCTTCGACGTCGTGCGCGTACTCATATCCGCGGCCGTAGCCGAGGCCCTTCATCAATGCCGTGGGAGCGTTGCGCAGGTGAAGCGGAACCGGGTCGGCCGACGTTTGTTCGACGTCTTGTTGGACGTCGCCATAAGCCGTATAGAGCGCATTCGATTTTGGAGCAACGGAGAGGTAAACGACCGCCTGAGCGAGCGCCAGATTGCCCTCCGGCATGCCGATGAAATCCACGGCGTCGCGGGCGGCCATGCACAGCGGCAGTGCGTTCGGATCGGCCAGTCCAATATCTTCCACCGCCATGCGCACGACGCGACGGGCCACATAAAGCGGATCCTCTCCGGCTTCGAGCATGCGGCCGAGCCAATAGAGCGCCGCGTCGGGATCGCTGTTGCGCACCGACTTGTGCAGCGCCGAGATCAGGTTGTAGTGCTCTTCGCCGGTCTTATCGTAAAGGAGAATGCGCTTCTGCAGCGCATCGCGGACGATGTCATCAGTAATCTCCCGCGCACCTTCAGAATTCTTCTGCGCCAGGCCGGCCGCGACTTCCAACACGTTGTAACCGCTGCGGGCGTCGCCGCTGGTGTAGCTGGCGATTTTCTTCAGCACATCGTCGGAGGCCGTCAGGTTCATTTCGCCCAGTCCGCGCTCGTGGTCGGTGATCGCCCGTCGGAGCAGCAGAACGATCTGTTCCTCGGTGAGCGGCTTCAGGACGTAGACACGGCAGCGCGAGAGCAAGGCCGAGTTGATCTCGAACGACGGATTCTCGGTTGTCGCGCCGATCAGGCGAATGTTGCCCTTCTCGACGTGCGGCAAAAACGCGTCCTGCTGCGCTTTGTTGAAGCGGTGAATCTCGTCGATGAAGACAATCGTCCGCGTGCCGTATTGGCGGGCGCGTTCGGCATCGGCCATGACTTGCTTGATCTCTTTGATCCCGGCGAGCACGGCGGAGAACTCAATGAATTCCGCCTTGGTCAGGTTGGCGATGATCTTGGCGAGCGTAGTTTTGCCCGTACCCGGGGGCCCCCAGAAGATCAGCGAGCCAGTATCGTCCCGATCCACCTGTATGCGCAGCGGCTTGCCCGGACCGATCAGGTGCTCCTGACCGACGTACTCCTCAAGAGTCCGCGGGCGCATGCGGTCCGCCAGCGGCCGCGTCGGGTCGGCCGCGCTGCCCACATTCGGAATGGGCTGGAAAAGGCTCACAGGACAGTTCGCGCCAATGGCGTACAACTCAGCTTACCGCATCAAGGGATGAGAGTCAGCGGGATTACTTCAACTATCGGTAGCCAAACCAACCCGCTGGTAGCGTGTGCGCAGCTTCAGTGGTACTCTGTTTGCCGTTCACTAGCGAATTTGGTCATCCTGTTCTTGCAGCCTAATCAGGCATAAGGAGAGACCACAATGAACTCAATCAAACGGAATTGAACCCACCCGATTCTTAAGATCGAATTTGGGAGTTAACAGGCAGTCGGCAAATTGTATGCGCCTAATGTGATTTCGATTCTATTGGCGACTTGCTGGACTGTCTTGGTGGCCGAGCCGATTGGGGATGAAACGATCTACACCATAACATCCCTGGCGAATCATTATTCCCCGGCAGCAGTGTACGTGGGCATAGCGGTTGCATTTATGGGGAAGATGCTGTTCGCCGAAATGATCCATAACCGGCGAACATTACGGCTGCCGTGAGCGCGCCGATTTTGTTTGGGACCGCAGAGGTGCTTTGGAGGAGATTCGAATTGCTCAAGGAGGACAGTTATGGCTCGTAAGGGCAAATCGACGTCAGGACAACGTACAAGGAAAGCGAAAAGCGCAGCAGTGCGACCGGGCGTTTCGCAGCCGTCGCGATCGCGAGCCACCAGGGCGCCGGTGAGCCTTCAGCCCGGTCCTCGAAAAGCTCGACTTCAAGGTCCACCGCCCGTGCGAATCTCGACGCACAAGACTCGTGCTGTTTGGTTTCAGGCTCGTACTTCTTGGCCAGTTCGCGACGCCCCTGTTCGTCAACTCGTTGCGGAGCGCCAACGGTCTCTTCGTTCACCGCAGGCAACCCTAACTAGCCAGTGGGAGAACGTCGGGCCGAGCAATATCGGTGGCAGAACCACCAGCCTGATCTGTCATCCGCAAAACGCCGACATGATTTGGGTCGGAGCTGCAGGGGGAGGCGTTTGGCAAAGCGCTGATGGCGGCAAGACTTGGAGCACAAGCTGGCACTCGCAGGATATTCTGAACATAGGTTCGCTTGCCCTCGATCCAAGCAATCCGCAAACTATTTATTGCGGGACGGGGGAGGCCGATCTCTCTGCTGATTCTTATCCGGGCGTCGGATTGTATAGCTCCACCGATGGAGGCGCTACATGGCACGTTATCGCCAGCCCCGATAGGAGCGGAATTCCTCGGCGCATCGGTACTATCGCCGTCGATCCATTTGACTCGAACCATATCAAGTTGGGAGGCGTAGGATACAACGAAGTCTCCGCCTCTGGTAATGATTTTGGCGGTTTTTACACTTCACACGATGCGGGCATTACTTGGGTGAGGGAGAAGTTCATCTCTTCTAACAATTACTGGTGCCACGGCGTCGTGTTTCATCCGACAACGCAAGGTACTGTCTACGCTACCGTCACCGAACAGGGCGCGAAAAGCGGCATCTGGCGTTCCACAGACGGCGGAGCATCATGGCAGCAACTAACCAACGGTCTTCCCAATACTGCGTCATTCGGACGAACATCGTTGGCGATTAGCCCATCGGATCCGGATATCCTTTATGCCATTGCACGAGACGAGAACAGTGGAAACAGCGATCTAGTTCTTGGTGTATTCCGGTCCTCTGATGGCGGAACGACATGGAATAACATTGCAGGAAATGAATTCGCACAAGAACGACAGATGTCCTACGGCAACACGATTGCGGTCCATCCCAAGGACCCGAATACGATGATATGTGGCGGTGTAGATCTGCATCTCACCAGGGACGGAGGAAAAACGTGGACTCAGGCAACGCATTGGGATTCGAAGCGTGGCAATGCGGACTATGCCCACGCGGATCACCATGCGGTTGTGATGCCGGCGGCCCAACCCGGCCGCATCTACTCTGCGAACGACGGTGGCGTTGACGTGAGCAACGACAGTGGTAAGACCTGGCAGAATCTCAGCAATGGCTTGGCAGTCACCATGTTCTACGACATGGACGTAGCTGCAAGCGACGGCCGCAATTTTGGAGGAGGGGCGCAGGACAATGGAACTCTAGTCACCACAACCGGTAGTGCCGGTGACTACATGCAGATCCTCGGCGGAGACGGCGGATGGATGGTCTACGATCCCCAAGATGCCGCTCATCTCTATGCGTCTTACTACAACATGGGAATTTATCGCTTTAAAGGAGGGAGCCCGACCAACGTCTCCCCGCCAGTACCCGACCCGGAGAGGTTGGCCATCTGGATGTGTTTTATTACCATGGACCCGTCCGATTCCAGCAAGGTCTATACCGGCTCGAGCCGGTTATGGCAGACCATCGATGACGGTGGCAGTTGGAATCCCATTTCGGATCCGTTTGATGGAAGTGCAATTTCCGCGATCGAAGTCCCAGCGTCCGATAGCAATCGCATTTATGTCGGCACTGAAAACGGCGGGTTTTTCCGCAGCACAGATGGTGGCGGAACGTGGAGTGCAAACCTCGCAAGCTCGGTTCTTCCGGGTTACACGCTTACGCGCATCGAAACCAGCGCGCAATCAGGCGCAGATTTCGTCCTGGTCACTGTGGCCAACTTTAGCCACTCACACGTGTTCGCTTCGCAAGATGGTGGCGTCAGTTGGATGGATGTGGACAAGGGACAGTTGCCGGACGTTCCCCATCATGCGATCCTTATTGCTCCCAACAACCCCAACACTGTTTACGTCTGCAATGATGCAGGGGTATTTATCTCGAACGACGGAGCCAAGACCTGGAGCAACATGACATTGAATCTGCCCAATGCAATGGTGATTGACCTGGTTTACCAAACCACGGATGCAAAGCTCTATGCTGCAACCTATGGCAGGAGCATTTGGAGAATCACCGCTGGCTGAGATTCATCGGCCGGAGCGGCGCTTAAACCATTCCGCGCGCTGAGACAGATTGCTGGATGTCTCGCCAATGGGCTGCTTCACCGGCTCAAACCTTTGGGGCTGCGGTGCTTCTCGCTTCGAAAGAAGGCTCAGTGAAAATTGGGATCTGCCTTCCGGAGTTCTCACAGAGACGTTTCCTCCCATGGATTGAATGTCCAGTTCTGCGAGCGTTGTTAAGTCTGTGAGAAATGTTGCATTGGTAGAGGCGAGCAGCCAGGACGAGTATGCTTCCTTCTCGAGCATTACGAACAACTCTCGGGCAGCAGACGGGCGTGCCGAGAGGAAGACGATCTTCGGGGAATCTTCGGATAGGTTGCTAATCTCGAGGTTCTCGCTCTCGGCCGCGGCCACCTTGATGACACTCAGCGACGCAAGAAGCGCGAAATTATCGAGTTCGGCTTGTAACAAAGTCAGCTCGCCATGCCAGGGACGAAACGCCGTTTCGAGCGCGAACAGCGGGCTCTGTGGAGGAAAGCCCTCCACCTTGTTCCACATTCCGCCGACGCACTGTTCTGGGGAACCTCGTAGCACGATCAGAGCTTAACAAGCGAAATCGTAACTGGCAAATGGGGTAATTCGTGGTCAAAGACGATTGGTGAGTTTGTCGCGCCGCACCTTCCAGCCTACGAATTTGTCGGAGAAAAACCGATAAGGGAGACCGGCGCAGAATTGTGCCGTCTATCTCGACCCCGCCAACTTCAAGAACATTGGCGATGGCCATTCCATCGCCAACAATGTAAAACTTGACACGGAAACGATTCACAAAGAGAAGTGTGAGCTTTACGTGGTGAGGAGGAAACCCTCACGGAACTGCTCACTGACTGCGGCTGCCTGCCTCGAATTCTTGCGGCGACCAGACCAACGTTCCGGGGTTGGAAAGGCGGAAAATAGGCATGCTAGACTCCTGTGCCATGGTGAAGCATCCTCACACTGAGTAAAACAGCTTCTACACTGTTCAACACAAAAGGCTGCCGCATCGACTCGGCCAAGTCTTCCCAACGCCGCAAACGTTCTTCCTGCTCGCGAATCCAACTGCAACCGACCACCGGGCCAAGCGAGTCCGTTGACAGTTCGGTTCAGCACCGAGTAGTCTCGGTTAACCTGCAACCAAGCTCACTCATGAGGGGAATCTGGTGCGAGCGCGGAAGCATGTATTGGATGTTGCCTTGGTCTCCTGATGGCGTAACCTGTTCAGACGAGTACCTTGAATTTTGGCCCCCCGCTTCCTACGAGCCGTCGGAGGTAAGGGCGTGAGCCTTCTCTCATGGTTCAGCCTTTCGCCTGGCGCTCTGTTGCGCCGGAACCAGCGTCCTCTGCTTTTCCGGTACGCCTTTGCGGTTTTGTCAGTTTCGCTGAGCGCCTTGGTGGGTCTGTGGTTACGCCCCTTTACCTATCATTGGCCGTACCTGTCTTTCTACGGAGCAGTCCTGATTTCGCTGTTCTATGGTGGTTTTGGACCCAGTATCGTTTCCTCAATCCTTTCAGCGCTGCTGACCAATCTCCTCTTCTTACCTCCTTACAGCCATTTTTCCCTCGATTTTCCCAATATCGCAGGTGGCACTTACTTTTGTACTTCTTTTGGAATTATTTGTTGGCTTATCGATACCAGAAGGGAACGTACCGAACGCCAGATAGAAACTACAGAGGACGAGCTACGAGAGAGTGCAGAACGGTTTCAGCTTTTCGTCGAACACGCACCGGCGGCGTTGGCAATGTTTGACCGAGAGATGCGCTACCTCCACGTGAGCCGCCGCTGGAGGACCGACTATGGCTTGGGCGAACGCGACCTGCGTGGCGTGTCGCAATACGAGGTCTTCCCCGAAGTTCCTGAGCGATGGAGGAACGCTCATCGTCGCGGCCTGGCTGGAGAGGTGCTGCGGGAAGAGGACGACCGCTGGCAGCGTGCTGACGGTTCTGTGCAGACAATACGGTGGGAAATCCGGCCTTGGCATGATAAGACGGGCGCAATCGGCGGCATCGTAATCTTCACCGAGGACATCACAGAGCGCAAGCGGGCCGAACGGCTTTTTCGCGAATCGCAAGAGGACTACCGAACTCTCTTTGATTCCATGGATGAAGGCTTCTGCACGATCGAAGTGTTATTCAACGAAAACGATGAACCCGTGGATTGCCGGTTTTTGGAAGTCAATCCCGCGTTTGAAAAGCAGACGGGGATCCAAAATGCGCGGGGTAGACGAGTGGGTGAGATTATCCCACAACTCGAACAGTACTGGTTTGCGACATACGGCAAGATAGCCTTGACGGGCGAACCCGCACGTTTTGAAAACGAGGCAGCGCAGTTGCACCGTTGGTATGACGTGCATGCGTTCCGCATTGGAGAGCCGAGAGAGAGGAAAGTGGCAGTCTTCTTCAATGACATCAGCGAGCGCAAGCAAACTGAGGAAAGGCTGCGCGAGTACCAGAGAGTCGTGGAAGGACTGGAGGAGATGATCGTGGTGGTAGACCGTCAATACCGCTACCTCATCGCCAATACCGCGTTTCTGACTTTTCGCGCGATGTCTGCGAAACAAGTGATAGGACATTTCGTGGAAGAGGTCGTGGGTAAGAATGTTTTTGCAGCAACTGTCAAACAAAAGATGGATCAATGTTTCCTTGGCAAGGTGGTGCACTATGAACTCATCTACGACTCTCCGAACCTAGGCATGAGAGAATTCTTCGTCTCGTACTTTCCAATCGCAGGCCGGACTGGCATCGATCGAATTGCCTGCGTGTTGCAAGACATCAGTGAGCGGAAGTGGGCAGAGGAGGAGTTACGCAAATCGGAGGAACGGTTCAGCAAAGCCTTTCGCAATAGCCCGGTCGCCATCACGATTTCGACGGAAGAGGGACGCTACCTTGACGTAAACGACGCCTTCCTTCTTATGCTCGGGTGGCAGCGCCGTGATGTGATCGGTCACACTTCCGCAGAGCTGCATTTCTGGGCGGAACCTCTGGATCGCGGCGGAGATGGTGCGCCAGGTAAAGGAAGCGGAACGGGTGGCAAAACTAAACTTTCGATACAAAACCGCGAAGGGAGAGACTCGGGAAGGAGAAGTGTGGGCGGAGTCGATCGAACTTGACGGGCAACGCTGCGTGTTGGCGATCACTCGCGACGTGACCGAGGCCCAGCGCCTGGAAGCACAATTCCGCCAAGCCCAGAAGATGGAAGCTGTGGGACAGCTAGCTGGAGGGGTCGCCCACGATTTCAACAACTTGCTCGGCGTGATTCTCGGCTACACCGATCTCTCGCTCAGTTCGACTGCACCGGGAAGTCCTACGAACCGGAATCTTGAGCAAATCAAGAAAGCATCGCAGCGGGCCGTGGCGCTCACGCGGCAACTCCTGGCATTCAGCCGCCAGCAAGTTGTCTTTCCTAAGATCCTGGATTTGAACGAAGTGGTGCAGAATCTGATCACCATGTTGCGGCGATTGGTAAGCGAAGAGATCGCTGTATCTTTCCGCCCGGCGATTCCGATTGGCGGCATTAACGCGGACCCAGGACAGATCGAACAAATTATGATGAATCTGGTTGTGAACGCGCGCGATGCGATGCCGAATGGAGGCGAGATCGTTATAGAGACGGGGAATGCGGAACTCGACGAGCATTACGTTTCCCTGCATCCCGGCTCCAGCACCGGGCAACACGTCGTTTTGATCGTAAGTGACACAGGTTGCGGCATGGACGAGAACGTAAAATCGAAAATCTTTGAGCCTTTTTTCACAACCAAGGGAATTGGACAAGGGACCGGCCTTGGACTCTCGACTGTATATGGGATTGTGAAGCAGAACGGCGGCACCATCTTTGTGTACAGTGAGCCGGGCGCTGGTACAACGTTCAAGATTTATTTTCCGGCAGTGGCTGCGAGAGTTGAACATCTAACGCAGCCCCCTGAAGACGCCGAATCTCGTGGAGGGTCAGAAACGATCTTGGTAGTAGAAGATGACGAGTCTCTGCGCGAACTGACGGCCATAATGCTGCAAGATGCCGGCTATCAAGTGATCGAAGCGAGGGATGCGGAGAACGCCTTGGACATCGTCAAGACCTCTCAACCACGTATCGATCTGCTGTTAACGGATGTCATCATGCCCGGCGGAACTGGAATTGAGTTGATGGAACAGGCTAAGGCACTTCAACCGACCCTGCGTCCGTTGTTCATGTCGGGATACACCGGCGATCTGGTTAGCCAACGCGGCGGCTCGATCCAAGAGGCGACATTCTTAGAGAAGCCGTTCACCAGAAACTCACTCTTGACTAAGGTCTACTTCGCCTTGCATAGCGAGTGAGTACAGTTCACAGATTGAAGCGACGCTCAAAGACAGACATATCTTTCTGGCCAGCCCCTTGTGGTTACAGCGAGGATTCCTTTGGATTTAGAATTGCAAGCCCTGGCCTGCTGGATGCTTTTTCGGCGTACATAGCCCGGTCCGCTGCATCAAGCATTTCATCGAGAGTTCTGCCGTCGCTCCATTCGGATACTCCAATTGAAACCGTCAGCTCGAAGCCGTCAAGGTGTCCTGCGCCATTCCAGTCCAGCAAGTACTTCCTGATGCGTTGAACCACACGACCCGCGCCTATTGCCCCGGTATCAGCCAAGATTATCAAGAACTCGTCACCACCATAACGCACTACCGCGTCAGAGCCTCTTACCGAGCTTCTCAGCAGGGTGGCAACTTCAGCCAACACAAAATCACCAGTCAGGTGTCCAAATCGAGTGTTGACCTGTTTGAATTTGTCCACGTCGATCAGCATGAATGTCAGCGCGTTTTGCAAGCGTCGTGCGTGACTGATAAACCGGCCCGCCATGTCTTCGAGAGATCGACGATTGTAAACTTCCGTAAGCGGATCCGTGAAGGACTGCAGTCTGACCAATTCATTTTGAATGGTGCTAGAGATCAACTTTTGTCTTGTACGCCGCAGGTCCAAACGGCGCGTTATTAAGTAACTATTGAGGAGAGTGACTAAAACGAATAGCCCCACCACCAGTTGGCGCGAGACCGTGACTTGGAGATGGACTTGGTCTTGGCTGATAAAGGCCGCTGGCGCAATCAAGGCGAGAAGCCCGACCGCAACCACGAACCCAGCGAAGCAGACAATAATCCACAACTCCCAATCGCGCTTCTCCAGAGCGGCGAGCTGCTGTGTAACCGCTGAAAATGTATCCTGCGATTTGCTATCGTTCGTCATCTGCGAAGTCCAATCTGGGCCGAATTATTGCCTCCTGTTTAATGGCAGTGAAGCGCCTTCCATTCATGAATGAGCTGCGGTTCGCGGCCAAATTGCCAGTCTAGCGCACGACCAGCGTAAGCCTCGTAACGTGCTGCAGAGTTCCAGAGGTGGCCATCACGCTGAGAGTGTACGTACCTGGAGGGGTTGTTCTCGCGACGGCGGTCGATTTTGTTGCGCCAGTCCCGCCGCAGCCAACGAGCACCAACAGCATGACCATCACGGCTGATACTCCGTACGTACGGGAGTTGCGCCGGCGGCTAGGGACACAAATAAGTGCGCTGAAGATTGCCATTGGTGCACAAAGCAGGGCCAGGGAAACGCCCATCCGGGATCCAGATAGTCCGTGAGCCTGTGAAACCGGACCCGACGTTGTGACCGCGACTGTTACTTCCTTGGAATTGCTGCCCGGGGTGATCGAACTAGGATTCACCGTGCATGTGGCGAACGCGGGGGCTGCATTGCACACAAATGTAACCGGGTTGGAGAATGCGCCTCCTGTCGGGCTAATACTCAGTTTGTAGGTGGCCGTCCCGCCGGGACTTACTGCAGCCTGGTTAGTCACGGGGGAGGCGATGAAATCTGTTCCCGACCCGCTGAGCGTTACCACGTGGGGGCTGCCGCTGGCGGAATCGAAAACTTGCAGAGTACCGGAGAGTGGGCCAGAGGATGCGGGGACGAACTCCACTCGGACCGTGCATGTCCCCTGAGGCGCTACGGTTCCACAATTGTTGCCGGCAGCAGTGAAGTTACCGGTCACTAGAACCCCACTGACGATCACCGCTACGTTGCTGCTATTGGCAAACGTAAGATCTTGGGTCGCACTCGCCGCACCCACCGAAGAAGGTGGGAAGGTCAAGCTGGAGGGGCTGATCGTCACACTCTGCAGGGCACCTGTACCCGAACCTGTAAGAGTCACGACATGAGGGCTGCCCTGGGCGTCGTCGACAATAGTGATAGTTCCTGTGCGAGTGCCCAATGCCGTGGGAGTGAAAGTCACAGTGAAAGTGCAGAACGAGGCCGCTGCCACTGCAGCGCCACAATCGTCGGTTTCGGCGAAATCACCATTTACCGTAACACTACTGATCATGAGCGCCGCCGAACCCATATTGCGCAAGACTGTAGTTTCCGGCGCGCTAGTCGTGCTGACAATTTGAGAACCGAACTGCAGCGAAAAGGGCCCCATTGCAACTGCAGGTGCAATCGTCACCGGGTCAATCTTCGTGATAAAGGCGTCGGTCTGTCCTCCCCATACTGTCTGGAACGCGGACTGGGTTACCGGGAAGTCAAGGGATTGCGTCACGCCAGTTACATATACCGCGCCGTTACTGTCGAGGGCCAGGCCTGAAGCTGCCTCCCACCCTTGCCCGCCGAGGAAAGTCGCCATTAGCAGACTGGTTGCGCTGGGGTTGATCTCGGCGACGACGACATCACCGCTCCCTGCGGATCCCTCAATCGGGTTCGACAAGTCGAACTGAAGGTCGCTGCCTACAATGAAAGCATCGCCACTGGCGTCGACCCGAATCGCTTGTCCTGCCATGTTGTTGGACGTGCCCAGAAATGTGGAGTAAGCCAGACTGGAACCCGTAGGGTTAAGCTTCGCAACGACCGCACCGTTGCAAGCGGATACAGAAGGATCGCAGATGTTTGTCGTAACAATCGGAAAGCTGTCGTTCGCGACGTCGTATCCGGTGACGTAGGCGGAACCAGTCGTATCCACGGCGATTGCGTTTAGGAAACTGGAGGTGAGCCCTCCGAGATAGGTGGAATATCCGATGCCGCCGGAACTGGTGAACTTTGAGACGACACCGACGTCACTCAAGTAATAACCCGGATAAGTAGTCGTGAATGCGCCGGATGTTACCGGAAAGTCCGTCGTGGTTGTAAATCCGGTGACGTAAGCATTACCCGAAGCATCCGTGGCTACGCCTAGCAGTTCTGTGTCGGGGAAGCAACCAGTGCACGAGCTGGTGTTGAGAGCGCTGCCGGCTAAGTACGTGGAATACACCAGGGAAGCGCCGTTGGCGGCGAACTTGGTAAGAAAGCCGTATACTCCCCAATCCCCAAACTGGTCTGCCGAAACAGAGGGCTGATAGGCATTTGCCATCGGGAAGTCTGTCGACTGAGTGGTGCCTGCGATGACCGCTTCTCCTGCGGGATCCACCGAAACGGCGTATCCCGCCTCCGAGTTCGATCCACCTAGATAGGTCGAGTAAAGGAGGGAGGAGCCGTTCGCGGCAAACTTGACTAGAAAGGCATCCTGGCTGCCGGAAAGAGTGGACTGATAGGCATTCACAACCGGAAAGTCTGAAGATGTTGCATCCCCAGTGACATAGGCATTTCCCGAGGAATCAAGCGCTACTCCGTATGCTTCATCGCCCCCGCTGGTTCCACCAAAATAGTCTGCGAACAGCAAACTGGAACCGGTGGGATTGAATTTTGTCAGAAACATCCGCGACTGCGTGGGGCTGTACGAGCCGATACTAGCCAACGGAAAATCTGGGGAATCCGTTAGGCCAACCACGTATGCGTCGCCGCTTGCGTCCACCGCGATACCGTTGCTGAAGTCGTCGCTGCTTCCGCCGATGAAGGTCGAGTAGACCAGAACCGGGTCAATTACTAGGGGCTTCGAAGCGTCGTAGCTCCCCACTTCGAAGCCTACGTGTGTGCTATCGCGTAAAACATATTTACCGGGTACCCTCGCCCGTATTCCCTTGATTTCCTGATAGAGGATCGGAGCCTGAAGGCGGAGTTCAGTGGCACCCTTGGCCAGCAAAAGGTTGCCATCGGAGTCGACAGTCAAACCGTCGGTACCTTTTACTGAGAATTGAATGTTCGCCGCATCGGCTCCCGGCGCCAGGTCAAAGTCGTATTCCACTCTGTGATTGTTTCCATAGTAGATGAGGTCAATTCCTGGATAAACATTCCGGTAGCGGATTTTGTTATAGGTGGGAACGTTCCGGCGCCACTTGCTTGGATCCCGGCCAATAAAATAGTTGATTTTAGTACTTAGCGGTTCCTCGCCTACGATTATGGGATTGGTCGCCGCCCCTACAAGATCGATGGCAAGAACAGCCGACTTCCCCTCTCTTGAAGGTCTTGCCAGTTGACGAATTGGAGAGACCCTCGAAGGCTTGTCGTTGCGCGCCTGCGCTACGGAACCATCTGCGGGCGAAGTAGTTTCTAAAGGCCGCAAGGCGAGAACCATCCCGCCAGCTGTGAGAAACACAGAGTATCCGTTGCCGTGAGAGAGGAACTTTACATGAGAGTCGCTCTGGCCCTGGTTGGCCTCGAACATGAGTGGCGCATTGCCATACTTCGAGTTGATTTCTCCACCTTGCGACGATCCCATCCGCCCCGATGTTGGCGTCGGCCGCTCCTGGGCACGGCTCGTCAAGACAGTGAAGATCAGAGATAGTCCTAAACAGGTAACTTTCCTTGCTTGCATGCAAAATCCTCGCGTTCAACTCCAGGAGTCCGTCTTACGCAGAACCTGGCATCTGGGCGCCAGGGAAATGCGAGATCAGCGGCACTTCTCAGGTTGCAAACCGTTTGCCGAATTACTGATCGCGAGCTATTTTTGCAAGATCAAGCAGCAATGGACGTTAGGAGGGCAGTTCGTGAAGTGCAACCAGTAGAGCTTGAGTGGGATGTCCGAATCCCCAGAATAGTGTCCTAAAGCTGGAAACGTTTTTGGGTCGTATCCGGCGTAATGCTTAGCTCGCTGTTGCCCCGGCGGCCTTGGATTGAAACCCGGGGAGACCTACTTGGCTGGTTGACAGAAGCTTCAGGATCGCCTCGTGGTCTACAGGTCTGGAGAACAGGTAGCCTTGGGCGCGCTCGCAGCCGAGATGCCTGAGCAGATCCAGTTGGGCCTGCGTTTCCACCCCTTCGGCCACGACCTCCAGGCCCAAGTGGTGGGCGAGCATTACGATTACCCTGACGATTTCATGAGTCTCGGCATCGCTGTCCATGCGAGAGACGAAAACCCTGTCGATCTTGAGAGTGTCGACACGGAAACCCTGGAGTCGGCTAAGAGAAGAGTAGCCGGTGCCGAAGTCATCGATATCCAACCCCACGCCCAGTGCCTTCAACTCCGAGAGCACGCCCGCAGACTTTTCCGCGTCGGCCATGGCTATGGTCTCGGTGATCTCCAGATCGATGCATCGCGGATCCATGCCACTCTGCTCAAGCAGTTGACCGATCTGAGAAGCTAGACCGGCCTGTGCGAATTGTTTGGGACTGATGTTTACGCTCAAAGAAAGAGGCGGGTCGGAGGGAAAAAGTTGTTGCCATGAGCGTAGCTGATGACAGGCTTCAGGCAGTAATTGGCGGTTGATGGACAAGATTATGCCGGTTTCATCGGCGAGGGGAATGAAATCATTTGGCATGACCATGCCTTGGGGCCGCTGCCAGCGCGTGAGAGCCTCGAACCCCACGATCTGCTCACTTACCAGCGATACGATGGGTTGGTAGTAAACGCGGAACTCTCCCAGTTCGACGCCCCTGCGCAAGTCCGTCTCCAGTTGCAAGCGCTTGACGGCGCCGGAGTGCATGGCATTGTCAAAAACCTCGCAGCGCGCTTTTCCGTTGTGTTTGGCTCGATACATCGCGATTTCTGCGTCGCGGAGCACATCTTGGGCCTCGGTGCTAGTGCTCCCGCTGAATGCGATTCCGATGCTTGCGGTGACAACGATTTCGTGACCATCCACATCGAATGGGAAAGTCAGTTTCTGCTGGATGCGCTCGGCCACTCGAACGGCGTCACTGGGGTCGTGAAGTTCCTGAGCCAGTACCGCAAACTCGTCACCGCCCGGCCTGGCCAGGGTGCTGTCGCCGAAGGTCAACTCTTGGTTTTCACCCCGGCCTGGACGCGATATTGTGTCGGCTCGACGAAGGCAAGCCGCGAGACGTTCTGCGATCTGGATGAGAAGTGCATCGCCGGCTACATGACCTAGGCTGTCGTTGAACACCTTGAATCCGTCAATGTCAATGAACAAGACTGCAAACTTGAAATCGGCATGCCGGCGGGAAATGGCCAGGGCTCGCCCCAGGCGGTCGAGAAGCAAGGTCCGATTGGCGAGATTTGTAAGACCATCATGAAAAGCGTTGTGCGCCAGCATTTCCTCGGCCCGCTTGCGCTCGGTGATATCACGGTTCACGATCACTAACCCTTCGGCTTCGCCCTTCGCTCCGCGAATCGCGCTGGCAGTGGACTCAAGAACGCGCCACGACCCATCCTTGTGGCGGATTCGATATTCCAGTCGCTCTCCGATGCCGGTAAGGCTGGCCTTTTCAGCCGCTGCTAGCACCCGAGCGCGGTCGTCGGGATGAATCTGTTCCAGCGGAGAGGTCGCGATCAACTCGGTCCGGCTGTACCCCAGGACCTTTTCGTACGCAGGACTGTTGTAGAGGCGATGCCCATCCTTGTCGACAACGGCAATCATGTCTGCAGCATTTTCGCTGATCAGTTTGAATAGATGGTCGCGCTCCGCCAGTCGGCGACGCATGCGTTGGAGTTGCAGGTGTTGATAAACCGTATAGATATCGAACAGCAGTACCAGAGCGGCCAGACCCCGAACCCACTCTTTCAGGCTCAGGGAATAGAATCCGTCGGTGGGTAGATGAAAGCCGGGGAAGGTGAGTGAGAGAATGCCGAAGGTCAAGACCAGGGTGACAGCGACGGCGAATCCCCACAGCCACCATTCCCGACCCTCAACTTGGTGCATGCGGGGTAAAACGGGCTCGGGGCGATTCTCGATTTGAGGCTCGTCGCTCACGGGATCGCAGTCTCCTCAGTCTTTCGAGACGGGAGTTCTGAACGCGAGATGAGGACCACAGACAGCACCTCCATCGTCATATCTCAACCAATGGCTTCTTGATCTGGGTCTTGCTCTTGAGCCAATCATGCAGAATCGTGAGGTCGACCGGCGGAATCCGGACATACTCACAGCCAGCTGCACCGTAATTCCTAGCCCACTGGATGCGTGCCTCGACGTAGATCGGTCTGTGAGCTCCAGGCAACAACAAGTGAAAGGACAGCACATCCCCGATCGCAAGTTCCCCTCTGCTGCTGAGGCCCTACTCCGCCATCGCCGATGTCGGTAATCGTTACCTCCACAGACCTCTTGTTCTCGTCAGTTGCCTGGACCGAGTTCATCAGCGCGTACCTTGCATGGCGACGGTAGTCATACAGCATTCGAGAATAGGCAGCCTTCAACGATTTGGCGACCGAGGCTTCAGTCACAGGCTTGCGCACCACAAAATGGACGCCCGGAACCGGGTGATCCTGGGAAGAGACAGCAACAATGATCGGCTTCTGCCACTTCCCGGACCTCTGGATGCCATTTAGGAACCCTGCGGAGTCATCATCCCAGTCAACGACGATCAGATCGGTACTGCCTTCCGCCAGATGATCCGCAGCCTTTGAGGCGGTCAGGCACACATTTGTGCTAATCGAGAGGCTTCCGAGTAATCTGTTGATGGTGCAAACGACGCTGGGATCGCGAGATACCAGCAAACACTCAAATGCCATGTCCGATGTCATACCTTGCCTCTTCTTAACGGGGACCAAACCAAGGCCAAGCCAAAGCAAGCAAAATCCAGATCGTTTTGGATTGAGCTTCGGCCGTCAAGGTCTCGCGGATCCGCCTAATGAGACAGATGCACTTTTAAGGCCAGATGCTTGCGGCACTAGATGCCTCTTTCTCAAATGGTTTGATATAAAACTGGGAAGTGTACATGTCCGGAATCCGGACGTGAGTTCCATCTTTCGGGCACGTACAGTTGGCGATTATTGGCGCCACCGTCGCGCCTGACCGGCTAAACGAAGGTCGGGAAACTACTAGATAAATGCCAGGCTGACTAACTAGGCGCTTACGTCCTTGCCCTCAATCTTCATCCTTGACAGTATTTGGTAGATCGTCGCACGGCCAAGGCCGAGGATCTCTGCGGCACGCGCTTTGTTCCCACCGACTCTCTCAAGTACTCGCATTACATGACGTCTCTGTACCTCATCGAGCGAAAGAAGGTCTTCATCGATAAGGGAATCGCCGGTGAACGGGGTTCTGAGCCGCTCAGGCAGATCATTGGTGTCAATGAACTTGCCGTCCACCATCATGCACGCGTTTCCTATCACGTTCTCCAATTCCCGGATGTTTCCGGGCCATGGGTATGTCGCCATTACACCCTGCGCTCTCCGCGTTAGACCTGCGATTGGTTTCTTGTATTCCGCCGCGAATCGCTCCACGAAATATCGCTGTAACAGTGGCAGATCCTCACGCCGATTAGCGAGGGGGGGTAGAGCAACCTCGACCACCGCCAACCGGTAATACAGGTCTTCGCGAAACTGGCCCTCGCGCACCATCTTTCTCAAATCGCGATTAGTGGCAGCGATCACGCGCACTTCCACACTGCGAGAGACGGACGAACCTACCCTCCGAACTTGATGATCCTGCAAAACGCGAAGCAACTTTGCTTGAGCCAACGGGGATAGATCTCCAATTTCGTCGAGAAAGAGAACCCCACCGTTCGCACTTTCAAAGAGGCCAGCCCGATCCTGGACCGCACCCGTGAAAGCGCCTTTCATATAGCCAAAGAGTTCACTCTCGACCAAACCCTCTACCAGAGCTGAGCAGTTGCATGCGACAAACGGGCCCGGAGAGGCTGCATTCAGGCGGTGTAATGCGCGGGCAACCAATTCCTTGCCGGTGCCAGTGGCGCCGGTGACGAGAACCGTCTTGAAATGCGGTGCGACCCGTCGGATCTTCGCGAATACGTCGAGCATCAGAGGACTACGACTAACGATCCCTTCGAATTGGCACGCTTGCAGGAGCTCTTGATCGAGGAGCAGCGTTCTCCTGCGTATTTCCGCTTCCGCCAGGAAATTGGCAATTCGATGCCGGAGCCTCTGAAAGTCGAGCGGCTTCGTCAGATAGTCACACGCGCCTTGTTGAATCGCTTCCATGGCCGATTCCGCTGAGTAGTGTCCGGAAATCACAATCACGTTCGCGGCTGGGTCTGAGCGCACGATGCGTTCGAGCATGTCCATCCCGCTCACTTCCGGCATGATGAGATCGAGTAGCACGACCCGGGGGCGAAGCGATTGAAACAGCTGGAAACCAGTTTCCGGATCTTCCGCCGTCAGTATTTCCAATCCCTCGTCGTCGAGTGCAGCTGCAATGAGCGACAAAATCTGAGGGTCGTCGTCAATTGCAAGCAACTTGAAGATGTTGCTCTTGCTCACTGAGCACGTCCAAGCTGGGAAGCCTCTTCTGTACTCAATCTTACTCCCAATCGGACACGACTCAAATTGAGCTTCTTATCGCGCTGGAGGCCGTGATCAGGATCACTATTTGGAGGGAGTATAGGTTGGAGACAGGAAATGCGGTGCCCCCGAATTGCCCTGCCAGAAGGCACCCTGGCGTGCGACTGAGGCAACCTTGTAGAGCTCTCTCGCCGGCTGTCGGTCAGAGATACCAAAAAACCGCTCAGACCTTCGCAAGGCTCCGCGCAAGACATATCTTTCATTTTAGACATTCAGCACTAAACGGATTGGCTGGGAATATCTCCTCTTCGATTTTGCATTTCGCTGACGCCCTTCTCCAGATACCACGAAGTGTGCAGGATATTCCAGCCCGTTCTGTTTACTAAATCTGTCGTGTTACGAAATCCGAACACGCAATGCACCCTGGTTCATCAAAAGGCCGCCATGACACCACAAAACCTCCGAACCGGTGGGAGTAGCTCACTTGACTTGAAAGACCAGTTTGGTCCGCGTCAGACGTCTGCAGGGCAGACACTATTCCAGCCGGTGGTGCGTTCCGGTTTCGCAAGAAATGCGGATCCCATACCGCCAAGCCTAGAGCAGTGAGCAGGTTGCAGCTCTTCGGTCGCTTTGGCCATCAACATGCTGTTCTGTTGAAAGCCATGATCAAGGAACAAGTTCGACTCGACGGTCTTCTATTCTCCAGCGACACACATGTACTCGGTGTTATGAATCAGATTCTGGACACTTTTGCCATCAAAACCGAGGTTTGTAGCGAACTTGACTCCGCCCTGGATGCGGTGACCCATCGCAGGCTTGATACCGTAATAGTGGACTGGAATGGAGTGCACGATCCCAATCGCGTCGTTTGCGCCGCGCGCAAGTCATCCCCCAACAGCAACTCGACGATCGTGGCCATGGTCGATCAAGGGTCCGAAGCGCACGCCCTACTGGCCGGGGCTAACTTCATGATCCACAAGCCGATGGACCTGGACCACGCGCGACGGTGTATGCGGGCCGCCTACGGAACCATGCTACAAAACCGCCGGCGTTCGGCTAGGGTAGCGGTCGACATCCCAGTGGTTGTAAGAGTAGTCGGGGGCGAAAGATTCGAAGCAAAAATCAGCGACATCAGTATTGGTGGCTTGGCCCTGCAATGCAATGAGCCACTGGAACTCGATCAAAAGGTTACTGCACTCTTTACCCTCTCGGGCACCACAGGCCTTATTTATCTGTCCGGTGCGGTAGTCAACAGAGACGGGAAAGGGCGTGCTGGAATCCGCTTCTCCTTCATTCCCGACGAGGACCTTGCACTCCTTCAAACCTGGCTGGCGAGCGAACTGACCAAAATAGAGAATGCTGAGATGCCGGTCGGAGACGTGCGAGGGAACGCGCACTAAACGATTCGCGGGAGGGCCGAAGATATTCGCATGACCGGCAATGCCGCAAAAAGACTCGTCGATTGACGCGCCAACTCGTACTTTTTCTTGAGCTAATTCCTACTAATAAGGCACTATCTTTTCGTTGCTCCCGATGCTTGGATTGATAATGCCGAGTCCTTTCACCTAGTTTACTTTCACAGTTTACTGTGGAGACGAAGTCCACATTCTAGACATTCGTCTGCGCGGCGAACACAATTCCTCCCCTCTGGAGCGAAACTAGCACAGCTACTGGCCGCTGAAGGCATCTTTCCACGAACAGGAGGGGTGGCAGTCGGCTTGCAAGTCATCTTGAGTTATGCTCCCTGCTTATGGATCGGTCGGGACGGAGAAAATAAGGAGAATGACTAACTCTAAGCTAAGGCAAAGTGGTTTTTCATTGATCGAGCTTTTGATCGTAGTGGCAATCATTCTGATCATTGCAGCTATCGCGATTCCGAACTTGCTGCGCGCCCGCATGGCGGCCAATGAGTCGTCTGCTGTCGGCTCCGTCCGTACCATCAACAATGGTATGGTCACCTACAACTTCACTTATCCGAAAGTCGGTTTTGCGAGCGCACTGGCCAACCTGGGCGGGCCTGCTCTTGCGGCTTGCGTACCAGCCACCAATCAAGCTTGCTTAATCGACAACGTTCTGTCGGCCGGCACCAAGAGCGGATACAAGTTCACGGCTCAGGCTGGAGTAGCGGCGGTCCCGCAGACCACCTACTACGCGACGGCGACTCCGGTCACTGCGAACCAGACCGGTATCCGCAGCTTCTGCGCCATTGAAGATGCGGTGGTGCGCTACGACTCCACCGGCGGGCTAGCGGCCAGCGAAGCGGCGTGCCAGAAGCTGCCGCCGCTCAACTAGTAGCAGAGTTAGCAGAGCGGGCTGCGGCGCTGCTACTTGTTCGATCTTAGGGGCAGCTTGGAACAAGACTTTACTTCCCCAAAGAAAACTGCGGCGTGAAATGTAAAGCCCTGGGAGGAAGAGTCTAAGATGAACATCTTATTGATCGAAGATAGTCGCTTTTTACGCGCCGCAATTGAAAGATCGCTGGTCAGGGCGGGACATGAAGTGACCAGCATAGCGGATGGCCGAGAAGCCTTGGCGGCTGTCCGTCATATCCTCCCAGCGCTTATCCTTCTCGACATGATGCTTCCAGGGTTAGATGGAACTTGTGTGCTGAAGCAACTCAAACAAGACGCCTCGACGTCGCACATTCCAGTAATCGTGTTGACAGGACTGTCTCAAAAGAATGAAGCGAGGCTGAGAAAGGCCGGTGCCGCAGGCTACATTGAGAAATCGTCGCTTGCCCTGGAGAAGAATCCTGACGCCCTCGCCCAGGCAGTTGCGAGCGTCCTCGGCACGACGAGCCCGGTTCGCAGCGCTCTTGAGCAGCGAGACCCCTCTCACGACGACACAGAAACGGATGAAACTGCAGATCGAGCTGGTTGTTCACGAGGGGTTGTGTGACGATCCTGCTGGCCGAAGACTCGCCCGTCTACCGTCACTTGATAACAGGCCACCTGAACGAATGGAGCTTCGACTTCGTATGTGCAAAAGACGGTCGGGCTGCTTGGGACCTGCTGACGAAACCAGACGCGCCGAGGTTGGCTCTACTTGATTGGGTGCTTCCTGGGTTGGATGGTGTGGAGCTTTGTCGCCGGCTCCGCCGCCGGCCGGAAACTGAACTCTATACCTACACGATTCTACTCACCGCTAAGAGCCAAAAACACGAGATGCTGGAAGCGATGGACGCGGGTGCGGATGACTTTCTCGCAAAACCGTTTGATCCACCCGAATTGAAAGCGCGCCTGCTGGTGGGTAAGCGGATCGTTGAACTGCAGGAGAAACTCGTCTCTGCGAACGAGGCTTTGCACTATGCAGCTAGCCATGACTTCCTCACGGGACTGTGGAATCGTGCCGCAATCATTGCTTTCCTGCAACGTGAAATGGCGCGCTCCCTCCGCGAAGGCAGGGCGCTTGGGGTGATTCTGGTTGACATAGACCACTTCAAGAAAGTTAACGATGACCTGGGACACGAAACCGGAGACTACGTGCTCCAGGAGATTGCGAAGCGGTTTTCCGCCAGTCTGCGCGAATACGATGGAATCGGTCGCTATGGCGGCGAAGAGTTTCTGCTGGTCATGCCCGGTTGCGACCTGGCGACGACATCACGTCGAGCCAATCTCATCAGAGAGTTGATTTCGAGCACGCAGATCCGGACTCCTGTCAAGCAAACAACGGTCACAGTCAGCATGGGGGTTGCCGTCGCGGAGTCGGCTACTAGTTCGGAGTCGCTCTTGCATCGCGCGGACCTGGCGCTGTATCAAGCCAAGCGCAATGGAAGAGACCGTGTTGAGGAGACGATTGCCACTGCCGGAGAAGCCGTAGGGCGGCCTAAGATCGGTATTTAGGCCAAGCCACCTGTTCATTACTGACCAAACCGCGCTTGAATCGGCGAACGATTTGATGTCCAAGAGCAGGACAGTATTCCAGAATCAAGGCTGGGTTCACATATACGCCCGCGAAGAGAATTCTACCCGTTACAGAGCTAAGTTCGCGAACGTCTTAGGACTAGAGGAGCCTCCCTCGAAAGAAGCATTTCGGCAGCGTTCGTGCAATGACTGAGTTGGAGAGGACTCTGGTGAACGGCTCCCCCTGCCGCTTGCTGCAGTCGCCGTCATTCGAATTTGCGAGGGAGAGTCATGCGACTCAGAAACAGTGTGTGGGCGTGCTTTTCGCTCGCGTTGGCAACCACAATATCTTTCGCGCAACAGACCCCGGGAAGATTGCAGCTGAATGGCAGAAATGCGATGGGTACGGGAAGCTATGCGAACTACGGCAAGCTACCACTCATATTCGAAGAAAACCAGGGTCAGGCAGTCCTACCGACCAAGTTTCTCGCGCGCGGCAGAGGGTACACGGCGTTTCTCGCCTCAGACGGTTTGGTTCTGTCTTTACGTGCCACTGACGTAGTGCCCATCCCCCGAACGGGCAACGTGCCGGCCACCAGCAATGTTGCATCAGTCAAGCCCGATATCGTGCAGTTCCGTCTGGCGGGAGCAACCAGGAATCCGGCGGTTGTAGGAGAGGATCAACAGCTCGGGAGAGTGAACTACTTTTTCGGCAAGGACCCCACAAAGTGGCGCACCAATGTCCCAACCTATGCCAGAGTTCGCTACAAGAACGTATATCCCGGAATTGATCTCGTGTACTACGGAACGGGCCGGCAGCTAGAATGCGACTTCGTCGTTTCAGCGGGAGCCAATCCCAACCGAATTCAATTCGAAATCACAGGCGCAAAGGAGCTTCGAGTTGACACCGACGGCGGCCTGGTGCTGAGGACAACCAACGGAGACCTACACTTCCAGATCCCTGTTGTCTACCAGGAATTCAAAGGCCAACGTGTCATCGTTGAAGGTGGCTACGTGGTGAATGATCCGACACACTTCAGCTTCCGCGTTGCCCACTACGATCCTGCGAAGCCCCTAATCATCGACCCGGTGCTGGTGTACTCAACGTACCTCGGAGGAAGTGGCTTTGACCAGCCTGCGGGAATCGCCGTCGACAGCACGGGTAGCGTCTACGTCGCAGGGTTTACGGATTCACCCGACTTTCCCTTGGCGGCCCTGGGCTCACTCCCGAGCGGCACGAACCACGTTTTTGTGGCGAAACTCGACCCATCTGGGTCGAACCTGGTGTACGCCGACTACATAGGCGGAACAGGCTCGGAATTTGGCTATGCCCTCGCGCTCGACGGTGCAAACGAGGTATACGTAACCGGCCTCACACAGTCAACCGACTTCCCCACAGTCAACCCTTACCAGGCCTCATCGCCCAGCTCTTTTGCCGGCTTCGTGACCAGGATTTCTGCCGACGGTTCTTCGCTCTTGTATTCGACTTACCTGGGAGGAGATTCTTATAACCAGCCGACAAGCATCGGTATTGGTACTATGGGAGAAGTATATGTGGCGGGAATCACTACCTCTCAGAATTTTCCGGTAGTCAATGCTTACCAGCCGACGGTTTCTCCGAACCAAGGGGCTCTGTATGGGGTTTACGGTTTCTTGACGCGGTTTAGCACCGACGGATCATCCCTGCTCTACTCGACGTTCCTGGGGGGCAATTCAAATGTTGCCGAGACTTGCAGTCAGGGTCCATGCTGGCCGGCGCCCTTGAGCCGCATCAATGGAATTGCTGTGGACGCTAACGACAATGCCTATGTTACGGGGAACACGAATACTTACAATTTCCCGGCAACACCGGGCGCCTATCTCACGACCGATTCTGCTCCTATGAACGCGACGATCGGTTTTGTGAGTAAGTTCAGCAGTTCGGGAAGTTTAGACTATTCCACCTACTTATACGGAGCGAGTGGAGCTGCTGTACAAATTGCGTCCATTGCAGTAGACAGCTCTGGCTCGGCGTACGTTACAGGAACAGCCCCTAGCGATGGAACGTTCCCCATCACTTCGACAAGCATCTGCGACCCTGCCGTCTCTCTAGGGGGATGCAGCTACGCTTTCGTTACCAAGTTCGATCCGACGGGATCTACATTGCAGTATTCGACTTTCCTGGGCCTCTACAATTTTGCCTATCCGCAGGCGCTCGCGCTCGATCAGAACAACGATGCTTATGTACTGAGCCTCACGGTGAGCGGTTCGTTTGCAATGTCGAACGGCATCGAGCCTTACACGAACGGAGCCGACCTCTTGGTCTCAGAGATCGACCCTTTTGCAAGTACGCAGCTGTTTGCTACCTTCCTGGGCGCTAGCGGAGATGAGTATCCTGCCGGGCTCGCAACCGATTCCAACGGAAACCTCTACGTGGCAGGCTACACGAACTCGACCGACTTTCCGGTCACGCAGGGAACGTTCCAAGACACGTTTGGCGGCAACTCCGACGCCTTTGTGGTCAAGATCGGCCCAAACGCAGCGCCCGCCGTCTCGGTTAGTCCTTTCCAGTTGCAATACTCAAGCCAGGCGGTCGCCTCGACCACCCAGCCGCAGACGGTTCTCCTCCGCAACATGGGCAGTTCGCCGCTATCGATTTCATCGACCACGGTCAGCGGAGACTTTGCGGAGACTGATAATTGCGGTACCAGCGTACCGGCCGCTGCTAGCTGCACGTTGTCTGTTACTTTTACCCCCACCGCCGTGGGGCTCCGCTCGGGATCCATCCTGATTCTGGATGACGCAGCGGGATCGCCCCACGTTATCAACCTGAGCGGCAGCGGCTCCGGTGCCGTTGCTGCCCTCAGTCCCTTAAGCCTGACGTTTTCATCTCAACCGCTCGGAACTTCCAGTACACCGCAGACCCTGACCCTGACCAACACTGGCAACGCCACGTTGAACGTCGGCAGTATCCAGGCCGCTGGAGACTTTTCCCAAACCAACACCTGTCCTTCGACATTGGCTCCCAACTCCACTTGCGCAATCAACGTTATCTTTACGCCGACAGGTACTGGAAGTCGAAGCGGAGCCATCACCGTCAGCGATAACGCTCAGGGCAGCCCTCAAACCGCGACTCTTATTGGGACAGGCTCACAAGCCCCGGCCCCCGTCGCAACGGTAACACCCGCCACCTTAGTCTTTCCCGGCCAGCAAGTGGCAACCTCCAGTGCCGCAAAAACGGTGACCCTGACCAACAGCGGGAACGCTTCGCTGCAACTCGGCACCTTCCAGATCACCGGCGACTACGCGCAGTCCAACACATGCCCGGCTGCATTGGCCGCTAGCTCCAGTTGCACCATCAACGTCACGTTCACTCCCAAAGGTTCTGGAACGCGCGCCGGGACTCTAACCGTGAGCGACAATGCTCCGGGTAGTCCTCAAGTTGTAAATCTCACTGGAGCAGGCGCGGATTTCAGTCTTTCAAGTTCCCCAAGCAGCGATACTCTGAAAGCTGGCTCTACTGCTACGTACCAGGTGGCTGTATCGCCGGTGGGTGGGGTGTTCACTCAGGTCGTCAAAGTGAGCTGTAGCGGAGCACCAGCGTTGACGACTTGCAAGATGTCGCCAAGCTCTGTGACCCCGAACGCCGGCGCAGCAACGTCAACGTTGACGATTACCACCACGGCGTCCAATGCACAGGCGGCCTCGCTTCGTTCATCGCGCAACTTGACGATCTACGCGATCTGGATGCCGGGGATGGGCTTGTTTGGCATGATTCTGGTGGGTTCTCGCGCTCGATCGAGAAGACTGCGGGTGTTCCTCCTGCTGTCTCTGATGACGGGAGGATTGATGTTCATGATTGGATGCGCCGGAGGAACCGGCATCACAACGCCGCCCCAGACTGGGACCGCTCCCGGGACCTACACGATCATGGTTTCAGGAACCTCCGGAGCTTTGCAGCACTCCATACCCGTGACTCTTATCGTTCAGTAAAGATCAGGAGACACTCTCCCTGCTAGTTGCATGTGGCCATGTTTTGGCCAACGCCTTGAAGGCTCATGACAGAGTTGGCAACCAGAGGCACACTCCAGAACTTGCTGTGGTGTTTGCGTAAGTAGTACGCCGCGAACACGGAACCAACGCTTTTCACGGATGCGACCGCGTAGGCACGTCCGACAGTCGGGTGAGTCCCGTACAAGTAGGCCGACTGAACCTCCACGTTGCAGACTCCCTTTTTTCCGGCGAGCCAATTCTGGCGGGCGAACAGCGTTGTATATGAATCGGCAAACGTGCTGCCAGTAGAGACAAGAGCCAGGCTGACGAATGTCTTGTCGATTACTTTGATCTCGGGGCTAGCCACCGTAATCTGAGGGGCCTGGACAGGCACTGCAGCTTCGATAATCGCGGCGTTGCTCATCCGCATGACACTGCTGGGCGCTTCCGGAAGCTCGGCTGCGGTTGAGATCGTGACCATCGCGAGCACGGCAAAGGCAGTGCACAGCGTCGATCTCGTCAGGCTTGTTGGTTTGCGTGTACCTGCCGCGACGGTGCTGCGCAGGGGGTTTGCTTTCGGGGCTGCATCGAGGGGTTGATTACGTTTGGTCATGTCCCGAAGATAGGCGCAGACGCGAGAACGTACAATGGCGAGACTGTAATAGAAGGTAGTAACGTAGGGTAACCACCCGGTCGTGCTATGGACTAGTATGGCGCTCTCATAACGTTGTGAGCATAACGCTGAAGACAATCTGGATCTCTCCACGCCTAGGCGACGCTTCACAGCTCAACTTCTGAGAGCGATGCTCATCGCGATCAAGGCCGCAGGAGATCTCAAGAACCTGCCATCATCAAATCCGAATCGAGATTGAAACGAACTGGTTCAAGCCGCCTTGCGGAAGAATGCACCGCTACCACAGCGTGTTTCCGTATCGTGACGTCTATGTCCTTTACGACCTTCTCATGGAAGCGCTTATGGGGCGGAGTCCTTGTCTGAAGCGGAAGGTATCAGGTTGTGAGGGCCTTGGCGCGTTCGACAGAACGTAGTTCTGGTGCGGCGGGCAAGGCGCCAATCTCCGCCGCATAACGATAGAACAATTGCAAACCTCCCAGGCAACCGGCGTCCAGTTGATAGTGGATATTTTCGGTGAGATAGCCGTAAATCTCCGCTTCGCTTATCCCTAGCCGCGGCGCCCACTCGCACGCGATCTGATTGAGGCTCGAAGGCTCCAGTCCGTGATCGCGAGAATCGCGAAACACCGCGGCCAGATCCAGTGCTGGATCGGCCTCGGCCAAAGCCGCGCTGCGCACGGCCCAGAAGGCAAAAACGAAAGGCTTGCCGGTGTGGCGTATCCACTCCTCTGCCAAGTCGAGCGTGACGTAGCGTGAACGATCGATCTTCAAGGCCGGATCTCCAATGACCAGGCCTGCGTCGTGCTCGGCGAGCATCTTCTCTACGTCCGGCGCCATCGGAATGAACGTCCTGCCACCGCCCAGCCATTTTTCAAACAGAATTTTCGTCAATGCCACCGATGTCATCGAAGAGGTGTCGAGCGCGACCGTGCGCACGTTCTCGATGGGCATTTTGCTGACCAGCAAAATCGAGCGCACCGCTCGCCGCGAGGCGATCGCAACTTCCGGCAGAACCCGCAGTTCGGGAATCTGCGCATAGGCCGCCGCCGGGATGATTCCAATATCGGCCGCTCCTTCGGCGAGCGCGTGCGCGCAAGCGGAGGGCAGCGTGTAGGAGATATCGAACCGGCTACCAGCCTCGCCATGCTCGAAATCCCACATCAAAGGGGCGGTATTCAGGTAGGAAATGGCGGAAATGCGTAAACGTCTCATTTTTCTTATGTCTTTCCACAATATTAACAAACGATTGTGACGCATGACCTTGACATGGTGCTTCACAACTGGATACAGTCCGCCAGTTCGGGCTATTTACGGTCCAAGGGGCCGCTTGGTCTGAACCTGGGCGCAATGCCGAATTGCACTCTAAACTGGAGTTGCTGTGTCGCACACTGCCGTTTCCCCCTCCGCCACCCATCTGCTGGAGTGGCTGGCAATCTCGCTAACACCGGGTCTTGGACCGACAAAATCGAGGAAATTGGTCGAGCGCTTCGGAAGTCCCGAAGGCGTACTCCGCGCCTCGCTCACGGAACTGGAAGGTGCAGGCATTCAGGCCGTGTCCGCGCAGTCGCTGGCCACCGGAAAGTCGGCGGAACTGGCACGCGAGGAAATCGCGCGCGCCGCGACTGCCGGCGGCGTGAACCTGGTTACGATGGACGACCCGTCGTATCCGCCGCGCCTCAAAGAAATCTATGACCCGCCCCTCATTCTTTATGTCCGCGGCAGTGTAGACATCCTGACCAAGCCCGGCATCGCCATGGTCGGAACACGGCATCCCACGCCTTACGGTTCGGGCATGGCAGAACGCCTTGGCTGCGACCTCGCCGCCCAGGGTTTGGTCATCATCAGCGGCATGGCGCGAGGTGTCGACACCGCCAGTCACCGCGGCGCGATCTCGGCCAAAGGCAAAACGCTCGCCGTGTTTGGCACGGGCGTCGACGTAATCTATCCCAAGGAGAACTCGCGTCTATCCGAGCAGATTCTGGCCCTCGGCGGTGCCTTGGTCTCCGAGTTTCCCCTGGGAACCTTCGCAGCTCCGCAAAATTTTCCCATCCGCAATCGCATTCTCAGCGGAATGTCGGTCGGAGTGCTCGTGGTCGAAGCCGCGGAATATTCCGGCACGCGCATCACCGCCCGCTGTGCGCTTGAGCAGAATCGCGACGTTTTCGCCGTCCCCGGCAATGTCACCAACAAGAATTCCTGGGGCCCCAACACGCTGATCAAGCAGGGCGCCAAGCTGGTTGCGACCTGGGAAGACGTGTGGGAAGATCTCCCGACAGAAGTACGACTTACATTGACTCCCTCCTCCTCGCCTGAATCCCAAGGCGCCTCGTCCGCATCTCTATTCCCGGATGAGGGCCTGCCTCCTCACGAAAAGCGAATCCTGGGCCTGCTGAAAGCCGACGAAGCCACGCACATCGATGAGATCGTCGAAAAGCTGGAGACGGAATTGTCGTCCTCAGAAATCTTCGCCGCGCTGTTCGAGCTGGAGCTGACCGGCAAGGTCCGGCAGATGCCGGGGAAGAATTTTGTGAAAAGCTTCTAGCTGCTAGCTCCTAGCTTCTAGCTAATCCGGAAGGGAGACCATTACATGGAGAACTTCAAAGATTTGAAAGTCTGGGTCAAGGCGCACGACTTAACGCTGGTGATCTACCAAAAGACGCGTGGATTCCCAAAAGAAGAAGTCTACGGATTGACCAGCCAAATGCGACGCGCATCGGCATCGATTGGCGCCAACATTGCCGAAGGATGCGGACGCAGATCCGATCCTGAAATGAATCGGTTTATTCAGATTGCACGTGGTTCAGTGAGTGAGCTCGAATACCATCTGTTGCTCGCCAAGGATCTACGCTTGTTGAGCGGCGAAGAGTTCACAGATTTAGAAGCGAAAGTCTTGGAAGTCCAACGAATGTTGGCCTCGCTATCCCAACGCTTAAAGGGTGGAGTTTTAGCTAGAAGCTAGGAGCTAGCAGCTAGAAGCTTTCTTCCAGTAACTTGTTGCCACCATCCCATTCGTGCTAGCTTCGGGAATCAATACGAACGTACTGAGGGTACATTGTCCAGTTTAGTCATTGTCGAATCGCCCGGGAAGGCGAAGACCATCCAGAAATATTTGGGGAAGGGCTTCACCGTCGAGGCCTCGCTCGGCCACGTCAAGGATCTGCCCAAGAGCACTCTGGGCGTGGATACCTCGAACGATTTCGAGACGGATTACGTCGTCATCCCCGGCAAAGAAAAAGTTGTCGCCAAGCTGAAGAAGCTGGCGGCTTCGGCGGACGCGATCTATCTTGCGCCTGACCCGGACCGTGAAGGCGAAGCCATCGCCGCGCACCTCGCCACCGAGCTCGACGAAAATGGCGCCAAGCACAAAAAAGCAAAGAAGACGAAAAAAGGAGAGCCCGAGGCGCCTCCGCGCATTCAGCGCGTCACTTTCAACGAAATCACCAAGCGCGCGGTGCAGGCCGCCTTCGAACATCCACGTGCCATTGATCAAAATCTTGTGGATGCGCAGCAGGCCCGGCGTGTGCTCGACCGGCTCGTCGGATATCAGGTTTCTCCGCTGCTCTGGGATAAAGTTCGCCGCGGCCTCTCCGCCGGCCGAGTGCAGACCGTTGCCCTGCGTCTGATTGTCGAACGCGAGCGCGAAATCAAGGCGTTCGAGAAAAAAGAATACTGGACGATTGATGCTCACCTCGCCGCCAGCAAGCCTCCCGCGTTCGACGCGCGCTTCCTGGGCAAAGGCGAGGAAAAGATAGAAATTCCTAACGGCGAGGAAGCGGAGAGAATCCGCACCGCCCTGGAAAATGCTGACTGGGTCGTCCGTTCCGTCGACAAGAAAGAACGGCGCCGCAACGCCGCGCCTCCTTTCACTACCAGCAAACTGCAGCAGGATTCCTCGCGCAAGCTGCGCTTCAGCGTCAAGCGCACCATGATGATCGCGCAGCGCTTGTACGAAGGCGTTGAATTGGGCGAAGAAGGCTCGATCGGCCTCATCACCTACATGCGTACGGACTCGGTCCGCGTCGCGCCAGAAGCCATTCAGGAAGTTCGCGAGTACGTCGGGAAGGAATACGGCGCCGGCTACCTGCCCGAGACGCCCAATACATATAAGGAGAAGAAAGACGCGCAGGGCGCCCACGAAGCGATTCGACCCACTGCGGTCATGCGCCATCCCGACCAGGTCAAGCAGTACTTAAAAGAGGATGAATTCAAGGTCTACAAACTGATCTGGCAGCGCTTCGTGGCTTCGCAGATCAACCCGGCCGTGTTCGACCAGACCACGGTTGACATCGACGCAAAAGCGAAGACCGGGAACGAAGTCTTCTGGTTCCGGGTGACCGGCTCCGTGCTCAAGTTCGACGGCTTCCTCAGAGTCTACGAAGAATCCAAAGAAGGCAAGGACGAAGAAGACGAGGAACTGAAGCACAAACTGCCCGCGCTCGAGGCGGGTCAGAAACTTACGCTCAAGGAACTCAAGCCGGAGCAGCATTTCACCGAGCCTCCGCCGCGCTACAACGAAGCCTCGCTGGTGAAGGAACTGGAAGAACGCGGCATCGGCCGTCCCTCGACGTACGCCGCCATTCTCTCGACCATTCAAGAGCGGCAGTACGTGCAGAAGCTGGGTGGAAAGTTCTCCCCAACCGAGATTGGCCTGGTCGTCACCGACCTGCTGGTGGAAAACTTCCGCGATATTTTCGATGTGCAGTACACGGCACGTCTGGAAGAAGAACTCGATGAAATCGAGGAGGGCAAGGAAAAGTGGACCGACACCCTCGCCGAGTTCTACAAGAAATTCCAGAAGGATCTGAAGTATGCCGAAAAGCACATGGAGAACATCAAGCGGATGGAGAAGCCCACCGACGAGAAGTGCGAACTCTGTGGCGCGCCGCTGGTGATCAAGTGGGGCAAGCACGGGTCGTTCTACGCCTGCAGCACCTATGAAAAAGACGATCCCAACACTTGCAAGTTCACGAAAGAGAATCCGATCAACCTTCCTGATCTCGACTCAGCCGACATGCAGGAGACCGGAGCGGCGGAGGAATACTGCGAAAACTGCGGCCGGGTAATGGTGCTCAAGCGCGGCCGCTTCGGCCAATTCATGGCCTGCACGGGATATCCCGACTGCAAGACCACGCGCCGCCTAGATCAGGGCAAGAAAGTTCCCGACATTCCGCTCGACGAACTCTGCCCGAAATGCGGGCGCAATATGATGATCCGCCACGGCCGTTTCGGCGAGTTCACCGCTTGCAGCGGATATCCCGAATGCAAGTACGTTAAGCAGAATTTCATCGGCGTGAAGTGCCCGGATTGCCAAGACGGAGACCTGGTCGAGAAACGCGCTCGCAAAGGCAACACGTTTTATGGTTGCGGCAACTATCCAAAGTGCAAATTCACTTCCGCGGGCAAGCCGCTCGCCGAGAAGTGTCCGAGTTGCGGCAGTGAGTATCTGGTGGAGAAAAATCTCAAAGCCGGCCCAGTCATCGCTTGCCCCAACAAGGAATGCGATTACGAGCGGCCTGCGCCACTGCCGCCGGAAGCGGCTGCCGGCGCCGCAGCACCGTCGCATACGGCCTGAGGAAGAATTGTTGGTTCTTCCCACCGCTCCGGGTTAGGTAATATCGCCCCAGGCTCCACCAATGGAGGAAAGCCAATGGCTAAAAAGCCAACCGCGGCCGATGTTCAACTGATTCTGCAACTCTACGATCTTCGACGTGAAGCCGAGATGCGCAAGGCCCGCAACTGGTGGGCCGTCGACTTTTTTCCGCAGAGCGCCGACGACTACCTGAAAGTGGCCTGGGCCATGGGAACGCAGGAAAACAATTGGCTGCGGCAGGTGAGCGGCTATTGGGCCATGGCGGCGTCGTTTGTCCTGCAGGGTGCGTTGAATGAAGACTTGTTTCTCCAGCCGGGTTTCAGCGGCGAAATGTTTCTCATCTACGCCAAGCTCCACCCCTTCATCAAAGAACTGCGCCAGAAGGCGGACGACCCTCACATATTTCTGAATGTTGAGAAAGTCATCACCCACACAAAGTGGGGCCGCGACCGGCTGCAGTTCATGCTCAAGCGGGTCGAGATGATGCGGCAAAGAAGGCCTGAGCGCAAGTCGAACTGAGCCCATCGGCCGGAAAGCCGTTCCTGCCTACTTTAGGCTCGCTCGTTAGCAAATCACATCCCGACGCCAATTGATCTGTTATCCTAGTCGGCTGTGCGGATGATCTGGTGGTTTCTGATACTGGGCGTGAGTACGCTCGTCGTAGTGTGCGTCGCGATCGCCTTGTATATCCACCTGCGGCGCCACTTGCAAAAGGTGTCCCCCGCTCACGAGGGTACGGCGAGTGAAGCCGGACCCCAGACAAACCACATCGAACACTGAAATATGACCGTTGGCGCACCATCGGGAGGTCCTGTATGGCGAACTATGTGGGTCACACTCTAGGCACCGGGCATGAGCGCGCTCTTGAAGCCGCGCGACAGGTTGCCCTTGTAGTAGGCGCGAGCCTCCTCGTGGCACTATGCGCCCACGTTACCATTCCGTTGATGCCTCTGACTCCCGTGCCGTTGACGGTGCAGAACCTCGCGGTGCTTCTCGTGGGCCTGCTGCTCGGCAGCCGGCGTGGATTCGCGGCCCTGGCTCTTTATTTAATCGAAGGCGCGTCGGGGCTGCCCGTGTTCAATCCCACCGGCCCGGGCGGGATCGCGCAGTTGCTCGGTCCGACCGGCGGGTTTCTGATGGTGTATCCGTTGGTGGCCTTCCTTGCTGGTTTCCTTTTTGAGCGCGGAGCGAAGACTTTCCTGCGCGCTGCGATGGCCGGTCTGGTCGCGGAGATTTTGCTCTTTGCGGGCGGATTGACCTGGCTCTATGTATTTACTCATTCGCTGGCCAAGGCCGCATATCTCGGCCTTTACTTCTTCGTCGCCGCCGAGGTGATGAAAGTGATGTTCGCCGCCGCGATTGCGGCCCGCTGGCGCCGTGGCGGAGTGAAGCAGCAGTAACGCACTAGATCTCGTGGAGTTCACAAAATGACCGCAGTATCCGAAGCAGCAAAAGCGCCCGGCAACATTTCGTCGACGCAAGTGCGTGAGATCGCCGTCGCCCACAGTCCTGATTCCGACGACGCCTTCATGTTCTACGGACTCGCCACCAACAAGGTCCGCACTGACGGGCCTGCGCTTCAGCCACACTCTTTGTGACATCGAGACTCTGAATCAGAAGGCCCGCGAAGGCGTCTACGACGTTACGGCGATTTCGTTCCATGCCTATCCTTACGTGCAAGACAAGTACGCTCTGATGTCTTGTGGGGGCAGTGTGGGCGAGGGCTACGGCCCGATGATCGTTTCGCCGCGGCCTTTCACTGCGAGTGAAGTCAAGTCCAAGCGAATCGCAGTGCCGGGCACGCTGACCACCGCCTACCTGGCGCTGAACCTTTTCGCTCCGGGAGTCGAAACCGAAGTAGTCCCCTTCGACCAGATCATCCCCCAGGTGCTCGAAGGCAAGTTCGAAGCCGGACTCATCATTCACGAAGGCCAGTTGACGTATGACAAATCTGGCTTGCATCGCATCGTGGATCTGGGCCGATGGTGGCAAAAGGTCACCGGCTTGCCGCTTCCACTGGGAGGAAACGCCATTCGCCGCGCGCTCGGGCCGGACCTGATGTCGGCAGTGACCGGTGCCTTGCGCGAGAGCATCCAGTACGCCCTTGATCACCGCGAAGAAGCGCTCGCTTACGCCATGCAGTTTGCCCGCGATCTCGACGCGCAAACGGCTGACAAGTTCGTCGGCATGTACGTGAACGAGCGCACGCTCGACTACGGCCCCGACGGCCGTGAAGCCGTCCGCCGCCTGCTCGACATGGGCCACAAAGCAGGAATCATCGGCCCGGAAGCAAAAGTGGATTGGGTCTAACGAAGCTTCTAGCTGCTAGCTATTAGCTTCTAGCTTGTCGCTCTCGATTCCAGTGATGCTTAAGCCGCCGTGTTTTTGTCGCTTCAAGAAAATCAAAAACAGCGAATTGTGTTTTGATAGCTAGCAGCTAGGAGCTAGAAGCTTGCCCCCCCAAACCCTCCTCATCGACGCCGACGATACGCTCTGGGAAAACAACATCTACTTCGAGCGCGCCATCGCCCGTTTCATTTCTTTCCTGAATCATCACGAATTCTCACCCGAGCAAGTACGCGCAGTGCTCAACGACGTCGAGCGCGAGTGCATCGTGAAGCACGGATACGGTTTGCACAGCTTCGCGCATGCGCTGGTTGACACTTTTGAGCGGCTTAGCGTCGAACCGGTCACGCCCGAACTGCACGCCCGCATCAACAGCTTCGCCCACAGCATCTCCGATCACCCCGTCGAGATCCTCCCCGAAGTACCCGAGACGCTGGAGTACTTATCCGAGCGCCATCACCTGATCCTCATGACTAAGGGCGCCATTCCCGAGCAGACCGGAAAGATCGAGCGCTCAGGACTGAAGGAATATTTCGCCGCAACGGAAATCGTCGCCGAGAAAGATGCCGCCGCCTATGCCCGCGCGGTCGAAAAATTTGAACTGGAGCACGATTCCACGTGGATGGTCGGCAACAGCCCCAAGTCCGACATCAATCCCGCGCTGGCCGCCGGGTTGCACGCCGTGTTCGTGCCGCACGGTGCTACCTGGGTTCTCGAGCACGAAGAAGTAAACGCACCGCCACCCGGTCAAAAGTTGTTGATCGTCGGACGCTTCGCAGAACTGCGAGAGCACTTCTAAACATTTCGGTGTCCCGCCGCTGCTCTGAGATAGTTCCTCATCTGATCGAAGATCGGCTTCGCCTCGAAACCAAATTCGCGCTGGAAACGACTCGTGTCCAGCAACCGTGGATTTCCGCTCGCAAATTCTCTTCCAACCCTGACCGTGATCCTGGAATTCAGATTCTCCACCTCGCGCTTCAAATCTGCCACCACCACCGGCTCGCAGGGCGCGTTATAAACGGCATGTGCCGGCGCCGGCGCTTGCAAAAGCGTCGTCAGCATTCTGGCGACGTCGTCAACGTGAACCAGCAGGAGTTTTTCTGAGCTCGAATAGGGAATCAAAATCTCGTCTGGCTGCCTCGAATCCAGCAGTTCAAAGATCTGACTCCTCCACGCCGACGTTACAGAATGCGCGCCCGGTCCAACGACGCGGCCGATCCTCAAGGCCACAAGCTGCAATCCGCAAAGTCCGCGATACGCTTCACCGAGCCGTTCTATGTAGAGTTTCGCTGCCCCGTAAAGATCCTCCGGTGTCGAGCGATCGGTCTCCGCCACCACCCGGTCGGCAGGCCACGTGCCGTACGCGCTGAGCGAGCTCCCGAACACAACTCTCTGCACGCCGAACCGTCGCGCAGCTTCCAGCACATTGAGACTGCCAAGGACATTGACCTTGGTCGCCCGCAGCGGTTCGCGCTCGGCCACCGTCGGCAGAATCGCCGCCAGATGGATGATTCCGCCGATCGGCCTTACCTCAAATATTCGCTGCAGTTGCTCCGCATCGCTGATCTCACACACGACTTCATTCGCATCGGACTCGCTCGCGGCCACCGCAGCGGAATGGTCCAGAGAGACCACGCGATAGCCTGCACGCTGTAAAAGCTTCCCTACCGAGCCGCCAATGAATCCGCGTCCTCCGGTGACTAGCACCGACTTGTCACGACTAACGTCCATGGCTCCTCGGTGGCAGAATCCCTTTCGTTACTATGTTTTCATTCTGGTCACCGCATCAAACTAACCAACAACCCAATCTCGCTACGGGCATTTCCGCATGTTACGCTCGAATTGCTCGGGAATGTGCGGTTCCCACTTCGTCTGTGGCGATACAGACCAACAATCTACGGCGGCTCTTGCATACAGTAGAGGCGCTCTCGGAGCTGGGCCCCGCCCTAACGGCGGAGCGCGAGTTCTCCGACACGTCTCACCTCATGCTGTCTGCCATCATGGAAGCAGCGGGTGCGCGGGAAGGAGCGCTCCTGCTATTCAGTGACAAGCCGGCCATGCTGACGTCGGCCTCGGCGCAGGGGTTCGCCCTGATGCCCGATCCCGCCTTCATTCCTCTCCTCCCCAAGCACGTCCATGCGCTCACGGCAGCGCGCGGTCCTATCGTCCTCAATTCTTCGACGTACTCCGTCTTCCTGAGTTCCAATGGCAATGTTGCGCCGGAACTGTTCAAGTGTCTCGCCCCATTAAAAGCTTCTGGCCGGCTGGCCGGCGTTGTCGCCCTGGGTCGCCGTCCGGGCGACGCCCTTTATGAAGACAGCGAACTCGACGCACTCGAACTGCTCTGCACCTATGTCGCCTTGGCCGTGCAGAATCACGCTCTGACCCAGACCGTGGCGCAGCGCGTCTCCGAAAACCTGCGGCTCATGGCCTCGCTGCACGGATTCTACGATAACGCCCTTGAAGCTTTTGCCACTGCCATTGACGTCAAACACGTCAACATTCACGGCCACTCCCTGCGCGTGGGGCGCTACGCCGCCGCGATTGGCGAGGCCCTGGGCCTGCAGCCGAGCGACATTGCAGCCCTGCGCAGCGCCGGATATCTCCACGACATCGGAAAGGTGGCCGTGGATCGCCGCCTCTTCGGCAAGCCCGGAGCTCTCGATCCCGAGGAATTCCGAGAAATGGCGGACCACACCACCGTGGGCCACCAGATCGTGAGCAGCGTCGAGTTTCCCTGGCCCAAGATTCCCGAGACCGTGCGCTGGCATCACGAACGCAGCGACGGCTCCGGCTATCCCGACAAGCTCGCGGAGGACGACTTGCCCATGGCCGTGCGAATCGTGGCCCTGGCGGACTCGTTCGACGCCATGACCAGCGCTCGTCCCTACCGCGCCCCACTTACGGTCGGCAACGCGCTGAGCGAACTGGTCCGCTCGGCTCCGCAGAAATACGATCCCAACGTGGTTCAGGCCCTGCTGATCCAGGTGCGCCGCGATGTGGTGGGGAGCAACCGCAGTCCGCTGCTCGAGAGCGTTACAGCGAACATCGCGGCCGCTGACATCGACCACCTCGCCGCCACTTTGCAGCACAAAGCCACCCGCAATAAAGTGTTTCTGACCTAGAGCGGGTTGCCCCGCGATCAGCGAAGTACTCGGAAACCCTTGTCCATCAGCCACTTGCCAGCTTTCGATGAATCTGGCGAGGGAGCAACTTTTTCCTCCGCCGGGGTTCATAATCAGGAGAGACTTGGTCCTTCCTCTGGAGTGTTCATGAGATCCACCCTCACTAAGCCCGCTCTTGTTTTGTTGTGCTTGTCTATCGCCTGGGCGGCCCCGCAACTGCTTGCCAAGAAGAAGGAGAAGGACAAGGACCTGGCGTCGAGCGCTAGCGAGCAGAAGCGCGCGGTGCACGCGCTTAATCGCCTCACCTTTGGCCCGCGGCCCGGCGATCTCCAGCAAGTCATAGCGGTCGGCGTCGACCGTTGGATCGATCTGCAGCTCCATCCGGAGAAAATCCCTGACAGCGCCATGGAATTCCGTCTTGCTCCCTTTCGCACCCTGCGCATGAGTTCGCGCGAAATGGTCGAAGAGTTTCCGGACGGCCAAATGATCAAGCAGGTCATGGACGGTAAACGATCCATGCCTTCTGATCCCGCCAAGCGCGCGGTGTTTCAGGTGCAGATTGCGCGCCTGCAAGAAAGGAAAGAAGAAAAGAAGGAACGAAAGGGAACAGATGCGGCCATTCAGATCGCGACTGCTCCTCGTCGCGAAACAGATCCGCCATCTGCATCCGAGACGGCGAAGACCCCCGAAGAGATCGCCGCCGCAGCTGCTTCCAGCGCAGATGCCGCCGGTAACGCGCCCGCGGAAGGCAACTCGATGAATGCGATGAGCATGTCGAGCGCGTCGAACAGCACCACTGCTTTGGACAGCGCTGTTGCCCGCAAGCCCACTGCTGCCGACGAAGCCGAGGCGCGACGTCTTGAGGATCGCTTGTACGCGGATCTCGAAGTTCAAAAACTGGTCGACGTTCCCCCTGACCAGCGCTATAAGAAGGTGTTATCCATGCCCGCGGATCAGCAGATTGCTTTTGCCGACATGCTGCGAGGAGGCAAGGGGCAGGAGTTTCTAGCCGGCCTCGACCCAAAGCAAAAGGAAACGCTGCTCGCCATGAACAACCCGCAGGCCGTCGTTGTGGACGAACTCGTCCAGGCCAAACTGCTGCGCGCCATTTACAGCGAGCGCCAACTCGAAGAGGTGATGGCCGACTTCTGGTTCAACCACTTCAACGTGTTCATCAACAAAGGCGCCGACCGCGTGTTACTCACCAACTACGAGCAGGATGTAATCCGCCCGCGCGCCATGGGCAAGTTCGAAGATTTGCTCGTGGCCACGGCAAAGAGCCCCGCCATGTTGTTTTACCTCGACAACTGGCTGAGCGTGGGACCGGACTCCATGCAGGCGCTCGGCATTCCCGCTCGTCCTGGTCCGTACGGGCCGCGCCGTTATCCGCGTTTTCCTGGCCCTAGTCCCAACGCAAAGCGCAAATCCGGCCTGAACGAGAACTACGGCCGCGAACTCATGGAACTGCACACGCTCAGCGTGAATGGCGGATACTCCCAGCGCGATGTCACCGAGGTCGCAAAAGTGTTCACGGGTTGGACCATCGACAAGCCCAACGAAGGCGGCGGTTTCAAATACGAGCCGCGCATGCATGAACCGGGACCGAAGTTTGTGCTCGGACATCGCATCAAGCCCAAAGGCGAGGACGAGGGCAGGGAAGTGCTGCACATGCTGGCCACCAGTCCGCAGACAGCGCATTTCATTTCCCTGAAACTCGCGCAGCGCTTTGTGTCCGACGATCCGCCGCCGGCTCTGGTGGATCGCATGGCAAAGACTTTCAAGAACAAAAAGGGCGACATCCGCGAGGTGCTGACCACGCTGTTCCACTCGCCCGAATTCTGGGCCGACGGCACTTATCGCGCCAAGGTGAAAACTCCCCTGGAGTTTGTTGCCTCCGCCGTGCGCGCCACGGGAGCCGATGTAGATGATGCCATGCCGCTCGCGAACCGACTCAGCAGCATGGGTATGCCTTTGTACGGGGCGCAGCCGCCCACCGGCTATTCGATGAAAGCCGAGACCTGGGTGAATTCGTCAGCTCTGTTGAACCGCATGAACTTCGCGATCGCCCTGACAGCAGGGAAGGTCCGGGGCGTAAAGGTCGATGCCGTGCAGTTGGCGGGGGGACCGCCTCCACCGTCGGACGCAACCCTGACGCTTTCCACCATGGAAGCGAAGCTGCTCGCAGCCGACGTTTCGAAACAGACGCACGACTCGATCGAGGCGCAAATCGCACCACCAGCAAAGAATGCGGGAACCGAGCCGCCAGAGAAGTCAGGGCCGCGCAAGGCCGATGTCGCGCGTCCCCCGGACGCGAGCATGATCGCAGGCCTGCTGCTAGGCTCGCCAGAGTTTCAGAGGAGATGAGCTTCTAGCTGGAAGCTAGGAGCTAGGAGCTGTTTTCATGTCCATCACTCGTCGCATATTCCTTCGCAACAGCGCTCTTGCTGTCGTCGGCACAGCCGCCGTACCGAGTTTTCTTACTCGCGCCGCTCTTGGCGCTGTCGAAAGCGGTGGCCGCACGAAGCGCTTGGTCGTGATCTTTCAGCGCGGCGCCGCCGATGGGCTGAACATTGTCGTGCCTCACGCCGAACCGCAGTACTACGCGATGCGCCCTAACATCAACATTCCGCGCAAAGCGGTGCTCGATCTCGACGGCAGGTTCGGACTGCATCCGTCACTCGCGGCATTCCAGCCGCTCTGGCAGCAGCGTCATCTTGCCATCGTTCATGCCGCTGGATCGCCCGACACGACGCGCTCGCACTTCGACGCCCAGGATTTCATGGAAACGGGCACTCCGGGCGTGAAAGCCACCGAGGATGGATGGCTCAACCGATCACTGCGGGACCTGCCCTCGTCCGCTCGGAAATCCGGATTCCGCGCGATTGCGCTGGGCCCGTCGCTGCCGCGCATTCTGAGTGGCGCGGAGCCCGCGGTCGCCATGAACAACATCAACGATTTCTCAGTGGGCGGGAAAAGCCCGAAACCGTCGCCCGCCACCAGCGCCTTCGAGGCCATGTACGACCACTCGTCCGATGCCGTGCTTCACGGCACGGGAGAAGAGACCTTTGACGCCGTGAAGATGCTGAAGGCGGCCGATCCCGGCAAATACACTCCTGCGGCTGGCGCGAATTATCCCAAAGGACGCTTCGGCGACAGCCTGCGGCAGCTCGCACAACTGATCAAAGCCAATCTCGGCGTGCAGGTCGCGTTTGCCGATATCGGTGGCTGGGACCACCACGTCAACGAAGGCGCGACCGAGGGCCAGTTAGCCAACGTGCTGACCGATTTCTCCCAGTCGCTCGCCGCATTTTGGACCGACCTCGGCGATCTCGGCGAAGACACGGTCGTCGTCACCATGTCCGAATTCGGCCGCACCGCACGGGAGAACGGCAACCGCGGCACCGACCACGGCCATGCCAACGTGATGTTCGTGCTTGGTGGGCCCGTAAAAGGTAGCAAGGTCTACGGACGCTGGCCCGGCCTCGACCAATCGCAATTGTACGAAGGCCGCGATCTCGCTCTGACCACCGACTTTCGCCAAGTGATTGGAGAAGCCGTCGCCCGGCACCTGGGTAACGGGGATCTACCCAGCGTGTTCCCCGGCTACGACAACCAGCCAGGGAAGTTTCTGCGTTATCTTGGTTGATGGCCCCGCAAATCAGGCTGCCAGCGTCTGCTCACGGCCCGAACCGGCGAAATTCGTCTCCGGCATTGAGCGTTGCCGCGTGTACTCTACCCACGCCTCCGCCACGAGAAACGTAATCGTGAATCCCAACCAGAACGCGATTCCGAAAAACTCGTGCGGCGAGAGCCTGCGAAACGCGAAAAACATTCCGACTATCGGGCGCGTCGTCGCTACTCCCAATCCCGCCCCGTAGGCGCGAATCATCCACTCGCGATGCCGTGCCACCTCTTTCCGCCGGATGTACCGGTACGCTTTGATCAGGCAAATCAGAAATACGATCGCGAATAGCGTGGTCGCCGCGGTTTCGTTGGGCCCGCCTATATTCATGGTGTAGCTCATGATCAGCGCAGAAACTCCAATGATCAGTCCGCAGATAACCAATACTCGTCCCATCCAGCGATGAACCTTGAGATGCTTCCGCCGGATGCCGGGCACGAACTGCAATGGAGCCAGAATCAGGAACAGCCCTCCCGGCAAGATGTGGACGAGAGTCAGCGCCATGTGTCTCGCGAATCCCGCATCCAGCGCCGCGGCCGGCGAAGCCCTCCCCGCAAACGTTTCGGGCCACAGTAAAACCAGCGTGCGTCGCGTGACCGCTGCGGCTCCAATCAACGCCAGGAAAATCACGCCCGTCCACACTAGGCGACTTATCGATTTCGGTACTTGCATAAATCCTCTCGTAGTGCGCGTTCTACATTGATTATACACTATGTATAATTAAATATAGAACGTGGAGGTCACAGATTCCTTGAGCCCTCGCCCCTACCGCATGGTGAGACGGCAGGCCGCGGCCGACGCGAATCGCGAGCGGATTCTCGCCGCGGCTCGCTCACTACTGCTCGCCGAGGACTTCTCGGAGTTTACGATGGACGCGGTAGCGCGCAAGGCTGGCGTGATACGGCCGACCGTGTACTACCAATTCGCATCGAAGACGGGCTTACTGGAGGAGCTGTACAACTACATCGCCCGGCGAGGAGAAATGAATCGTCTGGCGGACGTCTTCCAAAAAGACAACGATCCCGTGCGCGTGCTGCACGATTTCGTTCGCGTCTTTGCGGAATTTTGGGCCTCGGATCGCGACGTGATCCGCAGGCTGCACTGTTTGGGGGCGATCGATTCCGAGATTGGACAGGGACTGCGAGCACGCAACGAGCGCCGGAGGAGAGGGGCGCGAGTGATCGTCGAGCGTTATGGCCGCTGGTATCCTCCGCTTACGTCACTTCAGCAGCCGGTTGCGATTGATACGCTGCACATGCTTACGAGTTTCGAAACGTTCGATGCCCTCGCCGTGAAAGGAAGGACTCTCGAAGAGGTCATCGGAATCATTCAGAAAATGGCCGACCGGGCGATCGGCGTTACGCCGCGGTTCGTTCCTCCGCGCTAGATCTGCTCCGCGCGACGGCTACATGTCAATGAATACTTCGCCGTTCTCGACCTTGATGGGGTACGTCTTCAACATCTGATCGGGATGATCCTCGGCCGCGCCCGTCTTCGGATCCCATCGCCAGCCATGCCAGGGGCAGACCACCTTGCCGTCTTCAACCATTCCTTGTCCGAGCGAGCCGCCCTGATGCAGGCACACGTTATCCATGGCGCTGATCTTTCCCCAGACGTTGGCAATGCAGATCACTTTGCCGTTGCAGGGGAAGTCGCGCGCTTCGTTGACCGTAGGGAGATGAGCTTGGGAAATGATTTTGACGAAGGCCATAGTTCGTTCAACAGATACTCCTCTTTGGTAGCAGAGATCCCTCGCATCCCGCAAGATGAAAGAAAGAAGGATACCGCGGCGATCCTGGCGAGGGCAGCCGAGCTTCGCTCGGCCGGACAGCCGAGGGCGGCTGTCCCCACATGCTGACAGCTACTTCGGCTGCAGCGTCTGCGCGATCATCACCTGGCGCTTGAAATTCTCGACCATGTTCGGATCGAGTCGGACTTCCGTGGGCTTCCTGGCCAGCGTCATGGTGTCGATCTTGTCCTGCAGCTTGAGCAGCGCGTAGAAAAGGTTTTCGGGACGCGGAGGGCATCCGGTTACGTAAACGTCAACCGGGACGATCTTGTCCACGCCTTGAAGCACGGCGTAGGTATTGAACGGGCCGCCCACCGACGAGCACGCGCCCATCGAAATCACCCACTTGGGATCGGGCATCTGGTCGTAAATGCGCTTCACCACCGGCGCCATCTTCAGCGTGACTGTGCCGGCCACGATCATCAGGTCACTCTGGCGCGGGCTGGGACGGAACACCTCCGAGCCGAAGCGAGCGATGTCGAAACGCGCTGTGGACGAGGCGATCATCTCGATCGCGCAGCAGGCCAGGCCAAAGGTCATCGGCCACACCGCCGACTTGCGCGCCCAGTTGAAGACGTAGTCGACGGTCGAGATCAGGAAATTTTTTTCGAACTTGTTTTGCAGCCAGCCCATGAATGGTCCTCGCAGAACGCCTACTCTGGCAGTCTAGGTAAGGCGGGAAACGGTGTCAATTGAGCTCCACGCGAGATCCCTTTAACTGCGCTCTGGGCTTCGGCAAGACAGGGCAGGCTCTCGCCCCGCAGGTGAGAGCGCGGGGTTTCGGGATGACATCCCTGGATATTCATATTGTAGTTTTTTTCATACCTGATATCTAAAATCCTTCGTTTCAAAGAGTTGCGCATGTGGGATATGGCTGAGGTATGGGCAAAATCTTGAGCCGCAAGGACTTGCCCGCAAAATATTGCGGAATAAGGAGTTAGCTTCTAGATTTGCGGTACTGGCTTCAGTTCGGTTGGGGAAGCGCTCAAGCATGTTCCCAGTTTGCTCTTTGTGTATCCTCAGTCAAGGTTGTCCGTCACAATGTGCAGATTTCTTGCTGTGGAAGGCTGTGGAAAAGGTGTGGAGATGCCCACCCTTCGAGAATCGCTAAGCGCAATAGGTTGTGGGCCGGGGAGTGCGGTTGGAATGGGCATCGTTTCGAGTCTTACGTCCGGCGGACGTCGAGCCGTGAACGCATGAAGATGTCGAAGTTGTCCGCGCCGCAAGAAAAGGCTCCTCTTCTCCCAGGGACCGGAGAAACGGGGGCACCCGGCATGACGACATATCCGTATACCTAGAGCCGATGACTCCGTCGGACCCCCTCGAGCGCGGAGAGGAACGTCGAGCAAGCCCGCGCGGGCTTCCGAAATTGACTTGCCGGGTAACAGCTAAAAGTGGGGAAGTGAGCTTGCCGAGACTTTTTGAAGCGTTCTAGTCCCCAAGGCATGCCAGGTTGCTATTGCAACCAACGGCATCGAGTCTGTAACCGGTGAAGATCAAAAACCCCGCCCAAGCAGAGCTTGGGCGGGGCACCCTCGGAAGTGGAGGCGCGGTTTAGGCCACCCGCCGAGTGAACTTCCAAAAATACTGAGAGGTCTGCAAACCTTTCGAATCTGTGGGAAATCCTTTAAACGAGCCAGCATGGAGTTATGAAGTCTTGGCTGCTTTCCCTCCTGCTGGTCGTATTCGTGTCCCGATGCGCGGCATCCACTGTGGCCATCGCCACCACCAGCCTGCCTAATGGCACGGTCGAAGCCGCCTATTCTGCGGCGGTCCAGGCCAGCGGCGGGTGCACTCCCTACAAGTGGGAGATCGCATCCGGAGCGCTGCCAGCCGGCGTCACGACGAAGGTGTCGAGCACGACGACGACACTGAAGCTCACGGGAACGCCGAGCACTGCTGGTACGGACTCGTTCGTCGTGAAGGTCACCGCGTGCGGCGGCCATGTCTCGCAGGCCTCGTACAAAATCACCATCCATTCGATCGTCGCCATCACCACCACGAGCCTGCCCAACGGCACTGTCAGTACCGCCTATTCTGCGGCGGTCCAGGCCAGCGGCGGCTGCACTCCCTACAAGTGGGAGATCGCATCAGGGGTGCTGCCAGCCGGAGTCACGACTAAGGTGTCGAGCACGACCACGTCGCTGCAGATCAAGGGAACGCCGAGCACCGCTGCCACCGACTCGTTCGTCGTGAAGGTGACCGGATGCGGCGGTCATGTCTCCCAGGTCTCGTACAAGATCGCAATCCAGGGGACAGCCAATCATGTGGTCGACCTGAGCTGGAAGGCTTCGACGTCGGCCCACGTTGCTGGCTACAACGTCTATCGCTGTCCAGACGGAGTGACATGGAAGAAGATTAACGCGAGCCTGATTGGGCCGACGCTGTACAGCGATTCCACGGTTGCTAATAGCACCACTTACTTTTACGCGACGACGGCAGTCGATATCTACGGCGACGAGAGCAACATGTCAGCGGCCGTCAGAGCGGTTATTCCCTAGGCGCTTACGAGAGGTCCGGGTTCAGGTTGGCCCGTCTTCGCCTGAGGTCTAGCCTCAATGGTGCGGTTACCGATGCCGAAAGCCCCACCCTTCGACAAGCTCAAGAAAGGCTTTCTCGCGCAAAATACGCGCGAGGAATGGGTCACCCGCAAACGGAGGATAGGCAGGATCGTCCGCGTTCCGCTAAAATAAAAGGTTCTGTAGGTTTCTGAATGTCCTTGACCAAGTCCCAAGCCATGGAGATGTTTGAGTCCGACGACCTGATCGGGATCGGGATGGAGGCTGACTCCGTGCGGCGGCGGATGCATCCTGAAGGCGTGGTCACCTATATCATCGACCGCAACATCAACTACACCAACTTCTGCACCGAGTATTGCACGTTCTGCGCGTTTTATCGGCCGTTAAAGGGGCCGGCGGCGAAGGAAGGATATATTCTCGACTTCGATACGATTTACGCGAAGATTCGCGAGACCGTGGAACTTGGCGGGACCGGCGTGCTTATGCAGGGCGGGTTGCATCCTGACCTGAAGATTGACTGGCACGAGAAGATGCTGCGCGGGATTAAGGAACGATTTCCGCGGGTTCACCTGCACTGTTACTCGGCGTCGGAGATTATCGCGATTGCCGAATACAGCGCACTGACGATCCGCGATACGATTCTGCGGCTGCGCGATGCTGGACTCGATTCGATCCCAGGCGGCGGCGCGGAAATTCTTGACGACGAGGTTCGCTACAAGATCGCGCGGCTGAAGTGCCTGACCGATGACTGGTTGAATGTCCATCGCACGGCGCACCAGATCGGCATGCGCACCACCGCGACGATGATGTTCGGCGTGGGCGAGAATTATGAGAACCGCATCAACCATTTCCAGAGGCTTTACGAACTGCAGGAAGAGACGGGCGGATTCACGGCGTTCATCCCATGGAGTTTTCAACCGCAGAATACCGCACTCGGCGGGCGTCACTGGGATGAAGCTACCGCGGTCGAGTACCTGAAGGTACTGGCCATCTCGCGGCTTTATCTTTCCAACTTCCTCAATGTGCAATCCAGTTGGGTGACGCAAGGGCTGAAAGTCTGCCAGATGGGGCTACGCTTCGGCGGGAACGACGTGGGATCGGTGATGCTGGAGGAGAACGTCGTGCGGGCTGCCGGCGTGACCAACTGTACGACCGAAGAAGAGCTGCGCCGGATCATTCGCGATGCGGGGTTCCGTCCCGCGCAACGCGATACGTTATACCGGCAATACTTCCTCAATTAGCTCTGCAGCCGGATCTACTTCTAGAAGCGTCCGAGCTGCACTCGCACCACTTCGGGCTTTTCATGGAAGCAAAGACCCCGATCGGTCTCATCTCCATTCCATAGCCGGAGCGGCTTCCAGACGCCGTTCTCATAAGTGCCCTGTTCGGCGGAGATGATCTGACTGCGCATCCACGGCAGTTTTCCCGGAAGGTGGAAGCTGACGCTGGCGTCGAAACCGGTGACCAGAAACTCATCCGCTCCCAATTGAGCCACCAGCGCGGCACCGTGGGCATCCTTGGTGCCGGGGGCCCTGCGGCCATCGGGCTGCGGAAAGCCGAAGGCCACGGTGGCCTGCCATGGGCCAAAGTCCACTTCCTCGGCGGTCTGGCCCGGTTCTTCGACGGCGGTCTTGAGTTTGCCATCAAACTCCAGTTGAGCAATTTCGCGGCTCATCGGCCCAATCAGAGCGAAGTTGTTGGCGTGCGCCTTCCAAGGCTCATCGCCGAGGATGTTCCAGCCGGAGTGATCCACTCCGAAGGGCGAGAAGCCAATCGCCCCATCGCCTAGGGCATAGAAGAAGAACTTGCCAAAGCTGTCGCTGCGGCCGGTTTCCGGAATCCACAGCGGATTGTCGGGGCGGTGATAAGCGCGCATCGTCTCGCGATAGAACGGGGAATCATCGGCGTAGATATCGGGGCCAATCATGTCGATGGCTGGCGCCATTGCACGCCACAGTCCCACCATCTTCTGCACCGCACCGCCGCTGGGGTATCCGATGCCGGGCATCTCCAACTGGCGTTGAGGAGTTTCCGGGGCGGGATAGTCGATCCAGACGTTGATGTAATAAGGAATCGGAAACTCGGCCTTGCCCGCGGTCACGATTTCATTGATGTATTTGGCCTGATGGTAGAACTGGAACATCTCATCGGCGTCGGCTCGGAAGGCCTGGCTCCAGGTTCCCGCATTCTTATGGGCCGCGGCGAGCAGATCAGCAGGAACCGCACCGGCAAACGCGCGGTTGGCTTCCGCGGAATTGTCGCGCACGCTGCCGATGTTGCCGGATTCGTTTTCCACCTGGACAAGAAGAACGGTGTGTTGCTCGCTATCGATCTGCTTCAGGTGGCGCGTTAGCGCCACGAACGATGCCTTGTCGGCCTCCAGCGTGTTGCGCGAAAGCGGCGAGAGCACGTCGATCGGTTCGCCATCGGGGCGGATAACGCGCGGAAAGCGTTTGGTGTCAGTCTTGACCCACGCTGGCACATAGTGCATGTTGCCGTTCTTCCACGTACCAAACCACAGCAGCACCACATGCAGATTGTGGACACGGGCGCCTTCCACGATCTGATCCACGTTAGTGAAATCAAAGTGGCCCTCCTGGGCCTCAAGCTGCTCCCAGTAGACCGGCGCCTCCACGGTGTTTGCGTGTAGAGCGGCCATCGATTCCCATACCTGCGACAGTTCGCTGGGCCATCCGCTGGAGTTGTGAATTTGACCGCCGAGAATCAGATACGGCCGCCCGTCAACCATGAGGGCATAGCGGCCATCCTTCTGTACGAGTTTTGGGGCGTCTGCGCCAAAGGCACACGGAAGGGCGGCAGAAGCTAGCAGGGCTGCGACGACGAAACCAAAGACGCTGCGAAACCGGGGGATGAGAAGTCGCATGACGGGATTACCTCCAGAGCAGTGTAATCGTGTACATGCACGATCGACTACATTCGCATTGTTAGAGAAACAGCGGGCATATTTTGGCAACATGCAACTGCTGGTCTCTGGACGCAGCCAGAATCAGAGAGGAGTAATCCGAAACGACTCAAGCGAGGCGCTCTGCGATCTTTGTTGGCACTTGATCAGCGCCGGCCGACGATCATTCACGGTGAGTCTTCTCCCCCGTGGATTCCGATGATAGCCGCGTTGAGCAGAAAAATCTCCGGGCGCTATCAGTCGGTTGAAACGCGGCCCCTGCTGGATGCACTATGCTCAGACGACTAAGGAGGACCAAATGAACCGTTACCGGTCTGGTTCGCTCGTCGCGCTGGCTCTGGTTGTCATCTTCGCCTGCCCGAATCATCCACCCAACTATCCGACACGCCCCATTGAACTGCATTACTACGCCTCAGGCCCGTGGCCCGTTACCTCCAGCGAGAGCCCGACCCCCTGCGATTCTCAGGGGAATAAGTGCGTATTCTTCTATCCCAGCAACCTGGGCGCCAATGGATTTCTCCACCCCATCCTGACCTGGGGCAATGGCAGCTTTGGCACGCCCCAGCAGGCCGAGTACTTCCTCCGGCACATGGCGTCGTGGGGTTTCGTCATCGTTGCCAGCGAAGATCCCATGACCGGCCCCGGGCAAACCATTCTTGACGCGGCGAAGTACATGGTGGCCGCGAACTCCGATTCCACCAGTCCGTTCTTTCACAAACTGAACGTCAACCAGATCGGTTCCTTCGGACATTCCCAGGGGGCCACGGGCGCCGTCAACGCCCTGCTCAAGTCGGGCGGGCTGATCAAGACCGTTGTGCCTATCGAACTCCCCGCTCAGGTATGGGGTAATTCCACGAATTTATTCAATCCTGCCAACCTGACCGGCTCGATCTTCTTCGTCGATGGCTCCGCCGATTTCATCTCTCCTCCTAAGCAAGGTAACAACGCCACCGGACTGCAGTCGATCGATGCCTTCTATCAGGCCGTTCCCAACTCGGTCGCCAAGGTCAAAGGCACGCTGATTGGTCCCAGTCACAACGATCTTGGCGGACAGCCCGGATGCGCGCAAGCCCCGTTTCCCTGCGTCAATGGCGTCTACGGATACCTGGGCTATCCCACCGCCTGGTTTATGGATCGTCTTCAGGGGGATGGCTACGCCCACGGCGCTTTCGTTAACTCCACGGGCGAAATGTTCTCTGAGACCAGCAATTGGGAATACGTGGCCAGCAACATCCCGTAGCGATGTTGGGCGAGAGCGAGTTCAGCCGTGATCCGCGAGTCTGGCGAATGCCTTCGCTAACCAGGGAGCGGTGGCACTGCGGAGAAGAATTGGGCTGTCAGGTGGCTGTAGTAGTGCGCGACCACGCAGCGGCGGCCGGAACCAAATGCCTCTTCAAATTCTCCTCCCTGGACGACGTGCTTGCGCGACATCAGGCCGTATGAAATCTGTGGCAGATGTCCCAGAGCGAGCCAGAGAGCAATCTGCTCGAGGATCCACGAATTGGAGGAAGGATAGGGCAAGGCTCGTTGGCGGTCAACGGCGCCTATCGCTTCCAATACCGCTTTTTGGATCTGTACATTGCTTGCGAAAGTGGTGCGGGTCGAAAGCTCACGGCCGACGAGGAGTCGCCAGGCCAGATCCAGAAAGTTGACGCGAACTCGATCAAAACCGATCCTCATGTGATTGTTGAGCAGGCAAACGCCTGAGTTGAAGGGGCTGATAAGCTGTAAACGCTCGCGCCGCGCGATGGATTCGAGGGTCGATTCGTCGATATGGGATGGGTTGTACCCGTAATGACTGCGTCGCGACAAGGGTTCCTCGCGCGCATTCCAGTCATGTCCTGCATAGGTGTGGAACAGGGCCTCGACGTCGTCGAAAAAGAACGTGTCGCAATCCAGGTAGAGAACTTGCGAGGCTGCGTCCAAGGGGCCATCTCCAAGCGGGAAAAACTTGTGGAAGGTGGGATACAGAGCCAATAGCGAACCGCGAACGTGCATGCGTTGAAGATACTCGCGGTAGTCGCCGAGATAGCGGACATTGACCCGCGATCGATCCGCCTGGTTCAACAGCGCGGCGGAGGCGCCGGTGTAGAGGAAAAGAAATACAGGAATCGTTGGGTTGTAGCGTCGTAGGCTCCGGATGCTCTGGATCCACTGGTGTTCGCAGACGGAGCCGCCGGAATACGCGAGAGAGTAGTAAATCAGCCTCACGTTGCACTCTATGGAGCGCTAGGCTATCAGTCGACCGAACGGCGCGCAACCTCCGCGACATCGCCCAGCCGGTTCGGCTTTGGATGAGGGGAGGGGCGCCTCACCGGCTCGCGACCACCTCCTGCTGTAACGCTTTCTCGATCTCCTCAAATTCTATGGAGGACAGCCGGAAAGTCGCGGCTCCGATCACGCCCGCAACCTGCTTCGGATTGCGCACACCAACGATGGCGCCCGTGACTGCCGGGTTGTGCAACGTCCAGGCAATTGCGACCTCGCCGGGCGTTCTGCCGTGGCGTGCTCCGATTTCCCGCAGCAACTCGACCAAACGGAGATTTCCTGAGAGCAAAGGTTCGCGGAAGTTCGGGTTCTGCAGTCGCCAATCCTCGGCCGCGAAAGAAGCGAGACGCTCGCGCGTCATGGCGCCACTTAGCAAGCCGGAATACATCGGAGAGTAGACGATGACGCCGATATTATTCTTTGCGGCGTATGGCAGGATTGTCTCTTCCACATCGCGAGCCAGCATGGAGTAGGGAGGCTGCAGAGAAGTGATAGGAGCGATCGCGGCGGCGCGCTTCATCTGTTTCACGTTGAAGTTCGATACGCCGATGTGGCGGACTTTGCCCTCTTCTTTGAGGCGCGCCATTTCAGTCCATCCCTCTTCGATGTCGGCATCTGGGTCGGGCCAATGAATTTGATAAAGGTCAATTACGTCCAGGCCGAGCCGGCGCAAGCTCGCTTCACATTCTTTTCGGATCGATTCGGCCTTCAATGTGCCGCCGATCTTCCCGTTCGCGTCCCAGGTCCGTTCGCATTTTGTGAAGACGTATGGTCGTTGACTGCGGCTGCGGAGGGCGCGTCCCACTACTTCTTCGGAGTGTCCCAGGCCGTAGACCGCTGCAGTGTCAATCCAGTTGATACCACGATCGAGCGCATCGCGAATCGAGGAGAGAGAGTCGGCATCGTCCTGCGGCCCCCAACTCCAGGTCCATCCGCTGCCGCCCATCGCCCATGCTCCGACGCCAATGGGGGTGATCATGAGATCGCTATTGCCGAGTTGCCTTGTCTCCATCTAAACCTCCTTTTATTCCTTCGTATTCTTTGAGTCGCACGTTTCATGCGTCGCCTGAGAGGATGCATTTTTCACGCCATACTCGCATAGAACCGTTATCGTCGCACCTCGTTGAAGCCAAAGCTCTTGTTGAATCCAACGCGTCCACAGCGTCATCTGAATTCTATAAGCTGGGAGCTACCGGAGTCCGCACTTCGACAGTGTTCGACACGGGCCGGGTTGGGGGCGTTCTAGGTCACTATGCTGGGTATTGCCGACGAAAAGGGCAACGCACTTTCGGGACGTTATCTTGCTCTGCTGGAGGTTTCCGCGGCGATTGCGGCGCATCGGACGCTGGAAGAACTGTTCAAGGATCTCGGCCACCGGCTTCATTCCATCATCGAATTCAACTACCTGAGCGTGCTGCTCTACGATTCTGCGCGCAATGTGATGCGCGTGCATATCTTGAATTCCGATGGGGCTGACACCGTCCGCCCGGGTATGGAGTTTTCCATCGACGAATCTCCCGCCGGCTGGGTGTGGAAAAATCAGGAGCCCCTGGTCGTCAACGATTTGGACCGAGAGACGCGATTTTCGCGCCCGGTCAAGCTGGTGCGGGAATACGGTGTGCGATCGTTTTGCAGCATGCCCCTGACGACTCCGCGCCGCCGGCTGGGCGCGTTCAGTCTGGGGAATGCGGCGCCGAACGCCTACTCCTCGGATCAACTTGAGATTCAGAAACTCGCGGCCAGCCTGGTCGCGGTGGCCGTGGAAAATGCATTGAATTATCAGGACGCCATGGAGTTGCAGCAACAAGTAGCTCATGAGCGGGACCGGATGAAACTGCTGCTTGACGTCAACAACGCAGTGGTTTCGAACCTGTCATTGACGGAATTGTTCAAAGTGATTCCGAGTCGCGTGCGGCTGGCGATGCAGTGTGACGGGGCTTGCCTGTCGTTGCCGGATTTGCTCGGGCAGAAGCTGGAAATCCATGGGTTGGATTTTCCCGAAGGGCGAGGCTTCCTGCAGGAGGAAATGCAAATCCCCATGGAAGGCACGAGTCCGGGCAAGGCCTTTCGAACGGGAGAGCCGGTGCTCTATGAGACCGCGCCGCAGGCGCTGCACAAGATGGCGCTGCAGATAAATTTCCAGGAAGGCGTGCAGTCGGGCTGTTTTTTGCCTCTGATTCGGGGGGACCGAAAACTCGGCGTCCTGCACTTGTTGGACCGCCAGCCTCGTCGTTTCTCGGAGGCGGATGCCGAATTCCTGCAGCAGGTGTCGAACCAGGTCGCGATTGCGCTCGACAATGCGATGCAGTACCGCGAAGTGGACGAGTCGCGGGAGCGGCTTGCCGGGCAGACCTCGTATTTGCGAACCGAGATTCGCGCGGAACGCGGCTTCGACGAAATTCTTGGAGAAACTCCGGCTATTCAGGAAGTACTCCGTCATATCTCCACCGTTGCCCCGACCAACTCTACCGTTCTCATCCTCGGCGAAACCGGTACGGGGAAAGAACTGGTGGCGCGGGCCATTCACAACCTCAGTTCCCGGCGCGAGAATCTGTTCGCCAAACTCAACTGCGCGGCGATTCCATCCGGCCTGCTGGAGAGTGAGCTGTTTGGACATGAGAAAGGCGCGTTCACCGGGGCGATCGCGAAAAAGGTTGGGCGCTTTGAGGTTGCGGACAAAGGAACTCTGTTTCTCGATGAAGTCGGCGACATTCCTTCCGAGTTGCAACCAAAGCTGCTGCGGGTTCTGCAGGAGCAGGAGTTCGAACGCCTGGGGAGCAGCCGGTCGATCCATGTTGACGTTCGCCTGGTAGCGGCAACCAACCAGGATCTGGGGAAGATGGTGGAGGACCGCCAATTTCGCGCCGATCTTTACTACCGCCTCAACGTGTTTCCCATCAAGATCCCGCCCCTGCGCGACCGTCGCGAGGATATTCCTCTTCTCAGTCACCATTTTGTCACGTACTACGGCAAGCAGATGAATAAGAGGATCGACGTTGTTCGTCCGGAGACCATGGAGGCGCTCATGCGCTATGAGTGGCCGGGGAATATCCGCGAACTGCAGAATTTTATTGAACGGGCGGTGATTCTCTCGCAGACGCAAACTCTTTGTGCACCCATCTCGGAGCTTGCCCGGCCGCGGGAAAATTCCCCCGCTCCACCGATTACTCTCGAAGATGCAGAGCGGGAACACATTCTTCAAGCGTTGCACGAGACGCAATGGGTGCTGGGGGGCTCGGACGGAGCGGCGAATCGACTGGGCATGCCGAGAACGACGCTCATTTACAAAATGCGCCGGCTGGGAATTTCTCGGCAGCCTGAATGAACTAGATTCTCGAAATATTTCAGCGACGGTTGCTGACTTCTTTTTGCGATGCTGCCAGCGCCGGTGTTTCAGTTGGCGCGTCATTGGCTTGGCCTATCAGTCTGCCGCAGCACTCCGGCCTTTGCGGCAGTGTCGAACTGTCCCAACCTCCACCCAGCGCACGTACCAGCAGTACGCTCGCTGTGATCCGGCGGCCGAGGATCTGCACGGCCGTCCGCTCATCTGACAGTGCCAGGCCTTGCGCTGTGGTCACTTCGAGATAGGTTGTGACCCCACCTTTGTAGCGATTTAACGAAAGATTCAGAGAGTGCTGCGCAGCCTGCACTGCTGTTTGCTGAGTTTTTGCTTCGTCCTGCAAAATCCTGAGCGCGGCCAAATTATCTTCTACGTCCTGAACAGCGCCGAGGACGGTCTCGCGGTAGTTGGCAGCCGATTGGTCGTAGGCGGCGTGTGCTTCGTCGGTGATGGCGTGTCGCCTGCCGGCGTCCAGAACGGTCACCATGGCGGACGCTCCCGCCAGCAAGAATCCACTTGGGCCAGACAGCAGGTTTGTGATGGTGTTGCTCTCGAATCCACCCGAGCTTGTCAGAGACAGGTTGGGGAAGTACGCGGCCTTCGCGACTCCGATGTTGGCATTGGCGGCAGCCACCCGGCGCTCCGCGGCGGCCACGTCGGGCCGGCGCTCCAGCAGTTCTGAGGGCAGGCCGGGAGGAATTGCCGGAGGCACCAGCGTGAGGGGCGAGGAAGCGAGGCTGAAGGTTGAGGCGGGTTGGCCCACCAGGACCGCAATCGCATGTTCGAACTGCGCTCTCTGCACCCCTACGTCGATGGCTTGGGCGCGCGTTGTTTCCAATTGAGTTTGAGCCTGGGCCACGTCGACCTCGGAAGCCACCCCGCCTTTAAAGCGATTCTGCGTGAGGTCGAAAGCCTGCTGGTAGGCCGTAACCGTGGAGGTCAGCAGTTGCTCCTCCGAATCCAGTTCGCGCAATTGGAAATAGTCGGTCGCCAGTTCTGAGTGCAGGCTCAGACTCACGGCTTCCAGGTCCGCAGCACTCGCCTGGGCTTGGGCCCGGCTGGCCTCGACGGTCCGCCGAACTCGGCCCCAGACATCGGCTTCGTACGACGCCTCCACCGGAAGGACGAGATCGGTATAAGTCTGCGTCGCCTGAGTTCCGACGGGGCGATTCTGGGACTGATGGCTGCGCGTGGCTGACATTCCACCTGTAATCGTCGGAAAATAATCCGCACGATCCTGCCGGACTAGAGCTCGCGCTTGCACATACTGTGCTTGTGCCGCCTTCAAGTTCTGATTCGATACATTGATTTGCTCTTCGAGTTCATTCAGCTTCGCGTCTTTAAAAATCTCCCACCACTTGCCGCGCGCGATGGCGTCGCTGGGCTGCGCCGTCGTCCAATCAGGCGGCAACTCCTTGTAGGAGGGAGGCGCGGGCACGCTCGGGCGCGCATATCGCGGACCCACCTCGCAGCCTCCCAGCAACAACAGCGGGAACAAGCATCCCAGCAGTGCGAAATGCCATGGTCGTGCAGACACTGAGCTCACGATCATTGAGAATCTCCGGTGGTGGACTGGGCGAGCCGCACCGGTTGTCCCGAGACGATGGAGTCCGGAGGATTCACGATGATCGACTCGTCGCCCACGAGCCCTCCGACAATCTCGATCCGGTCGCCGAAATCATGACCGGGCGTTACCGGAGTGAGAACAACTTTGCCGTCTTTCACAATGGCGAGGCGGAGCCCCTCTTTGCGGAACAGAAGAGTGTTCACCGGCACGACGTACGAAGAACTTCCCGCCGGGAGTTTGAGATGAACTTCGGCATAGGAACCGGTCAGCAGCACACCGGTCGGATTCACCACGTCGATCTCCACCAGCAACGTGCGCGAAGCCTGGTCGATGGACTCGGCTGTGCGCACCAGGCGCCCCTGAAAGGGACGACCTGGAAATTCCGCCAGCATCAAATTCGCTGTGAGGCCGGGCTTTGCGGCCTGCGAGTACGCCTCGGGAACATTGACATACACGCGCAGCTTGTCCGTCTGGGCAATGTCAAACAGGTCTGTCTTCGAACCGCCGCTGGCGCCGGCATCGATCAGATCTCCGATGTCGGTTTTGCGCGCGGTAATGACGCCATCAAACGGAGCGTAGATTTTCTCGAAGGACTGCAACTGCTGAAGCCGGCTCACGTTCGCCTGGCTCGATTGCACCGTTGCCTTGTCGGCTGCCAGTGCGCCGGTCGCATTGTCGGTCTCCTGCTGCGAAACCGAATTCGTTTTGAGCAGGTCCTGATAGCGGTTGGCGGTGATTTCTGCGAGATGGAGATTCGCCTGCGCGGTGCCCAAGTCTGCCCGTGCCTGCTGCAGTTGCTGGTCGACCTCTGGCGTTTCAATCTCGGCCAACAGTTGTCCCTGCTTCACGTGCGCGCCGATGTCCGCGTACCACCGCTTCAGGTAGCCGTTCGTTCGGGCATAGATCGGAGCGCTGATGAAGGCCTGCACATTTGCGGGAAGAACAACCTCGTCCGCGGGGGCCGCATGTTCCGGATGCACCGTGGCGACCGTTGGCAGCGCCAACTGCGCGGTTTCTTTCCGCAGAGTCGTCCGGGCTGTAACGCGAGGTAGAATACCGGACGTCAGCGCCCCCACGATCGCGAGAGAGACTACAATTGCTGCCGCCCAGTGCCTGGGCCCTCTTTTTGAGGGTTGAAGTGATGGCTCCTCAACCAAGACTTGCTGCTCTTTCTCATTGTCCAATCCTACCAGCATAATTTCCCCGCTTTCTTATCAGGACTCTTGCAGAGTCATTCGCTCTGCTTCTTTTTCCCACCGTCGCGGAACCCGTGCAACACGCTGAATAGCGTGGGCACGAATAGCAAGGTGGCGACCGTGGCGAATAACAGCCCACCAATTACCGCGCGGCCCAGGGGCGCATTCTGCTCTCCGCCCTCGCCCAGTCCCAGCGCCATCGGGACCATGCCAATGATCATGGCCAACGCGGTCATCAGCACCGGACGGAACCTTGTGGCCCCCGCAGCCAGTGCAGCGGCGACCGCATCTTTTCCTTCTTGCAATTGTTCGGTGGCAAAACTCACAACCAGAATGCTGTTGGCCGTGGCCACGCCCATGCACATGATGGTTCCGGTAAGCGCCGGCACACTGACCGTGGTGTGGCTGACAAATAGAAACCAGGCGATGCCCGCCAGCGCCGCAGGCAACGCGGAGATGATGATGAACGGATCAAGCCACGATTGAAAATTCACGACGATCAGCAGGTAGACCAGCAGGATGGAGAACGCCAACCCAGCCAGCAGACCAATATAGGAAGAGCGCATGGTCTGCACCTGCCCGCGAACGATCACCTGCGATCCGCGTGGAAGCGACGCATGTGTTTCCGCAAGGACCTGATTGATGTCGCCGAGCAACCCCACCCAAATCGCGCCCTTGCACGGAGCCGTAAATATCGATCACCGGGCGAATGTCGTAGTGCGATACAACCGGCATGTGGACCCGCCGCGTGACCGAAGCCAGGCTGCCCATGATCTCGAGCGGACCGCTTGGATTCGGTCCAGTGACCGGAATGTTCTCGAGGTCTTGCAACGTTTGAATACGGTACTGAGGGGTCTGGGTAGCGACCGAATAACTCACATGAGTTTTCGGATCGAGCCAAAACGTGGGAGAGGTCTGAAAGCTGCCGCTGAGCGAGACCAGCAGGTTCTGCGCAACATCGTGCTGCGTGAACCCGATTTCGTTGGCCTTGGTGCGGTCCACGTCGATATAAAGCTCGGGCTGATCGAAAGGCTGCTGAATGCGCAGGTCAGCAGTTCCCGGGACGCCACGGACCATCTGTAGCACTTGGTCAGCGTAGCCTCGATCTCCTTCCAGATCGTAGCCCGCCACCTGAATGTCAATCGGCGCGGGCAGGCCGAAATTCAGAATCTGGCTCACGATATCGGCGGGCAAGAAAGCGAAGGTCACTCCAGGGAACTGATCCGCGAGCGGTAGTCGGAGGTCGTGCACATACTTTTCAGTCGGTCCATGTTTCGGCGAGAGGCTCACCAGAATGTCGGCGTCCGCAGGCCCGATCAGGCCCGAATTGCTGTAAGACAAGTTGATGCCGCTGTACGGAATCCCGATGTTGTCGATGATGCTCGAAACCTCGGCGGGCGGCACTTGCTGCCGGATCGACTGCTCGACCAGATCACAGAGTCTGGCCGTTTCTTCAATGCGAGTCCCTGTCGGCGCGCGCAGGTGGAGTTTGAACTGACCGCTATCGACCGTGGGAAAGAAATCCTGCCCCAGGAATGGGATGAGTGCCGCCAACGACACAACGGAAAACGCGAGTACTCCCACCAGAAAGGCGCTGCGATGGTGCAGGCAGCGCTCCAGAATCTGCTGATAGCGCTCTCGCAAGCGCTCAAAACTTTCTTCAAAGCGAATCTGCAGGCGGACGAGCGGGTTGCCACTCGAAGCAGGAAAGTGCCCGGCCTCCTGTTCATGGCCACGCAGCAAATACTTCGCCATGGTCGGCACTAATGTGCGCGACAGCAGATAGGAAGCGAGCATGGCAAAGACCACCGATTCAGCGAGCGGTACGAACAGGTAGCGCGCGACCCCCGTGAGAAAGAACATGGGAACGAACACGATGCAGATACAGAGCGTCGACACGAAGGCGGGCACAGCGATTTGCTGCGCGCCGTCGAGGATGGCCTCCTGAATCTCCTTGCCTTGTGCGATGTTGCGATTGATGTTTTCGATCTCGACGGTGGCGTCGTCGACCAGAATTCCAACCGCCAGCGCGAGGCCGCCGAGGGTCATAATATTGATGGTTTCGCCCAAGGCGCTGAGCACGATAATTGAGGTCAGAATCGAAAGCGGGATCGACACCGCAATGATCAGCGTGCTGCGCCAGCTTCCCAGAAAGATCAGAATCATCAGCCCAGTGAGGCATGCGGCGATCGTGGCTTCCTTGATCACGCCATCAATCGAAGCGCGTACGAAAATCGATTGATCCGCGAGTGGCTTGATGTCGAGCTCCGGCGGAAGACTCGCTTTGATTTGAGGCAGTAGTGACTTAATGCCCGATATGACGTTTAGAGTGGAGGCGTTTCCCCCCTTCTGCACAGTCAGCAGCACGGACCGCTGCCCGTCGACGCGCACAATGTTGGTCTGTGGTGGGAAGCCGTCGCGCACCCAACCGACGTCATGAATATAGATCGTGCTGCTGCCCAGGGTCTTGATCGGCAGCCGGTTGAGCTCTCCTATGCTGGTTGGGCTGCCATTGATATCAACGTCGTACTCTTTGGAGCCGATTTTCGCCGTGCCCGAGGGCAAGATCAGATTCTGCGCGCTGATGGCGTTGACTACATCGAGCGGCGACAAGCCTTTCGATTGCAAGGCTGCCGTGTTCAGGTCGATCTGCACCTGCCTTTGCTTCCCGCCGTAGGGATACGGCACCGATGCGCCTTCCACGGTGATCAGGCGCGTGCGGATGAAGTTCAAGCCGTAGTCATTCAGTTGCTGCTCTGAGAGTTTTCCACCCGAAAGCGCAAGCTGGAGAATGGGCACGCTCGACGCGCTATAGCTGATGATGAGAGGAGGAGTGGTTCCTTGCGGTAATTGTCGAAGCTGCGTTTGTGAAACGGCAGCGACTTGTGCGATGCCGCGCTCGATATTTGCGGTCGGCTGAAAGAAGAGCTTGACCACGGCGATGCCGTTGAGCGACTGGGACTCGATATGTCCGATGTTGTCGACCGTGGTGGTTAACGCCCGCTCGGTCACCGAAACAATGCGGTCGCTCATGTCCTGGGCGTTCAGTCCATTGTAGCTCCAGATGATGCTTACTACCGGAATGTTGATGTTGGGAAATATGTCGGTGGGCGTCCGGACGATGGAGAACGCTCCCAGGATCAGGATCAGAATGGCCAGCACCACGAAGGTGTAAGGCCGCCGCAACGCGAGTCGAACAATCCACATATTACCTCAAGCAGGATTCAATCACTCTCCGGTTTTTTCGCTAGAGCGAATCAGAAAGAGCGCAATCCCCACAGGCCGTGAGTAAGTGCAAGTTCCGTTCCAAGAAAGAGACGGCCGGGCGCTTGAGTATCCGGTACAACTGAAAGGAGTTAACGCTCACCCCCGGGCGGCAGTGGAGTTGAAGGCGGTAGGGCCGTCGACACAGCGACACCTCCCCGACGTCGCGTGCGCCGGGCGATGCTACAAGTGGATGGGAAGATTCGAAAATGATCTAGTGGCCTGTCGCGGTGAGTTCGTTACCGGTCCGCGGAATCCCTCAGGGGCTAAAGCCCGCGTCATTATGAGCTCTGGGCGGCACGGCTGAAGCCGTGCCCTTTCCAAAGCAACTAAACAGATGGCCCGCTCTAAGTAATGATTGTTCTGTGACAGGCCACTAGAGCCCAGAAGGAAGAAAGTCAGACCACACTACAGCGTTCCTGCCACACCGGTGCAGGTGACCCGACCTACCAGTCAGGGCGGCCGCCTGGTCGCGCGCTCATCGACTGATTAGAATCAAGCGGCTTCGGTGCTCTGCCAAGAGGTTTTGTATGCACGCAAGGCGTAGAGAGCGTCTTCTAATGCTTCCTTTTCGTCGAATTCGTCGAGGGTTCCGGGATCGTAGAAGATTTCTCGCCCACGGGTGATCACTGCTTCTTCTGCCTCTGAGACGCGCTGCGGTAGGGCGCTCTTGTTGGTTTCAAGGATGGCGGCTCTGTACAGAGTCCTCCAGTCGGGACGATTCGGGTAAGGGGAGAGGCCCGGATTCATAACTAGACTCCTAGATAGGACACACTGCGAGGTGCTGGAAATTGTTGGTATACGACGTGGTATGTGACTTGACCTTACGCCAATCGCCGCATAAGTCAAGCTTAAATCGGCAATTTACGTCGTTTTTACGAGGGATATTGCTGACGGAAGCGGTAAACGTTTACAACCTCTGGTCAATGAGCGATTGAGTGATTTGTCATCACTCTGCCGGTGGCGCATTGAGTAGAACTTCTCTTCCTTTCACACCCGCATCCACTCGGCAAGCACTAGCTTCGAACTGCAGGTGCGTCCCAGTCCACGTCTCCCTCGGGGTCGAGGCGGGCGCCGACAAGCATGGTCGCACCCCGGGCGAGCGCTCCGGGGGCGCGTGACTCGCGCCAGTACATGTAGCCCAAACCGAGGATCAATGCCACCACAAACAGATAAGGCGTTATGTTGTACGGCGCCGGCGGTACTGGGTAGATGGTCACGAAGAGGACAGGCAGCAGTGCCAGCGTCCCGATCCAAGGGATCACTGCGTGCCACCAGATGCTGAACTGATGCGGAAGCTCGCGGCGGATGTAGGATGTCAGCGCCAGGTTCGCCATGCAATACAGGACGATGACCGCGAGTGTTGCAATGGTGCCGAGGAAACCAAAGATGTCCTCGGGCCGCAATAGCAGACCAACGAGCAGCACCGCCGCGAAGCCGGATATTTGGAGGAACGCGATCGCGAAGGTCGGAGTATGGTGCACAGGATGAATCTTGCCGAAGCTTGAAGGCAGTGTGCCCGCCTGTCCCATCGTGTACATCACTCGGGAAGCGGCATTGGTGCAGGCCAGGCCCGCACCGACCGCGCTGTTGATGATCGCCAGGACGACGAGCACCCATGCCGATCCCCACATTGCGTGGCCAAGGTCGTAGTAGGGATTCGGGTTGGAGGCGAACGCGTACATGTTGCCCGTCCCCCAGCCGATTGCACTGGCATAGGACGTGAAGACGTAAAAGATCCCGATGAGCACCAGCGAGACGATGACTGCGAGGCCGATGAACTTGCCCGGACGGCGGGCTTCCTGCGCGAGGGGCGCCGGAGCTTCGAAGCCGCTAAGCGCAAGGATGGAGAAGACCATACCGGCGAGAATGCCGCCGAAGTGGTGCGGCGACTGCGAGGGCCTCAGTGGCGCGACGTAACTGGAACCGGGCCCGGGATGGACCAGGAAGGTGATCGCGAGCGCCAGCATGATCAGCATCTCCAGCCCGCCGAGAATTGCGGTCGTGTGCATCGACAGCCGTATCCCGTAGTAGGTGAAGATCCAGATGACGCCGAACGTTGCTACCGCGATGAGCCACCACTGAATGTTTATGCCGAAACTGGTATGCAGCGTGTCCGACAACAGGTATCCCAGGAATCCGCTGGAAGCGGCCGGCCCGATGATGTCATAGATCAAGTAGCTCCAGGTTGCCATGAATCCGACACGGCTTCCGAGGCCGCGGGTGGCAAAAGAGTAGTAGCCCCCACTCGACGGCATGTACTTGGAGAATTCCGACACCGTGTTGGCGATGAAGCAACAGACCACCGTCGTCAGGAGAAACGAGATCGGCATGTCCGGTCCGGCTTTGAGGGCGATGACGGGGAACGTAAAAATGATGTTGGTCGCAGGGGCGATATGCGTGATGCCGTGAAGCACCAGTTCCGAAAGCCCAAGCGAATTGCGGCGCAGTTGCGGGACCCCAGCGCGATTGGTTGTCTCAGCGGCCACCCGCGGACCTCCTTCCGTTCCAGATGAAACGCGAACGGCGTGTTCATCCTACACTGGAGGTCCGCTATTGCAGCGACGAGGGGTCAGGAGTACAGTTGGGTCGCTCATCGGCCCAGGCAAACCCTGTTAAAGAAGTCCATGGAGGATACGATATGAAGAATCTACCCCTGTTTGGACTCGTGATTGCGCTACTAGCTTCCGCACCAGCAATCGCGCAGAATGCCATCGACGGGACATGGAAGTTCAACCTCAGCGACGCGCAGTTTCCAAAAAAACCCGACGTCTATCTGTTGCAAAACGGCAAGTATCAGTGCAAGACCTGCGTTCCGCCGATTGACGTAAAAGCGGACGGCCAGGACCAACCGGTTAGCGGACACCCTTACCTGGATAGCGTCAGCATCAAAGTGGTGGATGATCGGACCGTTGAGGAAGTCGACAAGAAAAACGGGAAGACCGTCGCCACCTCAAAAACTGTAGTTTCTTCCGACGGTAAGACGGCGACATTCGAGTTCAGTGACAGCAGCAACACGAACGCCGACCCGGTCACCGGCAAGGGTACCCAGACACAAGTGGCCAAAGCGCCCGCCGGATCGCATGCGATTTCCGGTTCCTGGGTGACCTCGAAGATGGAGACCCTGTCCGACAACGGACTCTTGGTCACCTTCAAGGTAGAAGGTGACAGTCTGAGCATGAGTAACAAGACCGGGCAATCCTACCTTGCCAAGCTGGATGGCACGGACGCGCCCTACAAAGGTGATCCCGGAACCACCAGCGTTTCCGTGAAAAGCATGGGCAAGAACACGGTAGAGGAGACTGACAAGCGCGACGGGAAGGTGATTAGCGTCGCGCGTATGACGGTAGGTGCCGACGGCAAAACCATGACCCTCAAGGTCGAGGACAAGTTGCACGGCACCCATAGCCAGTTTACCGCCACAAAACAGTAGGCTCCCACGGATGCGGCAAGGCCGCAATGTCTTGCCGCATCACTCGTGATCGCAACGGACCGCACGTCATGGGACGAGGAAGCAGCATTCGCAGGGCATCAATGTGATCACTGCAGCTTTGTGCCCTGCGATGCTGCCACTTGCCACTTGCCGTTTCGCTTGACCCAGGTGTCAGTGAAGCGATACTTGGAGCTTATGTCCTGCCCTTTGTAGGTACCTTTCACCGTGTTGGTTCCAGCGGCCACGGCAGTGTTGCCGTAAACGTGGACTGTCAGGTCGCTCAGTTCCATCGACTGAAATTTCAGATCACCCGAGCTCAAGTCCGCCTTGTCCTGGGCCTTGTTGGTAACGCGGCCGGTGGGGTCTGTGTCGATGATGTCGTCGGCTTCATACTGATCCACCGCTGCTGCGCCTTCCTTTAGGGTCGCCTGTGCCCAGTTTTGTTCCTGTTTCTTGATCTCATCCTCGACACCACTCGTCTTGGACGCCTGACCGGCAGCGAGGGACAACGAAAACAAACAGAGCAATGCAATCATAAGCACGTTCTTCATGGGTCCTCCTTTGACGGCGGCGATCATACTCCGCCCCTCAGCCAACAGCAACATCGGCAGATGAACCCGATTCCGGACACACTACGGCACATTCTGCAATCCCCATTTCACGCTCGCCAGGCTAGCCTCTCAGCTCAAGGCAAAGAGGCGATAATCTTGCGGTATTCGGCTTCGGTGAAGGCCTTCAGCGTCTGAGTCGTCACGTTGCCCAGAGCACCCGTGGACAGCATGAACCGTGCCGCGGCCTCGTCATTGGGAAACTCCGAGACCAACACGGCGTCATACTCCCCCATGGTCAAGTACCAGGCGTGGACCTTTCCTTGAGCGCTTTCGGCGGCCTTCTTGGCGGCGTCGAGCCGGGCCGGGCTCTCTTTTATTTTTGCAGCGCCCTGATGTGTGTAGCGAAGCAGTGATACGTAGTGTGGCATGAGGAGGTCCCCCTCTCGACTGGCGACAGTATGCCGCTGACCACAGCGGAGTCAAGCGGAAGCAGGGAATTGGTGATGGCCCCGCTGTACTGGCCTGCTCTTTCCAGCGTTGAGTGTTCACGTCGACCACGAGGAGCCACAGAATAAGAGATAGCTCCCCGAGGGTGCCGGCGGGGGCCACAACGTAGGGGAAGAGAGATTTTGCGAGCGGCGGTGACAAAAAGAGCTGGTAAGACAAGCCCGCAATCGCCATGAATACGCCCAGAATCCGAGGCAGAAATTTCGACCTGAAAATGAGGTAGCCGAGCAGGAGGTTATAGCATCCGAAAAATTCCATGTAGATATTGGTGGCCAGAGTACGCAGTGTAAGAAACATGAGGCCCAGTCCCTGCAACTGGTTCACATTAAATGCTCTGAAGTACTGGTCTCCTCCCAAGACGACCAAGGGGGCGAGATGAAACAGGCTGCTGACAGCCCCGATGATGCATCCGGTGAGACTGAAGAAGGCTGCGAGTAAAGAGAGGCTCCGGTTCACCGGCTTGAACATGTTATAGAAAAGGAGCGTTACCGTTATAAAAAAAACGCCCGAGATAAGTTCGGCTGCGAAACCCCACAGAAATAATGACTGGTGCGCCAGGATGTTCTGCGCTGTAGCGGCGGCGTCGCCGTGCACAACGAGCTTGCCGCGAACCGAGAACTCGGCGAATGAATACGCCTGCCCGGCGATCAAATAAAAGAGGCCTGTGATTCTGGCCTTAAGGCGCGGTGACATTTCAGTAATCTGTTCCGTCATTTGAGTGCCTCGGTGAGCGGCATAGTCCGGGACCTGCCACTCGATTCGGTCGTTAACCAGGAAGCTTCGTCGGGAGTCCGGAGGCCGGGGCCGCCGGATTGCGCAGCGAAGTTCCGCAGTACGGACAATAGACATCGTTCACGCCGACCACGCGCTGGCACTGCGGACAACTCGGGCTCAGTTTGTTGCTGCAGCGAGGGCAGAAGTTGAATCCCGTCTGGATGGCGTTCCCGCATTGCGGGCATGCGCTCTGCAGAGGATGCCGCAGGATGAAGTAAAGGAGAATGCCCAGGCAATTGGGAATAAAAACTGCCACCAGCGTCCAAAGCGTCGGGCTCATCCCGCGGCGTTTCGCGTCGCGGTTGATGTAGCCGATGAACAGCACATAGCAGCCACCGGCAAGGCCGGCCAGCATTCCAAGCAGGGGCCTCGCCCATGCCGGCGGCGCGTGCAGTGGCGAGCCATCGGAATATTGAAATACCACTGCGCGGCGATGAATGCGACCGCTGCCAGCACCCACGCCCACCGCGGGAACAATCTTGATTTCCGCAGTGAATCCAGTTCGAGTTTCGGTTTTCACTTGCATAAATGTTGCCCGCTTTCTCATCGCCCTTATCGCATTTTCGCCGTTGCTGGTCAAATGAGTGCCGCGAGCCAGAAGCAGCGCACTCACCACCAGCGCCGGTGCGATCCAGAAGAACGCAAAGCCCGCCTGCCAAACCCAGTTGGAAACGCCCGCCCACTCGCCCATCCAGGCAAAGAGCCGCCAGAGAAGTGGGATGGTCAGCGTCGCGGAAAGGCCTACACTCAGACAAGCCAGCCCCACCAACCACAGCCGTTCCCGCGTCTCCCGAAGCCTGCCGGCGTGAAAGCGCACCCGCATCTGCGTGGTTTGCACCAGGCGGGAATCGGCGGCCAGCGGCAGCGAACGCAAAGCACGGACCACCCGCGTTGGCTGCTTCCGCATAATCGCGGCAGGCTTCGCATTCCTCGAGATGGGCTCGCAGCCAAATCTGCTGCGCTCCGAGAGGTCTTGCCACCCAGCCAGCGCGATCAGTTCCCGTGCCTCTTCATGTACGTTCCGCGTCATGCCTGTGTTCCCTCCAATTGCCCCATCAGCATGTTCAGCCCGCGATACAGTCGCGATTTCACCGTGCCCAGTGGCGCCCCGGTTACGGCGGCAATCTCTTCCAAAGCCAATCCATCCTGGAAGCGCAACACGATGGTCTCGCGGTACTCTGCCGGAATGCCGACCAATGCCGCACTGATGCGCTCGGCCTGCTGGTGCTGCTGCACAACTTCCCACGCCAGGGGCCGCGTGTCGGCTGGTTCGAGCGGCGCGTGCTCTTCGTTATCCATCAGCCCATCCAGGCTGACAGGATTTTTCTTCCGGAAATAATCGATGGTCAGATTTCTCGCCACCGCGTAGAGCCAAGTGCTGAATTCGTGCTGGCCGTCGTATTGATGGCCGCGTTCGAGCACGCGAATCCAGGTCTCCTGGAACAGGTCCTCCGCCAGTTCACGATTTCCCGAGAGATAAACCAGATAGCGAAGAAGCCGGTGCTGATACTGCTCGATGAGGCGGTCCAGTAGGTCTGGATCACGCCGGCGTAGACCCCGAGCAATTGCGCTGGCCTCGGATTCCATTACATTCACGAAGCAGTAAGCGATGGCGTTCATGCTATCGGGATATACGGGTGAGGAGACAAAAAAGATGCAGGGACGCAGACGCGCTCGTGTAACGGCGTTAAGCCATTCATGTTCAGTTAGATATTCGATCAGAAGAGCAGGCTCGAGGTTAGCCGACTCGCACGCTGTTCGCGTGGCAGATGGCCCGATTTTCGCATTCCGCCGTCAGGGGCGAAGACTGGAACACTGACTTCTCGGTTAGCCCATCTTGGAACTGTCCGGGAGTCCGGCAGAATTCGATGTAGATACTTCCATTTATGAAACGATATGAGCAGTCTCTCGGTCACTCCATCTTGGAACTGTCCCGGAGTTCGCGCGTTTGTTTTGTGGAACGACCCAAAGGCGAAAGTTTCGGAGGCCTTAGACCGCGGCGCGTCGCGCTCAGTACGGGTATGTACGCGAGTTCTTTACCGTTTTCGACGCAGCGCAGCATCAGTCCGCCGCGGCTCATATCGCCGCGACCGACGAACTCGGCAGGAAAGAGCAATCGCTCACGAAAAATCTGGAGCAAAGGTTCAACGTACTTTGATGTCGCAATGCTTCCCAGAAGAACAACGCCACATGAATCTGCCATCTTCTCTGTGAGCTCGCGGCAATCGCGATCGAGGGGCGCGCGGTACCGCTGATCGCTTGGATCAATGTCGTTCGCCGCAATCTCGCGCAGGCGATCGAGGGTCACAACGGTTTCCGGCGGAATCAAGCCTCCGGTCGCGGTAATAATAAATGTGCGTGATAAAGCGGGCGGCGCGGAAAAAGCTCGAGCATAGGCCAGCTTGCCGCGAAAGTAGAGTCCGCTGATAAAGCTAAATAGCTCTCCCAGGGGCACGCCATCCTCACGCAGGCGGCGTGCAAGGTCGAGTGCCGAGTCTGGTCTCGTCACGTAGCCTGCGCGAATGCCTGCAAGGTTTGCCGGAGAGAGAAGGAAAATCCGAGAATAGCGGAGTAACAAATTCAGATTACCATGTTCCTTTCCGTGGGCAATTCTCGAGCGGTCCGATGCTCTCGGCGTCACAGTTTGGCCGTCGCATCGGCGACAGCGTCGCGTAACGCGCCGCGAAAGAAAATCAACGCCGTGACGTGACCTGCTGAGAGCCAGCGTAGGGTGCTTCCTGACCAGTATTGATGTAGCCGCTCCGTCTCCTCTGCCAGGATATAGCCGTCTCTCACGCCGCCGACGACAACGGCTGCGTCTGCTCGCATAGGCGGGTCGTGACGGGTTAAGTCGCCCGCCTCAATAAGGAGATGCAGCCGTTCCCTCGCCGCTAATTGATGGCCGGGTTTGGCAGCCAATGCATCCAGGTTCACACTCCAGGAGAGCAGGCCCTTGGTATAGATGGGAGCGGCGGACGCACCTGTGGCAAGCGCAGCGCATGCGACCGGAAACGGAGTCACCGCGGCCGTGATCGCCGCCATGTGACCGCCCATGCTATACCCCGCCACGGTGAGCTTTCCATAGGAACCACGTAGATACTCCAGCAGCGCTCGCGCTTCCCAGACCGAACCCAAATTCATGAGCATGTGGTCACTGAATTTGGCGAGAGACGCCGATGAGGATGTACGGCGGCGGCCGTAGAACGGATTCTCCAATAGATACAAGTCGAGTCCGCGATCGATGAGAGCGCCGAAAGTGCGCTCTCGCATTTTGTATCCTTCGTCGCGGGAGGCGGCGAGGATCACGCAGGCTGCGGTGTTCCCTGGCTTCAACCATGCCCGAACGTGCACAGTTCGAGTGGCCGGTGGAAGCAAATCCAGGGGAGAGAAGAATCTGCCATCGCGCCGAATCGTGCCGGCCCGCCGATATGGGTCTGACCAGTCGATACTAATGAAACCGGGCGGGTGGGCGAACGAGGCGCGCTGGACAAGGTCCGTCAGGAGCGATTCGTCTCCCCAGCCTTGCGAAAACAATTTGTCCCGGCACATCAACCACGCCGCTACGACGTCAAGCGGGTGGACTCCAGCCCTGATTGGGCTCGCGGGCCAGCGAACGTTGATCCCCGACCCGACTTTGTCCAGATATTCCGGGGAAGACACTAGAACCTCTTCAAGAACGCAATCAAAGCCTGTTTATCTTCGTTACTCAGCCCCGGCTCCGCTCCGGCGGATTTATCCGTTCCGAAGTAATGACCACGATTCACGATGAGGTCAGGACATTTGCTGAGTTCGAGCATCTGCTCGACCACGTTCTTGAAGACGTTTTCTGCGTCCTCATCGGTTGCATTGGGCGGGAGTTTTTGCAGATCACCATTAATCTTGAGCACCAGGCCGAGAAGCTTCTTGTCGTGCTCAAGACGCTCACCCGGATCGTTGCTCTCGGGCAGCGGGTTGATATTTGCGAGAAGCCCCACGGGAGTGCCTTTGGGGATCGGGCCGATCCTGACGATCTTGTCTTTGTCGTCGATAAGCCAAGGGAAAAACCGCGCGATACCGCGAAGTTGTTGCAACGCGTCAGGAAGGTATCCGTAGGAGATTTTGAGATAACTTGTTTTTGTTGTGCGGTCGATCTTGCCGGGAATCTTGTCTCCGAGCAGTTCGTCTTTGTCCCGCGATTCCGGCCAAAGCATCTGGTGAATCGCGTCCTCGAACGATCGCAACCGCCCTTGAACCGATGGATCGTAGTCAAACTTGCCCACTGTGTTGTTCAGCAGAAAGGGTGCGGTCGACCACACGCTCACCAGCGATGGGGGACGCGTATAGCCTCGGCCGCCCGCGGGCATCACATAAGTCCTGGGCTCACCCGTGTACGGATGGTACCAGGTAATGGTTCCGACTGAAGGGAGGTCTTTGTAAGACTGGGAGGAGAAATTGTCCCAGATATTGCCGCCCAGAGCATTGGTGGCGAGCGGGCTGCAAGCATTAGTTTGCAGCAGCGTCACGGGGACCCTGAGTTCGCTGGACAGATAGTTGCCATCGAGGAAGTCGGGGGCCATGACGATGTTCTTCATCTTTTCTTTGAAGTCTGATGTCTTGGTCCACTCCCAATATTGGTTCCAGCAGTTGAGATAGTCCTTTCCTGCACAACCGGACGGATCCAAGCCGGGCACCGGCGGAGCAGGCACCTTGCTGGAATGACAACGCGCACAACGCTCGGCGAACACTTCTTTTCCCCGAGGGACTAACTTCTCGTCCTTTTTCAAGTACTCGGCGCCGCCAGGGGCATCCTTTAGATGATGTGGTTCCGTGGTTTTCAAGAAGAAGAGCGCAGTTGCGGGAGTCTGCGCCTCGGTAGCGGCAAAGTAGGCGGAGTTCTTTCGCGCAACGGAAATCTCGATGGGCGTAATGGGCTTGCCACCAACCAGAGCGTTAAAGTGCAACAACCACTCTTCACTGAAGGTGCCGATGTTCAGATAGACACGGTTGAGTGCACCCAAAGCGCCCACCGAGTCAGAGCCATCCTTTAGAACGCGTGGAGTCCACACCGTATCTGGCGCGGAATAGAACCCGGTAAGCCACCCGTCGTGGACGAAGTCATTAAACTGCTTGTTGTTTTGTTGACCGCCGGCGAGCGTTTCTTGACCCCAACGTTTGGAGTGCTGCAGGCGCTCTTTCAACAGATAGACGGCGTTCATTGTCCGGGGATTATTGATGTTGTCCGTGGAGACAAAAGAAGTGTCGAGGCTGCCTGGCCGGGAAGTGTGAAAGAGTTGCCACGCGAAATTGTCTTCCTCGCCTTGCCAGTAGAAGATCCTTTGAATCCAAAAATATTGGGCGCCGACATTGGAGCTGAGGTTCTCCCACTTCGGGTTGTTCGGATCCGCGGGAGGCTTGACCGGGTTGGGCCCAACGTGGCAAAAACCGCAGGACATGCCTACGCGATACGGACGCACCAGATGCTTGTCATTATAGTAAGTGAGGTCAGTGTAATATCTCTCCGGATCCCAATGTTTGGCGGCCTTCTCATCGAAGTCCGGGTTGGGAAAGAGTCGTAAGCCTACGATGCCGGTCTCGTAGCCGTAGAACGAACCAACGGGAAAGTCCTTGCCGTTAAGATTCGAGCCACGGGACCCGATTTTCACCCCAGGATACTTCGTCTCATTTTCGAAGTGGTCGGGCTGGCAGTTCGAGCGGCGCTTGTCGAGCCAAAGACCCCATCTTTCGGGATTGGGCCCGGTGGCTTGTTCGAAGCAGGGATCATTTACCAAGCCAAGGTATTCCCAGCGGTGATCGTGATTGAAGTTGGGGTTGATCTTCAGTAACTCGGGGTGCGAGGAAAGGACTTTCAGGAAGTCGAGCGCACCGGCGCTGGCGTAGATAAGCTTATCCCAAAGGCGGTCGTTGCCAGCAGTCCATACCATCCAAGTGTTGCGCCCCTTGATTTCATCCGCGTTCAGGGCCACGCCTCCGTCCATTTCATGGAAGTCGTCGTCAGTCGGCTGCGGGGAAACTGGAAGCATCTCTGCCCGCTAAGAGAGCTTCGTCTTTGACGTGCCCCGGTTTTGGCAAATTCCACCAGTAGAGGAGGACACCCGCACCGACCAAGAGCAATACAACAACCACAACGATCAGAAGCCCTCGAAGCAGTTTGCTAATCACAGTCTTTCCTCCTGCCTGTCACAGGCGATTTCCGAACTTGGCCGATCCCAAACTAAACGGGACGATATCTACGATCCAGCCGCAGCCCCGAATTGCAGGCAAAAGTGAATCAGCGGCTTGTTGCCCCAGTAAACACGGCCCAAATAGAAGCCCGGCCCAATCAGCCGGATTTCGTCACGAATCCACTGCGCCACCAGCGAGGTCTCAGAATAGTCAAGAACAACGCATTCCTTTTGGTCGAGCCAACTGGCGCCTTTGTAGACTTTGGCGATGATGGCGTTGAGGCCGATTGGCAGAATCCGGTTCCTCAACACTCCCTTCTGAGAATCAAACGTTTTACCCTGCCACACGAACAGGCTGACGAACTCGGCGATCTCCGGGCTGTAAATGGTGCCGGAAGCTATGATCGCAGTGCCTTTGGCCGGGCCATCCGGAACGTCCCCTGCTGGACTACTGGAGAACAGGGAATCCAAATCTGAGTTGGACATTTGCAGCAATTGCGGAACATCGTAAGACATACTAAGCACTCCTTTTCATGTCGACATCGATCTTGTAAAACCTTCAGCGGCTGTTGAGTATAACGTCGGCAGCCTTTTCGCCGATCATGTAAACCGCGCTGACGATGAAAACACCTGGAATCTTGGGGAAAACCGACGCATCCACCACGCGAAGCCCCTTGGTTCCATGCACTCGAAAATCGCTGCTGAGTACTCCGTCCGTTTCATTGCCGATGGCACAAGTACAAGACGCATGGTGTCCCCAGGCGTTGTTTCGGACATAGCTCTTTAACGCCTCGTCAGTCTGAAGATCATCTCCTGGAAATTCTTCAGACAGAAGTTTCTGCTCTTTGAGTTCGGAGGTGAGCGCGCGTACAAATCGGATGCCGTCGAGCACTGCCTCCAAGTCCTTCTCGCCGCCTTCCTCCAAGTAACGAAAGTTAATACGAGGGACATCCCGCGGATCGATGGAGCGTAATGTAACCTTGCCGGCGCGGTTTCTGGTGTGTGCCTTTAGTACGACCCAGGTTAGGTAATTGAGATCTTTGGCAAACAGATGCGAGTAGTTCGGAGAATATCCCTGGAAGTTGGCGAGCAGGGCCATGCAGAACAGATCCGGCGGTCCCTCCGCGGCCGGCGATCGCCTGAAGAAAGAAAGAACCGAGCCGTTGGTCGCGTAAATTCCGGATCGGCAGAGATCCCACTCCTGGAATTGCGGGTCCCCTGCGCAAAACTTCATCCCTTTGTAGATATGCCACTGTGAGAAGTTCATCCGATTGCCCACGGCGATTTCGTATCGGTCCTGTAAGTTCTTACCCACCCCGGGAAGGTCCACGATGACTTTGATCCCGAAACGCTCCAGGTCTTCGCGTGGGCCGATCCCAGACAACATCAGCAATTGTGGAGTGTTGAAGGCGCCGCCGGCGAGGATGACTTCTTTCGAAGCGTAGACTTTTCTAGGTTCTCCCGCCTCCGCACTGGTCCGGGAAGAGGCGCGGTAGAGTTTTTCGCCGTGTAGATACTCCACTCCGATGGCGCGCTTGTCCTCATCGAACAAAACTTTGGTGGCGAGGGCGTTCAGTTCGACTTTCAAATTACGGTGTTTACGAGCGGTTTCCAGAACGAACTCACGCGACCCCATGCGCGCGTGGTTTCGGGTTGTAAGCGGCGTATAGCGCGATCCCTTGGCGTTCGTTCTGACCAGACGCCAGTCATTGGGATCACCCCAGCTTTCCAAAAACCAGCCCACGCGCTCGACTGGGTCACCGGAAGACTCAAGGGATTCGTCGATACACTCCGCCAGCGTTTCGAAGAGGCCCTTGTCCAACAGCGCAGCCGTGGGGATGGCTTTTTCCGTGTGCAGCCATCCCCCCCAGCCATGGCGGGATGGATTGAACCCTATCTTTGACAACCAGCGATGCAAAGGCCGGTGCCGGCAATTCTCCAGACGTTGAAAGTAAGTCCGCATCTTCTCCGGCCGCCAACTGGAATCTTGTGTCAGATCAGCGATGTATTCCCAATCTGAGTTGTGGGGATAGATCAATATTTGCGCGTTGTGAGCCGTGCATCCTCCGAGGGTCCCAGCCCGTGGATACAACACTCCATCCTCCTCCTCGCAGTACTTAGGATCGAGCCGCTGTTGCTCATCATCGGAGTAATGACGAACATAGAAGTCCCACTTCATGGCGCTGTTTTCGGAAGCAAAGGCATGGAACGCAGGAACGTCGTAATCAGCCGGCAAGCGGTTCGCCTCAGGCAGAATAGAATCGCCGCCCTTGAGTTCTCGAGGATCTCCACCCGCTTCGAGCAGCACGACGGACCTTCCTGCCTGCGCCAAACGAGATGCCACAGTACCGCCCCCCGCTCCCGAGCCGACGACGACATATTCGCAATCAAACTGATTTGGAACTTTCGAACTCATCCTTATATGTGCTTCCTTTGCCTACCTCATGCGCTCAAGCTCACAGAGTTTTCAGGTACTCGAGAATGGCTTTCTTCTCCTGATCCGAGAGTTCTGTCCCATAGAGATGCCCGGCGTTGCTGTTGCCCGGCAGTTTCGTATCGAAGGAAACAAAATGAAGACCTTTCTCCTGCGCCAGATCTGACACGAAGCCGATGTCATGATTGTTGAGTAGGTTGTTGCCGCGGTAGAAAGTCGCCGGCCGCTGTGCCGGGGGCTTGAGAAGATCACCCACCGTTGGAACTGAGCCATTGTGGAGGTATGGCCCACGCATCCAAATTCCATCCAGTAGATCTGCGACGTAACCGCTGGTCTTCTTTGTATTCGCCAGTTCGCGATCGGTGCCGATCTCGGCGATAGGAACCAACATTCCTTTTTGCTTGCCGTCGGGTGCGTGGCACGATCCGCAGTGCTGAGCAAACAGCGGCTTGCCTGCCTCCACTAACGCGCGGTCCCACTCCGGCGGATACGGCGGCGTCTTGAAGCCCTTCACCCAGCCGGCGAGAGCCTTCAGTTGCGGATTGGAAAAAGGAGCGTCGGAATACGGGTCGCGGCTGTGCTGCTGGAGGGCTGAGTCGATCATCACCAAGTTCTGGCTAAGAAGTTTCCGCCGCGTGCTCGGGATCAGAACGAACCGGTAAAGCAGGCTGTCAATGAGAGGAAGCTTGGTCGCGCTATTGATCTCTGCCATGATCTCGGTGGAGTTGAAGCGCGGGTCTTGAGCGCATTGCTGAAAGAATGTGAGCAATCCCTGAACGCCCGTGGCGCGTCCAGGAACAGTGGGCAGAACCTGGGGCCCTTCGTCTGGTCCGCTGCGGAACGAAGCCGCGTGGCACAAAGCGCAATTCCCGGCTACGCGAACGTAGCCGACGGTTTTCTTGGAAAAGCCCGCCGGCATCTCCTTGCCTTCCTCCCACGAGAAGCCGAGAGAGACATAGCCGCCGTTGCCCGGCATGTATTCCGGAAACATGCGGGGGAGCGCCAGCCATATCCAGTAAGGAATGCCGGCATCGCGCTCCGCTCCGACCGAGCCATAGAGGAAGTTGCTGCGCTCGTCGGCGGTGATCCATCCTGGCTGGGGGATCTCCCGCCACAGGTAACTCCAGGCGCTGATGATGACAATGACGAGCACCATCACCGCGACGAGCAGGACATTTCGCTTGGTGCGCCTTTTCATTTGCATGCTCGATCGGTCAAAAGGTTTTCAGATACTCGAGAAGGGCCCATTTTCCGTCATCCGGCAGATCGGTGCCATACGCAGCACCCGTATGTCCCCCATTGCCATTGCCTGGTTGCCGAGTATCAAAGGGAAAGAATTTGTGGCCGTCCTGCTCGGCGATACTGGAAACAAACCCAACGTTCTTGGGATCGTAAACGTCATTGCCACGGTAGAAGAACCCGACCCGTTCTTTTTCGGGCTTGAGCAGTTCCCACACAGTCGGAACCGATCCGTTGTGGAGATAGGGCGCGCGCAGCCAGATTCCATCGAGGGGAGAATTGGCATAGCCCGGCTGCTTGCGAAAGTGGCTAAAGCGCTGGGGATAAGGCGGGGCGAAACCCCAGTCCTTCTCATAGCCAGCGTAAAGAGTGCTCTGGTTGACGGCCAAGACCCAGGTGTAGGAGTCAAGGCGCCACCGATCGGTGCCGATCTTCTCGATCGGTACAACAGTGCCGACCAATTCGTCCGGTTGTGGCGGGTCATGGCGAAACGGCGGTTCCTGTGTACCATGGCATCGAGCGCAGTATTCCTGATAGATCTGTTTGCCTTGCACTGCCAGCGGGCCATTAATCTGATAGGGATAAGACAACGGCTTGGCGGTCTCCAACCACTTCGCAGTGCGTAGCACCCGGTCGACGTCCAGCGTCGGAGGATACGCCCCAGTGCCGAACGCCGCTGACAGGTTGCGTTCATCCACCGACGTGTTATTTCCATCCCAGTGCAGTTGCATTCCCTTTCTTGGCCCCTGATACCAGATCGACGGGAAGTCGACATTACCGATCAACTCTTTAGGGTCGGCGTACTTCTCCATCGGGAAGTTCAGGAGTGCCTTTGGAGCATTGAAGGTATCAACCCGCCCCGGACCCCAGGAATCCTTATTGATGAAGCCGAGCCGCTGTCCCAGAATCAGCAGTTGGTCTCGCATCAGATAGGCTGCCAGGTATCTGAATATCAGTCTGTTGATCAGGTCCGGTTTGTCCACTCGACGATGGGGATCGTCCTGCATCTTGCTGATCTGGTCGAGCATGCGCTGCGGGGTGAACTTCTGGTCCGTGGGAATCGTCGTGAGGAATTTCCCCCAAGCACCTAGGTCGAACGTATGGGCCGGCATTCCCGGGACGATCCGTGGCATCGCGCCGGGTGCATCTCGCACCGTGCCGGTGTGACAGGAGGCGCAGTTGAGATACACCACATCGATGCCGCGAAAATTGCGCATCGACATGCCGACTGGCAGGTCGTAGCGCGGATCTTTGCCCGGCTCGTAAATCATCCCGAAGGCCGAGTAACCGCGGCCCGGTGTCTTGTCGGGTAGGTATTCGGGAAAGAGTTCGGGGAGTGCGACCCAGAACCAATACGGAATGCCGTTCGTCCGCTCGCCGCCAGTCGAACCATACTCAAAGTGAAGAACGTCATCTGCGTATTCGACCGGACGATCATGGGTCAGCCGTACTGCCATGTAGATCCCGAAGAGCACAAGTAATGCGGCTCCGGACAAGCAAATGAACTTAGCCCAGCCGCGCCAGCGTCCAGTGGCCGTTGCGGGAGTCCCTTCATCCAAGTACCCCGCCAGCCTATTACTTATACCTTCTTGGTCGCGAAGAACTCGTTCCGGCGCGCTTGCGCCACGGCTTCGAACGCTTGCTGGGTAGACGCTCTTGCGAACTTCGGTCAGGATTCCGTGTGGTTCGAAGCCACGCCCCGCAATCGGATCAAAATGCAGAGCCTCCTGATCGATTTGGATCTCCTCTTCAAGGCGAATCTCAGCGATGGGAACGAAGGGCGCACGAGCATCCCCAACTACCTGCACTTCAATGCGAAGCAGCGCGCGACGCGCGACTGCTTTGGAGAGGCCATCTTCGCGTGCCGGACCGTCTTGCGGGAGGCCGGGTGTCTCCATGTCAGGGACCAGCCGAATCCATACGTCGCGCTTGCCGTTGTCGATCCTGTAGGGCACGTCCGCGTAATAAACGTTCTTGAAGTAATCGAACTGGTCGAGACCATACATCCTGCCGCCCAGAGCAAGGTTCACAATCAGCTTCCACAGGCGGTTTCCACCGGCAGTACAAAGGAGGTCAAGGGATTCATCGGTGCGGCCTTGCAAGCTGATCTGGTTGCCTGGGGATGAAGAAAAGCGCGTCGCGATGCTCGGCGCATCAGGGATCCGGTCGGCTAACCGGAGCGGCGCACCCTTCTTCATTACTCCCATACCGATGCGCATGAGAGTCGATCCTGCGAGTTGTTCGGCGGCGCGTGCGAAGCTCGCATCGGCCGGTTGCAGGGATCGCACGCTGCCGCGAAATACCCTCCCATCAGGGTGAAAAGTGCGTGCGTTACGAACCACGCCGCTCACGAAGGCGAAGTACGAGGCGGCCAACCGTGCTACCAGACGAAGATGGTCGCGATCGGGGCCAAGTCGCGCATCCTCGCGCCAGGCCAAAAGAGTCCAGACAAAGCCGCCAAAGTCGCTGACTGAGAACGCGATTGCCAGCGGGCCAGGAAGAATTTCCTTGTACCACAGGACCGCCATGATCGCCGGCACGAGCGGCCGATCGAGCAGAGAGGCGAAGACGAAGCCCTGTGCATTCAGGCGTCCGGCGACCACATATAACATCCCGAGTCCGCCGACCAGCAGTCCGACCAGACGCAGATAGTTCGCGCCCTGAACCGTTAGCGCAGGCAGTTGCAGCAACCAGGCGGTCCAATAAGGTGCGATGAGGATGATGCTGCCCAGGACCATATCGAGCCAGCCAAAGTACTCGACTGATCGTGCCGCACGGGTCTGATCCTCAGCGTTTAAAAGACGTCGAAACATCTCGCTGAGTGTGGGCGTCATTTCGGATCTTGCCTAAGTCTGAGTGTTTTTGGCAGATGACCGGGATTCCCCATTGCAGATTGGAAGTCTGCATCTATATCACTAGTGAGGTTTACTGGCAAATCGTTTCGATCACGATGCGGAAAACGAGTATGGTAGACCATCAACTCGTACCGAGGAAGAATTCGGATATGCCCAAGCGGATACCGATTTCGGTGCGGCAACTGCCCGGGCAAGATCAGAAAGAAGGTCGGGCGGTCCGGACAGAGAAGCGGCTACTCTACAGCGCCCGTAGTATTTGGCCGAAGCGGACCCGGTTGGTCGCCCCGATGCGGGTGCACCGATTCGACTAGTCTTTTCGCAAAACTGCAGGGTGTAAGCCGTCGCGGGATCAAACGCCTTCTGGATCACTTTCAACTCAAGAAGCTGGTTGTACATTGTCGTCCAACGATCGGCCTCCATTTTGCCGAGTTGACTACCCGTGCGATCATCGCCGGTCACGAAGCCTCCGTCGCGCAATGCCTGCCAGGTGAACTGCATCCATTGCGGATTCAACGCAGGATTCACTTTCGATACCGCCGCATTCCCATCGGTCGGGTCGTTGAGGTAATCCCGCCATCCTTTCAGAGACGCACGGACGAACCTGCCAACCACGTCGGGGTTCTGGCTCAGGAAATCGCGGGTGGTGAACATGACGCGGTAAGGGTTATATCCGGCATCGCTGGTCAGGAGCACGCGAGTCTCAACCCCCGCCTGCCGCGCAAAATATGGTTCGGAGGTCGCGAAAGCCTGCTGGATGTAGTGCGGATCAGCCACAAAGTTGGCCACACTGAAAGTAGCGGGGATCTCCCGCACTCCGTCGAGCTTATAGCGCTTCAACAAATATTCGAACCACGTGGACCCGAGCTTCACCGCGACCGTGTGGCCGTTCAGGTCCGCAAAAGAGTGGATCGGCGAATCCCTATGAACCATGATCCCTTGCGGATCGCGTTGCATGGTAGCGGCTACGGCAACGAGCGGTTGGCCGTCCGCAACAGATTCCAGGATTTGATCCGAACTCGCCATGCCAAACTGCGCGGCGCCCGAGGCCACTTGCTGAGGCACAACCACATAAGGTCCCCCAGGTTGAATGCTGAGGGCGAGGCCTTCCTGCTTGTAATAGCCCTTCACCAGTGCCGTGTAGAAACCGCCGTGCTCGGGTTGCGGGTACCAATCGGCCTGTAGCGTGACCTTGATCAAGCCGGTGTCTTGTTCGCCCTGGGTGTAGGATCTGTGGCAACTCGTCAACACCAGTAACGCCGCCATAAACGCGACGTGGCACAACGCCAGGCATGTTCGAAATCTCCTCATGATGATCTGCTCAGAAGAAGACGTTCTGGGAGCAGCCTAGCACCCACCCGCATTACGAGGGCGCTTTTGGCGCACAAGATTTAGTGATTGGAGCGTGCGTTTTTTTCGATTGTTCCGAGCTGTGAGTGACATGCTAGAGTGCGCCAATGGCGAGCCCCGCAGGCGGACGCACTCGTGTGACTCGGCGGGACGAGGAGCGCATGCGTGAACTGTACCGCTTTACAGCGCAGACGCTGGAAACGCCGCGCCCGGTGCCTTTCGGTGCACTCATAGTGAACAGCCGGACTGGTGAGCGGCTCGTGGGCGCTACCAACGCGGTGATGCGGGACAACGATCCCAGTTCCCACGCCGAGCTGCGCGCCGTGCGGTTGGCCGGGAAGAAGCTCAAGAGTCCGCGACTAGCCGGGTACACGATGTATTCGACGTGCGAGCCTTGTCCGATGTGCATGGCGAACGCGTTGTGGGCGCGTTTGGATCGGGTAGTGTTTGGCGCAACTATCGCTGATGCTGGCTGCCACTGTCTGCAGATTCATGTTCCGGCAAAAGAGATTGCGCGACGATCGGATATGACCTGTCGAGTCGAGGGACCAGTGCTGCGGAAACTCTTCAATACGCTTTTCACGCACCCGAATATGCAGAGGGCGTTTCGTACCTGGAGTAGCCGCAAAGACAGTTGGGACAAGCATTAGCCCGCCAACGAAATCGACGTGAGCCTAGACCACGCTAACGCGCTAGCATCCATTCTTGGAGATGAGTCCCGCGTTTTGACACATCCGCAGGTGGTCGAACGGTTGTCGCGAGACTTCTACTGGTACTCGCCCGTACTCCGTAAACAGCTTGATGGTAAGGTTGGCGACCTTGTGGTGCAGCCGGTGAGCACCCCTGAAGTTCAAAATGTGCTGCGCTACTGTCACGTCCAGGGCATACCGGTAACGGCACGAGGTGCGGGGACCGGCAACTACGGTCAAGCGGTTCCGCTACAAGGGGGAGTGGTCCTCGACCTCGCACGGATGGACCAGATCGAAGCCATTGAGTCTGACGGGGTCGCGGTTTGCCAACCCGGAGTGCGCCTGGGCGCCCTTGAGGCCGAAGCGCGCAAAAAAGGATGGGAACTCCGTTGCTATCCCTCGACGATCGTGAAGGCGTCGGTGGGTGGGTTCCTGGGGGGCGGCTCGGGGGGAATCGGGTCGGTAAGACACGGCGGCCTGCGCGACTTCAATACCGTGCGTGCTCTCGAGGTTGTCACCATGGAAGCGGCGTAGCTCTCCACCCCGAGCTGCCCTCTCGATCGTTGCGATGTCCGACCCGAGGCGGGTGGCCAGCTTGGCTAGTCCGTAGTCGTGGACGTAGGAGCGTAGGGCGCGGATCTGCGGTTCGGCGAGGGAGATCTTGGGCACCGCTCACCACCCCTTCACGAGAACGAAAGCAGAGACCCAGGCAAAGCCGATCATCCCGAGGATGGAGAACATCTCGCGCGTGTCGCGGTGGATCATGGGATCACGACCGTGCCGAGCGGACCGAACGCCTCGCGGAAGAGTGCCATGGCACGCTCGGCGTGAACGCCATCGCGCGGCGGCATGAAGACGATCGCGCTCGCATGCGTCGGCGACGACCCCTTCACCAGGGAGCCCGTCTCGTCCTCGTACAGAAAGCTCACGCGCGTCGACGGGACGCAGAAGGGTAGCGTCGCTGCGGACAGCGGACTGTTCACCTGAGAGGTCTGGAGCAGCTCGATGTTGAAGGCAACGACGCGCGCTCGAGACGGCGGGCGTCTCGAGCGCAACCGTGCCCTCCCACGTCGAGACGCCCGAAGCCCTGGCCGCGGTGCTGGCCGAGCACAGCTACCTGGCCGACGACGCCCTGGCCACGGCGCTCTTCTTGGCGCTGCGCATGGGTCGGCCGCTGCTGCTCGAAGGGGAAGCGGGCGCGGGCAAGACCGAGGTCGCCCACGTCCTCTCGCGTTGGACTGGGGGAGAGTTACTTCGTCTCCAGTGCTACGACGGTATCGACGTCACGCAGGCCGTCTACGAGTGGGACTACGCGCGCCAGCTGCTGCACCTGCGCGCGGCGGAGACCACCGGCGTGGGCACCGAGCGGCCCGCCGAGCTCGAGCACTCTCTCTACTCCGAGGAGTACCTGGTGCGGCGCCCGCTGCTGCGCGCGATCGCCGGCACCGCCGGCGACGGTCCGGTGCCCATCCTGCTGATCGACGAGATCGACCGCGCCGACGACGAGTTCGAGGCGTACCTGCTCGAGATCCTCTCGGACTTCAGCGTGACCGTGCCCGAGCTGGACACTTTCGCCGCGCAGCGTCCGCCGATCGTGATCGTGACGTCGAACCGCACGCGTGACGTCCACGACGCGCTCAAGCGGCGCTGCCTCTACCACTGGGTCGACCACCCGAGCTTCGAGCGCGAGGTGGCGATCGTTCGCCTGCGCGTGCCCGGCGCCGGCGAGTCCCTCGCGCGCGAGGTGGCCGCCGTGGCCGCCGAGCTGCGTCGGCGCGGCCTCTACAAGCCGCCCGGCGTCGCCGAGACCATCGACTGGGCCCAGGCGCTCACCGTGCTCGGGTCCACCCACCTCGACGAGCGCACCGTCGAGCGCACCCTGTCGACGGTGATCAAGTACCGCGAGGACGCCGAGCGGATCCGCGCCGGCGGGCTGGAGGGCCTCGTCGCCGTGGCCGCGGCGTCGGGGTCGTGACGGCCGCCGCGACCGACCTGGCCGAGGTGGCGACTGGCTTCGCGCGCTCGCTTCGCCGGGCCGGGCTCGACGCCCCGCCGAGCGCGACGATCGACTTCGCCGAGGCCCTCACCGTCGTGGGGGTGACGAACGCCGAGTCCGTGTTCTTCGCGGGGCAGGCGTGCTTTTGTCGCAGCGCCGAGGACGCCGCGCCGTATGCGCAGACCTTCGGTGCGTTCTTCGGCCGGGCGACGTACCCGGTCCACGGCGGTCGTCTCACGACCGTTCCGCCCACGCCGCGAATGCGTCCGACGCCGGTGGCCAGCGAGGGCGACGCCGGACCGGACGACTCGCGCGTCGAGGGCGACGAGCCCGACACGCCCGTCGAGGTCGCCTACAGCGCGACCGAGACCCTGCGCCACAAGGACTTCGCCGCCTGCACCGACGCCGAGCTCGCCGAGGTCGAGCGCCTCATGGGCCGCCTGCGGCGCCGTCCCCCGATGCGCTCGGGACGGCGCCGGGTTCCTTCGCGTTCGGCGGCCCACGGCGTGCTCGACGTGCGTCGCACCCTGCGTTACGCCCTGGCGCGCGGCGGCGACCCCGCGCGCCTCGCGTGGCGCGCCCGCGGCGAGCGGCCCCGGCGCGTCGTCCTCCTGCTCGACGTGTCGGGTTCCATGCAGCCCTACACGCGCGCGCTGCTGCGCTTCGCGCACGCGACGATCGTCGCCCAGCGCCGTGTCGAGGCGTTCACGCTGGGGACCCGGTGCACGCGGGTGACGCGCCAACTCTCGTGGCGCGACCCCGACGCCGCCCTGGCGCGGGTCGCCACCGCGGCGCCTGACCTCGAGGGCGGCACGCGCCTCGGCGAGGGCCTGGCCGAGTTCAACGAGACGTGGGGTCTGCGCGGGATGGCCCGCGGCGCGATCGTCGTGCTGAGCTCGGACGGCTGGGACCGCGGTGACCCGGCGGTGCTGGCCGGTGAGATGGCCCGCCTGGCGCGCGTGGCCCACAGGGTGGTGTGGGTCAACCCCCTCAAGGCCTCCGAGGGCTACGAGCCGCTGGTGCGCGGCATGGCGGCCGCGCTGCCCTTCGTGGACGACTTCGTGTCGGGACACTCCCTCGACGCGCTAGAAGAGTTGGCGGAGGTGATCGCGAGATGAAGGAGATACTCCCGGCCATCGACGGCTGGCTGGCCGAGGGGCACCGCGTCGCGGTCGCCCGGGTGATCGGCATCGAGGGTTCGGGTCCGCGCGACCCGGGCGCCGCGATGGCCGTGAGCGACGACGGCGAGTGGCCGGGTCGGTCTCGGGTGGGTGCGTCGAGGGCGCCGTGGTCACGGTCGCCCTGGAGGTTCTGGCCACGGGCGAGGCGCAGCGCTGCACGTTCGGCTACTCCGACGACCAGGCCTACGCGGTGGGTCTGACCTGCGGGGGGACGGTGCACCTGCTGGTCGAGCCGCTCGAACGGTGACGCCCGAGCTCTACGACGCGCTGCGCGGCGCGCTCAACGACGGCCAGCCGGTGGCCCTCGCCGCGGTGACCGCCGTGCGCGACGACGCCGTCGACACGACGCCCGCTCGCCGCGACACTGCTGGTGCGGCCCGGCCAGGACGTGATCGGGAGCCTGGGCGAGGACTCGCTGGACCGCGTCGTCGCTCGCGACGCCCTGGCCATGCTCGAGAACGGCGTGACCGCGACGCGACACTACGGACCGCGCGGCGAGGCGCGCCGCGAGGACGTCGAGGTGTTCGTCGAGTCCTTCACGCCCGCCGCGCGCCTGATCGTCTTCGGGGCGGTCGACTTCACGCGGGCGTTGGTGGACGTCGCCAAGGTCCTGGGGTTCGCCGTGACGGTCTGTGACGCCCGACCGGTCTTCGCCACGTGGGCGCGCTTTCCGCGCGCCGACGAGGTCATCGTCGACTGGCCCGACCGCTACCTCGAGCGCGTGGGGGCGACGCTCGGTCCGCGCGACGCCGTGTGCGTGCTCACCCACGACGCGAAGTTCGACGTCCCCGCGGTCATCGCCGCCCTGGCCACGGACGTCGGCTACCTGGGGGCCATGGGGTCGCGGCGCACCCACGACGCGCGCTGGGCCAAGCTCCTGGAGGCCGGCGCCGACGAGGCCGTGTTGCGCGAGCGGCTGATGAGTCCGATCGGGCTGGACCTGGGGGCGCGCACGCCCGAGGAGACCGCGGTGTCGATCTGCGCGGAGATCATCGCGGTGCGCGCCGGGCGGGCGGGCGCGACGACGCCCCTGCGCGCGGGCACCGGCCCGATCCACTAGGCCTGGGTAGGCTCGCCCGATGTCCGCGGCCGCCGTGATTCTCGCCGCGGGCGCGGGGCGGCGCTTCAACGTCGAGGACCCCGACGCCGCACCCGGTGCCAAGCTCCTCGCCGCCGTGCGTGGGCGTCCCCTGATTTCCTGGGCGCTGGGGCCGGTGCTGGCCGCCGGGTTCGACGAGGTGGTCGTCGTCGAGGGCGCGGCGGACCTTTCTGACGTGATCCCCGAGGGCGTGACGCTCCTGCGCAACGAGGCGTGGTCGCGGGGGCAGGCGACGTCGCTGGCCGTTGGCCTGGACTGGTGCCGCCAGCGCGGGCACGCGAGCGCGGTCATCGGGCTCGGCGACGTGCCCGGGCTCACCGCCGACGCCTGGCGGGCGGTCGCGGCGGCGCCCGAGGGTCCGATCGTCTTCGCCACCTACGCGGGCCGGCGCGGCCACCCGGTGCGACTCGACGCCGAGGTCTGGTCGCGGCTGGCGATCAGCGGAGACGAGGGCGCGCGCGGCCTCGCGCGCGCGCACCCCGAACTGGTCCGGGAGGTAGCCTGCCTCGGCGAGCCGGTCGACGTCGACACGCGCGCGGACCTTCAACGATGGACGTGAGGCTATGGAACTGACCAATGAATTCGACGTGGCCGTGCCGGTCGAGGCGGCCTGGGCCGTCCTGACCGACGTGGAGCGGATCGCTCCGTGCCTGCCCGGCGCCGAGCTGCGCGAGGTCGAGGGTGACGAGTACCGCGGCGTGGTCAAGGTCAAGGTCGGGCCGATCACCACCGAGTACAAGGGCGCGGCCCGCTTCATCGAGCTCGACGAGATCGGGCACCGTGCGGTCCTCCGGGCCGAGGGCCGAGAGTCGCGCGGTCAGGGCAACGCGTCGGCGACGATCACGGCGACGATGCTGGCCACCTCGACGGGGACAAAGGTGACCGTCGCCACCGACCTGGCGATCTCGGGCAAGGTCGCCCAGTTCGGGCGAGGGGTACTGGCGGACGTCACGGCCAAGCTGCTCGACCAGTTCGTGGCCAACCTCGAGTCCCAGGTGCTATCGCCCGCGTCGGACGAGGCCGCGGCCCCGACGCCCGACGCCGAGCCCGACCCTGTTGTTGACGGGGCCACCGGAGAGACCGACGACGAGCCCGACGTCGGCGACGCCGAGACGGGCGTGCGCCACATCGAGTCGTCGTCCGCCGAGCCGGTGGACCTGCTCGACGTCGCCGGGTCGTCGATGGCGCGCCGGATGCTCAAGCCCGCGTTGGTCACCGGGGCGCTCGTGATGGTCGCGGTCAGGTTCGCGCGCCGTCGCCGCGACTGAAGCGTCGAACTAGCGCATCGGCGCGGAGCCGGCCAGCCCCAACAGCTCGCGTGAGACGAAGAGTCCCGCGGGCTGACCGGGACCGGTTCGGCGCAGGGTCCCGTGCTCGCTGAGGACGCCGACGTTGACGAGGCGGTGCAGCGTGGCCAGTGCGGACTTTGGGGTGATGCCGAGTTGCTCGGCCAGGACCCGCGAGGTGAGCACGAGGTGCCGTGGGATCAGGTCGAGCGCGGCGAAGACGGCGGCGTCACTGCGCGTCTGTCGTTCGGTTGAGGCCAGCGCCGCGCGCCAGCGCGCGGTGGTCTTATCGACTCGCTCGACGAGCGCGCGCTGGGAGCGTCCCCCGCTGGCCACCGCGTCGGCGAACCACGTGACCCATGAGCGCAGGTCACCGAGTCGAAACCCGACGAGGCCCGCGGTGTAGCCGCCGACGTCGGCGGCGATGGCCACGCTGACCGGCGGCGGGACCAGGAGGGCGAGGCGACGAGTGAGGACCCACGCGACGAGCGCCCGGCCGACCCGACCGTTGCCGTCCCCGAAGGGGTGGATGACCTCGAACTGTGCGTGGGTGATCGCGGCCTGGGCGACGGGGTCGACGTCGGTGCGGTTCGCGAAGGACACCAGGTCGGCGAGCAAGGCGGGGAGCTCACCGGGCGGGGGGGTCACCAGGTGCGCGTCGAGCGGACTCGTCCCGCCGATCCAGCCCTGTTCGTCGCGCACGACCCCGACGTAGCGCTCGGGTGTCGGGCTACCTCGCATCAGGGTGCGGTGCCAGTCGCACAGCGTGGCCACCGAGAGGTCGGCGTGTGTCTGACCGCCCGTCACCGCCTCGGCGACGGCGGCGAGGTTCGACGCGACCCACGACGCAGTGCTCGCGCCGACGTGCGCGATTCCTTCTTCGGCGAGCACGACGTCCACGACGCTCGCGGTGACGCCCTCGATGAAGGAAGACGCGACGCCCTCGGCACGCAGCAGCAGACGCGCGAGGGGCTCGTAGTCGGGGTCGAGCGCCTCGGCCGCGAAGGCGACCTCGCTGGCCGCGGCAGCGGCGCGCGCCGCGCTGCGCGCGTCGAGCGCCAGGTCTCGGTCCTGGAGCAACGACGGCACGAAGGCGCGAGCCCTGCGTCCGTTCCAGACGATGTCCACCTCGAACCCCTCCGGGGTCACGGTCCTCCGATCAATACATTACTGGTAATAGCATACCGGTAATGTATTCGCGGATTGTCGCCGCTAACCGAGATCGATCGCCGCGAGGGTTACACGTTGGTCGTTGAGCCCCACGCGGTGTTGAGGTTGGACTGGGACTCGCGCAGGTCACTCTGGAGGCCGCCCGCGGCGAAGTAGCGCTTGCCGGCGACGAGAAGATCCTCGGCGGGGAACTTGGTGATCACCTCGCACCCGGTCGCCGTGACGACGACCTCCTCTTCGATGCGCGCGGCCGACCAGCCGTCCTTGGCCGGCCAGTAGGTCTCCAGGGCGAAGACCATTCCCTCTTCGAGCACCTCGGGGTGGTCCAGGGAGACCATGCGCGAGAAGATCGGGCGCTCCCAGATCGACAGGCCGACGCCGTGGCCGTACTGGAGGGCGAAGGCGGCCTCCTCGTTGGGGAAGCCGAACTCCTCGGCGCGCGGCCACGTCGCGACGATGTCGGCCGTGGTGACCCCGGGCTTCACCATCGCGATGGCGGTGTCGATAAGCTCGCGGCACTTGGTGTAGGCGTCGCGCTGGGCCACCGACGCGCTGCCCACCGCGAACGTGCGGTAGTAGCAGGTGCGGTACCCGTTGAAGCTGTGCAGGATGTCGAAGAACGCCGGGTCGCCCGGGCGGATGAGGCGGTCGCTGTAGACGTGGGGGTGGGGCGAGCAGCGCTCGCCGGAGATCGCGTTGACGCCTTCGACGTGCTCAGAACCCAGGTCGTAGAGGGTCTTGTTGACGAGCCCGACGCACTCGTTCTCGCGAACCCCGGGGCGCAGGAAGTCATAGAGCGACTCGTACGCCGCGTCGACCATCGACGCCGCCTGGGTGAGCAGGGCGATCTCGTCGCCGGTCTTGAGTCGCCGGGCCTCGAGGAACACCTGCTGGCCGTCCACCAGGGTGATGCCGCGCTGGGCGAAGGCGGCCAGCACGGGCATCTCGATGATGTCGACGCCGACGGGCTCGTGGGTGAGCCCGAACTGGGCGAGGACCTCGGCGATCTTGTCGGCCACGGTGCCGGCGCGGTCAGCCCCCGGGGGGATCGCCCCGCGCAGGGTGGAGATGCCCGCGCGCGCCCCCTCGTAGGGCGCGCTGGAACCGTCGGGCATGACCTGGACGCCGCTGAGCCACGGGTTGTAGAGCTGGTGGTGGCGGGCCGCCGATCCGAAGTCCCACACGATCGGCTGGCCGCCGCGCGGCAATAGCGCGAAGCGTATGAGCTTGTCCATCGCCCAGGTCCCGATGTGGGTGCCGGTCATGTAGCGGATGTTGTGGAAGTCGAAGGTCAGCAGCGCTCCGAGGTCGGAGCGCTCGAGCTCGGCGTTCAGGCGCGCCAGGCGGTCGGCGCGGAGCCGCGGCATGTCGACGCGCGCTTCCCAGTCCACCGAGTTGGTGCCGTAGGTGTGCACTCCCATTGTTCCTCCTGTTTCGACTCGAAGGCGGCTAACGCCGCCGCTGGCGGACCCACGAGTCGAGGCCCACCGCCAGCAGCAATATCAGTCCGAGGACGATCTGCTGATAGAGCGGGTCGACGCCAAGCAGGTTGAATCCATTTCCGATCAGCGCGATGAAGAGCACGCCGATCGCCGTGCGCCACACCGAGCCCTCGCCACCGGCGATCGACGTGCCGCCGACCACGATGCCGGCGAGCACCGTGAAAGAGAGGGCGCTGCCGCCGCTGGCCGCCTGGGCGCTAAGCAGGCGCGAGATGTCGATGGTCCCGCCCAGGCCCGCCGCGGCGCCGCTGATCGTGAATGCCACGACGCGGATCATGTTGACGCGGACCCCGGCCAGGCGCGCGGCCTCGGCGTTGCCCCCCGAGGCGATCGTGTAGCGCCCGAAGGTCGTTTTCGACAGCAGCAGGCCCAGCACGACGACGAAGACCAACGTCATCCACGCGGCGCTGGGCACGGTGAGGAACTCGGCGTTCGCGAACCGGTAGAAGCCGGAGTTCTGCGAGAGGACGATCAGGTTCCCGCTCGTTACCTTGAGCGCGACGCCGCCGATGACGAAGGACATGGCCAGGGTGGTGATGAGTGGGTTGATCTTGAAGACGGTGACGATCAGGCCGTTGATGAGCCCGACCACGAGGCCGGTGAAGACGGCCGCGGCGATCGCCAGGATCGGGGAATGGTGGGCGGCGACCTCACCGGCGACGACGGTCGCCAGGCCGTAGGTCGCGCCGACGGAGAGGTCGATGCCGCCCGAGACAAGGACAAGGGTCCCCGCCGCGGCGATGCACAGCGTCGAGGCCTGCTGGTCGAGGATGTTGATCAGGTTCGCCGTGTGCAGGAACGGCGGGCTCGTGATTGACAGGATCACGAAGAGGATGAGGAAGGGGATGAAGATCCCCGCCAGGCGCCAGTTGCGCAGCAGCCGCATGGCGCCGCCGCGCAGGTTCGTCGACGCGTCGTCTCCCGTGAGCTCGATGGTGTCGAAGTCGCTCGTCACGTCGCTCCCGCGGGGGTCTCGGAGAAGGCCGCCGCGAGGACGGACTGCTGGTTCATGTCGTCGCCGGTCAGTTCGGCGCTGATGCGGCCGTGGCGCATCACCAGGACCCGGTGGGCGAGCCCGAGCACCTCCTCGAGCTCCGAGGAGATGACGATGATGCCCATGCCGTCGCGCGCCATCTCGACCAGCAGGTCGTAGATCGCCCGCTTGGATCCGACGTCGACGCCGCGGGTCGGTTCGTCGGCGATGAGCACGTGCGGCGAGCACATCACCGAGCGCGCGAACAGCAGCTTCTGCTGATTGCCCCCCGAGAGCATCATCGCCGGCAAGCGCATGCTCGCAGCCTTCACGTTGGTGCGCCCGAGGACCGCCGAGACGGCCCGGCGCTCCTTGAGCGCGGCCACCCAGCCGAAGCGGCTCACGAGGTCGAGGCGCGAGAGGGACACGTTCTCCTTCACCGAGCGGCCCATGAGCAGTCCCATCTCTTTGCGCGACTCGGGGATCATCACAAGGCCCCGGCGGATCGAGCGGTGCGGGCTGTGGCCCGCGAGCTCTCCGTCGCTCAGGCTCACGGTGCCCGCGCTGACCTTCGCGTCGCGAAAGATCGCCCGCGCCAACTCCGAGCGTCCGGCGCCGACGAGCCCGGCGATGCCAAGGATCTCGCCGCGACGCAGTTCGAAGGAGCAGTCCTTCACCCGCGGAGCCGATACGTGCTCGACGCGCAGCACCAACGGCGCGCCGGCGTCGGGCGCTTCGCGCTCGGGGAAGGCGGCGGTCAACGAACGTCCGAGCATCCCCTCGATGAGGGAATCTTCGGTGGCGTCGGCGGCGTCGACCGTTCGAATGAGGTGCCCGTCGCGCAGGGTCGTGATCGTGTCGCTCAACGACAAGACCTCAGAGAGGAAGTGCGAGATCAGCACGACCGCCGAGCCACGGCTCGCGAGGGAGCGGATGATCTCGTGCAGCGCGTGGGTCTCGTGTTGTGAGAGCGCGGCCGAAGGCTCGTCCATCACCACGATCGACGCGTTGCGCGACAGGGCGCGCATGATCTCGACCTTCTGCTGGTCGGCGGTCGTGAGCCCGCTCGCGGGCGTGTCCGGGGAGAGTTCGAAGCCGACCCGGCGCGCGAGTTCGCGGAACCGTCGCCGCGACTCGCGACGACGGACGAAGCCTGCGGTCGCCACCTCGGACCCGAGGTACACGTTGTCGGCCACCGTGAGGCCCGGGACGATGGCGAGCTCTTGGGCGATGGCCACGATGCCGTGGCCCAGCGCCTCGCGGGGCGAGCGCAGCGAGAAGGGCCGGCCGGCGAGGGTGAGTGTGCCCTCGTCGGGCTCGATGACGCCCGAGATGATCTTGCCGAGGGTCGACTTTCCAGCGCCGTTCTCGCCGATCAGCGCGTGAACCTTCCCGGCCTCGATGGTCAGGCTGATGTCGTGCAAGGCGGGCACCCCGCCGAACCGCTTCGACACCCCGGCGACGACCAGGTCGCCGCCGGGGGCCTCGGTGGATCGGCGGGGATGCTCCTTAGAGGTCCCTACCGGCATGTGAGGTCAGAACCGCCTCTTCTCCGAGCGAGCGGGCTGGGTTGGAATCAGCCCGGCCACTCGGCGACGAACTTGCTGACGGTGGACTGGGTCAGGATGCCGTTGTCGGGCAGCTTCGCGACCGGGTTCTGGGAACCCGAGCCCTTGCCCGTCTTCATCGCCTTGACGAGGGCGATCATGCCCAGCTGGCCCTCGGTGGCGGGCGCCTGGGCGACGTCGGCGAACCACGTGCCGCCCTTGACGGCCGCGAGGCCAGCCGCGCTGGCGCCGTAGCAGACGAGCTTGGTCGTCGTGTTCTTGGCCGCGGTCAGGGCCGCCGTGGCGCCCTCACAGTCCTGGTCCGAACCGACGATCACGTTGATGCCCGGGTGCGCGACGAGCATGTCCTGAACCTGGGTCAGGGCGACGGCGACGGCGTAGTCGCCATCGGCCTCGGCGACCACCGAGTCGTTGGAGTACTTGCCCAGCTGCGTCTTGAAGGCCGCCGTGATCGCCGCGTCGGGCTCGTAGCCCTCGAAGTTGTGGACGAGGCCGATCTGGCAGGGGTTGTTCCCCGAGCAGGCTTCGTTGGCCAGCGTCGCGAGCTGCGTGCCGATCTTGGAGGGGAAGAACACGACGTTGCCCGACAGACCCTTCACCTGGATCTGGTCGGTGGTGTAGCTCTTGCCGAGGATCTGGTCGATGTTGACGACCTTGATCTTCTTGGCGATGGCCTTCTGGACCGTCGAGATCAGCGCCGCGCCGTAGATCGGCTGGACGATGACGCCCTGGTACTGCTTGGAGTTGATGACGTCTTGGAGCTGGGACACCTGGGTGGTGTAGGAGTTGTTGGCGTCGAAGACGACCACCTTGACCCCGTCAGCCGCCGCGACCGCCTTGGCCGCAGCCAGCATCGGCGCGTCGTAGCTGTTGGCCACCGCGTACGACAGGTACGCCACCTTGTAGGTCTTGTGCTTGACCGTCGCCTGAGCGGGCGCTGTCACCCCCAACAGGACCACCGCCAGGGCGGCCCCTCCAATCAGTCCGGCGCGAAGCCGAGTAAACGTGCTAGTCACTTTCCCCCCTTGAGGACCCCGCGACTTGCGGCGACCCACTGATAGTGCCCCTCGGCGCCGCGGTGCGCTGGTCGGGCCCGCTGAGCGGTTCCCGGGTGCACGAGACGACGATGGGCAACCAAAACTTCTGGCTGGGACCATAGCCAGGCGGTCGGGGTGTGTCAAGTCACATCGAACGTCGTTAAGCGCTACCTAATCGGCGACGTTCAGGCTGGCGGGTGTGCTCCCTGGTCGAACCAGATGGCTTCGACGGGCTCGTCGCCCACGTTGGTGAGGCGGTGGGGCCGGCTCGAGTCGAAGGAGATGGAGTCGCCGACGTTCATCCGGTAGGTCTCGAATCCGAGGGTGACCTCCAGCACACCGCGCAGGACGAACCCGTATTCGCGCCCGGCGTGTCGAATGAGCTGGCCGTCGAGGGTCGAGCTGCCGCCGACGTCGTAGCGCACGAACATGAACTCCGACGTGGGCGTCGACGTCGCGGTCAGGCGCTCCCACGTGACGCCCGAGTTGAGCTGCAGGACCCTTCGCTGAATGGGCGAGACGACCGGCGTCGCATCGCCCGCGTTGCCTTCGGGCGCTGGCCAGCCCCCGGCGCGTTGGCGCGGCGAACCGGCGAAGGTCACCTCGGGCTCGGCCTCGCGCGTGGCGGCGAAGAGGTCGTCCACCGACATCTCCAGGGCCGCGCACACCGCGAAGAGGGTCGCGACCGAGGGCTGGGCCTTGCCCGTTTCGAGCTGGGAGAGGAAGGACGCGGACACGTCGAGCTCGCGCGCGAACTGGCGCAGGGAGATGCCCCGGGCGAGTCGCCGTTGGCGCAACTTGGCGCCCACGTGCGACGCACCCGATCCGTTGGTTTCGCGCTCCGAGGGCCCCGGGCTCACCGGCGCGAGCCGGCGAGCCTCGCGCGCCGAAGTCTCGTCGCTGACCGTCTCGGCGCTCTTCGCCGACGAGGTGCTCGCTGGTGTCATCGTCTCGTCCTTCTGCGCCGCGCCATCGGCCCGGCGATCGCCTCCACGCTACCTACTGTCCTTCGGCCACTTTGCGAGCCAGGTGCTCCCACTCGCGGCTGAACCGATAGGAGTGCTGTGCCGGGGGCTGCGGGGCCTGCGTCTCGATCCAGCGCACCAGCTCGCCGCCCCGGTTCTCGAAGCCGTGGTCGGCGCCCACGCCGGCCCACAGCACATCGCCGGCGTGCAGGACCAGTTCGTCACCGTCGACGAGCGCGTGGGTCTCGCCCGCGACGAACACGTAGGCCTCCTCGAAGGGGTGGTCGTGGGGATGGGCGATCGCCGTGGGCTGGTAGTCGACGATGAACATCGTGTGGAGCTGGGCACCCACGCGCTGGTCGATGAGCATCTTGACTCCGATGCCGCTGTAGGCGAGCAGTGCCGTCGCCATGCTGGGTGACGCCGCCGGAGCGTCCACGCTGGATCCGCCCGCGAGGCGCTGGAGGTCCATCGAATCAGGGTCGAAGCGAAGGGCGTGACGGTCACGCGGGTCGCGCCCGTCGGGAAGGCGTGCGGGCGACTCGGCCAGCGCGACGCCGGTGAAGAACGTGTCCTGGCGGCGCCCGTCGTTGATCTGAGAAGGGGCGTTGACGTTGAGCCAGCGCGCCGGCCCGTCGAGGGCCCTGATCGAGTACGTGACCCCGATAGGTATGACGAGGGCGTGGTCCGCATCCAGACGCACCGTTGAGCCGAGCATCGTGACGCCCAGCGAGCCGGCGAACACGTAGACGCTGACCTCGAAGGAGTGGACCGCCGCATCGATGTGCCCGCCCTCGGCCAGGACGCACAGGCGCAGCTCGAGGTGCGGAGAGCCGGTCGAGCGGTCGACCAGGACCTGCTGGGCGTAGCCACTGGAGGATACGGCGTGGCTCGCGGGCGTGACCACGAGCGTCTCGTCCATCTTGGTGACGCGGTACATCGTTGTCTCCTTCCCCCGGCGCTCGCGGAACTACTTCAACAGCCAGCCGCCGTCCATCGCGAGGTTCACCCCGTTGACCCCGGTGCAGTCGAGCAGGAACGCCACCGACTGGACGACCTCGGCCATCGTGACCAGCCGGCCGAGCGGCGTGCGCGCCGCGACGGGGCTGTTGTCGTGGTTCTCCCAGTAGGGGCTGTCGCCGATGATGCCCGGGTGCACGGCGTTGACTCGCATCGGGGCGAGCTCGCTCGCCATCGTGTGGACCATCCCGACGACCCCGCCGTTGATCGACGACACGGTCGTCGACCCCGGGTAGGGGCGCTCCAGGGCGAGCCCGCCGAAGAGCACGATCGACGCGTTGGTCGTGAGCCGGTCGAGCAGCGCGTGGACCACCTCGGTGTAGCCGACGAGCTTGAGGGTCACCAGGCGTATCGCGCGCTCGACGCTGTAGTCCTTGACGTGGTTGACGTCGCGGTCGATCGCCCCGATGACCAGGTCGTCGACCACTCCTACGTCGGCGAGGGCAGAACCGATGGACGCGGGGTCCGTCAGGTCGACGGCGACGCCGGTGACGTCGCCGTTGATGTCTGCGGCCACCGCTCGGGTGCGCTCGATGTCTCGGCCCGAGATGTAGACGCGTTGGCCCCGAGCCGCGAGGAAGGCGGCGACCTCGCGCCCGATGCCTGAGGTCCCGCCGATCACGACCGCCGTGCGAACGTCACTTTGTCCCGTCATAGGTCACGCCCTCCTGACTCGATTGTTCAGTGGAAGCGAACATACTCCATCGAGGGCGGCGGGCGACCTGGCGCCGTGGGGGCCCGGGCCACGACCCAATCCCGGCGGACATCTCGTGTTGCGAGGGCGAATGGAGGGGTTGAACGGGGTGTGAAGACCCACTTGACATTGGTTAACGCGGTGGTACCCTTCCCCCAACATTGGCACGAGTCAAGTGAGGCCTCATGGCATCGAACCCCGTCAGCTCGACCGGCGAGTCGCTCGCGCCCGGCCGACCGATCATCTTTCGCCACGGATATGTACTGACGATGAACGACGGGCACCGCGCCCTGGCCGACGGGGACGTGCTCATCGTCGACGGGGTGATCCGCGAGGTCGGCGTCAACCTGAGCGCACCCGACGGTGCGCTCGAGATCGACGCTAGCGGTGGCATCTTGATGCCCGGCATGATCGACACCCACCGGCACATGTGGCAGACGGCGATGCGCGCCTACGGGGCGGACTGGTCGCTGACCCAGTACTTCGTGTGGTACTACCTCCAGCACGGAAGGACGTTCCGACCCCAGGACATCTACGCCGGGAACCTGGTGTCGGCGTGGGAGTCGCTCGAGGCCGGCGTCACGACGACAGTCGACTGGTCCCACGGACTGCAGACGACCGACCACGCCGACGCCGCGGTCGACGCGTTGGAGGCCGTGCCGGGCCGGTTCGTGCTCGCCTACGGCAACATCCAGGCCGGCCCCTGGGAGTGGTCCGCCGCGTCGCAGTTCCGCGACTTCTACCACCGCCGCTTCGATGGCAAGGGCGACATGCTCGGATTCCAGATGGCCTTTGACGTGACCGGCGACCCGGCCTTCCCGGAGCGCGCCGCCTTCGAGGTCGCCCGTGAGCTCGGTGTGCCGGTGACGACTCACGCCGGGGTGTGGGGCGCGACGGGCGACGACAGCATCCGTCTGATGCACGAAGGCGGGTTCATGACGCCCGAGACGATCTACGTGCACGCCTCGACGCTGTCGGAGGACTCTTACCAGCGCATCGCGGCGTCGGGCGGGTCGGCGTCGGTGTCCACCGAGAGCGAGCAGAGCGCGGGTCAGGGCTACCCGTCGTCGTGGCGCCTGCGCCAGTACGACATCCCGGTGTCGCTCTCGATGGACACGAGCGTGTGGTGGAGCGGCGACCTCTTCAGCGCGATGCGCACGACGCTGTCGGCGGACCGCTCGCGCGAGCACTTCGAGGCGCACGTCAAGTCCGAGACGGTCACCGCCCTCGGCCTTCGTGCAGAGCAGGTGGTCGAATGGGGGACCCGCGGCGGGAGCCGCGCGCTGGGGCTGGACGCCAAGGTCGGCAGCCTGGAGCCTGGCAAGCGCGCGGACGTCGTGCTGATCAAGAACGACAACTCGCCGGTGATGTTCCCCCTGATCAACCCGTACGGCCACGTGGTGTTCCAAACTCAGCGCGGCGACGTGCACACCGTCGTCGTGGACGGCCGCGTGGTCAAGCACGAGGGCCGGCTCGTCGGGGCGGACCTCGCGGCCGCCCGCGCCAAGGTCGACGAGACGGTGGATTTCCTGATGTCCCAACTGGGAGATGAGACGTGGGAGGCGGGTATGCACCCGGAGGTCCCCGAGAAGAGCGTCAAGGAGAACCCGTACACGTACACCGACTTCTCGGGAAGCGCCAAGGACTGACCGCGTCCGCACCTGCGATGGTCCACGGGCTCGCTCAGGACGGGCACGTTGAGTTGGCGGTAACCCAGACGTCGAGCGTGCCGTCGGCACTCGCGCGCGTCGGCGTCCCGAGCGTGGAGACCAGCAGGCTCTTTACCTGGGCGGGCTGTTGTCCCGTGTTCCAGAACACGACGGCGCCCACGTGATAGTTCGTCAGCAGCGCGCACAGGTCCGAGCCGAGAGTGACTCGCGTGCTCGGCGCCGGGTAGTACTGGCCCGGCCCGAAGGTCGACGCGACGAAGAACTCCTGGATTGACGGCGGCGTGAGGAGCGGGGTCCACAAGATCCCCGAGCCGCTCGCCGAGGCGGTGATCACGTAGCCGCCGAGCACGCGAAAGCGCATGCCGGTGCTGGCTTGCCAGCTCATGGCCTCGGTGGACGGGAAGTACGGGTAGGGGTAGGTCAGCACGGTCGCACCCGGGGGGATGGCGTCCAGTGTCGTGTCGGTGTCCGAAGGAAAGCCTGGGGACCCGGTGGCGATGGGAACCCTCGGGAAGATCAGCGCGAAGGCGGCGACCAGCGACGCGAGCCCAACCACTCGGAGCTTCGTCCACGTCCGGTGCCCGGGCGGTCGGGACATCGCGAAGAGGTCACCGCCGACCGAAAGCGCGATGGTGGCGAAGAGGACCACGACGAAGCCGAATCGGACGGCGACGATGTTGTCGAGCAGACCCAGCTTCGTGAGCAGGGTCTCCGGCATCGAGATCCCCGTGGCCCGTCCGGCGACCGTCAGGGTTGAACCCAGCGACAGGACGTACGCGACCGCGGCGAGGGCCGCGGAGATCCGAACTATGAGGACCCTCCTCCACGCGACGGCGACGACGACCAGGATGACGACCGCGACGACGCCCAGGTATGAACCGTTCTCCGTGGGGTTCCCCCCGAGGAAGGAACCGGAGATCGCGTTCAACGGCGCCGACGTGAAGAATTCATGCGGAGTTGGCGTGACCGCGCCGAGCAGGTCCGCGTGAAGCGGCGCGAGGTTCGACGTGCTCTGTATCGGACCCGTGAGGTGACCCTTACCGAACTCCACGGCCCACACGAACGGTGCGACCAGGACGGCGAACACGCCGACGGCTGGTGGCAGGGCCGCCAGCAGACGGTCGAGGCGTGCGCGCAACTCGTGACGCGCCGCGAACGCCATGGCGAGCAGCCCCAACACGACGACGATGCCCAGCAGGACGAGCAGCTCGGGCTCGATCAGGGCCTGGACTCCGCACAGGGCGCCGAGTAGCAGCCCCATGCGCAGGGGGTTGCGTCGACGGGCGACGAGAAGGTCGTGGAGGCACCACACGATGATCGGGGGGATGGGCACGAACGCCAGATTGAGGTGGACCCCGCCCTGGAGCATCAGGTACGGGCCGAAGCCGTAGAAGAGCCCGCCGAGGAATGCCGCCGGCCAGCGGGCCCAGTTGCGCAGGACCAAGAGCATCGAACCGGCGGAACTTGCGAACGCCAGGCGAAGTAGGAGGTTGAAGGCGGCGACTGGTCCAAGGGTGAGCGTCACGGGCGCGGCTATGACGCCGAGGAAGGGCGCGAGAGTGCTGTTGCCCAGGTCAGCGCCGTACGGATAGTTGAGGAAGTTGGTCCCGAACATGTTGAGCCCGTGGCGAATGGCGTAGGGGACCCACTCGAGGAACCAGGTCATTTGAGTGGGGTCCCCGAACCCGGCGCCGTAGGGACCGGCGGGCAGCGTGCTCGAACTCCAGGGTGTCGTCGGCCAGAAGACCGCCGCGGCCAGGGCGACGTAGACGGCCAGGCAGGCGGCCACGATCCTTCGCGATGTCCAGAATGTGGGCGCGGCGCCGATCACGGGCTCGTCGGAACTCAAAGGCGTCGCCTTTCCACCAAAAGATCGGCGTTCGACATGATGCCTGTCTCGCGCAAGCCTACCGAGCAGCCCCTAGATTCAGCAGGATATAGAAGACGCGGAATCGCCGTCTCTCGGGAACAACGAGCCGCGTTAGTTCCACCGAGGAGGCTTCGTACTTGCGTGGTCCGACGGCACACTTCGCCTCTAGCTTTGATGTGCAATACACCTCGCTTCCGTGGGATGGGCCGACGGGGCTGTCCCACTGGGTCACCGGTAGGTAACGACACCCGGGCGACGGACACTCCAGCGACTTCTGGCGTAGGATTGCCTTGTCTTAACCCGTGCCTATCGGGGAGCGTACGGCACCGTTTCGATAGTTACCCCGAAAGTGCACTGCGTGATTACTTCTGAGAGCCTCACCAAGGTCTACGGTTCGACGACCGCCGTCGATGACCTCAGTTTCGAGGTGCGTCCCGGAGTGGTGACGGGATTTTTGGGGCCTAACGGTTCGGGCAAGTCGACAACCATGCGGTTGATTGCGGGTCTCGACCGTCCGAGTTCGGGGCGCGTGTGCATCGACGGACGCGAGCACTCAGAGTTGCACTGGCCCCTGCGCGAGGTTGGCGCCCTCTTAGAAGCCAGAGCCCTGCACCCCGGGCGCAGCGCGCACTCCCACCTGCTGAGTTTGGCGCGGTCCAACGCGCTGCCGAGTGCCCGCGTCGACGACGTACTCGAGATGGTCGGCCTCAGCGAGGTGGCCCACCGACGGGTTGGGAAGTTCTCCTTGGGCATGGGTCAGCGTCTCGGCATCGCGACCGCGCTGTTGGGTGACCCGGGAGTCCTCCTCTTCGACGAGCCCATCAACGGGCTGGACCCTGAGGGAATCCACTGGGTGCGGAACCTGCTCAATCGTCTGGCGGACGAGGGCCGCACCGTGCTGGTCAGTTCACACCTCATGAGCGAGATGGCGCTGACGGCCGACGACCTGATCGTGATAGGCCGTGGCCGGTTACTGGCGACCTCGAGCGTCGACGAATTCATCTCGTCGCGCACTACTGAAACCTTCGTCGTGCGCGGAGAGGACCCGGCCCGCCTGGCGGAGGCCTTCGAGGGCATCCGCGCCAGCGTGGTGCGTGGCGACGATGGCGAACTGCTCGTCACCGGCGCGGCGCGCGAGGAGATCGGACGCGCGGCCCTGGAGGCCGGCGTCGCGGTCTTCGAATTGAGCTCGCATCGCTCCAGCCTCGAAGAGGTCTTCATGGACCTCACCAGCGCGAGCGTCGAGTTCCACGGCGTGGACCCGGTGGTGGCGGCGTGACGACGATGACCCACATCGCCATCGGTCCCGCGGGGAGCGTTCGGGTGCCCGGACACCACATCCGGCTCGGCTACGCCATCTGGGCCGAGTGGACGAAGCTGCGCTCGACGCGCTCGACGTGGATCTGCCTGGGCCTCATCTTCGTCGTGGGCCTTGGGCTGGACGTCCTCATCACGATCGTGACCGCCAACGCCTGGAACCCCGGAGCCACCCAGGACCGACTGCAGTACGACCCGGTGCGCACCGCCCAGGCCGGAATGCTCGTCGCCCAATTCATCGTGGGCGTGCTCGGTGTGCTGATGGTCACGAGCGAGTACTCGACGGGTCTAATTCGCACGACTCTCTCCAGTGTGAGCCATCGGTGGATGGTCCTGACGGCCAAGGTGATCGTGCTCGCCTCGGCGTTGATGGTGGTCAGCGAAGCGACGGCGTTCACGTCGAGCTTCGTGAGTCGGGCGATCCTGCTCGGGCGCGGTGGAAAGCTGGTCGCCCACGACTCTCCCGCCCTGCAGGCGACGAGCAAGTTCATCCCCGTCCTGAGCCTGACGAACCCGGCCGTGTTGCGAGCGACGCTCCTGGTCGGCGTCTACATCACGCTGCTCGGACTGTGCGGCCTGGCGTTGGGCTTCGCCCTACGCTCCACCGCGGGCGCCATTTCACTCTTTGTCGGCGCACTGCTGGTCGTGCCGATCGTCACCAATATGCTCCCGGCGTCGATCTCGGCACACTTCAACGCCTACCTGCCCAGCACACTTGGCAGTTCGATGATGGTCGTCACCCTCCGCCACAACGCCTACGGCGGCGACTTCTTCGGTCCCTGGACGGCGACGGCGGTGTTGGCCGGGTACACGCTGGTCCTACTCGCCATTGGCACAACGCGGCTTCTGGCGCGCGACGCCTAGTCCCTCGTCGACGCCTTCAGAGTCGGCTCCTCGATTTCGCCGACGTGAAGAGTGGGCCGAGGCGCCTTCGGCCGGCAATCTGGACTCGCCGAGGCAACGGTCAGTCGTCAGCCAGAGCGGCGAAATCCCGCTTCGCCTTCTTGTACCAGCCCATGCCAGCGATCGGGTTCTTCCAACGACCCTTCATCGCCTTGAGGGCGTCGTGATGCGTCGCGTCACCCTGGGCGACCGCGTCGCGCAGGTGCCGGTCCTGTGCCTTGATCACTTCGTCGGCGGTATCGCCGTGAAGCGCCAGATCGCAGGGTCCGCCTAGTTGCTGGCAGGTCATTGTCTTCATGAGTGCCTTCCTTCCTTCTGCGTGGGATGTGCCGGGAGTGTCATGGGCCACGGTGGCGGCCCGCCAAGGTGGTGCTGCGTCGTCGGCTCAACGGGAGCGGTGATCGCGCTCAGGTCGCCTGCTGAATGCGCACGAGGTTGCCCGAGGGGTCGCGCACGGCGCAGTCGCGAACTCCCCAGGGACGCGTCGCCGGCTCGTCGAGGACCTCGGCGCCCGACGCGCGGATCTTCTCGAAGGTGGCGTCGAGGTCGTCGGAGCGGAAGATCGCGGCCTGCAGCGACCCCTGCAAGACGAGGGACAAGAGCGCGTCGCCCTCGGCCTGAGAACGGCCGCCGTGCGGCTGGGAGAGGACGATGTCTACGTCCTGTCCGGGGGCGCCGACGGTGACCCATCGGAATCCCTGGGAAGCGACGTCGTTGCGCACTTCGAGACCCAGGGCGTCGCGATAGAAGGCGATCGCGGCGTCCGGGTCGTGGACGGGGATGAACATGGCGGAGATGGAAATTGTCATGCGTTCACCCTACGAGCGGCCCGTCTCCGGCGGCTTCTCCGTTCCTGCTCGATGCGGGTCTCGGCGCCGTGCGACACGGTCGACCGCTTCTCTCGCGGGGCGCTCGCTTCTCCTGAGCTAGGCGGGCAGCGCGAAGCGCTGGGGGCGAGTCGCGTACATCGTCACGCACGCCGGGACGACCTCGAGGCCGCGGTGGTCTCGCGCGCAGTAGTGCGACGGCGTCTCTCCGACGATCTCGGAGAAGCGTGAGCTGAACGAGCCCAGCGACGTGCAACCTACGGCGAAGCAGGCGTCGGTCACCGACTCGCCTTCGCGCAGGAGTGCCATCGCGCGCTCGATGCGCCTGGTCATGAGGTACGAGTAGGGAGTCTCACCGTAGGTGGCGCGGAACTTGCGCGCGAAGTGGGCGCTCGACATGAGTGCGGCTTGGGCCATCGCGGAGACGTCGAGCGGTTGGGCGTAGTCACGGTCGATGAGGTCACGAGCCCGGCGAAGGTGCACGAGATTGGCGAGCTCCTCGGGCGTCATGTGGTTGACGATACCGGTCCCGGTGGCGCCGGGGCGGCTGGGGTGCTGAGCCAACCACCGTGTTCGAAACCGCTCCCTCAGTTTGGGGCGAGCGTGGTCGTCGTGCCTACGGGTGTCGTCGTCGACGTCGTTGTCGTGGGCGACGCGGTCACCTTGAGACGGAAGGTGAACGAGCCGACGTCGCCGGCCGAGTCGCTCATGGTCCCGGTGACTTGATAGGTACCCACCGCCAGGGTCCCGTTCGTTATCACGACTCCGCTCGAGCTGACGACGAGTGAGGGCTGACCTGAGGACTCGACGAAGGTCACCGGCGCCACGTTGCCGGTGGCCGCGAGCTGAATGGCGAACGTGGACGAGAGGTTGCTCGTGACCGTCGACGAGGTCGGGGGCAATTGCACCAGCTGACCCACGACGAGGGTGAAGTGGAAAGTCCCGGTGTCACCGGCGCCGTCGCTCGTCGTGCCCGACGCCGTGTACGTCCCCGCGGCGAGCGTCCCTTCTGTCGTCACTGTCCCCGCCGGGCCGACGAGCAACTGGGGCTGCCCGGTCGTCTGAGTGAATCCCACCGAGCTTTGCCCGCCGTTCACGTTGAGCTGGGCAGAAAAGCTCGACGACGCGGGCACCGTTGCCTGCGCGGTCGTCGGAGCAGCCTGAGAGATGATGCCGACGCGCAGCGTGACGGCGAATGTTCCGACGTCGCCGCCGGTGTCGTTGGTCGTTCCCGAGGCGTGATAGGTGCCCCGAGCCAGCGGACCGCTCGTCGTGATGACGCCCGTCGAGCTGACAGCGAGCGACGGCGATCCGGAGTTCTGGCTGAAAGTGACGGGTCCTTGACTCTTGGCGACGTTCATCTGCTGTCGGAACTGTGCCGCCGTGGTGACGTAGCTCGACGCCGAGACGACGACGCTCTTCAACCCGCACTGGTAGTCGCCGTCGTAGCCTCGCGAGGGGTACTGCAGCATGGCGACGAACCCGCCCGTGAACGACGTCGTCGCGCAGTTGAGCTCGGCCTCGGGAAGCGACGCCGATCCGGGGATCCACACGGGCACCTTCGCGAAGGCAGACAGACTCGCACCCATGAGCTCGTGCCACATCGGAACCGAGGAGTAGATCCCGACGAAGGAGATGCCCTGGGAGCGAAGGTAGGCGATCGACCCGAGGACCGCCCACTGGTCGACCAGCTCGGAGTGGCGCGACGGACCGAAGCCCGCGAGCCACGTCTCCCACGGGTTCGCCACCTCGACGTCCAGCCACCACCGTGCAGAGGTGGCAAAGACCCGTGGGGACGGGGTGTGGCTCTTCAGAAGCAGTCCGAGCACCGAGTCGAAGGAGATCCGTGCGCTACGCCAGCCGTAGTCGTACGCGCAGGGAGTCGAGTTCGTGCCCCGGCACTCTCGGGGGAGTCGCTCGCGTCGTGGCCAATGGGCGTCGCCCGGTCCGGGGGCGCCGGTGTTGACGTAGAAGGCGCGGGTCGCTCCGGCCACGCCGCGCATCCAGCGCAGTTCGCCCGCCAGACATGGGTTGGTCGAGAAGGCGTGACCGTGGTTGACGCCCACGATCCCGAAGCCCGACGTCGTCGGATAGGGATGGCCGCACTGGGGGAAACTGATGTCGAAACCCACCGACGTCGCGGGCCCGGCCGGCGCCGTTGCCGACGCGGGGGTCAGCATGGTCATCGCCAGGATCGCCGCCATGGCGACGCCCGGCCAGATGCGGCGATTCAGCACTCTGTCGAGCCTAGGGATGCCGCGACGAGAAGTGGTGTGCATCACCCCAGCGCATTGCTCCGCGACTGCGCGGTGAACTCGATGACATGACGTCGTCCGCCGCGAGACGACCCACGGCTCGCCGTGGCGCCTGCGGCTGTTGCACGCCGTCCTGAGACCTCGGATTGGCGGACGCGTCGCCCGTCCTGAGCGATCACGGTGCTCCGCGCGGATTGAAAGTCAACACCCTCCCAACGCCGCAAAAGATTCTTCACGCGGGCCACGACTCGCCGTTTCGGAGAAGGCCGCCGCTGTACATTTCGTCCGTGAGTCCGAGCCCGTCGTACGAGCAGCGCCTCATCACGGCCCGGCTGCTGCACCGATTCAACTTCGGACCGAAGCCCGGTCAGTACAAGGAACTCCTTCAGCGCGGCGTGGAGGCGACTCAGTTGACGGTGCTCGAGCATGGTGTGGCCGATCCCGGACTGAGATCTGTCGCGCCACTGGGACTCGCTGACCTCGGCCCGTTCCCCGAGGGCGACACGGCGGTGGAGACGGCCTTCTGGAACAGGATCGAGAAGGACAGCAACCGATTGGTGATGTGGTGGCTCGATCGCATGGTCGCGGCCGACTATCCCCTGAACGAGCGCATGACGTGGTTCTGGCACGGCCACTGGGCGACGTCGATCTCCGACGTGTCGTATCCGCTCACCATGCTGAAGCAGAACAACACCCTTCGAACCCACGCCCTGTCAAATTTCGAGGACATGGCCAAGGCGATGGTCGTCGACGGCGCCTTCAACGTGTGGCTGAACAACGACGAGAACTACATCGACTCGCCCAACGAGAACATGGCCCGTGAACTCATGGAGCTCATGACCCTCGGCGTCAACGAATTCTCGCAACGCGACGTCACCCAGGCCGCCCGCGCCCTCACCGGCTACAACACCGACCAGTCCAACGGGCGTGTCACGTTAGATCCGAAGGAACACTTCTCCGCGCCGCTGACCATCCTGGGCAAGAGGTCAACGTTCAACGCCGAGAGCCTCGCCTCACTCGTGGTGTCGAGGAGTCAGAACGCACGGTTCATCGCGGATCGCGTCTGGTTTCGATTCGTCTCGGGCTCGACGAAGGCACCCCCGTCGCTCGCCGGGAGCTTCTCGAAGCGCGACATCGCGTCGCTGGTCAACGCGCTCGTGCGCTCCGCGGCGTGGGCCAGTCCGGCGAACGCCCTCGTCAAGTCGCCCGTGGAGTGGTTCGTCGGCGCCTGCCGGGCCCTCAGGGTGCGCCCATCGAAGCTGGACTCCGGCGGCACCCAGTGGGAGCTGTCGCAGATGGGCCAGCTTCCGTTCAACCCACCCAACGTGGGCGGTTGGACCTACGGTCAGGCGTGGCTGAGCCCGGTCGCGTACCAGTATCGATTCGAACTGGCCGAGTCCATCGTGGCCAAGGGCGATCTCGCACCGATCTCGGGTCCGAGGTCGAAGATGGTGCAGGCGTGCGCGGACTGGCTCGGCGTCCCGGAGTGGTCGAGGCGTACCGCCGTCGCACTTGCCGCGGCGGCCAAGACACCCTCGGACGTCGCCCTCGTGGCGCTGCTGAGCCCGGAATACATGGTGAGCGCATGATTACCTGCGAATTCGACCGCCGGCGGTTCCTCCAGTGGACGGGGGCGGGCCTCTTCGCCGCGATGGCCACCGATCTCTCGCTCGAGTCCCTGGCGAGCGCGGCCAGCAACTCGCCATTGCCCGCGAACACGCCGATTCTCGTGCTGGTGACCCTGTACGGCGGCAACGACGGGCTCAATACGGTCGTGCCCTTTACCGACCCGGTCTACGCCAGCGCTCGGTCGAACATCGCCCTGTCTTCGTCCCAGGTGCTCCCGTTCACCGACACGCTGGCCTTCAACTCGTCCATGCCCTCGATCAGCGCGCTGTACGCACAGAACAAGGTGGCGATTGTGCAGGGGGTGAGCTATCCCAATCCGAGCCTCTCGCACTTCTCCTCCATGGCGGTCTGGCAATCCGCGTCGCTGACGGGCGTGTCGTCGGGGTGGATCGGCCGTTGGCTCGACAAGCAGCCCCACAACGCCTTCAACGCGATTGGCGTGGGGTCGACCGTGCCTCCCTCGTTCGTCGGCGAGAAGAGTGTCGCGTCAATGGTGGACGTGAGTGGCATCCAGCTCCCGTGGGGCGACGCGGCGACGCTGCTGCCGCGTTTGGGTCGCGCGTCCTCATCGGACGTCGCGCTCGAGGCCGCCGCCGCGACATCGATCTCCGACCTCTTCGCGACGGCGTCGGTGCTCGGCCCCCTGATCCCCGCCTCGCCGACGGGACCGTTGATCGGCCAACAACTGGCCATGGTCGCCACGATGATCAACGCCAATGTCCCCACGCGCGTCTGGGAAGTGAATCTCAGCTCCTTCGACACTCACTCGGGCGAGCAGGAAGATCAGAACTCGCTGCTGGCCGACGTCGACGCCGCGATCGGCGCGTTCATGGCGAGCATCAGCGCCGGGGGTCGGTCCAACGACGTGACCGTGATGGTCTACTCGGAGTTCGGCCGCCGGGTGGAGTCCAACGGCAGCGACGGAACGGACCACGGCACGTCGGCCCCCGTGCTGCTCATCGGCAATGGGGTCAAGGGAGGGCTCTACGGTGAGCCGGCGCCGCTGAACGCGCTCGATGACAACGGCAACCTCGCGGTGACGACGGACTTTCGAGCCATCTACGGTGGGCTCTTGCACGACGTGCTGGCGACGCCGGTGAATGACGTCATCCCGGCGTGGACGACCGCGCTCAGCGTTCACTAGGAGACGAACGGGGGACAGCCTGGTGTCAATTGATGTTGACGAGCCAGATGCCCCGAATTGAGCTGAGGGGTCGGGGCGAGTACATCGCGACGTACTGACCAGTCCGACCGAAGTAGTCAAAGCAGATGCCGCCTCGGGCGATGCCACCGGGGGCGATGTAGCCCTCGTTGAGGGCGTGCTTGGCGGTGAAGTTCAGTACGGTCACCTTGCCTTTTGGCGGACGCATCGTCATGTTGAAGTCATTGAAGAAGTACGCCGAGGTGTTCAGGTTGCGGATTGAGACGTCGGCGCACAGGTTGGTGAACCCGAACTCGTCCGCGGTGAGCGACCACCTGGCGCTGACGACCGTGTCATCGACAAAGACGGTCTTGTTGCCCAGGGCGACGCAGTCGGTCGGGCGCGACCCGGGGTACGCCGGGGTGTTCGAAGCGCATCCCACGTCGGGAATGATGTGACCGGCCTCGGCGGCCGTGGCCACGGGAGACGTCACAGTTCCGAAGAGGCTGATCGTGGCAATGAGCAAGCACGCCAGCGTGGCGCTTTTCAGAACCTTGTCGCGCGACCTATGGCCGGGCACGAGTGGCGGCCCGCCGTGTTCCGCGGCGCGCAGCAAGCGCCGAACGGCGACGCCGATACCCCCCATCACTGCGCGCACTATATATCCCGACGGCTCACGGGGGACGTCGGTCATCCTCCTCCACGAATCCGGCCAGTCTCGGGTCCTGATCGTGCTTCGGGGTCGAACGAGAACGTGGACCGAACCCTTCGGATCGACCTCAACCGTCTCCGGGTGGCTCGCTCAGGCGGAGGTCGCGATGACGGCGTCGAGCACCGCGGTGCCGCCCCCGCGGGGGAACACGAGGAGGGGATTCACCTCGACCTCGAGGATCTGTGGCGCCGCGCGCAACAGCCCACCGAGTTTCCCGGCGGCGTCGACGAGGGCCTCCACGTCGGACGGCTCGCCACCCCGGCTTCCACTCAGCGCGGGGAAGCCGCGCAGCGAAGAGATGGATGACCTGATCTCCTCGGGACCGGCGTCGGCGGAGATCACGACCACATCCTTCATCGTCTCGGTCCAGATTCCCCCGAGCCCGACGACCAGGAACTCACCCCACTCAGGATCGCGGCGTGCGCTGATGATCATCTCGATCCCGTGGTCCAGGACCTGCTCGACGAGCACCCCGTCGATTGTGGCCTCGGGAAGGGCGGTGGCGACGTCGGCCAGCATCTTGTCGAACCGGTCGTCGAGCTCGCGCTCATTGGTGACGAGGGCCACTCCTCCCACGTCGCTCTTGTGAGTGATCATCGACGACGAGATCTTGAGCGCGACGGGGTAGCCAATCCGGTGGGCCGCCGATCGCGCCCCGAGGAGGTCCACCACGAGTTCACCGCGCGGGGTGCGCAGTCCCGCCTTCGACAAGATGACTTTGGCCTCGTGCTCGTTGAGCGAGGCGAGCGGTCCGAGATCGGCCATCGTGGACTTCGCGGGCGCCGGCCGGGCGTTCGCTTCACGGGTCCTTCGCGCGTAGGCGGTGAGGTTCCTCACCGCGGCCAGGGCGCGTTCCGGCGAGCGCATGAGTGGAAGGCCGGCGTCGAGGATCTTGAGCCTGTTGGCCGTCGGAATCGGGGACTCGCCGCCCATGATCGTGTAGACCACGGGTTTGTCGGCGTGCGCCACGGTCGGCAGGAGTGCTTCGATCTGCTCCAAACCCTGCTGCTCGGAGCCGGGCATCACCGAAAGGACGAGACATCCGATGTCCTCCGAGCTCAGGAGTACGTCGGCGACCCTCGCGTAGAGACTCGGGTCGTTGAGACCCATGGCGGTGATGTCGGCCGGGTTGCTGGCCACCGCGAACGGTGGCAGCTCGGCGCGCAATCTCTCGAGCGTGCCCGGCCCGAGGTCGGGCATCGCCAGCCCGAGGTCGTGGCTGACGTCGAGGGCGAACGTCTTGGCCGCGCCCGAGTCGGTCAGGACCGCGGTGCCGGCGACGCGGGGCGTCGGGCACTTCACCAGGACGTTCGCGGTGTCGATGAGCTCGTCGAGCGAGTCGATAAAGATGACACCCTCGCGGTCGAGCGCCGCCCTCAGGAAGTCCTGTTCACCGGTCATGGCCCCCGTGTGCGACGTGGACGCGGCCCGGGCGCGCGGGTCGCGCCCGAGGTGCACGACGCACAGGGCGACTTCCCTGTCCCGGGCCTCGCGCGAGAGCCTCAGGAAGTCAGCGGGTCGGCGGATCTGCTCGACGAGCAGGGCGACGACGCGCGTCGAGCGCTCGTCTAGCAGTGCGTCGAGGTAGTCCTCGACGCTCAGAACGGCTTCGTTCCCCGTCGACACGGCGTAGCTCACGTTGATGTCCTGGGCCATGGCGGCGTAGGTCAGGGCGAGCGACATCGCGCCGCTCTGGGCGAGTATGGCCAGCCCCGGCCCTTCGGTGCGCCGGTTCGGGGAGGCGTCGCCGAACGTCAGCGGCACGCCGTCGACGAAGTTGATGAGTCCCAGGCAGTTCGGTCCGGCGAGGGCGAGGTCGTACATCCTCGCGGTGCTCGCGAGCGCGAGTTGGCGCGAAACCCCTTCCTCGTCGATCTCGGCGTACCCGGACGAGAAGGCGATGGCCCCGCCCATCCCCTTCTGGCCACAAGCCTCGACGGCGTCGGCCAGTCCCTCCTTCGGGATCGCCAGGATGGCGGCGTCGACGCCGTCGGGGAGTTCCTCGATCGACGCGACGCAGCGCCGGCCGTTCACCTCGGTGCGGGTACGACTGACCAGGTGAATCTCGCCGCGGTAACCGAAGCGCTCCATCAACGCGAGCGGCGCGCCCCCGATGGAACTGGGCACGTCGGAGGCGCCGACGACGGCGACGGAGCGCGGGTGCAGTAGGCGCCGGATCGACTCGCGAGAGATCCGGGACAGTTCCGCCGGCGGCTCGTCAATCATGCTTATAGGCACCGAGGCCCGGCTTGAACGACTTCTCGTCGAGGAACTGACTCATCCCTGATGCGCGACCGTGGTCGGGGTCGTTCGCGATGGACTGGTCCAGCTTGGCGTAGAGGTACTCCTCCGATACCTCCCACTCCATCGAGCGAGCTCGCTTGAACCCGGTCTTGGCGGCCTCCAGCACGGTCCGGTTCATCGTCGCCAGATGCCGGGCGAGCTCGGTCGTGCGCTCGCGAAGCTGATCCAGGGGTACCGACTCGTTGACGAGGCGCATCTGGGCGGCTTCGACGCCGGTGAAGGTCTTGCCCGTCATGATGTACATGAGTGCGTCGCGCGCGGGGATCGTTTCGGCGAGGGCGCGCGACACAATCGACCCGGGCGGAATGCCCCAGTTCACCTCGGAGAGACCGAAGACGGCCTCGTCCGCCGCGATGGCCAGATCGCACGCAACCAGCGGAGTGAACGCGCCGCCGAAGCACCAGCCGTTGATCATGGCGATCGTCGGCTTCGCGAAGAACATGAGGCGTCGGTACTGCCATTCGTTGGAGGCGCGGCGTGACCGGATGCGCGCGATAGGTCCATTGGCGTCAATATCGCGGAAGTACTCCTTCAAGTCCATTCCCGCCGAGAAGGACTCTCCTGCTCCCGTCAGCACGAGCACCTTCGCGCGGTCGTCGGACTCAACGGTGTCGATGACCTCCAACATCTCGAGGTTGAGTGTCGGATTCATCGCGTTGCGCTTTTCCGGTCGGTTCAGTGTCACCCAGGCAATGCCGGATTCGTCCACGTTCGCCGTAACGGTGCTCCACTGACCCAGCACCCGGGCATCGTTCGAACTCGACGTTGTCGACATTTCTTTTCCTCCAGATTCCTCGTGGCTCTCGCCGCACTGACACCCCCGCCGCCCGCGAGAGCGGACGGCCGAGGTCGTATTCTTGGCTCACTGTATCAGGTAGCCTGATATACAGAAGTGTGAATCGCGGACAGGGTTGTTGAAGGCCCGGACAAGAGACGGGGAATGGCAGAGGTCCCATCGCCAAGGGTCACGTACACCGTGAAGAGGCTGGAATCAGCCGTGCGCAAACGCCTCGACGCGATCTGCAGAGTCAATGGCATCTCGACGGCCCAGTACACGGCCCTGAGCGTCCTGCGGTCACGACCCGGAATGTCGTCCGCTCAGCTCGCGAACCGATCCTTCATCACGCCTCAATCCGCGAATCAGACAATCGTCGAACTCGAGGGATTGGGTTGCATCGAGCGAACGGCGGATGAATCGAATCTCCGCATCCTGCGAACGAGGCTTACCGACCAGGGCCGGGCGTATCTCGAGGCCTGCGATCGTTCAGTCGACCAGCTCGAGGGCGAGATGTTCGCGGGAATCGATGACGCGGACGTGTCGAAGATGCACCAGGTAATGAACCAGTGCATCCGAAACCTGTCGGGCTAGTCCGCACCCGACTCCGGGTCTGGCGCCGCTCAACACAGGCGATCCTCGATTCGGCGCCTTTGACGCCGCGATCAGGTCCGTACGTGGAGCGAGCGACGAGAGTCGAACCCGCGCTTTCAGCTTGGGAAGCTGACTACGTCTAGTGGCACCACGGCGGGTAAGTGCTAATCAAGCGCCAGTCTCACGTCATCCTCGAGTACGGCTGCGGTCCTTCGGGCAATGCGGGCGCAACGGTGCCCCCACCCGCCGGCGCTCGCTTGAGGGGCCGCAAGTCAGGACATCGGGCCGTCCGTGGCGAGCCGAGCATCGTCCGGTGAGTCCCCGCTGGGACCGGGGACCAACCCCCACCCCAGCGCGCCGCTCGGCAAACCGGAGCGCGCTTCTGCCGCGGAGTGCCCTAGCTCAAGTCCTCGAATGCCTCTGCGAGAGGCACGGGCCGTCCAATGATGAACCCTTGGGCGTGATCGACTCCCAGTTCTCGAAGCAAGTCGAGTGTCTCCGGGCATTCGGGCCCCTCTGCCGTGGTGGTCATCCCGAACGCCTTGGCCAAACTGACAACGGCCGCGACCACGTGACGGCTGGAAGCCTCGTCGTCGAGGTCGCGAACAAACTCGCGGTCGATCTTCAGAACGGAGACGGGTAGGCGTTTGAGGTACGCGAAGCCTCCGTATCCGACGCCGAAGTCGTCGAGGGCCACACTGCAACCCAGGTTGATCAGCCCTCGCACCAGGGCTTCGGCCGCGGGGACGTCGCTTACGAGGGCTGTTTCTGTGATTTCGCACTCCATATTCGACGCCGGTGCGCCGGCGCCGCGAATTGCGCTCTCGATTCGCCCGAGGGTGTGAGGGTCGACGACGGATCTCGCGGACAGATTGAACGCCACTCGATACCCGCGAGCCGCGAGCCGCGCCGTCTCGTCGATGACCCAACGATCAATCTCCGTGACGAGGCCGAATTCCTCGGCGGTCGGGAGGAACGTGGCGGGCTCGAGCAGGTCTCCGTTCGTCGAGCGCATTCGGATGAGAAGTTCGTGCTGGGTCACCTTGTTGGTCGCGAGGTCGATGACGGGTTGCGCGAACAGCTCGAACCGGCCGTCATCGAGTGCGTCTCTGATTCGCCCGACCCACGCGAGCGTGTCGAGCTCGCGCTCGACCCGTAGCTGTTCGGCCACGTGCGCGGAGATGTCCTCAAAGACAAGCACCGACCCCTTGAAACCTTCGGCGGCCAAGGGGGAGGCGGTGAGGGCGACGGGCACTGCGGCCCCGTCGCTGCACACGACGGATCCGAATTCAACGTACAGAGGCGTGCCGTTGGTCCAGACGTCGCCAAGGCGATGCCCGTCGTCGGGAGCGGGCGCCCCATTTGGAAGAGCGAGGCGAAACAACGTCTCAGCGGGTGAGCCGAGGAGGTCGTGCCCATTGACCTTCAGCAGCCGACTCGCCGCAGCGTTAACAAACGTGACGGCTCCATTTGCATCAGTCGCGATCATTCCTTCGGTCATGTTGTCGGTGATGGCGAGGAGAAACTCCCGCGAGCTCTCCAGCTGTTGCTGAGCCAGCATTGCGTCGGTGATGTCGAGCGAGGTCCCCAGTATTCGCACGGGGGCGCCGTCGTCGTTCACGACCACCTCCGTGCGCATGTGAAGAAAGCGGGTGTCTCCGGAACCCATCACGATGCGGTGGGTCACCTCCGCCGAGCCCGCCATGATGGTGTGATCCAGTGCGACCCTGACGGTCGACTGCTCCTCCGGCGGGACAAACGCCAAGAAGGCGTCCATCGAGCCCGGCCACTGGCTTCGGTCCGAGCCGTAGATGGCATAGATCTCGTCGGCCATGAACTCGAGCCGATCCGTGCCGAGGTCCCACTCCCAGTGACCCAGATGTGTGAGCCGCTCCGCCTCCCGAAGTTGAGATTCGTTGCGCAGTAGCCGATTGACGTCTCGCAGCCGACCGATGCCGAACGAGAGCTCGTTGGCGTACTCGGCCAGGATGGCCAACTCGCCTGGGCCGAAGCTTTCGGGGTCTCGGCCGTAGATGGTCAGGGCACCAACGGTTTCACCGCCCACCAAGAGGGGAAGTGAGCACACCCCGCGCACCCCGTACACGTCCATCTGTTCGCGCCACGGTTCGTATGCCGGCGACGCATGTGGCTCCCGCACGACTTGCATCGAGCCGGTTCTGATCGCTTCTCCCGTTGGCCCGCGTCCGAATTCGCTTTCATCCCAACGAGTGCGATCGGTGAGCAAGGACTCGGTCTGGCCGCTTGACGCCACGAGGCGAACGGTCTTGGCGTCATCGTGTTCGGCGTATCCCACCCAGGCCACGAGGTACTCACCATTCTCGATGATGGAGGCGCACACGTCCGTCATCAGTGTCTTCTCGTCCTTGGCGTGGACCAGGATCCGGGTGACGTCCGACAGCGCGCGCAGCGCACGCGCCGAGTTCTCGTGATCGGTGATATCGCCGCCCGAGACGAGGATGCCGCGGACGCTGGGATCGTCCGTCAAGTTGTGTGCGTAGACGTCGACGACGCGCCAACCCTGATGGTCGAGGCCGCGGAGGCGAAGTCGGGTGAATCCGCCCACGGGACTTTCAACCTCGATTCTCGCCAGGCCGCGCACCGCCGGCTCGCGATCCTCTGGATGGACGAAGTCCAGGATCCTGCGACCAATGAGCTGGCGAACGTCAGTGTCAACGATTCGGGCCAACTCGCCGTTGGCGTAGCGGACAGTGCTGTCAGGCGCGATCACCGCCACTGGTGTGAGAAGGCGATCGGCTACCCTCGACATCTCGGAGTAGTCGAAGTAGTCCAGATCAACCGGAGTTCGTTTTGTCACAAGTACATCCTGCGAGGGCATCAGACCCGATGTGACCGGCGTCCCGTCCGTTTCTCGGACGAATCGTCCTACGAACGAAGAAGCGCCAAGAGCTCCGACTGAGAGTGGACGCTGAATTTGCGGAACAACTCACTCAAGTGGTTTCTGACCGCGCTTTGGCTCAAGAACATCTCTTCAGCGATAGCCGGAACCCGGTCGCCTCGAAGTAGGTGGTTCAGTACGTCCCACTGCCGGGAGTTGAGCTTACTCATTTGCGGGAAGCGCGCTGGATCGGGGATGCTTGCCATTCCACCGATCACACCGCTCGCTTGAACCTCGCGGGCGATTCTGAGCAGATGGTGCTCGAGTTCGGCAGTTCGATTCGACGACGCCAAGGACTGCGACGGGTTGTCTGGCAAGAGTACGAAACAAGAGTTGTCGGATCCCGCCATGTCCGCCAGGAGACAGTGGATCGCTGCGTCATCGGAGCTGGTCGTGCCGGCCCGGTAGGGGAGGGAAATCGAGAGCACCGTGCGTGGATCGGTCGAGGAATGGAGGCGCGACCAGAGCTCCTCTTTGTCGAGGGGGAGGAGCGAGTGACCCAACACTTCGTCCACCGTGACGCCGATCACCTCGCTGATGTCGTTGCTAACGGACGTGATGATGCCGAAGCAGTCGACAACCCCGATCGCGAAAACGTAGGGTTCATAGCCGAGGCTCTCCACGAGAGGGCTCGTAGTGGGCGCCTCGGCGGCCCGGATTTCCGTGAGGGCGTAGCGACGCGGGCCAAAGGAAATCGCGTGTGACCAAACATAGACACCCGCCTCGCGCGTGTTCGCGCGAGAAAGTGGTTGGTACGTGCGAAAGAAGTCGATGACTCCGTCGGCGAGGGCCTGGAGCGCCTCGCGGGTGCGGGGCCGCTCGTTGGCGTCCAGAAGGTCGAACACGGAGTGACCAAGGACATCGTCCAGGGAGAGGTCGACCTCGGCCAGTGCGGCCTCGGTGGCAGCCTGGATGGTGAAATCACTCAGCCGGGTGAGGACGAGCGGTAGCGCGCGGGCCTCAACGAACTCCCACAGTTCCTTGTCGGTCGCGGACATCGAACCTGCCCTACTCAGCCGCCAGCGTAGCCACGCACCTTGAGCCAGTGCTCGTCCCACAGCGTTTGGGCGGTCATCGGGTCAGTGCGACGGCGACGTAGGCGAGGCTGATCGCGAGAGCGACGACCGCGGGCGCCGCGTGCTGGAGGCTGTCGCCTGCGCGACGGTGTGTCGCCAGCGCTCCGACGAGCAGAAAGGCCATCCCCGTCGCCGCGGCGAGGCCCAACGCGACGAAACGCAGCCCGACGAGAACTCCGGCGGCGGCGGCGAGCTCGGCCACGCCGATGAGCCGGTAGCGAGCCCACGGCACGTCGAAGTGCTCGGCGGCCGCCAGCATTCGCGGATGGCTCCGCAGCTTCGCGACGGACGGTAGGAGGCAGACGACGGCCAGCAGAGCCGAGAGGGTGATGAACATGGGGGTTCCTTTCGAGGCCGTTCACCGGGTCCCTTGACCGGGCGGCCATTACACAGTATAATCAGAACTGTGATAATTCATCAAGTCTGGGAACAGTTCATTGATCTGTCCACCCGACCCTCCCGAGAAGGGAACCGCCGCAATGCACGAATCACTCAGTACTTCACTCATCGCCCGAGGCTTGCTCGCCCTCGTCATTGGAGGCTTCGCCCTGGCGTGGCCCGGGATCACGGTCCTGGCCCTGGTCGTGGTCTTCGCAGTCTTCGCCCTTGTGTCGGCGAGCACGCAGGCGCTCCAGGCGTTCAGCAGTCGTCGGGCCGGTTCGGTCGTCGTACACCTGCTGCTCGGACTATTAGACATCGTGGCCGGTTTGATCGCCCTGGCGTGGCCGGTGCCTACCGCGCTCGTCCTCGTGCTGGTTGTGGCGTGCTGGGCCGTGGTGACCGGCGTACTCGAGGTCGCGGCCGCTTTCTGGGGGCCCCGGGAGACCGGCCCCCGCGTCATGTTTCTCCTCGGCGGCGTGGTGTCGGCGGCCTTCGGGGTCGTGCTGTTCGCTCGACCGGGCATGGGCGCCATCTCACTCGCCCTGGTGTTTGGCCTGTTCAATCTCATCTCGGGAGGTTGGTTGCTCGCGCACGGCATCGAGCTCCGTCGGACGGGCGCCCGGCTGGGGACCATGTCGTCGCCCACCAACGAGAAGATCGCCGCTTGAGTGCGCGTCCCTGGGTCGACGAATCGGTCGCGGCGGACGCCAGTCGGGTCTTCGCCGAAGGGCCTCTGAACCGCCAGGCCCATTCTCGTAACGTTAGGTCAGTAGTGATGATGTCGACCACAAGAGGAGGCCCCTGTGAGCGCGGAAATGGAGAACGCGAGAACCGCGACCAACCGGCTTGATCGTCGAAAGGCCCGCACGAGGCAAGCGCTGATCGACGCCGCCGTCCGTCTGATCGCCGAAGGTCGGGGCGACCGAGCGAGCATCCAGGAGATAACGGACGCCGCAGACATCGGCTTCGGCTCCTTCTACAACCACTTCACAAGCAAAGAGGAGCTCTTCGACACGGCATCAGAAGAGGTGCTGGAGAAGTGGGGACAATTGCTCGACGCCGCGTGCGCGGGTGTTGGGGATCCCGCCGAGGTGTTCGCCGTCTCGATTCGCACGTCTGGTCGGCTCGCTTGGACGCAGCCGGGAGTCGCCAGCTTCATCATCGGAGCCGGCCTTGAGCTCGTTGACGCTCCGCGCGGGTTGGCTCCTCGTGCCCTCCGTGATATTCGAGCCGGCCAAGCCACCGGTCGCTTCACCGTGAAGGAGGCCGAGATAGCGCTCAGCGCCGTGGCGGGAGGACTCCACGGTCTGTTCCGTCTCCACCAGCTCCATCCGGAACGTGTTACCGAGAACGCGTCGGATGACCTCGCCGAAGCCAGCCTTCGCCTGTTGGGGGTGCGAGCGAGCGAAGCCCGGCGCCTCGTACGACTCCCCCTTCCTCAGTTGGCGATCGATCGGACAAGCGGCGAGCGATCGCCGGCGACACCGCCGCGACACTGATTCGTGTCGCAGGGCGGCGAATGAAGGCGGACGGTGACCAAGCGAACCGATTTCACAATCGACGAATTCCCAAATAGTGCGAGTAGTCCTGAAAGGAGCGAGCGACGGGAATCGAACCCGCGTTCTCCGCTGTGGAAGCAGACGGCGTTTTGTGGTGCTGCGGCGGGTTAGTGCTGATGAAGAGCGAGTTTCGTTAGATCCTCGTGCGTGGCCGCAGTCCTTCGGGCAATCCACGGGCAACCTTGCGCTCGCCGCCGTCGTGCAGACTCACGAGCGGTATGCGTCAGCACGGTGCTTGATGGCAGTGACCTTCACGGTCATCGAGTCATCATCGATCAGATAGAGGACTCGATAGTCCCCACGACGGGCCGAGTATGCCGACGCGAGCGGTGGGTTGAGGGGCTTTCCTACGCGATACGGGTTTTCGAGCAACGGCCCGACAATGAATTGGTACACCGCTTGCGCGATCTTCTCAGGCAGGACGTCGGTGAGCGCGGCTACCGCTGACTTTGCAATTTGAAGTTCGTAACGATCCTCACTTGACGTCGACACCGCGACCGGCGTTCTTCATCGCGTGGGCGAGCTGGTCCGCGTTGAGACTGTCACTCTCTTTCAGCTCGTCGAGACCTAGATGGTGGTCCCGTAACAGATCTTGATCGGACAGCACCGCGATGGTCTCGCGCATGGCGTCATAGTCATCCACCCCCATCAGCACTGCCGCTCGATGTCCGTTCTTCGTGATCTCGATCCGCTCGTGCGTTGTGCTGGCTTCGTCCACCAGTCGAGACAACTGGGCTCGAGCATCGGCGATGGGAAGTGTGGTCATGTACAGAATTATAGCGTGAATACTGGCGGCGCAATCGCCGCGTTTGCTTGTGGTGAGTCATTCGCTGGGGCTGGGAACTTTATGGACAGGGTGCGACCCTCGGTCAACCCCAGTCGGAGCGGGCGACGGGAATCGAACCCGCGTACTCAGCTTGGGAAGCAGGTGTCCTTGAAAATCTGCGTTCACTAAAGCCGCGGATCAGCCTTCAGTTCGCGCTCACCAACAGGCCAACTCGATCTGTCCGGGCAATCCGTGGGCGTTAACAACGAGCACGAGCGATGCGAACATTTGGGACCACCTCTCGCGACACCCGGAAAAAGTGTCGGCAACGCTCGAAAACTGAACACTTTCGACGGTGAAAAGTGAACACCTGAAAATGGAGGGTGATCACTTTGGAAGACTGGGCAAGTATTCGAAGGCTCGCGGCGGAGGGAATACCCAAGGCTCGCATTGCTGAACGGTTGGGCATCTCTCGAACAACCGTGACCAAGGCGGTGCGCTCGAGCGATCCACCGAACTATGAACGAACCGCGAAGGCGACGTCCTTCGTCACCTTCGAGCCCCGGGTGCGGGCTCTCTTGGAGGAGTTCCCCGACATGCCGGGCAGTGTGCTCGCTGAACGCGTCGAGTGGACTGGGTCGATGACCTGGTTCCGCGAGAACGTGGCGCGCCTTCGACCCGACTATCGCAAGATCGACCCGGCCGATCGACTCACGTGGGACCCCGGTGACGCGGCCCAGTGTGATCTGTGGTTCCCCCCGAGGAAGATCCCCTTGGAGGACGGCACCTCGCGGCTCCTGCCGGTGCTCGTGATCACGGCCGCCCACTCGCGTTACGTGCTCGCGCGCATGATCCCGACGCGCACCACCGAGGACCTCTTGCTCGGCACCTGGGAGCTCTTGAACGAGCTCGGTCGAGTGCCGCGCCGACTGCTCTGGGACAACGAGGGCGGCATCGGACGCGGACGACGTCACGCCGAGGGCGTCGACTCCTTCATGGGCACCCTGGCGACGACACTGGTCACGCTGCCCCCGAGGGACCCCGAGTCGAAGGGAATCGTCGAGCGACGCAACGGCCACTTCGAGACCTCCTTCATGCCCGGACGAGACTTCACGTCACCCGCCGACTTCAACGCGCAGTTCACCCAGTGGTTGGGCCGCGCCAACGCTCGCGTGGTGCGAACGACGCGGGCCGCACCGCGCGACCGACTCGACGTCGACCTCGCGGCCATGCGCCCACTGCCCCCTCGACCGCTGCACCTGGGTTGGCACCAGCGGGTGCGACTGCCCCGGGACTACTACGTGCGCTTAGACACCAACGACTACTCGGTCGATCCCACCGCCATTGGTCGACTCGTCGACGTCGCGGGCGACTTAGAGCGCGTGCGGGTGCGCGTCAACGGACGTCTGGTCGCCGAGCACGCTCGCGCGTGGGCTCGGGGTCTGACGCTCTCCGACGAGGCCCACGTTGCGCGCGCGGCAGTGCTGCGCCGAGAGTTCCAACGTCCTCGGGTGAACCAGCCCGACGACCTCACGCGCGACCTCTTCGACTACGACCGGGCCTTCGGGTTGACGGGAGAAGCGCGATGAACCAGAACGATTCGACCAAGGAGATCTCCTACCTCGCCGCGGCCCTGAAGGCGCCGCGCCTCGCCGAAGCGGCGTCGCGTCTCGCCACCCAGGCCCGTGACGCCAACTGGTCCTTCGAGGACTACTTGGCGGCCGTGTTAGAGCGCGAGGTGAGTGCGCGCCAGGCCTCGGGGGCGGAGTTGCGCCTGCGCGCCGCCGGCCTGCCCACGCGCAAGAGCCTCGAGGACTTCGACTTCGAGGTCCAACACAGCGTTCGAGGCGCCGTCGCGGCACTGGCGTCGGGGGCCTATCTGCACGAGGCGCGCAACGTCGTCCTGCTCGGACCACCCGGGACCGGCAAGACCCACCTCGCGATCGGACTCGCCATCGCCGCCGCGCGACAAGGACACCGCGTCCTGTTCGCCTCGGCGAGCGACTGGGTCGCTCGCTTGAGCGAGGCGCACCAGCGAGGACGACTCGCGGCGGAACTCGCGCGACTGCGTCGTTACCCACTGCTCATCGTCGACGAAGTGGGCTACCTGCCGTTCGAGCAAGAGGCCGCCAACTTGTTCTTCCAGCTCGTCTCGTCGCGTTACGAACACGCCTCGATCGTGCTCACGAGCAACCTGCCCTTCTCGGGTTGGGGCGGCGTGTTCGGCGACCAGGTGGTCGCGGCCGCGATGATCGACCGCATCGTGCACCACGCCGACGTGCTCACCCTCAAGGGCGCGAGCTACCGCCTGCGAGGACGAGGTGTTGACAGCTTGCCGAGCGTGATGTTGACGACCGACGACAAGAGTTAGAGTGTCCGAAACTGTTCACTTTTCGAGCGTTGCAAGTGTCTAGTTTTCGAGCGTCGTCCACAAAAAGTGGGGGTCCTCCGGAGAGTGAGATCAGATGAGCATGGATCAGGTCGCAGCGGACCTGCTTTCAAGGCGCAATCGAGATGGTGGCCCAGATCAATCAGGGGGCATGTGGGCGAAGCGGACCTGTGCGGGGAGGCGTCCAGTGAGCATGATCGTGCTCGCCGGATGCCCTCGATTCGAGATTGCGTGTCGGGGATGGTCCGCTTCTGACCAGACGAAGGAGGCGAGATCAAGTGCGGCCACGATCAGTGCCGCGCTCTTCGGTCGGCCGGTCGCGGCTTCCTGCGTCGTTCTGATTGCGAAGGCCTTTGCGAAGTGGCCGCCTGACGAGATCATCGACAGGTTGCTCCTTGGTGAGTAGCGAGGGGGCCGGGCTACTGCCCCCTTCCTGATCTGCCGTGTCGGAATATCCTGGCATGGCAGAGGTGTCGGGATATTCCAATAGTGAGTACTTGTTGGGATATCCCATCTTTGCTACAATGTCGGATTATGCGAACAGAACACCAACCCAATCCGGCCCGGGGCCCCTACCGGATCTATACGCCCGCATCCCTGGGCGATGCCGTCCGTCATTACCGGACGGAGGCTGGGCTGACTCAAGCCCAATTGGCTGAGAAGGCAGGGATCCAGCGCAGCTACCTGTCCGAGCTGGAAAGCGGCAAGGAAACCGAGCAAGTGAAACGGCTGTTCGGGGTGCTGCGGCAACTCGGAGTTCGCATGACGCTGGACAAGGCGGACTGGTAGTGGCTGACGAGCTCGCTGTCTGGCTCTATGGCGAGCGAGTTGCCGTCATCGACCGCGAACGGGACCGGCCTCGATTGGCATACACGGAGGAGGCACTGAGGAGGTACCCGTTGGGCACCCCGCTCTTGTCATTCTCGCTGCCTGTGAGCTCACGCCGATACACGCAAGGGATCGTTCGCCCATTCCTGGACGGCTTGCTGCCCGAAGGCGAATCACGCAAATCAATCGCCCGAGACGTCCACGTCCCAGAGCGCGACACGTACGGATTGATCCGCGCCCTCGGAAGGGATTGCGCTGGCGCGGTTGTGATCCAGCCAGCCGAGGATCCGGCGCCTCCAGCACCAACTACGACAACGGCGGAGCCGCTCAGCCCGGACGAAATCGAAGCTCTCGTCAGAGATCTCAAGAGCGCCCCGCTCGGCGTTAGTGGGCGGGTGCGAATCTCCCTGGCGGGCGTGCAGGAGAAATTGGTCCTGACACGCATGCCAGACGGCTCCTGGGGGCGACCCGTCGACGGGACGCCGTCGACACACATTCTCAAGCCGGAGATCGCGGCCTTCCCCGACACCGTCGAGAACGAGGCGTTCTGCATGCGCGTCGCCAAGCATCTCGGACTGGATGTTGCATCTGTCGAGACGACGGAGATCGGAGGGCGCCAGCTCATCGTTATCGAGCGTTACGACCGAGTTGTTACAGCAGACGGTACCGTTCGGCGCATCCACCAAGAGGACTTCTGCCAGGCAACGGGCGTCGCGCCCGAGTCGAAGTATGAGGAGGACGGGGGGCCGTCGCTTCTGCGCATCGCTGGCATCCTCAGGGATGTTGCTGCGCCGAACTCCTTTGAGCGACTTCTGGAGGCCGTGACCTTCAACGCGCTCATCGGCAATGGAGACGCCCACGCAAAGAACTTCTCGTTGCTGCACACAGAGGATGGAGCCCTGACGATGGCACCCCTCTACGACCTCATGTGCACGCTCTACTACGGAGACGATCGATTGGCGATGTACATCGATAGCATCCACCGATCGAATCGTCTGACGGTTGTGCGAATCGTGAATGAAGCGGTGCGGTGGGGAATGTCGCGCAATCGTGCGACAGAGGTCGTCGTCAACCTCCTGAAGAGGGCTCCCGGTGCGCTTGACCTCGCCCGCGAAGAGACCAAAGGTGTGCCTGCGAAGCTGATCGCAACTGTCGAAGCTCAGCTCCAACAGCTTCGGACGGTTGAATGAGCGACGTCTCTCCGTCCGTGCTTCGGGAGTCCTAAGTCATGCACTCTCAATGGAGATTGGGGCTGTTACCTCAGCTGCGGGAGGAAATGCTCAGCGGTGCGCCAGTTCCGGGCTTCCCGCGGGCAACATCGATGTGAAGAACGCCGGTTCCTGAGACCGTCAACTGATTTCGGTCTCGCCTTCGCCGTTGCCGAATCGGTTCGTTGACGAGGAACGGCGTTGGAGCGGGCGACGGGAATCGAACCCGCGTTCTCAGCTTGGGAAGCTGATGTTCTGCCGCTGAACTACACCCGCGCAGGCGCCCATCGTATCGTCGCGGCGCGCTGGATTCGACGGCGCGACAGGTCTCCGGGTGCGAGAATCGCCCGGGACAAGGAGTCCGGGCGTGTTAGCACGAGACCCGATTGATGGGTGGCACCATCGCGCCAACTCTCCTGATTGGACATACTGAGGCGCAGTTTTGGGGGAGGTCCATGCGCTCGATCGGGGTCGTCTTTCGTGCCGAGTTCCTGCGGCGATGGGCGTCGTGGCTAGCCCTATCTCTCCTCGTCGCCTTAATTGGCGGTACCGTCCTCGCGGGCGTCTCCGCCGCCCGCCGGACGTCGACGGCCTTTGCAGGTTTCTCGCGACACTACGGCTACGACGCTGAGTTGATCAGCACCTCGCCCATTCCCGGGAGCCTCCTGCGACTGCCGTACATCTCCCAAGCGACGCTCGAGACCTACTACGCCAACGGCAACGGCGTCGCGGACGGACAGTTTGTGCCGAATGGCGACCTCAACGTGCAGGGCCTCCCGACGTCCAACCTTTCCAGCACCATCAAATTGATCTCGGGCCGTCTGCCGAGCGGTCCCCGCGAGGCCCTCGTTGGATTCTCGATGCAGCGCCAATTCGGACTTCGGGTCGGTTCGATCGTGACGGTGCCGTTCTACTCGCTGTCCCAACGCGAGGTCGAGATTTCCACGAACGACTACGTCGTCCCCCACGGCCCTCGGGTGAGTTTCCGGATCGTCGGCGTCGAGGTGAGCGAGGGAGATTTTCCCTCCACCTCCCCCTCCTACTCGCTTTACACAAGTCCGGCGTTCGATCACGGCGAGGGTCGCACCGTCGTGTCGGTCCCAATACTTCAGATGCGGCTGCGACAGGGCCCAGGTGACATGCCCCAGTTGCAGGTCTTCGTCAACCACCACCAGCCCAAACACGGCTTCGCGTATCTACAGAACGAGGACTCGAGCGCGGCATCGATCGGCCAGTCGATTCAACCCCAGGCGACGGGTTGGTGGTTCTTTGCCCTCTTCGCCTTGCTGGCGGGACTGGCCCTGGTGGGCCAGGCGTTGTCGCGCCAGAGCCTCGTCGAGCGTGAGTCCTACCCCGCGCTCTCGGCGCTCGGACTACGTCCGCGTCAGCTCTTTGGACTCGGCATGGTACGTGCCGTGGCCGTCGCCGCTGCGGGGGCGTTGGGCGCGGCGGCGCTGGCGTTTGCCGTCTCCCCGCTGACGCCAGTGGGCGAGGCTCGCGCGGCCGCGACCCAGCGGGGGTTCGTGTTCGATCCGGTCCTGCTCAGCCTTGGCTTTCTCGCGATCGTGGCGTTGGTCGTCGCATTGGCGGTGCTGCCGTCACGGCGGGCAGCGTTCGGCGTCAACTCGTGGACCACGCGGGACCAGCCGGTCAGCCGCTCGAGTTCCACGGTGGCGCTGTTCGCGCGCTCGGGAGCGCCACCGAGCGTCCTGGTAGGCGTGCGCAACGCGCTCGATCGCGGACGCGGCCGATCGAGCGTGCCGGTGGCCACTGCGCTCGTGGGGGCCACGGTGGCCGTGATGGCCCTCGTCGCCACGACGGTCTTCGGCGCAAGCCTGAACCATCTGGTGAAGACCCCTCCGCTTTACGGCCAGAACTGGCAGCTGGACATGGGGAGCATGTCCACTTCGCAGCTGCATACGGCCATCACGGAGTTCGATCACGACGCGCGCGTGACCAAGGTTTCCTACGGGTTCACGGGAAAGTACGTGAAGATCGGTTCGGTCGTGGTTGAGGGAGTCTTCGTCGGCGTGGCCAAGGGACCGATGGCGTTCTCGCTCGTCAGCGGCCACGATCCCGTGGGGACCCACGAGATGCTCCTCGGGGCGACGACGATGTCCCAGACGCACCTACACCTCGGCTCGCGCGTTTCGGTGTCGCTGGTCAACAAGGCGAACAAGGTGCTGGACCGGACGTTCCGGGTCGTCGGCGTCGTGTCGCTGCCACCAACCTTTAGCAACGGGGGCCTGGGAGTGGGGGTGGTCATGCCCCTGAACGCCGCGTTGGACATCGCCTGTAAGGGCAACCCCGACCAGTCGACGTGCAAGACGCAGCTCGTGAAGTCCATCTCTGGCTGGGGAATGGCGGTGGGCATCACCCCCGGGGCCGCCGGGCGCGCGGCGCTCGCTCACTACGACAAGCAGTTCTCCCAGAACGTCAACGAGCTCAACGTGCCGACCAACCTGTTCAATTTCGGCCAAGCGGTGGACTTCCCTCTGCTGCTCGGCGTCACCCTGGCCCTCTTCGGGGCGGCGACCCTGGCGCACCTGTTGTTCGTGAGTGTGGCGCGCCGACGCCGACAGGTCGCACTTCTCAAGGTCCTGGGCTTCGTACGCCACCAGGTCCTCGCGGCCACGTGCTTCCAGGCGCTGACGGTCGTCGTGATTGGCCTGGTGATCGGCGTGCCCACGGGCATTGTCGTCGGGGGGACCGTGTGGAGGACGTTCGCCTCGCACCTCGGGGCCGTGCCCGTGGCCGTGGTGCCCGCGAGAGTGGTGGCCATCGTCTGTGGCGTCATTGTCGTGGGCGGCGTCGCCCTCGCCCTGTTGCCCGCGCTGCTCGCGTTGCGCGTTCAACCCGGCGAGGCTCTCCGTGAGGCCTAGGCGTAGCACCTCACGTGAGTGGACACCCATGAGAGTGCTCCGGCTGGGTCTGCTTGACTAGCGGAGCTCCGTGTCGGGAACGGCGCGATTCGTCGTCGCGGCACCGTCGGGGGCGCTGGCGCGGGGGTGACCGATTCCCGACGCGAGCATCGCGGAGTTCGGAACCCTCAGGACTCCGTCATCGGTTTGCAGCGTCACGTAGGTCAAACCGATTCCCACGACTTTGGCGTCGATCGTGCCTATCGCGCCCGATCGCAGACGGATGTCGTCACCGACCACGAAGGGCCGGGCGAAGAGCAACACGAGCGACGCGAAGACGTTGCCCAGGCTCTGCTGGGCGGCGATGCCCAGGACAATCCCGGTGACGCCGGCGCCGATCAACAGGTGCTGGAGAGAGACGCCGAGGACGCCGAAGAGGGCGAAGACAAGTATCAGAAAGCCGAGGCCCGACATGACGAAGCGCACGATGGCCGCGGACCCGGCGTGCGCCCGCGGGGTGACGAGGTGGCTGAACCCCGTTGAGAGCCGTCGGATCGCGATCGTGCCAGCAGCGAGCAGGACGAGGGCCGACACCCAGGAGATCACTCGCGAATGCAGGGCGGGGCCGTGAAACCTGCCCCAGTTGGTCCCGACGACGACGGCGGCGACGGCCAGCGCGGCGGAACCGACTGAGATGACCCACTCGCGTGGCGCGAGGCGTCTCGGCACGTGGCGCAGGTGGCGCGACATCTCACCCACCCTACCGACGGTGGGTTCGACAGACTTCGGTCCGCCGCGCGACTCCGGTCCCACCGGTCAGCGAGCGGTGCCGGAGTACTGTGGCCTGGTCATGGTGCTCTCCGACCGCTCCATCAAAGAGGCCCTCGCCGCGGGCCGCATCGTCATTGACCCCTTGGGCGACGACTGCATCCAGCCGTCGTCGGTCGACCTGCACGTCGACCAGTTCTTCCGGGTCTTTCGCAACCACACCCAGAGCGTCATCGACGTGCGTGAAGCCCAGGAGGACCTCACCGAGCTCATCGACGTCGGCCCGACGAACCCCGATGATTCTGCACCCGGGCGAGTTCCTCCTGGGCTCGACGATCGAGCGTGTCGCCCTCCCCGACGACCTCGTCGGCCGCCTGGAGGGCAAGTGCTCGCTCGGGCGCCTCGGCCTCCTCATCCACTCGACCGCGGGCTTCGTGGACGCCGGCTGGGATGGGCACCTCACCCTGGAGCTCTCCAACGTGGCCAACCTGCCGATCACGCTTGTACCCGGGGATGAAGATCGGCCAGATCAGCTTCTTCGAGATGACGACGCCGGCCGACCGCCCCTACGGGTCGTCGGGGCTGGGCTCGAAGTACCGGGGCCAGCGCGGCCCGACGCCGAGCCGGTACTCGGAGAACTTCAAGAAGTAGGCGTGGCACCGGTGGCACGCCAGAGTAGGAGCGAGCAGTGCTAGCTCGCATCATCATCGGACTGGGCATCACGATCATGCTGCTTCACCGTCGCCGGGCGTCGCTTCTACTGGCTCTCCCACCCTGATCCGCTCCGGCCAGCAGGCGCCGCGGCGCTGGCACGGGTTCAAGAAGGTCACCGAGGCCGAGGTCGTCGAGGTCGCCGGTCAGAAGAAGCTGCTGCAGTGGACCGTGCCCGGCTGCGCGCACTTCTTCACGATGTGGGGCTTCACCATCTTGATGTTCGACGATCATCGAGGCCTACGGGTCGCTCTTCGACCGTGACTTCCACATCCCGCTCATCGGCACGCGACAACTGGCTCGGCCTTCGTCGAGGACTTCTTCGCGACCGCGGTGCTGGTCACCCTGGTCGTGTTCACGGTCATCCGGCTGAGAACGCGCCGTCGCGCAAGGACCGCGCCAGCCGCTTCTACGGCAGCCACACGGGCGCGGCGTGGGCGGTGCTCGCCATGATCGCGCTGGTCATCGTCACGCTCCTGCTCTACCGCGGCGCGCAGATCGACACCGGCCACTTCCCCTTCAAGCACGGCTTCACCGGCTCGGCGGCCTACGTCGTCGCCTTCGGTGTCCTCCCCCGGCGTCGTCGTGGGCCTTCGCCTCACAAGTCGTGGCCGGCTGGCTCCACCCGCTGGGCTACGGCGTCAACAGCGTCCTTGAGGTGGTGTTCCTCCTCGCCAACGTGGCCGTCATCGCCGGTTTCCTCGTCTTCGTCTCCTACTCCAAGCACCTGCACATCTTCATGGCGCCCGTCAACGTCGCCTTCTCGCGCCGCCCGCGCGCGCTGGGGGGCCTGGACAAGACCCCCGACATGGACATGGACAACGTCACCGAGGACACGGTCTTCGGTGCCGGCAAGGTCGAGGACTTCACCTGGAAGCAGATGCTCGACTTCGCGACCTGCACCGAGTGCGGGCGATGCCAGTCGGTGTGCCCGGCGTGGACGACCGGCAAGCCGCTCAGCCCCAAGCTCGTGATCATGGGGCTGCGCGACAACATGTTCGCCTCGGCCGACCGGCTGCTGAGCGGTGGCGAGTCCGGCGAGGTCGCGACGCTCGTGCCCACCACGATCGACCCCGACGTGCTGTGGAGCTGCACGACCTGCGGCGCGTGCGTCGAGCAGTGCCCGGTCGACATCGAGCACGTCGACGCGATCATCGACATGCGCCGCTACGAGGTCCTGATGGAGAGCCGGCTTCCCCTCCGAGGCCGGTCTGCTGCTGCGCAACATGGAGAACCAGGGCGACCCCTGGGGACTCGGGTCCTCCAAGCGCACCGAGTGGCTCGCCCAGCTGGACTTCGAGGTGCCGGTCTTTGACGGGGCGATCCCCGAGGACGTCGAGTACCTCTACTGGGTGGGCTGCGCGGGCAGCCTGGACGAGCGCGGCCGCAAGCAGGTCGTCTCGACCGCGCGCATGCTGCACCGCGCCGGGGTCACCTTCGGGATCCTGGGGCCGCGCGAGAGCTGCAGCGGCGACCCGGCGCGGCGCATGGGCAACGAGTACCTCTTCCAGGAGATGGCCAAGGCCAACGTGGCGACGCTCAACGAGGCCCGCGCGCGCAAGATCGTCGCCAGCTGTCCGCACTGCTTCAACACGCTCAAGAACGAGTACCCCGACCTGGGTGGCAACTACGAGGTCGTGCACCACTCCGAGCTCCTCGGCCACCTGGTGGCGTCCGGGCGCCTGGTGCCCGGGGTCAACTACACCGGCACCGTCACCTACCACGACCCGTGCTACCTGGGCCGCCACAACCGGGTCTTCGACGAGCCGCGTGCGGTTCTCGGCGCCATCCCCGGGGTCACCCAGGTCGAGATGGCCCGGCACCGCGAGCGCGGGTTCTGCTGCGGCGCCGGGGGAGCGCGCATGTGGATGGAGGAGAACATCGGCAAGCGCGTCAACATGGAGCGCACCGAGGAGGCCCTGGGCACGGGAGCCGACGTCGTGTCGACGGCGTGCCCGTTCTGCATGATCATGCTCGACGACGCCGTCAAGGCCCAGGGCCGCGAGGACGTCGCGGTGCTGGACATCTCCCAGGTCGTCGAAAGTTCGCTGACCGCCGACTGACGCCCTACTGGGCGGTCCATCCCCCGTCGATGGGCAGCGGCGATCCCGTGATGGTGGCCGCGGCGTCCGAGCACAGGAAGACCACGAGTGCGCCGACCGACTCCGGTGCCGTGAAGGTCAGCATTGGCTGCTTCTCGGCCAGGAGCCGTCTCGGACTCGGTTGCCATGTCGGTGCCCTGCGTATGCGGCGCGATCGGCGATCTGGGCTTCCACCAGGGGAGTGAGCACCCAACCCGGGCAGATGGCGTTGACCGTGACGCCGTCGTTCGCCAGCTCCAGGGCGGCGACCTTGGTCGCGCCCAACACGCCGTGCTTGGCTGCGACATAGGCGACCTTGTTGGGGCTCGCGACGAGGCCGTGAGCCGAGGCGACGTTGATGATCCGGCCCCAACCCTGCGCCTTCATCGCTGGTATGGCCGCACGCATCGTGTGGAACACCGAGGACAGGTTGAGCGCGATGATGGCGTCCCAGCGCTCGACGGGGAACTCCTCGAGGGGCGAGACGAATTGGATTCCGGCGTTGTTGACCAGGATGTCCAATCCGCCGAAGGCGCGCTGGGTCGCGGCAACCAGATCGGCCGCCTGCGCCGCGTCAGTGAGGTCGGCGCCGTGGTAAGCGACGTCCAAACCGAATTCTTGGGCCATCGCCGCGCGCGTCGTCTCGATGGCGTCGGCGTCCCCGAACCCGTTGAGCATGACCCGGGCACCCTCGGCGGCGAGGGCGCGTGCCACCGCCAGGCCGATGCCGCTCGTGGAACCGGTGACCAACGCGCGGCGTTCCTTGAGTGACACGGCGTCCTTCTTACTCGCCCGGATCTGACGAGGGGGCCGTCACGGGGGCGGCGCGTCCCGATCGGCGCACGGCGAAGCGAAGGCGTCCTCGCGCGAGCGCGCCCGCCAGGCCGCCGGGCACGAAGATCACGAACAGGATGAAGATCGCGCCCAAGAGGAACTGGGGCTGGCCGAGCGGCACCCGCAGGACCGCGGGGAGCCGGGTGAAGGTCGGTTCGGCGGCCACCTTGACCAGGTACTGCTGGAGGTAGATGTAGATGAAGCCGCCGGCGACCGCGCCCCAACGCGACGCCGCTCCGCCCAGTACCACCATGATCACGATCGACAGCGTGAGGGTGACCGACGCCACCGCGCTGGGCACCGCGGTCCCGATGAGCAGGATGTACATGACGCCGCCGCCCGCGGCTACGAGTGACGAGACGGTGTAGGCCATCAGCTTGAAGCCGAACGGTCGGAGCCCCAGGACCTCGACGCGGGTCTCGTTGTCGCGGATCGCGATCAGGACGTGGCCGGCCGCGGACTCGGTGACCACCCACACCACGACGCCGACCACGACCAGGAAGCCCAGGGCGATCCAGTAGAGGCTGCGCGTGTTGGAGACCGCGCCCGAGAGGATCCCCGGCATGCGTGATGAGCTCATCGCCAGGCCGTCGTCGCCTCCCGTGAGTCCGTGGGGGTTGTCCTGGATGAGGTAGTAGAACGCCTGCGCGAAGGCCAGCGTGACCATCGTGAAGGCGATCCCCGACACCCGCAGTGCGACCGCCCCGAGCACCAGCGCCATCACCAGTGACACGCCGACCGTCAGGGCGAAGGCGGACGCCACGGGCCAGTTCCAACGCGTGAGTGCGATGTCGAAGACGTAGATCCCCGCTGCGAAGTGCATGACGACGCCGAGCGAGAGGAGTCCGGTGTAGCCGAACATCACGTCATAACCGAGCGCCACCGCCCCGAAGATGAAGCACAGGGCCAAGACCTCGAGTGTCCCCGACGAGTTGACGACGTCGACCGCCCCGGGGAGGATCCACGCCACGTGCAGCCCGACGAAGGGCAGCACCGCGGCCACGAGGACCGCGACGGCGCCGACCACGAGACCGAGGCGCGGCGCCCTCACGCCGGTCTCCCGAAGAGCCCGCGGGGACGCACCTGCAAGACCAGGGCCAGGACGAGCACGACCGAGAGGTTGCCGATCTCGGCCAGCCCGGAGTGGGTGCCGAGGTAGTAATTGGTGTAGTCCTGGACCACGCCCACCAGCAACGCCGCGACGGCCGATCCTCGGATCGAGCCCAGCCCTCCGATCACCACGACGATGAAAGCGAAGATCAGAAGGCTGTCGCCCTGGAGCGGGGACACGAGGTCGCCGCTGAAGACCACCGAGTAGAGCAACCCAGCCAGTCCAGCCATGGCGCCGCCGATGACGAAGACCAGGGTGAAGGCACGACCCACGTCGATCCCCAAAGCCTGGACCATCTCGCGGTTCTCGACGCCCGCCCGGATCGTGATGCCGTAGCGCGTGCGTCGCAGGAACCACTCCAGGGCGACTAGGACGACGACGCCAGCCGCAATGGCGATGAAGTCCGCGTGCGCCAGGATCAGGTTGCCCGAGCGCGTGGCCTCCAGTAGCCAGAGCGGTACCGGCAACGTCAGCGAGTTGGACCCGAACCCGCCGAGCAGGAGCGCGACGACGGCCAGGTCCAGGCCGATCGTGACCAGGACCTGGCTGAGGGGTCGCCCGTAGAGGGGCCGGATCAGGAGCTAGTTCAGTGAACGCCGCGGCCAGAGCGCCGCCGAGAATCGCGGCGGCTACCTCGATCGCGAAGAGCCACGCCCCGTTCCAGGAAGCGGGCAGATGGGTGGCCAGGTCCCAGGCCGCGTAGGCGCCCAACGTCATGAACATTCCGTGCGCGAAGTTCAAGATGTCCATGAGGCCGTAGATCAGCGAGAGCCCCGACGCCGCCAGGAAGTAGACGGCACCGAGTGCGAGCGAGCTGAAGGCCAGCGTGAGAAAGATGCTCACGTCGCCCCCGAGACGCCGAGTAGCTGGCGCGCGAGTTGCGGGTCGTTGAGGTCTCCCACCGCGCCGGTGTGGACCACCTCGCCGTGATCGAGCACGACGACGCGCTGGGCGAGGCGCGTCACCACGGCCAGGTTCTGCTCGACGAGCAGGATCGTCGCCTCGGTGGCGATCCTTTCGAGCGCGTCCACGAGCTCGCCGATGAGCTTGGGCGCGAGCCCCTTGGAGGGTTCGTCGATGAGCAGGAGCGGCCAACCGTTGAGGAGAACGCGGGCGATCGAGAGCATCTGCTGCTGGCCGCCCGAAAGTGAACCGGCTCGCTGGCGAAGGCGCGCCTTGAGCTCCGGGAACAAGGCGAACGCCTCGTCGTAGTTGGGTTCGGAGGTGCGCTCGGCCAAGCGCAGGTTCTCGGCGACCGTCAGGCCGGCGAAGACGTCGCGGTCTTCGGGCACGTAGCCCACACCGAGGCGCACGACGCGGTGCGCGGGCCAGCCCTGGGTGTCGCGACCCAGTACGCGCACGACGCCGGTTCGTGGCAGGAGCCCGAGGATGGCCCGCACGGTCGTGGTCTTTCCCACCCCGTTGCGGCCCAGAAGGGCCGTCACCCCGCCCTGAGGGACCTCAAGGTCGACACCCTGCAGGATGTGCGAGCCCGTGATCGATACGTGCAGGCCCTCGATCTCGATGGCGTTGGTCACAATGGCTGACCGAGGTAGGCGCGCTGTACGTCGTCGTTGGCGATCACCGACGCGGGGTCTCCGTGCGCGAGCAGACGTCCGGAGTCCAGAACGGCGATGCTCTGGGCGAGCCCCACGACGACCGCCATGTGGTGCTCGACCATGAGCACGGTGCGACCCTCGCCGTGCAGTTGCCCGATGAGCTCGGTGAGCACCGGCACGTCCTCGGTGTTGACGCCAGCCATCGGCTCGTCGAGCAGGAGGAGATGCGCGTTCGACGCCACGAGGATGGCCAGCTCGAGCTTGCGCTTGTCGCCGTGGGAGAGGGCGGCCGTCGGGCGCGCGGCCAGGCGCGAGAGCCCGACCATGTCGAGGGCCTGGTGAGCGACGACGCTCGCCTCGTCGTCCTCCGATGGTCGATGCCAGAAGCGGCCGCTACCACCGAGGCGAGCCTGGGCGGACAGCCGAGCGTTCTCAAACACGCTGAGGGTGTCGAACAGGCTCGAGGTCTGAAAAGTGCGACCGACGCCCCGGCGAGCACGACGCGAGGGTCGAAGCCCGTTGAGGCGGTGGCCGTTGAACTCGATCGTGCCGGTCGTGGGCGACAGCAGGCCACTCATCAGGTTGAGGAGAGTGGTCTTGCCCGCGCCGTTAGGCCCGATGATGCCCAGGAAGTGGCCGGTGGGGACCTCGAGACTGATGTCGTCGAGGATCTCCACGCCACCCACACGAAAGCCCAAGCCCCGAATCACGAGATCCGGGGCTTGGGCTTCCAGGTTGGGTGTCACGAGGTACTGGCGGCGCGTGACCCGCTTAGAAGTTCGCGCTGGACGGCGGCGCCGTTGCCTTGGCGGACAAGTGTGGCCAGGGTCACCGGCTGGTAGGCGCCGGAGACCGTCTTGACCAGCTGGACCTGGAACATCGGCTGGAGCATCGCGTGGTCGGACTTGCGAATCGTCTGGGTGCCCTTGGGCGCCTGGAACGTCCAGCCTTCGAGACCCTTGATCATCTTCGATACGTTCGAGCCTGCCCCTGTTTGCAGCGCGCGCACCACCATCTGGGCCCACACGAATCCATCCGCGGTGAACAGGTCCGGTGTCAGCCTTGTAGCGCTTCTGCATTTGGGCGATGAGGTAGCTGTTCACCGAGTTGTGGGGTGAGAGGTAGTTGTAGAGCGAGATGTAGTTGAACTTGAGACCCACCGCTCCGTAGAACTGGTAGGTGATCTGCTGGGCGAGACCGGTGACCACTGCGGAACTGTCAAAGACGCCGGCCTGGTCCAACGCCTGGGCGAGGGGTGCCGCGGTCGCACCGGCCCACGCCATGAAGACGACGTCGGGCTTGGCCTGAGACACCTGGAGCGCGACAGGGGTGAAGTCGGTCGTGGTCAGCGGGACGAGCTGGCTGGTGACCGTGTCGCCGAGCGCGGTGAAGGCCTTCGTGGCGTCGGTGACGTAGGACTGACCGAACGAGTAGTCCTGGGCCAGGACCAGGATGGTCTTGCCGGTACCGAGGGCCTTGACGTAGGAGAGGGCGGTCTGGACGTCCTGGTAGGTCTGGCGACCGGAACGGAACGTGTAGCGATTCGCGCCGGTGATCGAGTCGTCGGCCGCGGCGCCCGAGATGTAGAGGACCTTGTTCTGGGCGGCCAGCGGTGCGAGCTCGTCGGCGATGCCGGAGTCACCGGTGCCACCGATGATCTTGTAGCCCGCGCCGACCATCCCCTTGAAGTCGGTCGCGGCCGTCGTCGGGTTGTCGGCGTCGTCTTCGACGTTGATCTTGACCTTGTGTCCGTTCACCTTGTTGGTGCCCTTGGTGGCGTAGCTCATGCCGATGCGCATGCCCTGCATCCACTCGGTGATGTACGCGGAGTAGATTCCCGTTTGCTCGGTCACGATCCCGACCTTGTACGGCGCCGCGGGGGCCGCCGTCGATGCCTGGCTCAACCCGAAGGCGGTGCTCAGCAGCGCCGTCGCCATTGCCAGCGGACCCGCAATCCAACGCGCCCTGTTCTTCATTGGACAACCCCCTTTGCGGCGCCACCTCGACGTCGCGTTGCCGGAAGTCAAGCAGAGCGACGTAAAAATGTCAAGTGAATCATCTCTCATTTTACGCTAATGTCAGGCTGCGCCGCGGCTGGGCGGAGCGAAGGGGGAGACCGTGCAACTGGAGCTGGATGGCGAACTCGCAGAGGTCGGCCTGGACGAGGCCCGTATCAAGCGCATCCCGGCGTACTTCGACGGCTTCGTCGAGACCGGACGGCTGGCGGGCTGGCTGGCGACGATCAACCGGGGCGGCAAGCTCGTGTGGGTCGGCCACGGCGGACACCGCGACCGTGAGCGCTCGCTCGAGGTGACCGACGACACCATCTGGCGGCTGTTCTCGATGACCAAGCCCATCACGGCGGTCGCAGCTCTCATGCTCTACGAGGAGGGCAAGTTCGACCTCAACGACGAAGTCAGCCAGTGGATCGACGAGCTGCGCGAGCCGCGGGTGTACGCCGGCGGCAGCCACCTGGCGATGCAGACGACGCCGGCGAGCGAGCCCGTGCGCGTCCACCACCTCTTCACCCACACCGCCGGATTCACCTACGACTTCCAGTACCAGTCTCCGGTCGACATGCTCTACCGGGCGATGGGCTACGACGCGATGCAGTGGAAGTTCCCCGACGGACGTCGACCTCGCGGGAGCGGTGCGCCACTGGTGCTCGGTTCCCGCTGCTCTTCGAGCCCGGCACCGCGTGGAACTACTCGGTCGCCACCGAGATCCTGGGCCGACTTATCGAGATCTGGAGCGGGCAGCGCCTGGACGAGTTCTTCCAGGACCGGATCCTCGGGCCCCTGGGAATGACCGATACCCACTGGTTCTGCCCGCCCGACAAGGTCGATCGCCTGGCGATGCTCTACGTCAACTTCAACGGCCAGGCCGTCCCCGTCGAGGAGATGGCGCAGGCGTTCACCCGCGAGCCGAGCCTGCACCTGGGCGGCGGCGGACTCGTCACCACCGCGCGCGACTTCCAGCGCTTCATGTCGATGATGGTGGGCGGTGGGACGTACAACGGCGTCACATTGCTGACCTCGCGCAGCGTGGAGCTCATGACGCGCAACCACCTGCCGGGCGGTCAGACGATCGCCGAGTTCGGGCGCGGAATGCTCAGCGACGACGCGCAGGCGGGCACGGGATACGGCATGGGCGTCTCGGTCGTGGTCGACCAGGTCCGCAACAAGAGCCTCGTGTCGGAAGGCTCTTATTCGTGGGGCGGCGCCGCGTCCACCGTGTTCTGGATCGACCCCAAGGAGGAGCTCTCCGTCGGCTTCTATTCCCAGCTGCTGCCCAGCACGAGCTACCCGTGGCGCCGCGCTCTCCAGCAGCTCGTCTACTCCTCGATGGTGGGATAGGGCGCCGCTTACGTCGTGCGGCGTGGTGCGGACCCCTACGGGTCGTGGGTGACGGAACGTACAGTGGCGAGGGTGATCGCCGAGGACCGTGGGGCCGAGGGTGTGGGACGGGAGCGGCGCGGTGACGACTGACTCTTCGCTGCCCCCCGGGGCGCTCGGGCCGCCCGACTTTGGCCCTGGAGCGAACCCCGAGCAGCCCGAGCCGCGTCGAGGCAAGGGCGAGCGCACGCGCCGCAAGCTCCTGGAGGGCGCCGAACAGGTCTTCGGTGCGGTCGGATACCACGAGGCGTCCATCGTCAAGATCACCGAGGCCGCCGACGTGGCCCAGGGCACCTTCTACCTCTACTTCGCCAGCAAGCGTCAGATATTCGACGAAGTCGTCGCCGACCTCAACCAGCGCGTTCGCCGGGCGATGTCCGAGGCCGCCCGCGGCGCCACCACGCGACTCGAAGCCGAGCGGCTGGGCTTCGCGGGGTTCTTCCGCTTCACTGCTCAACACCCCGCGCTGTACCGGGTCATCCGCCAGGCGGAGTTCGTCTCTCCTCAGGCGCTGCGCAACCACTACGAGACGATCCTCGGGCACTACGCGCCCTTCCTCGAAGAGGCGATGGAGACCGGCGAGGTCGTCCCCGGAGACCCGCTGGTTCTGGCGTGGGCACTCGCGGCCGTGGGCGAGGCGGTCGGCCTGCGCTGGATCCTGTGGAACGAGGGCCAGGAGATTCCACCCGAGGTCTTCGAAGAGATGATGGCCATCATCGCGCGGATGCTGGGAGCGACCGCGTCCGGGGTGCCGGCGGCGGCAACATCGCGTGGCACCGGGTCGGGCGACGTTGCGCCGTCCGGGGTCGCGTCGAGCGGCGATCCATTCGTCGTCGGACGGTGGGTGAGCGACCGAGCGATCCTCGACCCGCTCAAGGCGGCGATCGTCTTCGAGGACCGGGTCGTGACCTTCCGCGAGCTCGACGACGCGTCAGGCGCGATGTGCCGTGCGCTGCTCGCACGTGGGCTGGTGCGCGGCGACCGAGTCGGCGTGCTGTCAGAGAACCGCCCCGAGCAGGTGGCGCTGCTCTTCGCCTGCGCGAAGGCTGGTCTCGTGATGTTCCCGATGAACTGGCGCCTGACCAACCCCGAACTGGCCGAGCAGTTGACGCTCATCGAGCCCGCGCTATGGATGGTGTCGGCGGCCCAGGGGGCACGGGTGGACTCGACCCTCACGTCGATCGCCGGGGTTGCGCTGGACCTCGAGCGGTTCTACGAGGAGCCCGGAGCCCCGGCCGAGCCCGCGCCGGCGCCCGTCGTGACGGGCGACGACGCGCTGATGGTCATCGCGACCTCGGGCACTACCGGGCGCGCCAAGGGCGTTCTCCTCACGCACGCGAACTTCTTCTGGACCAACCTCTCCTTGGATCAGGTGGCGCCGATCACCTCGCGCGACACCGTCTTGCAGGTCCTGCCCCAGTTTCACATCGGCGGTTGGAACGTCCAACCGATGCTCGCGTGGTGGAAGGGCGCCACCGTCGTCCTGGAGTCCGCCTTCGACCCGGGGCGGGTCCTTGACCTCGTGTCGAGCCACCGGGTCTCGACGATGGCGGGTGTTCCCGCGACCTACCTCATGATCGGCCAGCACCCTCAGTTCGCGGCGGCCGACCTCTCCAGTCTGCGCTTCGGCGTCGTTGGCGGGGCGGCGATGCCGTTGTCGGTGTTCGAGCAGTGGCGGTCCAAGGGCGTCGCGATCCACCAGGGATACGGCCTCACCGAAGCCGCACCCAACGTCTTTTGCCTCGGCGCCGACGACGCGCCGACCCACCCGGGCTCAGTGGGACACCCCTATCCCTACGTCGAGGTCGCGCTGCGCAACGGGGGCGACGACTCCTTCGTCACCGGGACGGGCCAGGGGGAGCTGTGGGTGCGGGGTCCGGCCGTGTTCGCGGGCTACTGGCGCGACCCCGTGGCGACGGGCAACGTGATGAAGGACGGATGGCTGCGCACGGGCGACGTGGTCGCGCGCGAGGGCGACGGCTTCTACCGGGTCGTCGGGCGAGCCAAGGAGATGTTCGTCTCGGGAGGCGAGAACGTCTACCCGGTCGAGGTGGAGAACGTCATCACCTCGTTTGCCGGCGTCGTCAGCGCCGCGGTGGTGAGGGTCGCCCACGCCACCTGGGGCGAGGTGGGCGTGGCGTTCGTCGAGCCGGCCCCCGGCGACCGGGTCGACGTCGCCTCACTCGAAGAGCACTGCCGTGCCCGGTTGGCCTCCTACAAGATCCCCGTGAGGTTCGTGGTGGTGGACGTCCTGCCGCGTAGCCCGGTCGGCAAGATCGACAAGTTGACGCTTCGTGCGATGGCCGAAGGCGACCCTGACCTTCGCGCCTAGGTCGCCCGGTCCGGGCTCGGGCCAGCGCGACGATGGGGTCCAGGCTCTCGGGGTTCGCCAGCGACGAGGTCGCGACGACGTCGGACGCGCGACGACCCGGCCAGGATCCTCTTGACGGGCACCTCGAGCTTCTTGCCCGACAGGGTCCGCGGGACCGCGTCGACGAGGACGACGCGGTCGGGCACGTGGCGCGGCGACAGCCGTGCGCGCACGGTCTCGCGGACCAGCTCACGCATCTCGTCGGGCGACGCGCCGGGGGCGACCACGAAGAGCCACAGCTCTCCCGGGCCGCCGTCGGGGTCCTCGAGGTGCACGACCAGACTGTCGAGCACGGCGTCGAAGCTCTCGATCACGGCGTAGAACTCGGCGGTGCCCATCCGGACCCCGCCGCGATTGAGCGTGCCGTCGGAGCGGCCGGAGATGATGACGGTGCCGCGGGCGGTCAGGGTCATGCGGTCGCCGTGACCCCAGACCCCGGGAAATCGATCGAAGTACGCGGCGCGGTAGCGGGCGTCTCCGGGGTCGTGGAGAAAGCCGACCGGCATCGAGGGCATCGGGCTCGTGACCACCATCTCTCCCTCCTCGTTGAGCACGGGACGGCCGTCGTCGTCGAACGCCTCCACGCCCGCGCCCAGGCACCGGCAGGAGATCTCGCCCGCCCAGACCGGGTGGAGCGGGCTGGCGCCCACGAAGCCGGTGCACACGTCGGTCCCGCCGCTGTACGACGCCAACAGAAGGTCGGCACCGACCCTCTCGTAGACCCACCGCGCGGCGGCGGGGGGAAGCGGCGAGCCCGTGGCCCCCAGGGTCGCGAGCGATGCCAGGTCGTGATTCGACGAGGGCTCGACCCCGCCCTTCATGCATGAGACGAGGAACGCCGCGCCGACGCCCGCGCACGTGACCCGCTCGTCGGCGATGAATCCCCACAGCCGGTCGAGCGACGGCCACGCGGGGTTCCCGTCGTAGAGCACGACGGTGGCGCCGACCAACAGGCCGGACACGCAGAAGTTCCACATCATCCAGCCCGTGGTCGTGTACCAGAAGAAACGGTCGTCCTCGTCGAGGTCGAAGTGATAGCGAAGGGCCTTGAAGTGCTCGAGCACGATGCCCCCGTGGCGGTGGACGATGGCCTTGGGCTTTCCGGTCGTGCCCGACGAGTAGAGGATGTAGAGCGGGTGGTCGAAGGGCACCGGCTCATAGGTGACGTCGCCGGCCACCGCGACGAGGTCGGACCACGGCTGCCAGGACGCGTCGGGTGTCCCGAGTCCCAGGAGGTCCAGGTACACGCGGTGGCGCACGGTGGGCAACTGGGCCGCGATGGACCGGGCGTCGTCGCGCGCGTCGCGCGTCCGCTCGCCGTAGCGGTAGCCGTCGACCGCGACGATGATCGTCGGCTCGGTCTGGATCAGCCGGTCGAGGACGCCGTCGGGACCGGTCTCGGGCGCGCAACAGGTCCACACCGCGCCCAGCCCGACGGTGGCGAGCATCAGGGCGAGGGTTTCGGGGACGTTCGGCAGGTAGGCCGCCACGACGTCGCCGCGTCGCACGCCGCGCGCGCGCAACCCGGCCTGGAGCCGGCCGACCAGTGCAATGAGCTCGTCCCAGGAGAGTGTTGTGCGGCCGCGGGCGTCGTCGTAGGCGACGACGGCGGCCCGCGCGCCCCGGTGGTGACCGAGCGCCGCTTCGCAGTAGTTGAGCGTGGCCCCCGGGAACCAACGCACGCCGGTCACGGAGCCCGGGTCGGGCTCCAGCGCGGTGGCTGGCTGGTCGTGCCACCTCACGCGCGCCTCGTCGGCCACGGCTCGCCAGAAATCGCCCGTGGTCGTCGGGTCGACCGACCAGCGCCAGGCGTCGTCGTAGCTCTCGTATCCGTGACGCGAAAGGAACTCGAAGAGATGCGAGTTGACGAGACGATCCCTTGAGGGCGACCACAGCGGCGCCGATGCCGAGCCCGGGGTTGCCGACATGGTCAACACGGTACATCGTGCCATCTCGAAAATCGCCACTCGCGACCGACGAGAGAAAGACGAGTTCACATCGCCGAAACACGTCGCTAACGATTTCGCAATCCTGAGTTGACACACTGGTCGCCATAACCGAGGTCAGCGTCGCCCTCATGACACGTAAGGAGCGACGTGCCCGACCTGGCGACGATCATCCCCTATCCCCATTGGCTCAACCCGGCGGATAACACGTGGCAGCTCGTCGCCGCCACACTGGTGGGCCTGATGAGCCTGCCGGGGATCGCCGTGCTCTACGGCGGCCTCGTGCGAAAGAAGTGGATCGTCAACACGATGATGATGGTCTTCTGCGGGTTCGCCATGGTGCTGGTCGTCTGGATGCTCTGGGGCTACAACCTGGCCTTCGGCCGGCTGTCGCACTTCGGTCCGACCGGCTCGTTCTGGAGTGGCTTCATCGGGCACTTCACCGCCCTGGGCAGCGCGGCGTCCGAGCAGGGCCAGGCGTTCTCGGGAGCCAAGACGCTCATCCCGTTCCACTTCCCGACGGCGACCCTGGCGTACTTCCAGTTCGTGTTCGCCGCGATCACGCCGTTGCTGTTCCTCGGCGGCCTGGTCGGCCGACTCAAGTTCAAGGCGTGGATGCTCATCGTGCCGCTGTGGATCACGCTGGTCTACTGCGTGAACGCGGCTCTGCTCTGGGGTGGTGGGTTCTTCGCCCAGAAGGGCGCGGTCGACTACTCGGGCGGCTACGTCATCCACCTCTCCGCGGGCGTGGCGGCCTTCGTGGGGGCCGCCATCGTGGGTCCGCGGCGCTGGCAGGACCGCGAGAACGCGTTCCCGAGCAACCTGATGATGGTGGCGGTGGGCGCCGGAATCCTCTGGCTCGGCTGGAACGGGTTCAACGGCGGTGACCCCTTCTACGCGGGCGCCGACGCGGCCGCCGCCGTGCTCAACACCAACGTGGCCACCGCGGTCGGCGTGCTGACCTGGGTCCTGATGGACATGTTCTTCTCGCGCCAGAAGAAGCCCACCTTCCTGGGCGCCATCAACGGCATGATCTGCGGCCTGGTGGCGATCACGCCGTCGGCCGGTTGGGTCAACGGCACCGGGGCGATCTTCGTCGGCCTCATCGCGTCGGCGATCGTGTGGGTCGCGTGGAACTACGTGTCGCGACTGCGCCCGTTCCGCCTGGTCGACGACGCCCTGGGCGTCGTCTACACCCACGGCTTCGCCGGGCTGACCGGGGGACTGCTCGTGGGCATCCTGGCCGACCCGCACATGACCGAATACGGCGTCAGTGGGACGAACTACAAGGGTTCGGGCGGCTTCTCGGTCGACGGCTGGTTCTACGGCCACTCCTTCCACCAGCTCTGGGAACAGTTCCTGGCGGCGTCGTGGATCATCGTCTTCACCGCGGTGGGGACGGCCGCCGTGTTCTACCTCGTCAAATTCGTGCTAGGAGGATTGAGGGAATCCGATGAGGTCCTGGCGATCGGCGACCTCGCGATCCACGAGGAGGAGGCCTTCCCGGAGCCGACGTTCGGTGAACCGATCGGCACACCGAGCCACACCCACAGCGACAACGTCTAAGGAGACTGACAGTGAAACTGGTAACCGCGGTCGTCAAGCCCTTCAAGCTCGACGAGGTCAAGGTCGCCGCTCAAGGCCGTGGGCGTGTCGGGCATGACCGTGGGTCAGGCGCGGGGCTTCGGCCGCCAAGGCGGGCACATCGAGATCTACCGCGGGCGCGAGTACGAGTTCGACTTCGTCGACAAGATCCACATCGAGGTCGTCTGCACCGACGAGCAGGTCGACGCGGTCCTCGACGCCATCGTGACCGCGGCGCGCACGGACACCGTGGGCGACGGCAAGGCCTGGGTCACCGACGTCGAAAAGGTCGTGCGGGTGCGCACCAACGAACGCGGACCCGAGGCGATCTAGCCGGCCTGGCGAGCGACGGCCGCGGCCGCCGCTGCCGCGGCCGCGGCGTCGCCGAGGTAGTGCGCGTCGATGACCTCGAGCTCCTCGTCGAGGCGCACCCGGTAGGGGATCCCCGTCGGGATCTCCAGGTCGACGATCTCGTCCTCGGCGATGTGCTGGAGGACCATGCGCAGCGCGCGCAGCGAGTTGCCGTGGGCGACGACGAGCACCGCGCCGCCGCGCACCGCCTCGCCGCGCAGGTCGTCGGCGATCACGTCGCGGAAGTACGGACCGACGCGCGCGACGACGTCCTTCAGGCACTCGGTGGCGGGGATGAACTCGCGGGGCACGTCGCGGTAACGCGGGTCGTTCTCGCTGCCGCGCGGGTCGCCGTCGGGCAGCGGGGGCGGCGGGACGTCGTAGCTGCGCCGCCAGACGTGGACCTGCTCGGCGCCGAAGGCCGCCGCGGTCTCCTTCTTGTCCTTGCCCGTGAGGTCGCCGTAGTGGCGCTCGTTGAGGCGCCAGCTGCGACGCACCGGCAGCCAGGACCGGCCCGCCTCGTGCAGGGAGATCTCGGCCGTGCGGATCGCGCGCGTCAGCACCGAGGTGTGCACTACCCGCAGGTCCAGGCCCTCCTCGCTCGCCAGGAGGCGGCCGGCCTCGAGGCCTCGGCCTCGCCGCCGGCGTCCAGGTCGACGTCGGTCCAGCCCGTGAAGAGGTTCAGGCGGTTCCACTCCGAGCGCCCGTGGCGCAAGAGAATAAGGTCAGGCACTTGGTCCAGCGTACCGACTGGTCCGACCCGGCTTCCAGGCGCCCTGCAATAGTGGAATCGTGTTCGCCGACCTCCCCGCGTCCGTCACCGCGCGCATGCGCGAGCTCGAGGAGCGCGACGAGCTCGACCGCGACGACGGGACGCCCCACCTCGAGCGCCTCCGCCAGATCCCTCCCGAGACGGGGCGGTTCCTGGCGATCCTGTGCGCCGCGGCGCCCCCCGGGCGGGTGATCGAGGTCGGCACGAGCGCCGGGTACTCCACCCTCTGGCTCGCTATGGCGTGCCGCGCGACCGGCCGGCGCCTCACGACCTTCGAGATCCTGCCCGCCAAGGTGGCCCTGGCGCGCGAGACCTTCACCGTCACGGGAGTCGGCGACGTGGTGGACCTCGTCGAAGGGGACTTCCTGGCCCCGGGCGAGGACCTCGGCGGCGTCGCGTTCTGCTTCCTCGACGCCGAGAAGGACGTCTACGACGCCGCCTACGAGGTCGTCGTCCCGCGCCTGGTGATGGGGGGTCTGCTGGTCGCCGACAACGTCATCAGCCACCGCGAGGAGCTCCAGCACCTGGTCGACACGGCCGACGCCGACCCCCGGGTCGACGCGGTCGTCGTGCCGATCGGCAAGGGCGAGCTGCTCTGCCGTCGCGTCTAGACGCCTATTCCCGAAGTCGGGCCGCGAAAGACCATATTCCTACTGGGAGTTCGGAGAGTTGCGCCCCTCCATATATGTTTTCTTGACAAGGAGGGGCTCAACTTAGTACAATTGATGGCGTCATCCTCGTCCCCGGAGGGTCCGCGGCGGCGGGGTCAGTTCAAGGAGATTTCATGGCAAAGGCAGTCGGAATCGACCTGGGAACCACCAACTCGGTGGTCAGCGTCCTGGAGGCGGGCGAGCCCGTCGTCATCCCCAACGCCGAAGGCGGTCGCACGACCCCGTCGGTCGTCGGCTTCTCCAAGACCGGCGAAGTGCTGGTCGGCGAGGTCGCCAAGCGTCAGGCGATCACCAACCCCGAGCGCACCATCCGCTCGGTCAAGCGCCACATGGGCGAGAACTGGTCCGTCGACATCGACGGCACCAAGTACACCGCCCAGGAGATCTCGGCGCGCATCCTCCAGAAGCTCAAGCGCGACGCCGAGGCCTACCTCGGCGACACGCGTCACCCAGGCGGTCATCACCGTGCCGGCGTACTTCAACGACGCCCAGCGCACCGCGACCAAAGAGGCCGGCCAGATCGCCGGACTCGAGGTGCTGCGCATCGTCAACGAGCCGACCGCCGCGGCGCTCGCCTACGGCCTCGACAAGGGCGGCCAGGAGCAGACCGTGCTGGTCTTCGACCTCGGCGGCGGGACCTTCGACGTGTCGGTCCTCGAGATCGCCGACGGCGTCTTCGAAGTGAAGTCGACCCACGGCGACACCCACCTCGGTGGCGACGACTGGGACGACGCGGTCATGGAGTGGCTCGATCAAGACCTTCAAGGACACCGAAGGCGTCGACCTGTCGGAGCGACAAGATGGCCGTCCAGCGCCTGAAGGAGGCCGCCGAGAAGGCCAAGATCGAGCTCTCCGCGTGCAGGAGACGACGGTCAACCTGCCGTTCATCACCGCGACGGCCGACGGCCCCAAGCACCTCGACATCAAGCTGAGCCGCGCCAAGTTCAACGAACTGACCGTCGCACCTGGTGGACCGGTGCCGCAAGCCCTTCGACCAGGCCATCAAGGACGCCGGGCTGACGCTCGACAAGATCGACCACGTCATCCTGGTCGGCGGTTCGACGCGCATCCCGGCGGTCCAGGAGCTGGTCAACAAGGTGACCGGCAAGGAGCCCAACAAGAGCGTGAACCCTGACGAGGTCGTCGCGATCGGCGCCGCGGTCCAGGCCGGCGTCTTGAAGGGCGACGTCAAGGACATCCTGCTGCTCGACGTCACGCCGCTGTCGCTGGGCATCGAGACCAAGGGCGGCGTCATGACCAAGATCATCGAGCGCAACACGACGATCCCCACCAAGAAGTCCCAGACCTTCACCACGGCCGACGACAACCAGCCGTAGCGTCGAGGTCCACGTCCTGCAGGGTGAGCGCGAGATGGCGTCCTACAACCAGACGCTGGGCAAGTTCCAGCTGGTCGGCATCCCGCCGGCGCCGCGCGGCATGCCCCAGATCGAGGTCACCTTCGACATCGACGCCAACGGCATCGTGCACGTGTCGGCGAAGGACACCGCGACCGGGGCGACCCAGTCGATGACCATCACCGGCGGCTCGTCGCTCTCCAAGGACGAGATCGACCGCATGGTGCGCGACGCCGAGGCCCACGCCGAGGACGACCGCCAGCGCCGGGCCGAGGCCGAGGTCCGCAACAACGCCGACGGACTGGTGTACCCGACCGAGAAGCTGCTGAAGCGACCAGGCCGAGTCGTTCCAGGGCACCGAGCGCGACGACGTCGAGAGCGGCGCTGGCCGCGCTGAAGGAGGCCCTCGACGGCACCGACATCGAGGCGATCAAGGACGCGACCGAGAAGTCTGCTCACCGCGAGCCAGGGCTTCAGCCAGCGCCTCTACGAGGAGGCCGCCAAGGCGAACGCCCCGGGCGCGTCCGCGCCCGCACGGCAACGACGACGACATCGTCGACGCCGAGATCGTCGACTAGCCGTGAGTGACGACGTAGTCGAGAACGACCTGTGGCGTCTCGATGACGCCGCCACGAGGTCGTCGACCGAGCGCAGCGACGTCGAGCGCGAGCGCGACGAGTACCTCGACGCGCTCCAGCGCCTGCAGGCCGACTTCGAGAACTACCGCAAGCGCGTGGCGCGGTCCTCCGAGGACGCCGCGTCGCGCGCCGCGGGCGACCTCGTGGCCAAGATGCTCCCGGTGCTCGACGCGTTCGACCTGGCCGCCGCGCACTTCGCCGCCGGCGCCGATCCCGAAGAGGCCGACGGCGCTGACCCAGGCGCGCGGGCTGCTGCTCGACACGCTGGCGCAAGGAGGGCCTCGAGCGCATCGACGCCGTCGGCGTCGCCTTCGACCCCCAGGTGCACGACGCCGTCGCGCACGAGCCGACGGTGACGGCGAGCCCGGTGATCGACGAGGTGCTGCGCGCCGGGTACCGCTGGAAGGGGACGGTTCTGCGTCCGGCGATGGTGAAAGTGAAGGGCTAGATGGCCGAACGCGAGTGGTTCGAGAAGGACTACTACAAGGTCCTCGGCCTCTCCTCGAGCGCGACCGAGAAGGAGATCACCCGCGCCTATCGCAAGCTGGCCAAGCCGCCGCACCCCGACACCAATCCCGGCTCCGAGGAGAAGTTCAAGGAGGTCTCGGTCGCCTACGACGTGCTCGGCGACGCCGAGAAGCGCAAGGAGTACGACGAGGTCCGCCGCCTCGGGCCGGCCGCGGCCGGCTTCGGCGCTCCGGCGGCGGCCGGGCGCGGGGCTCCAACTTCACCCAGGGCGACTTCGGCGACCTCGGCGACCTCTTCGGCGGGCTCTTCGGGCGGCCGGCGCCAGCGCGCCCAGCGCGGCGCCGACCTAGAGACGGCGCCTGCACCTGGGCTTTCGCGACGCCGTCGTGGGCGTGACGACGACGGTGACCCTGCCGAGCAACGACGCGTGCCACACCTGCAGGGGCAACGGCGCCGCGCCGGGCACGGGCTTCGTCACCTGCGAGCGCTGCCAGCGGCCGCGGCGTGCTCAACGACGACCAGGGCCCGTTCGCGATGTCCACGATCTGCCCGGTGTGCCAGGGTCGCGGCGGGCGCATCGTCACGCCCTGCCCGACGTGCCACGGCACCGGACGCGAGCCCTCGGCGCGCAAGGTCAACGTGCGCATCCCCGCCGGCGTCGATCGACGGCCAGCGGATCCGGCTCAAGGGCAAGGGCAACCCCGGCGTCCACGGCGGACCGCCCGGCGACCTCTTCGTCGACGTCCACGTCGCCCCGACGCGCGCTTCGGTCGCCGGGGCCGCCACGTGACCACGACGCGTCAACGTGCCGGTACCGCGGCGATGCTCGGCACCGACCGTCGAGGTTGCCGACGCTCGACGAGCCGGTGACCCTCAAGATCCCCGCGGGCACCGCAGCCGGCACGACGATGCGCGTGCGCGGGCCGCGGCGTGCCCGCGCGCGGGCAAGCACGCCGCGGGCGACCTGCTCGTGACCGTCAACGTGACGATGCCGAAGAAGCTGAACAAGGAGCAGCGCGCGCTCGTCGAGCAGCCTCGCGCGCGTCGCCTGGAGGGAGGTAGACCGATGGCTGACGCGCACGACCACGCCGTCTACGTCATCTCGGTCTTCGCCGAGCTCGCGGGGGTGCACCCCCAGACGCTGCGCAACTACGAGCGCAGCGGACTGCTGGCCCCGCGGCGCACGAGCGGGGGCTCGCGCCGCTTCTCCGACGAGGACCTGGCCGCGCTGCGACGGATCCAAGAGCTCACCAACGAGGGCGTCAACCTAGAGGGCGTAAGCGCATCATGGCCCTCGAGGCGAGCTGGCCGAGGCTGCGCGACGAGCTCTGGCGACGCAGGGCGACGCGGCGCGCGACGACGTCGAGGCGGCGCACCGCCAGTACCGGCGCGACCTCGTGCCGGTCTCGAACACCCTCGCCGTCTTCGTCGAGGCGCCGCGGCACCGCGGGGAGCGCCGTGACCCTCGACCCCCAGCGCTGGACCGTCAAGACCCGCGAGGCCTTCCAGGCCGCGACCACGCAGGCGGCGGCCGCGGGCAACCCCTACGTGACGCCCGCGCACCTCATGCTGGCGCTGCTCAACCAGCCCGAAGGCGTCGCGCGCCCGCTCCTGGTGGCCGCGGACATCGACCCGGTCGCGTGCCGCCGCGTCGCTCAACGAGCGCGTCGCGTCCGAGCCGCGCGCCGTGGGCGGAACGCCGCCGGAGCTCTCGCCCGAGGCTCGTCGCAGCCTGGAGGACGCCGACGAGCTGCGCGCCGAACTGGGCGACGAGTACCTGTCGGTCGACCACGTCGTGGTCGCCGGGGCCGCGCTGCTCGGCACGACGCCGCGAGCGTCTGCTCAGGCGCTGCGCGACCATCCGCGGGTCGGCCCGGATCACGTCGGAGAACCCCGAGGAGACCTTCGCAGTCGCTCGAGAAGTACGGGCGCGACCTGACCGCGCTGGCGCGCGCCGGGCAAGCTCGACCCGGTCATCGGGCGCGACGAGGAGATCCGCCGCGTCATCCAGGTGCTCAGCCGCGCGCACCAAGAACAACCCCGTGCTCATCGGCGAGCCCGGCGTGGGCAAGACCGCCATCGTCGAGGGCCTGGCCCAGCGCATCGTCGAGGGCGACGTGCCCGAGAGCCTGCGCGACCGGCGCCTGATCGCGCTCGACCTCGGCGTCGATGGTCGCGGGCGCGAAGTACCGCGGCGAGTTCGAGGAGCGGCTCAAGGCGGTGCTGAAGGAGATCACCGACGCCGAGGGCGACGTCATCACCTTCATCGACGAGCTGCACACGATCGTGGGCGCCGGCGCGGCCGAGGGCGCGATGGACGCCGGCAACATGATCAAGCCGCTGCTCGCGCGCGGCGAGCTGCGCACTGATCGGCGCGACGACGCTCGACGAGTACCGCAAGTACATCGAGAAGGACGCCGCGCTCGAGCGGCGATTCCAGCCGGTCTTCGTCGGCGAGCCCTCGGTCGAGGACACGGTCGCGATCCTGCGCGGGCTCAAGGAGCGCTACGAGGTCCACCACGGCGTGCGCATCCAGGACGCCGCGCTGGTCGCGGCCGCGACGCTGTCGCACCGCTACATCGACCAACCGCTTCCTGCCCGACAAGGCGATCGACCTCATGGACGAGGCGGCGTCGCGCCTGCGCATCGAGATCGACTCGATGCCCACCGAGCTCGACGTCGTGATCCGGCGCATCCGCCAGCTCGAGATCGAGCAGGTCGCCCTGGAGAAGGAGACCGACGCGGCGTCGCGCGAGCGCCTGGCGCGCCTCGAGGAGGAGCTGGCCGACCAGGCGAGAGCGTCCGACGCGCTGGCCGCGCGCTGGCAGGCCGAGAAGCAGGCCATCGAGCGCGATCCGCAGCGCCAAGGGCGAGTTCGAGGACCAGCGCGGCGAGGCCGAGCGCCTCGAGCGCGCGGGCGACCTGGCGGGCGCGGCCGCCGCTGCGCTACGGCGACGCTGCCCGAGCTCGAGGGTCCATCGAGCGCGCGACCGAGGAGCTCGCCGACCTCCAGCGCGACGGCGCCTTCCTGAAGGAGGAGGTCGACGCCGAGGACATCGCCGAGGTCGTCAGCCGCTGGACCGGCGTGCCGGTGTCGCAAGCTGCTCGAGGGCGAGGTCGACAAGCTCGTGCGCATGGAAGAGCTCCTGCACAGCGCGCGTCGTGGGCCAGGACGAGGCCGTGACCGCGGTCGCCAACGCCATCCGGCGCTCGCGCGCGGGCCTGTCGGACCCGCAACCGGCCGATCGGCTCGTTCCTCTTCCTCGGCCCGACCGGCGTGGGCAAGACCGAGCTGGCGCGCGCGCTGGCGGAGTTCCTGTTCGACGACGACCACGCGATGGTGCGCATCGACATGAGCGAGTACATGGAGAAGTTCTCCGTCGAGCCGGCTGGTCGGCGCCCCGCCCGGCTACGTCGGCTACGAGGAGGGCGGCCAGCTCACCGAGGCGGTGCGCCGCCGGCCCTACGCGGTCGTCCTCCTCGACGAGATCGAAAAGGCCCACCCCGACGTCTTCAACATCCTGCTCCAGGTCCTCGACGACGGCCGCCTGACCGACGGCCAGGGCCGCACCGTCGACTTCACCAACGTCGTGCTCATCATGACGAGCAACCTCGCGGGCGACCCAGCCCAGTTCTTCCGCCCCGAGTTCATCAACCGCGTCGACGACATCATCCGGTTCCGCGAGCTCGGCGAGGCCGACCTGGCGGTG
>CAWFUU010000018.1:0-108320 GCA_963819035.1 uncultured Acidobacteriaceae bacterium | reverse complement strand
GAGGAAATGTAAGACAGCCTGATAAACACCGGAAAGCTGGAGTGCACCCCGGTTAATTTCGCTGGCTTCTCCGCGCTGGCAAAGATCCTCAAAGCGGCCGACGCAACGACGGTGCATACGACAAAACCGATCACTGCTAATCTCGTCCAGCCTAGGAAAATGGCGATGATCGCAGCCGAATTCAGGCCAACAGCCGCAAGAAGGGTCCTTGCGCGCGTCGGACGCAAACCGAGGAACACGGGAAGCCATTTGGCACTGAATCCCCAAACAAAGGGAACAAGAAAGCCCCATGTCTGAAGGGCCAAGTATTTTTGATCGAAGCTCGCTGGCACATCGGGAGATGCCGCTCGCAGCGCGGACCAGATTGAGACACCGAGATTCACGAGGAGAGTGGCGAGCAGACCAGTCGTTCCTGCGATCACCACGAACACCCACGGTTCAAGGGTCTTTTTCCCAGAGTCCTCGGGTCGATGTCCCGAAACGGTGTGAAAAAAAATCAGGAATGCTGCGAGTTCAAGTGCGGCAGACAAGGGCAACAGCAACGTCGCTGGCAACAATATCTCAGGAGACAACAACGTCACGGGGAACAACAATCAGACTGGGGCAACTGCGAATGCACCAAATGGAATTGCCATCGCTGGCGGCTCTGTCACAAACCCCACGGTCAACAACTTTATTCCCCCACCCCGAAGATTGTCGGATGAACAGCGGCGTCTTCTAACCGCCTGTTTAAGCACAAAGACCGGAACAGCTGAAGTTAATGCCCTGATGAACCATGCGGAATCTTTTCAATATGCTCAGGACTTTTCTGACGTTCTGGTTGCTGCTGGCTGGAATGCTCCCGGTTTGGAACAACATCAACCGATTCCGGTGATGACGCTGATGATGGTGGGCGGAACTTGTTCGGGAGTATTACTCGACATACCCGGAACGTTGGACGAATCGACTAAGCACGCCACACTTTGTTGAAGGCTCGCCCGAAGCCTACGCCTATCGATGCCTCAACCAAACTCAAATCAGGGGATCAGTCAGAACGAACAGTGACATGAAAACCGGAGTCATCCGAATCACGGTGTGTGAGCCTTGACGGAATCGGTTTCAAAGACTGTGCAAACGGCATAGAGCCGCGCTCGATTTGCTGCCAACTGAACGAAGCGGTTCAAATGTCCCACTGGGGGCGGTTCAAAGTGCATCATATTTGGGACGCCAACCTTATCAACCACTTGCAAATCCCCTCCAGAATTTTGTAGGTCCGTTACAGTCCGATAAGCCTCGGTGCTTGGTTTTTCTTCGTTTTTGTCGAGCAACAAGCTCACAACTCGGCTCTGTCGCTTGCTTTGCGTGATTGCCTGCGCGTAGATGTTCAGAGTGACTGAGATGTTTGCGTGTCGCATTAGCTCTTGCACGACCTTCACATCTTCGCCGTTCCCCTTGAGGAGCGTCGCGTACGTGTGCCGGAACGTATGCCAGCCGAAGTGGCCTACGATTCCGACTTCCTTGGCCGCCGGTTCCAAGTGCGCCTTGTAGAGCGACCCTGGCCAGTACGGCAGTTTGCCATTGCTGTGAGGGCTGGCGAAAACCCAGTCCTTGTCGATTGGGTATGGACTCTGTAGTCGCCAGTTCCACAGGACCTTCGACAGTCGCAAGTCGAGCGGAACCGGCTTGCGAGAGGCTTCGGTCTTGCAGTCCCCGATCTGTTGCATGACGATCGAGCGGATGACATGGATCTCCATCTTCTGAAAATCAATGTCCTTCCACTTGAGGCCCAGCAATTCTCCGACTCGAAGGCCCGTGAACACGGCGAGAAATACCATCGTGCGCGTGGGTTCCTTCAGGATCCGAAGCAGTGCTGCAATCTGCTCGATGGATAGGACGATGGGAATCCGAGTCCGCTTGGCACTTTGACGCACCATGCGAATTGGATTCACATGAAGCCATCCCCAGCGAACTGCGTGATTGAATACCGCGCTCATGATATTTCGAGCTTTGGCCTTGCTTCCATCCGCATACTTGAGCGAACGAAGCCACTGCTCAACCGCGACCGCTTTGGCTTCAGTTACCCGATAGCCTCGCCACCGAGGCAATATCCACTTTCGGAAATAGCCCGCGTAGGTGACCTGCGTCTTCCGACTCTTGGTACAGTCCGCCCCCAGTTCCTTTTCTCGGTAGTGTTCGATGAGCGTTTGAACAGCTGATCGGGGTCAAGCTGGAGCGCGGGTTCTCAGCGTTGATGTCTGCCCGAAGTGCGGCAACAGCTTTTTGAGCTGTCGTCTCGTTCGGATATTGTTCGAGCGATCCAACCATCAGATTGCGTCGCCTTCGACTGCCGTCCGCCTGGAGTTCGTACCATCGGTACTCCCAAGCCTTCTTGCCGCCGGCACGATCCACAATCTGCAGGCTGCCTTGCTGGAATCTCGTCCGTCTCATCACGATCCTCCGTGGTTAGGGACGGTACGGATAGCTGCCTAACTTTAACCGCAAGTCGACCCACGCGTCGAGATCTGAAGTGCGGAATCGCCACAATTTTCCGATTCGCATCGCGCGTATCTCGCCTTTGCGAGCGAGACGCTGAAGCGTCTTCGGATGAATTTGAAGCAGTGCTGCTGCTTCGCGTGAATCGAGGAATCTCTCGAAGTGAGGGATAGGCTGGCTGGCTGCTGTCGCTTCATGCATCTCGCTCATATGACCCCACAGTAGAGAGTCGAGACGTGGCTGGAATCAAAGACTCGTACGAGAACCGACTTTGGCGATCGGCTCCATTCGATCGACTTCGAACTCCTTCACTACTCGGCTGGCGTTAGTTTTTCGCGTCATGAACGGACGAGAACATTATTCGTATAGAAACCGTACAAGACGCATTTGTTGCTTCGTCTCAAAGAATCTTTTTTCTTTTCGACTTCGAAAACATTTCTCAACAACTGCTTAAAGTGCCTAAAGCGCCTAGAAGTGCTTTTAGGTACGTTTGGGGAATCCACGGGAACATTGCAGCGGCCGCACTCAACTGGCGGCTTCTTTAGCGAGGCCGTTCCGTTGATCCGCGCGAGATTTTCCCTTCTATGTATAAAAGGAACCTGCGGGAGGGAAAATATATCGAAAATATTTTCGAACAAAGGCGCGGGGACCGAGGACCATCCCCACGTCGAACAGCATGGCCGGGAAGCGGCTCGTGTCAAGGCTCTCCGACCGCTTCGCGGCGCACAGAGCGCGCCTTGACATAAGCCTTACCCCCGGCTCTTTTCCCCGCCATGTGGGGAATGTGCAGGTGCGGCCCTACGGGAGACCTCAAAGTCCAAGACCGAGACTGGGGCCACCGAGGTCACGGTCGACGCCGACACGGGGAGTCTTTTCCGGTTCCGCTGTGTGAGTTGGAACGGAAGATTGCTGCTCTCCGATCTGCTGTCCAGCTTGCCGGTTCACCCCAGTCACTAGATCAACACCGTGGCCCTTTTCTACATTGTGCGCGGATAGCTGTTTTCGAGCCAATTCGATCGCGGACTGCCGCATCGTGGATACACCGACGGATTCACGAAGTTGCTCGCGGTCGCTGGTGACGACAGCGATCTCGCTCCGGCCCCGGCTGGCAGCCACATAGAACAATTCTTTCCTCATAGCGTCCGCCGAGATGATGACGGTATCTACCGTTTTGCCCTGGCTTCGATGGGCAGTGACCGCATAGCCGTGTGTGAATTCGTGATAGTTCGCAGGAAGTGTTCTTCCGTCTTCGAGATGAATGGCACCACCATCTAGGGAACTCACTTTGACCAGCTCTCCGTTAGTAGCCCGGAGTTCCGGCCCTCGACGGTTTGCTGTGAGCATGAGACTGTCGCCAGGGGCAACCTCAATGGGCTGACGCTTATAAACGGAAAATGCCCGCGTTTGTTTCGGCGAGATGCTCACCTCTTCACCGGTTTCTTTTCGCGCAACCAGAGATTCAGGCCCAACACGCACGACCTCCAGAGACTCATGGCGTTTTGCTAGTTTTGTGTCTCTGTGGAATTGCAGAACCTGCCCCTCTTGGTAGTTGGACAGTTCTTGTTTCTGCGCTGTCGTCCACTGGAGCGAGACGTACCGATCAAAAGAATGGCTGACTCCCAGTTCGCCGTGATCTTTCCGATCGTGGCGAATCGCGTCGGTGAGTTGGGAAATCTCAGCATGAGTGCCCGCAACTACCAGCGTATCGCGTCCTTCGGCTCGAAACTCACGATGCAGCTCCGCCACAATCTGGCCTCGGTCGAAGATGGATACTTCGCGAATGGCTCCGAGCTTTTCCAATTGTGCGAACCCCTCTTCCGGTGAATGTCTCATGGTCTTTACGGCCTCGCGATAAAGAGAGTTCGTCTGCCGCTGTACTTCAGTAAGGGAAACGCTCTTCAGGCCAGACTCCCGTTCCAAGATACGCAAAGCATCCGAGGCCTCAACGCTGGGAATCTGCCGCGTGTCACCGGAAAAGACGATTCTGGCTCCCTGATCCTCGGCGAGGTGCAGCAAGCTTTGCATTTGCCGGCCAGAAACCATACCTGCTTCATCAACAATCAAAACCCTCCCGCGCAGCGCGCCCTGTGGTTCCTGAGCCTCTAGAAGTCGTGAGACAGTCATCGCATCTCGGAAGCCGACCTTTTCCAGTTCGTCCACGGCACTCCGGGTAGGAGCCACCGCAAGAACCTCGTGTCCGGCTTCTCTGAGACCACGGTCAATTTCGCGGAGCGTAGCAGTCTTGCCAGTACCGGCAGCCCCTCGAACATTGATCGCCAGATCGCGAGAGTCGAGTACAGCTTCGACGGCGTGCTTCTGTTCGGGACGGAGGTGGCCCGAAAGCTCAAAGTCACGCCCCTTGCCGAGGTGGTCGTAGCGATCCATCCCGCGGTTAACGACCGCGATCATGTCGCGCTCGCGTTGGAGGGTCGCGTGTGTCGCAATTTCATCCCCGGCAGAGATGAGAGTCCCTTTCGCACGTTGAAGGGAGAGAGAGCCCTGAAGGTCGCTGAGTTCGACGTTGCCGCGCCCGTGACGAAGAGGCTCGGTTAGAACCTCATGCTCTCTGGCGACTGAGATACGCTCGAAAATGTGCTCCTGAGAGTAGGCAAGCGAAGCCTCATGCACACCGCGATTGATTTGAGGTGAATAGGTGTTTGTCTGAACTTCGTTCAAAACCTCACGAAGCATTTGCCTTTGATTCGGCGTCAGCCGATCTTGCTGAAGGTCGCGGACTCGCTCGGTCGATATCTCTTGCAGCTTGTCAGCTCGTGTTTCCCGGACCAGTACCGCGACCTCGTTGTCCGTTGGCGCACGGCCGCGTGAATTGGTGAACTCCTGAATGGCCGCATCTCGCTGGGCACTGCGTTGGCTGTACTTGTCGAGGAGGTCTTGCGAGAAACCTGCAATTTCAAATCCCTTGTCACGACCACGAACATCGTGACGATTTTCAATCTCGTAAGCAAGGGCGCATACTTCGCGAGCCAGGGCATTGCGATAGACTTCGGTCAGGTAGCTGCGACGCTCGTACAGACCGGAAGCCTGTAGTGCCTTCCAACGTCCTTCAGTGCCATCGTAGGTGAGATTGGCAGCGACGGCATGAGTGTGGAGCTGAGGATCTAGCTGACGACTCGTATCGTGAGTGTAGGAAGCCACGATCCAGTTTCCGGTTGTCTCGATTTTCGTTCAGGCCGGCGAGGCGAACCCTAGTGGCCGAGTATTTCTCCGCTTCTTCCAGGGCCTCGCGCACGGCGGTTCCGTGCGCGGCGACCAGTCTCTCATCACCGCCAACAATGGCCATGACAGAGACGGACTTCGGCGCTGAAAATGTCATGTCATAAAGAGAACGCGCCTTACTTTGATCCTCACCATTGCTGGCAATGCGATCTGCCCCGTGACGTTGCCGGAGGAATTCTCCCGTTTGTGGGTCGAGGCCCTGACGCACTGCCTCAAAATCTTCGGAACGCAACCTCTCCTTTAAGACCAAGCAGTTCAGCGCCGCGACCGTGCCACTGGCCTTTGACAGTCCGATTCTGGTCGTAGTAGTCGCTCTGTTGGAGGTGGCGCTGTGCGTATCCTTCACCGCCGGTCATGGCACGAATCGCCAGCACACAGTGACGCTAACGCTGTTCGAAATTAGAGGTCAACCTGTGGGTCGAGACGCAGCCCGCACACAACGAGGGCCGCAGAGCATGGATCAATCCAGGTTGATTGCAGGAAAGACGTCATGATCGGCCGTCAGTCCTCCTAATGCCGTCCGCTTTGTTAGACAACGGCTCCATTGCGAGATCGGTCATCTCGTCAGTGGTCGACTTGGGTTTCCTCCGCGTAGAGTTTCTTGCTACAGGAGACATTTTCGCACTCAAAACTCTAGGCGCAACTGGAACGCTATCATGCGCGGGCTGCTGTCGCCGCCCAACCCAACTCCGAGCAGGCCGGTCGGCGGAGAGGTTGTATAGGTGAGTGCACCAAATCCCGTTTGCGTAGATGGCTCTCCTGGTATTCCTGCCAGAACCATACTCGGAAGCCCGAAGTTAGGATGGTTGAAAAGGTTGAAGAACTGCGATTCGAGCCGCAGCTTCACGTGCTCGCTCAGGGGAAACCACTTCGTGAGATAGAAGTCGTTCCAAACGAAATCCGGACCGCGCAATGCATTGCGACCAAGGTTGCCGAACTGGCAAGTCTGCGGAGAGTCGCCGCCGTAGCATTCTCCGGTACTGGGATCGACTGCTGATACAAATGCATCGGGGTTGAGCCACTGACGCGTGCCCGGTTGCGTGATGCCCTGGATGGGATGGCGTTGGTAGAGAGGCTCGCCGGGAACAAGGCTCGCAAACTGCGGCCCACTGCCCTGCACGATGCCATTCCCGTTTGCCGAGTAAGGCGTGCTCAGAACCGAAAACGGAATTCCACTGTGCCAAAATACCGTGCCTGAGACCTGCCAGCCATTCAGCACGTATCCCATCGCGTGACTCCGCACTTTAACAGGTAACTGATACACATACTGCGCGTTAAGGTTGTGACGGATGTCGTAATCGCAGGGCCCATAGTCGCGAGCCAGTTCTCCCGGCAGCGGCGAAAGAATTCCTCCTGCCGAGAATTGCAGGAATCCGCCATTCGAAACAGTATCGAGGCAACGACTCCATGTGTAGTTGATCTGACCTAGCAGGCCGTGACTAACGCGCTTCATGGCTGTCAGTTGAAGGCCGTTGTAATGACTGTTCTCGCCGGTGGAGAGTTGGGTCACCGCGGCGAATCTTGGATCGGTCGGCTGCAGATAAGGGAACGGCCTAAAACACCCCTGACACACAGTCTGATAGCCATTCTCTTGCGTCAGGTAGGGCTGGTTCACGGCGCGAGTGCCAACGTACTGCGCCTGCACGCTAGCGGTGGTTCCGAATTGATGTTCAAATCCCAGGCTCCATTCCATGAAGTAGGGCGCGCGGAGTTTGCCATCCGGGACGGCGGTCATCGCAACGGGCGGAAGACAGGTCGCGGCGTTTGCCAGCGGCGAGGCGCAGGAGAGCTGGCCCGTCGGAAATCCGGCAGCAAACTTTTGATTGGACGCGACGGTAGCATCGACGGCGCTCTTGGGAACACCCGGCGGAATGGCCATGCCACCGACTGTGCCGAGGAGACCTCCCTGGAATGTCTGGACGTAGGGTGGATTGACGCCGACCAAGTCGGCGACGCTGCCCGGCAGAATATCGCTGAAGATGCCGAACCCGGAGCGCAGCACCGTCTTAGGTTCGAGCTGCCAAGCGATCGCCATGCGTGGTTGCAGAATCGCGAGCGGCGTCGACGCGAAAACGTGACTAAGGCCAGTCTGAATCGCGGCATTCAACGGCTGATTCACGTCGTGGACGATGGATGTAAATGATCCGCGCAACCGGGCGATTTGCTGATGTGGGTTCAGCGGATTGGAGTTGAAGGTATCGCGTACGCCGAAGGTCCACGTCAGCTTACGAGTCACCTTCCAAGTGTCTTGCGCGTATAGGTCAAGGTTAAGGAAGTTGAAGGGCTCGTTGGCGGATGTAGGGAAAGTTTTTGTCGCGGTCGATGCCACTCCGTAAATATATTGCGGCAGCGTGGTGTAGGTGACAGTCGGAACCGAACCCTCGCCGAAGTCGTAGTCATTGAGGCGGAAGATTCGCGTATTGGTTCCGAACCGCAGCTCGTGCGCGCCGTGGCTCCAAGCGAGATTGTCATTGAGGAACAAGCGGGAGGCGCGTCTTCCCTGAACCCATGTATTGTCGAGTCCTCCGACGGTCGTGAAGGGTGCATTGGCACCGCTGCCCTGCAACACGATCGGGAACGCGGAAAGCGTCTTCTGAAAGTCGGATGGGCCAAACAGGCTTTCGTACCACGAAAATGCCGGGTTGAAATAGTTGACGAGATGCTGAGAAAAGAGGTGGGTGTATCCCGCGGCGAAAGAGTAAAGAGGCTGGGGAGAGACGGAATCGAACAGAGAATTGATCGGGTCGGTGTAGGCCGCCTGTAGCCCGGTATCGGCCTGAAAGCGAAACCATGCCGTGTTTCTCTCATTGATGTTGTAGTCGATTCGTGCGGTCTGTACTTGTTCGCGGTCATCACTGGAATGCGAAACACTTTGCCGGTTGGCGCAACCGTTACCGTCATTGGCAATTGGGGGGACGCTTCCGCCACCGTCGAACGGGCAACCCAGCACGGCGAGCGGCGATCCACTCGTATCTCCGTAGAGCGAGAACATCCTTTGATAGAACGGGACCGACTGCGGAGACGCAGGATAGATCGATCCGGTAACTGAGTCCGTTCCGCCGAGCGGAAGCTGCTGCAAGACGTATTGCTGGAGTGCCGAGGTCGGAACTGTCGTCGCGGTGACAATCGGCAAGGCGATCCGAACCCATTCACTATCGAAGAAGAAGAACAGTCTGTCGTGCAGAATCGGGCCGCTCAGACTGCCTCCAAAGTGATTCACGGTCGCTCCCGGTTTGTGGTTGCCGGGGGTCGCATTCGTAAAGTAGTCTGCGGCATTCAGGACCGAGCCATTCCACAGCTCGTAGAGATTCCCGTGAAACTGGTTGGTGCCGGACTTGGTGACGTAGTTGACTTGCGAGGCTCCGTAGCGCCCCTGATCTACGGAATAGGAAAGAGTGTGGACGGTGACCTCGGAGATGGAATTTAGTCCGAGCACGAGGTTGGTGGAGAGTCCGCTGTTGAGATTCGTCAGCGGATCGTTTGTCTCCAATCCATCCACGATGTATCCGTTTGACAAGGCTGGAAGACCGTTGAACTCCACGTTGCCGTAGCCGTTGGTACCGCCAACGAAATCGTTGCCGCTGCCCGCGGTGTTGATGATGGCGCCCGGAGCGAATTGGAGAGGGTAAGTGAGGTCTCCGCCGGGATTGGGCAAATCCTCCAAGGCCGGAGCATTCAGGTTGGTGGATGTATTGGCGTTCTCCGGATTGATCAGCGGTGGTTCTGAACTTACCTCGACAGTTTCTCTGGCTTGCGCAACCTTGAGTCGGAACTCGATGCCTTGCTTTTGCCCGAGGCCCGAGAACACGTTGTCGTTCTCCTGCGGCTGGAAACCAGGCGCCTCGACTCGCATCGAGTAATTGCCTGGCTTGAGTTGGGGGAAATCGAATCGCCCCGCGCCGTCGGTCTTTGCCGTGCGCGTGGCTCCGGTCTCGCGATTCGTGATGGTGACTGTCGCACCCGTCAATGCGGCGTTGGAAGTGTCAGACACCTTGCCTACAATGGCGCTCGTGGTTTCTCCTTGCGACAAGGCCTGGACGGAAAAGAGAGCGAGCGCCTCGACGAGAACGATCCCGCAAAGAACTACGAACCTCACGTACGGAACCCCACTGTGTGTTAACCACAGAGTTCTGTATGGAGTTAATCATAGTTAATATCAAAAAGCAACTCCCAATGGCATGACCAACCGCAACAAGAGAGCGTCGAGGGGCACCTCTCCAATGACAATGCGACACTCAGTAGTCTTGTGTATTGGGACCATTCCTACTAACCTCACCCAAATTTGAGGGGTTCCGAACAGACAGGATGCGTGTTTTGCTTGCCTTGATCTTTACGGGCTATGTCGATTCGGTGACACCTGCCAGCCCGAGAACCCTCAGGAGAGGCTTAATTGTGAGACCCTGCACGAGAATCGAGAATATGACGACCCCGAACGTCAGGTCGAGCACCAGTGCCCGGTCCGGAAAGGTGTTGTCGAGGCTGAGGGCTAATGCCAGCGCCAGCGCCCCGCGCAGGCCGCCCCATACGATCACATGTTGCCAGCGTAGCGGGATTTTCTCTGTTAACACGTTGCTTACCGGAGTCAGAAAATAGACCGACAACGCGCGGCCAACAAGAACGGCTACGACACTCAGAAGTACGGGACGCCAGGAACGCAGCAGTGCATCGACGCGGATCTCAAGCCCGATCAGCAAAAAGACGAGAGAATTCATGATGAAGGCGACGTAGGCCCAAAAGGACTGGAGGGCAGTTTTGGTCTGCGTGCTGCAATTCTTCGTACCCAAATTGCCGACAATGAGGCCTGCTGATGCTGTCGCAATGATGCCCGAAAGGTGCAATGGATAGGCAAGGAGGTAACTGCTGTAGGCGACGACGGCAGTGAGAGTGATCTGCACTTCAGGGTCATCAATCGTTTGCGTGAGTCTGCTGGCGGCGAAGCCGAGGAAGCACCCAAGAACTGCCCCGCCCACCACTGCGAAGAGGAACTGCCCCGCCCCCTTCCAAACACTTAAATGCCCTGAAATGATGCCGGCGAGCACGATCTGAAACAAAGCAGCCGCCGTACCGTCGTTTAGCAGACTCTCACCCTCGATAATGAGGGAGAGCCGCTTGTCCATCCGCAGGTCCTTAAAGATGGCGAGTACCGAGATGGGGTCGGTGGCGGAGATGATCGCTCCGAAGAGCAACGCAATCCCGACCGGCAGGCCCGTGGTCCAATGCACCAGGTAGCCGGTAACCAGAGCAGCAACGAGGACGCCAACATTTGCCAGAAGCAGGAGCGGCGCTGAATTGCGCAGCAGATCGCGCACGTTTAGCTTGACGCTCCCCTCGAACACAAGCGTGGGCAGGAAGAGAATCAGGATAACGTCGGGAGTCAGCCAGTCAGGACGCTGGCCGGGATCGAGGGGGGAGAGATGGGGCAGACGCAGGAAGCTTAACATCAGCCCACCCATGACCAGCGCGACGGTGTAGGGAGCGCGCAAACGCTTGGCCACGATCGCGATGGCGGAGGCGGCAATGAGGAGCCACATCAGGAACTCTACCGCCGATGTTGCAGTGATGGGTTTCATTCTCTTGAGATCGTCCAGTTTATAGTCAGTGGATGAATTTTGGGGACCGGACCGTAAAGGCTCCGCGCGGTTTCCGAGCGTTCGGCATCTTCCTGCTTTGGGGAGCCACCACGGCGTCGCTAGCCGGGACCACTTTGACGTGGCGAGGCACAGCGCTCGACCGCATTTGGGCACTCAATTCTCGTGCTTATAGCCAACTCGCACCGTTCGGAGCCAAAGCAGGATCCTGCTCTTCCTCGTCGGCATCGCTCTTGCCGCCTCCGGAGTCGGCTGGTTCAAGCGGCGGACTTGGGGATGGCGGTTCGCCGTGGCGATCATTGCCACACAGGTCGGTGGGCACTTAGTCAATGTTGTTATGGGACACTGGGCGGAAGGCGCGATCGGTGTAACCGTGGCTGGGGCTCTGCTCTTCTATCGCTTTCGAACTCCAGTTCGTGCAGTCTTCAGGCGAGCATAACCCGAAACAAACCCTAACCTAGTGGCCACGCGGCTTTCGTCCCGAACGATAACATCAACCAGCGTCACAACATGAGTCCTTGCAGACACCGAATTGGAGGAATCGCTTTCAACCAGGTGCGTCGGCACCGAGCCTGTGCCCTCAAGCGAGACGGCCGAACGTAGCCCACGTTCGTCGCGAAACGCCTGTTTGACCAACTTGCTTGTCATACGCGGCTGTGATGTGCTAGCGTCCACAGAATACTATGCGGCGGATCGTTGCCAGCCTCGTGCTTTCGGTGATGGCCTGGAGCTTCCTGGCTCCAGTGGCCCTGGCGCTCGCTGGAAACAGAGCAGCAGCCTGTTGTCGCCGGAATGGGAAACACCACTGCATGTCTGGCGTGGCGGGGATATCCAGTGACGGCCTTCCTGACTTTCGTGCCAAATCCTCGGATTGTCCTTATCGTTCTCAGATAGCGACGCCCACGGGGGTGGCACAACAACAGGGTTCGAGGGTCGCCTCTTTCGAACTGCCGTGCACAAATCTTCCTGTCACAGTAGGTTCTCGTTTTTTCTATTCTCTCCTTGTCACTTCCAATTCGCAACGCGGCCCACCTGCCTTTTGGCGCTAGCCAAATCTAACTGAAGGTCTGGGGAATCCTTCTGATTCGCACTTCTTGGGTGGGGACGTGTGCGCAGTGATCTCTTTTCCTATCCCGAACTGACGGCTGATTCTTGAGTCTCCGCTAAGCAAGGCAATCCTTGCTGAGGATACCCCCGGCATTGCGCTCGGCGCACCGTGATTCATTTCCCACAAACCGGCAAAGGGAAGGTACTACGCGTATGAATAACAGGACCTATTGGAGGCATGGCACATTGGTTGGTCTTGCGCTCCTAACGATTGCATCCGCGGGACCGAGTTCAGCGGTTGCCAACGAGGCCAAGAAATCGCGCCAAGTGGCCCCAGTTCTTTCAACAGTCCAAGGATCCCTTGCCATTCCTGGGCTGACTGTCGCAAGGGGCGCTTCCCGAGAATCGGTAATGCGCCAATTGTCGCTGCTCTACGACGTCCAAAAGCTCAAGAGTTCTGAGGGCGAAGAGGATTCTTGGCTGATTAGCGAGAAGCAGCAGTCTGATAACTACGTCGGCGTTGTCAGTTTCGCTGCAGGCAAGGTGCGACGCGTGGCTCGCTTCCGAAAATGGACGCAGGACGATGACTCGGTCGAACTAGCTCAGAGACTTTGCGATCTGCTGGAGAAGCTCACAAGTGAGCGAGGCAACCACGCAAGCATTGTCGCCCGAACCACAGACAGCGGCACGCTCGCGGTTCGCGGCGTGGAGTTAGTGTTCGGCGACAAGCGGGTTTCCGTCAACGTGATCAGCCGTAATGACGGGGATTCGAAACAGACTGAAGTCCATCTCGACGAGGTGGTCCAATGACGAGCGATTGGCCGATGCGGGCATGGATGCTCCTTGTTCGGTTCGATTGTTCACTCTTCCGCAATTCACCGATGCGCCTTGATGCCAGCCCAGCGCATATAGAAACCGCCGAAACTGGAGAAAGTATGATGCGCAAACTCGTTCTCGCACTTGGTGCCATGGCTCTTATGAGCTCCGTGGCTTTCGCAAACATCTTTGGGTCGGTGCGAGGGATCGTTCATGATCCTCAGCACCGTCCGATTCAAGGCGCAATGGTCATGCTGAAGTCGAAATCGTCCGACTGGGCAAAAAGCGCGAGCACGGATGCCAACGGCGAGTTTGTATTCAACGCCGTGCCTCTGGGCGACTACTCGGTTAGTGTGGCGAGTACCGGATTTGCCCAGGCAGTGCAGAACCTCGTCGTGATTTCAGGTACTGAGCCGGTCGTGCACTTTCAGTTACGTTTGGCAGGGGCGAAAGAAACAGTGGAGGTATCGGGCCTACCTGAGGTTGCACCGACGGATTCGGTTACTCCGATTACGATGGTGAATCGTCTGGACATCGCGCGCACACCGGGCGCGTCCCGCAGCAACAGCATGGCGATGATCACGAATTTCGTCCCTGGCTCTTACGTCACGCACGACCAGCTTCACATTCGTGGTGGTCACCAGACCAGTTGGCTGGTGGACGGCGTTCCGGTTCCCAACACGAACATTGCCTCCAATATCGGGCCGCCGTTTGATCCCAAAGACATCGACTATATGGAAGTCAATCGCGGCAGTTACGGAGCAGAATTCGGTGACCGGACGTATGGTGTGTTTAATATCGTTCCCCGTTCCGGATTCGAACGAAACAACCAAGCGGAACTCGTTCTCAGCGCCGGCAATTTCAATCAAACCAACGACCAGTTCAGTTTTGGGAGTCACACTGAACGGTTCGCTTACTACGCCAGTGTGAATGGGAACCGTAGCGACCTCGGCTTGCAACCTCCCGTTGCGAATGTGGTCCACGACGCCGCCAACGGGTATGGTGGCTTCGGGTCGCTCATCTTCAACGTCAATTCTTCCGATCAGTTGCGCCTTGTGACCGCGCTGCGCAAGGATTATTACCAGATCCCTTATGATCCATTTTCAGGCGATCTGGAGAACGGGGCGTCGTCGTGCACGGCGACCGACCCGAACGCACAGTACTCCTCGATCTGCTTGCGCGACGGCAATCACGAAACCGATGCGTTGGTGAATTTCTCTTGGGTTCACACCTTCAATTCGAAGGTGCTCCTGACCGTCTCGCCTTTCTACCACCGCAACGGAGCCAACTACGACAGTTCGCCCGCCGATTTTCCGATCGCAACCACCGATCATCACACTTCCACCTACGCGGGCGGGCAGGTTAGTTTGGGTGCTAACTTCGCCAAGAATAGCCTACAGGCGGGCTTTTACGGCTTTCACCAAAACGACGACCAGCTCTTCGCAGCCATCTTCAATGATGGCAGCAACCCATCATTTACAGAGAGCAATCCCGCTTCCGGCGGTTTGGAAGCCTTCTTCATCGACGACAAATTCAAACCATTTTCCTGGTTGACGCTTACAGCCGGAATGCGGCCTACGCATTTCAGCGGCGGGATCTCCGAAAGCGCCATAAGCCCTCGCTTCGGGGCTGCGCTGAATATCCCTCGTCTGAATTGGACTGTCCGCGCCTTCTACGGGCATTACTACCAGGCACCACCTCTGCTCACGGTCGGAGGCCCTTTGGAGCAGTTTTGCACCGCGAATGCTTGCCAGTTCCTCCCGATCCTCGGAGAGCGTGATGAAGAACATCAGTTCGGAATCACCATTCCATACCGCGGGTGGGTTCTCGACGTCGACAATTTCAAAACTAGCGCCCACAACTTCTTCGATCACGGCTGCATTGGATCGGGACTTTGCATTCCACTGACGATCGACCGGGCAACTGTTCGCGGCTGGGAACTGACCCTCCGCTCTCCCCGCATCGCCCACCGGGGACAAATCCATCTGGCATATTCCAATCAAATTGCCCTGGGCGCCACACCAATCACCGGTGGATTGAATGATTTCTCACCGCCCAGCGATCTCTTTCCCCTCGATCATGACCAACGCAACACCCTCAACGTTGGCGGCGACGTTAAGCTTCCTTGGCGGTCCTACGCTTCCACCAACGTCTACTATGGATCCGGGTTCAGTAATGCCTTCCCGGGACAGCCGTATCCGGGAGATAACTTGCCGGGGCACACGACGTTCGATGTATCTCTGGGTAAGGACTTTGGGGAAAGCTTCTCCGCGTCGCTGAATGCCCTGAATGTTGCGAACCGCCGGGTGGATCTCGACAACAGTCAGACTTTCGGTGGCTTCCACTGGAATAACCCTCGGGAAATTTACGTGGAGATCCGTTATCGATTCCATTATTAGAGTTCTGAGGCAATCGAAAATGAGGAGAACGACTTAGGGCGTAATGAGATTAGGGCTTAAATCGGCGATTGTCATGGCGATTGTGGCGGTTGCGGCAGTCGGTATCTACGGCGTAGGCCTCATTAAGTACGGACTAAGTGCACGAGATAAGCCTAGTTTTCTGGAGGCATCTCTGGTCCGGGAGTCACGGCGTTGGGCGATTCCTGCAAGAGCGAGGAATCTCAAGAACCCGGTGACTGCGACTCCGGAGACGCTGATGCAGGGCCGGAATCACTGGGCGGATCATTGCGCTACTTGTCATGCGAACAATGGGAGTGGAGAGACAGAGATTGGGCGGGACCTCTATCCGAAAGCGCCGGATATGCGCCAGGGGGACACGCAATCACTGAGCGACGGCGAACTGTACTACATCATTCGCAATGGGATACGGATGACAGGAATGCCCGCATGGGGTAATCCGGAACTTGGTGATTCCGACTCAGAGAGCTGGAAGTTGGTGCTGGTCATACGCCACCTGCCTCACCTCACTGCTGACGAGGCGAAGGAGATGGAGAAGTTCAATCCAAAGAGCAACGCGGAACGTGAGGAAGAAAAGCAAGAAGAAGACTTTCTAAACGGAGACGAAAACAAGAAAGAGGCTTTTCATGAACACTAACAACGGAATCACCGCGCGCGCAGTTCTGGTCGCAATTGTGGTTATGATTTTGGCGATGCTCGGATTCGCCCATGGGAACGAACAGCATGTCATGGGTACAGTCACGAAAATCGACACAGGCGCGATCACGGTAAAGACCACAAGCGGTGAGGTGAAAACAGTGATGATTCTGGCATCCACAAAGTTTGTAAAGGGGACGTCCTCCGCGACGCAGCAGGACTTAAGAGTGGGTGATCGGGTCGTGATCCACGCCAAGCCGGAGGGGGACATGCTACACGCGACCGAGGTCAAGATTGGCGAGACCAAGGAATCGATGCACCACGACTAACGCTTAGTGCTGTGAAGAGACTGATAGCCAATTCGTTGCTTGCTTTCTTGAGCGTCGGGGTCCTGGCGCCGCTGATTTTGTGTTTTCAGGAGTCGAGCGTGCCTGCGTGCTGCCGACGCGAAGGCAAGCATCACTGCATGATGGCGATGTCAACGATGGCAGGTTTGGCCAATGCAGGTCCATCGGTTAGGAACGCGTCTCCTGACTGCCCTTACCGTTCTCATCCTTCTCAACTCACCGGGTCTCAAAGTGCGCCGTCAGTTCCAGTCATTTCAATTCGACTTTTGGCGGGTGGAGTCGTTCAGTCCAACTCCCGCACCCTTCGTCTTTCATATAGCGGCACTCTTACACCAAGCCGTGGACCTCCCTTTCTCAGCGACCACATCAGCGCATAAATCGCAACTCAGCGAATTGCCCCAGTAGCAGAACGTTGCGCAGGCGCCTTTGTGCCTGCCGTGCGGTCCGCTGCTGTTGCAAAAGTCGTGGCCTTGCGAAATCGACAGGAGCACCACCACGCGGGGAGGACAAGATGACATTCATAAAGTCCGAGACCAGTCTCGGGGTCGGTCAATTCAGGCGCGCAGAAAGGGAGAACGTCAAACCGCGGGACCCGCTGTCTCCGCATTTGAAGGCAGCGCGCGATCACGCGAAAGGGAGAAGGCCCGTTGCGAGCAATTACGCGCTTTCTCAAATGAAACCGGAGGAAATGGCACGGGTGGCAATTGCTGTTTGCCGAAGCGCGGGCGATGTCCTCGGGGAGTTGCACGCAATGCTCGAACAGTATGGGCCGAGTTGGTACACCGAGCGCCTTAACGAGCGTGCCGAGAGTGCGCTTCAGCTTATCAACGGCCTGTGACATCGCTTCCGCGGAGCGATATCGCAAACCCGCCGTTATCCCAACGGAGTGATTTCTGCCGTCCCCACAGCGGCTCACTTCGGCGGCGGGGATACGCGGGCAGGTGTTCTACCCAAACACCTGCCCGGCTCTAGGGCGACACAGGGCATTCGGAAGTTGAATTAAGGAGAGGCGCATGAGGATGAAGGAATGTACGACAACCTGTGGTGCGACATGGCGCCGGATTGCGACTCTCTGTCTGGCTTGCCTGGCACTTCCTATCCTGGCTTCAGCTCAGACAGAACTCGCCCACGTATCTGGCCGGGTAACCGACCAGTCTGGTGCCGTGGTTGTGGACACAGAGGTGGAAATCAAAAACGCTGACACAAATCTTTCGGCAACCGCGAAAACAAATCAGGATGGGCTCTATACCTTTCCCTCGTTGCGCCCAGGCCGTTATCAACTTTCCGCGCACAGGACGGGTTTCAAGACCGTCACGGTGACGCAATTTACCTTGAACGCGCAGGACCATGTAAGCCGCGATTTTGTGCTGCAGGTTGGCTCGGCCGGTGAGAGCGTGACGGTGTCCGCAGACACGCAGAACATCGACACAACGGACGCAACAGTGAGTACCGTCGTGGACCGCCAATTCGCGGATAATCTTCCGCTTAACGGCAGGAGTTTTCAAAGTTTGATTGAGTTGACGCCGGGCGTGCTGCCCACTGGCGGCGAGGGAAACACAGATACTTTTGTCGTAAACGGGCAGCGTGAAACGTCGAACTATTGGACGGTAGACGGGGTGAGTGCAAATTTCGGAATAGGAGGAAATATTGGTAATCCGGGCGGGGGGCTTGGTGGACAGACTGGTGCTACCAGCCTGTCTGGCGGGACAAATAGTCTCGTCTCGGTGGATGCGCTGCAGGAATTCCGAATACAGACCTCGACAGCTGCCCCAGACTCAGGCCTTACCGCAGGGGGCCAGATCTCGATTGTTACGCGTTCGGGCACGGACCAGTTTCATGGTTCGATATTCAAGTATCTTCGAAATGATGCTTTGGATGCAAACGATTGGTTCAACGGTTATACAAACAATCCTCCTCTTCCTAAGGCCGAAGAGCGCCAGAACGATTTCGGCGGAACTTTCGGCGGGCCGATTCGCAAAGACCGAACGTTCTTTTTCTTCTCGTATGAGGGATTGCGCCTCCGACTGCCCCAAACGGAACTGACTCAGGTTCCAGACCTTCAGGCGCGGCAGGATGCGATACCTGCCATACAGCAGTTCCTGAATGCCTATCCTTTTGACCCGAAGCAGCCTGATCTGGGCAACGGCGTCGCTCAATTCAACACCAGCTTTTCAAACCCCAGTTCTCTCGACGCTTACAGTATCCGTATTGATCACCGGCTGAACGACAAGGTCACGCTGTTTGGCAGATACAACAACTCGCCCTCCAGCATCGCGCAATACGGATTCGGACAAGGGTCTGGAGTTGCACTGAGTCAAAAAGGAGTTCAATCGCAAACAATACAGACGTTGACGGTGGGGACGACCTGGATCGTGTCGCCAACTCTCAGCGACGACTTCCGATTCAACTACAGCCGGTTGGATAGCACTGGCGCATCACTCTCAAGCAATTTTGGAGGCGCTACACCCATATCCTCGGCCCCCTTGCCCAATGGCTATAGCTTGAGCAACGCCAATATCGGTTTTCAGTCCGGATTTACCAGCAATGGATATCTCGACATTGGGGCGGGTGAAGAAAGCCTTCAGCGCCAGATTGAGCTCGCGGACAATGTTGCGCTTCAAAGGGGGGCTCACCGATTTGCGTTCGGAATTGACTATCGACGATTGTCACCGCGATTTGCCCCAGCCGAATACTCACAGTATGTGCAGTTTATTAACTATGCCGATCCAACACAGAGTTATCCCGATACCTTAAACGGCATTGTCGGCTTTGCTTTTACTAACCAAAACATTCACGCTACGTTCCTGTTCCGGATGTTTAGCGTCTTCGCACAGGACACATGGCAACTCAAGCCACGGCTTACGCTGACTTATGGCGTGCGATGGGGAGTCGAACTCCCACCCAAAACAATCGAGGGCCCCGTTTTCCCGGCCCTTGCGAATTACAATCTCAACAATCTTTCGCAAATCGCATTGGCGCCCGCCGGAACTTCACCCTACCAAACGTCCTATCGAAATTTCATGCCTCGCCTGGGAGTTGCCTACCAGCTCGCGCAAAGAAATGGCGCACCCTCGACTGTGCTTCGTGGCGGAATCGGCCTCTACGACGACCTAGCCGCAGGAGCAGCGGGAAATCTGGTCGCGTATGCATATCCTTATGCTGGATACGCCGACTATGACGGCAGCCAGCTTCCAGTCGTGTACCCTCCCACTGGCGGTACCTTCCCGCTTGCGCCGGCCTATGCAGCACCGCCTCCCATTGTCCCTCCGGGTTCCTCGAATAGCGGGCTTCTACTCGGCTTCAATCCCCACTTCCAAACGCCTTATACGATTGAGTGGAATGCCGCCGTGCAACAAGAGGTCGGCAAACAGCAAACACTGACGGTGTCTTATGTTGGTGCAGCGGGAAGAAGACTCGTGCAAACCATCTTTCCGTACAACTCTCCTCCCGCGAATTACCCCGGAGGAATCGGGTTATTCGACAACGGTGGCTCTTCCAGTTACAACGCGCTCCAGACGCAGTTTCAACGGCAGGTCTCTCACGGACTTCAAGCGCTGGCTTCTTATACATGGGCACATAGCATTGACACTGGTTCTACCGTATTTGGCCAAGGTGGACAGGGGATCAACGACAATCGCGGACCTTCAAAATTCGACATTCGCAACCAGTTCTCTGCCGCACTGACTTACGACATCCCCTCGTACAAGTGGGATCGCTTCGTCGGAGCCGTTTTGAGCGGGTGGTCGCTGCAAAGCATCCTCAAAGCGTACTCCTCCCCACCGGTGGACGTGACGGTTAACAATCCTCACTCGTTCACTGGGAAACCGATTTCCGTGAGGCCGGATGTTCTTCCGGGAGTTCCTTTTTACCTCTACGGCTCTCAATATCCGGGAGGAAAGATCATCAACAACACCACTGATGGACTGACTGGCTCTTGTGTGGGGCCGTTCTGTTTCCCGCCGATGGATGCCAACGGCAACTTTGTCCGCCAGGGAGATCTCGGAAGAAACGCCTTGCGAGCGTTCCCCGCGTCGCAATGGGATTTCGCGGTTCACCGTGACTTTTCTATCCGCGAGTCGCTGAAACTGCAATTCCGCGCGGAAATGTTCAACGTGCTGAATCATCCCAACTTTGCACCCCCGAATAGTTCGCTCAGTGTTGCTCCCGGCGCCAACGGTCAGTTTGGGCTTTCAACCCAGACACTGGGACAGTACTTGGGTGGGAACAGCAGTGGAGGCGGCGCCCTCAGTCCTCTCTATCAATTCGGAGCGCCACGTTCCATCCAACTCGCACTGAAGTTATCGTTTTGAACTCGACCGCCGGCAATACGGGAAGCATCCGGATGATCCATCGCTATTTCGTGTGGCTGCACCGTTGGACGGGCCTATTGATGACAGTATTTCTCATCGTCGTCGGGCTTACAGGAACTCTGTTGGCGTTCAGGTCAAAGATTGACCGTGTGCTGAACCCGCAGTGGCATGCGTCGCCTGAACCGGGGAAATCGCCGCTCGATCTCGCGACGCTCGCCGAAAAAGCCGAGTCGCTGGTTCCTCAGGCTCGACCAGGATATTTTGCGATTGATAACGATCAGGCCAACATCGCTCTCCGCTTTCGCACGAATCCGGCCACTGGTCAGCCATATCAGTCGGACTTTGATCATCTCATTCTCGATCCCTACACCGGAAGCGAACTCGGCCGTTGCTGCTCGAGCCCAGACTGGCGCGTCAACTTCCTGCCGTTCGTCTACAAACTTCACACCTCGATGGCGATGGGATCGGTAGGAGCTTGGACACTCGGCATCGTTGCCTTGGTTTGGACGCTCGACTGCTTCGTAGGTTTCTATCTGACGTTGCCGCGCGGAAGCGGCGGTTTCTGGCAACGCTGGAAATACGCATGGCAAGTCAAATGGCGCGCTAATGCGTTCCGCATCAATTTCGATCTCCACCGTGCCGGAGGACTCTGGTTCTGGCCGTTACTGTTTGTCTTCGCATGGTCGAGCGTAATGCTATCTCTCCGGCCGGTCTATGAATGCGTAACGGCTGCTGTGTTCGACTATCAGTCTGACGATGTGGCGCTTGCCACATATACGCTGCCTCAGCCTCTCTGGAATCCGAAGCTGGGCTGGCGTGATCCCAGACGATTGGAGAACGGCTGGTTGCGGACATGGCGGCCGAGCACCACTTCACGGTGACCCGCCCCTACGGCCTCGCCTACATTCCCGAATTTGGCGTTTACACCTACGACGTTCGCGGGAGCAACGACATTCGTGGTCACGGATGGGATACTGGCGTGTGGGTGGACGGCAACACCGGTGCGATTCGCCAGGTCTTTCTGCCCTCCGGCCAGCATTCAGGCAACACGATCAGCACTTGGCTTTGGGGACTGCACTACGGCGACATCCGCGATTTTCTGCCCTATCGAATTCTAGTAGCGCTTTTCGGACTGATCCTCACCGTTCTCTCGGTCACCGGAGTCTACATCTGGTGGAAAAAGCGCACGGTTCAAAGAAAGGCTGCAGAGCAACGGAATTGTAAGCCCGGCACGAGTGGCCACAGTGAACTGAGGAGGGTGGTTGGATGAATCTTCAAAGACTTATTCCGGTGGTTCTCTTAGGCATTCTGTTAAGCGGTTGCCTATCCAAAACGAAGCATTACGACCTCAAGGGTCAGGTGCTTGATAAGAAGCCCGCTACGAACGAGATCACGGTAAAACACGAAGATATTCCGGGCTTTATGTCCGCGATGACGATGTCCTATTCGGTCAGAGATCAAAATGGATTCCAACAAGTCGAGCCGGGAGATGTCATTGCCGCAGATGTAGTCATGGCCAAGAATGGGAATGAGTATTGGTTGGAAAACATTCGCATCACGGATGCGAGTGGCCGCAAGACGATAAAGCCCGGTATGGAATGAAGACACTGGCCAGAACATTGCGGAATACGCGGTGATGCTTGCGTCATTCTGGTTTTAGTGGTGGGTACCATACGGCTAGTCGGCTCGAATGCAAACAATGCGTTCTCTGCAGTTGCGAGTTCCATCCAATAGAACCGGGCTACCGCTGGGACAGTGATGGTCAGCATCTTGGGTGCGGTCGGATGATGACAGGGCGAGAACGAAATTGAAGAAACGACGCCAGGACCGAAACAAGGGGGTGGTTCCGATAACCGTCTCAGGGTTCGACGCGGACGGGAAATCGTTCCAAGAAGTCGTCCAGACTCTCGACATGACACACAATGGACTGCGCGTTGGGGGGATTCGCCGACAATTGCGCATCGGAGACAGAGTCATCGTCCAGCATCGACACCGGAAACTGGAGTTTCAAGTGGTGTGGTTCCGACAATTAACTGGGACCAAAGAATTTCAAGCCGGGTTGCAGACGACTGGAGTCGGAGACGTGTGGCGGGTCTGAACCCTTTTTTTGCGGGGGGTATTGAGCTCTCCTTCTCAAATCTTTAAGAGCGTCCGTAGCAGACTCGGTTTCTTTTTGAGTCAACCGAAAACTCTCGCTGTCGCCCTAAACTTGAGGTCCCCACGTCGGACCCAGATTCTGATGATTCCAAATCGAGCGACTGTGGCTCGATAGCTGTCACCAGCGACCTAGGACTCTTCGCGAACAAAGCTACGCAATCGGTCAGCAATCTGATCCCGTACCTTCCGGAAGACTCCGAGCTGTTGATCGGCCGGGGCAGCGGCTGGGTCCTCAAAACTCTGGTGCAGGCGCTTCGCGCCACCGGGGAATATCGGGCACGATTCTCTTGCGTTGTCGCAGACGGTGAAGACATATTCGAACTGTTGGCCGGCGAATTCATCCACCGATTTCGAGCGGCTTCCTGCGATGTTGATTCCGACTTCAGCCATTGCCGTAACAGCATTCGGATTGAGACCAGCAGGACGGGTACCCGCGCTAAATACTTCGAATTGATTCCCGGCGATGTGTCGCAGCAACCCCTCGGCCATTTGGCTGCGAGCTGAATTACCGGTACAGAGGAAAAGAATTCTTTGACGTTTAGTCGTTGTCATCTAGCGATTCCCAGTGCTCGATTCCCACGTATTCTGCCTGGCTCGACCGGGGTTGCTCTCGCGCCGTTTTGCAGGTGCTACACAGCAACAACCTAGCTTTCTTGGGAAGAACTACCTGTTCGTACCAAAGGTCGGATGTCAGTAACCGGATCGTCCACCACACGGATGTGTTCCCCGCACAGCGCAGCGGAACAATGGTGGCAACTGCCAACCGCGTCGCGGGTTTCACCCGCCCGTAAGCATTCATAGCAGTGCACAAAATCCTCCATCTACCCAAATCGCTCCGATTGACCAATAGACTCCGCGGGCGGAAACCAATGCCGAGTACGGTTGCAAACCTTGCACACGGACAACATGACTGGTACTTCAACGAGTACTCCCACGACCGTCGCTAGAGCTGCACCGGATCCAGGCCCGAAAAGCGCGATCGCCGTTGCGACGGCAAGCTCGAAGAAGTTACTCGCCCCGATGAGCGCTCCTGGCGCCGCAACAGAGTGTTCAACCCGCAGCAGTCGCATCAATCCGTACGTCAGCGTGGAATTGAAGTAAACCTGAATCAGGATTGGGACTGCGATGAGCACCACATGGACGTATTTGCCGGTGACGTTCTGCGCTTGGAACGCGAAGATAAACACCAACGTCACGAGCAGAGCCAAGACGGTCACCGGGCTAAACTTCGGTACAAACTCCTGGTCGAACCAGTTTTTACCACGGGTGCGAGTTAGCCAGAAACGGAGCGTCATTCCCACCGCGAGCGGAATCACGATAAACGCGATGACCGAATACAACAGGACCATGAACGGAACCGTCAACGACGAAGCTCCGCTCACAAGAAAGCGCACGATGGGGGCAAACAGGAACAGCATGATCAAGTCGTTGATCGATACCTGCACGAGTGTGTAGGCCGGATCGCCGTCGGTTAAGTAGCTCCAGACAAACACCATTGCGGTACATGGCGCTGCGGCCAGAATGATCACACCGGCGATGTACTGGTCGGCCTCCGCGGGACTAATCCATGCGCTGAAAACATGCCGGAAGAATACCCAGCCGATCAAGGCCATTGAAAAGGGCTTGACCAGCCAATTCACGAACAGTGTGACAAGCAGCCCGCGTGGCCGCTGGTGAACGCTCAGAATGGAACTGAAGTCCACCTTCATCATCATCGGGATGATCATCAGCCAGATCAAAACGGCGATCGGAACATTAACCTGGCTGCCCTTGCCGAACTCCATACTGCGGAGTGCTTGCACCACGGAAGGGGCCAACTTGCCGAGCGCAAGGCCGGCAATCATACAGAGACCAACCCACAGGGTCAGGTAACGCTCAAATAGATTCATCCGTTTGCGTTCCGTATTCTTGGGGGAGGTTTCGATCGTCGTTGCCATTCGTGGCTTCCTTGCGGACTAAGTGCGATTGCTATGCACCGGTTTTCCTGCTCCAACTGCCGAATACGGCTTCCACTCGCTTACGGTGCAGGAACCCTCTTGAATGGCATATTTCAACCGACGCGTGTCCTCCTGCAGTTGTTCTTCGCTCTTGTAAGCATCCTGGAGAAACTCAAAGAGCTTCTTCTTTGCTCCCTGTTTCGGTTCAGCCAGGCGATAGAAGATTCGGAGGCCATCTCGACGATCGAGCACCAACCCAGAATTCTTCAAATACGCGAGATGTCGCGAAACGTTCGGCTGCGATGCCTCCAGGACAAATTGGATATCACAAACGCACAGTTCGCCGTGGAGCAGCAGATTCAGGATGCGCAACCTGTTCGCATCCCCTAAAGCCTTGAAATATTGTTCCAGTTCCTTCATTCGTTGAACCTCTGATTCATTTGGTTACCGTCTCCCTGAAGAGCCGTTGTAGTCCCTCCGCCCCAATCGGTGGCTCAGCCTGCCATGGAATTAAAGCTAGCCTCGGTGAAAGTGTGTCCCGCACCTCAGCAATGTAGCGCAATTCCAAAACCCCGCGTTCGGCCAGAACGGCGTCGTGTGTGCCGGTCGCACAGAAGCTTTGGTTTATCACCCACGCGTAGGGCGTGATGCCTGCACGATTCAGATCATCCTGAAGACGCGCCGCCTCATGCACAGGCGTGGCTTCCGGCAACGTCACGATGACGATTCGCGTGAAATCTGGGTTCCGCAATTGTGGCAGCAACCTGCGAACGCTGTCTGGAATGTAGCTGAGGTTGCGAGCGACGTCCCGGTGATAAGCTTCGGCCGCATCGAGCAGTAGCAGGGTATGTCCGGTCGGGGCGGTGTCTATCACTACGAAACCATCATTTCCCTCGTCCACGCTACGCGCGAAAGCACGGAATACCGCAATCTCCTCTGTACAGGGTGAACGCAGATCCTCTTCCAGCAACGCTTTGCCTTTTTCGTCGAGATCTCGCCCGGATTCCGCCATCACTTCCTGTGTGTAGGCGCGTGTCTCAGCAACAGGGTCAATACGTGAAACACGAAGACCAGGAATGTCTACTCGCAGAGCCAGATGCAGGTGCGCCGCTGGATCGGTGGTGGTCAAATGGACGCTATGCCCGCTGCTTGCGAGTTCCACGGCTAGCGCAGCCGCAACCGTAGTCTTTCCCACCCCACCTTTGCCCATCGTCATGATGACGCCTTTGCCCCGCGCAATCAGGTCGGGCACCATGGTTGCAAGTGACGGTGGAAGGGTCAGTTCAGCTTGTGTGCGGAGTGCTGCTTTTCCCACATTAAGACGGCATTCCCCCAATTGGCGAAGTGCACCGACGCCGATGAGCGACTGCGCGACCAACGGCACGTCGATTCTGGCAAGCCCTTCCAAACCATTCGGCATGTCTTCAAGTGCCTCGCGCCCCCTCTTCTCCAGAGCAATTGCGATGGAGTCGTCCTTCGCGCTAGCCTGAAAAACGCCATTCAGGATCAACTTCTGATTTTTCAAACCAAGCGCATCAAGTTCATTGCGGGTCCGTTCAGCCTCTGCGAGAGCGGAGTGCTCCGGACGACTGACCAGGAAGATGGTCGTTCTCGTTGCGTCCGACAGCGAACTCGAGTGTCTTCTCATAGAGGCCACGCTGCGCCTGCAGGCCTGCGAGCGGCCCGAGACACGAAGTTCCGCCAACGTTCGAGTCGATGAATCCCGCCCAAGCCGCAGGCAGTTGCAGTAGTCGAAGAGTATGGCCCGTGGGAGCGGTATCGAAGATCACGTGGTCAAACTCGGCTGTCGCGCTTGCGTCACCCAGCAACTTGGCAAACTCGTCAAACGCAGCGATTTCGACCGTGCACGCACCCGAAAGCTGCTCTTCGATGTTCTCCACTGCCGATTTCGGAAGAAGCTCGCGATACGGCCCAACCACTCTCTCCCGGTATTGCCGCGCGGCCTCTTCGGGATCAACATTCATTGCAAAGAGACCCTTCACCTTCCCGATGGGAGTGGGATGAATACCCAGCGCTGTTTCCAATACCTCGTCCAGGTTCGAAGCCGGATCAGTGCTGACCAGGAGGACGCGCTTGCCGCCTTCAGCCAAAAACACGGCAGTCGCGCAAGCAATGGAGGTCTTGCCCACGCCGCCCTTGCCCGTGAACATGAGATTTCTTGTGGGATTCCCAAGCGATTTCATGCTTCACCTTTGCCGATCTTCGCTTGGCCCACCGATCGACACCAGTGATGACTGGCCCTTGTCCTCGGCGACGACCGCCTCGGGCTCATAGTCCACCCCAACGAAGCCCGCCAACACCTTGCGCGTCGGGTACGACCCTTCGCTGACAATCTCTCCATCCACGAGTATTAGAGGCAGGCACTTTGTACCCTGGCTGTTAAGTGTCGTTTTGACGATAGGATTGCCTGTGAAGGCTCCAACCTCCTGAGCGAGGTTGTACCGCTCTACTTGCGACACCCTTGCTCTTCAGCCACTCCAGATCAGCCGCGAACCTCGGCAGGACAGGATCGACACTGGGACCACAAACTCCGGTGGAGCAGCACATAGCGGGGTCAAAGACTTGGACTTTTATCATGACATTTTTCTCTTAATTACTATATTCGCATAACCGTATAGCCTTATGATAGCATGGCTCGCATCGAGATCTGTGATCGGGGTCACGTCGGAGTGCTTGCTCTGGAGAACACGATGCTACGTCGCACGGCATGTGTGGTAGCGCTGTTTTTACTTTCTCTTCGTGGCGTGAGCGCGGACGACTCTGAATGGCGCAGGATCAGCATTTGAATACGGACGGCCAAAAGTACACAACCGGTCTTTATTGTTTGCCTCGGCCAGCAGAAGTCGCAGCCGAGGCGCCGCGAGTTCTAGATCAATATCGCTGAGAGGTGACAAAAGACTATGCCTTCTTCCAACCCCAAAGTTCTCTTCCTATGCACCGGAAATTCGGCTCGCAGCCAGATGGCGGAAGGCTATCTCCGGCATGTGGCGGGAGATCGATTCGAAGCCCTGAGCGCGGGAATTGAACCAAAAGGACTGAATCCCTCTTGCCATCGAGGCTATGAACGAAATTGGAATCGATATTTCGCGCCAAAAGTCGAAGGATGTAGTGAGCTTTTTGGGGCAGTACGTTCCATACATCGTGACGGTCTGCGATAACGCAAAAGAACGTTGCCCTATTTTCCCGACGGACCTTCAAATTCCTGCATTGGAGCTTCGACGACCCTGCCGCCGCCGTGGGTTCGCACGATGAAAAACTGGCTGTCTTCCGGCGGGTTCGCGATGAAATAGCCAACCGGATCGACAAGGAATTGGTATCTCCACAAGTCGCGCAACGCTCCGGGACATGATCGGCCCCAATCAGTACCGTGCGGTGTCGCTCTGTCTTTTGGCAACTGTCTTTCTGGTGGCATGCACACGCCGACAGCAATTTTGGGAGTCCCCAACCGTGCGCGAGATCGAGGAAGTGAAGAGTCGAACCGTGCCGAGCAATGGCTCGTTGCTCCGCGAGTCGGGACCGGTCCGAGATACATCCAGTATCCGCGCGAGCTGGGAGATTCAGACGGGATCTGACAACCAAGTGTACTTTCAATGGCTCAAGAATCAGCTCGGCCGGGAGTATCACGTGACGTCGGAAACTGACCTCTGCCATGACGCTCGTGAAGCAGATTGAGGGAGACTCCTACACCATCGCAATCCAGGGTAGCGGAGCTCCAACTGGCACGGTGGTTGAGGCGCAGTTTGTGGCTGCACCAGACTAGTGGAAGTACTGTGAAGAAATTTTGCAACTAGGGCGCAAGCATGGGAAGTTTCCTAGGAGAATTGAGCAATCTACGGAATGGCCCATTATCTTATTGGAGGGCCAAGGCTCCGTTTCACGCCGGAGTGCGATTAGGTCTGGGCCTGGCGCAGATGTTCATGGCTGTGTTTTCCGCGGTGCTCCTAATTGAAACCGGCCTGAACCGGTTCACTCTCATTTCCGCGGGTTTCACGACCTTTCTGACTTTGACAAGCCGACTGATGTTTCACGGCCAAGAGAGAAAGTGATGTGCAGGGGCGCGCAAGCTCGGTTGAGCTCAGAAAGCCCGGAGAGTTATGGCTAAACAGAGCATTTTTGTCGTTGAAGATGACCGCGATATTTGCCGTTTGGTCCAGCACCACTTGGAAACAGCGGGCTTTGCCACAACCGCCTTCTCAAACGGTCGTACTGTTATCGAAGAAGCGGAACAGGTACGGCCATCCCTTTTTCTTCTCGATGTTATGGTTCCTGGGAAGGACGGATTTGAGCTTTGCCGCACTATTCGCCAGGTGCCGTCGTTGGCTGCCACTCCGGTTGTTTTTCTGACAGCGAAGAGCAGCGAGGCGGATCGGATCTTAGGCCTAGACTTAGGTGCTGATGACTATGTTTCGAAGCCTTTCAGCCCACGCGAACTGGTAGCGCGGATCAAGGCCGTGCTTCGTCGTTTCGACGCTCCTGCGCTTAACCCCGTTCGCGTAGGCGAAATTGAGATCGACCCCTCGGCGATGACACTCAGAGTTCGGGGAGAGCACCGCCCCACCACGGCAACCGAGTTTCGAATGCTGGAACACTTCACCCGTCACATCGGTCGCGTCTTTACCCGGAATCAATTGCTAGATTCCGTCTGGCGTGATGGGGGATACGTGACCCCGCGCTCGGTAGATGTTTATGTCCGTCGCGTACGGGAGAAGATAGAACGTGACCCCGAGAATCCGCTTCATCTGAAAACGGTGCGAGGAGCAGGTTATCGTTTCGATGCCGGCGACAAGTAAGACTTTTACTCGAATTCAGTGTCGAGGGCGAAGCAGTGAGACCCACGTAATTACTCCGGAAGTTCCATAGCCTCAGTTGCATCCGCACGCGCTGTTGGCATCGGAGGTCGTCCGCAACAGGATGCGGCGCCCCCACTGTTCGCGCGCAAGGCCGCCTGTCCGTATCTCCTTTTCGCCACTTCCTTGATGTCTACGAACCTCATTATCCAGTCTCCTAATCTACCGATGTGCACGGTGTCGCGACAATGCAGAGGGCCGCATCGACTGCCGCGCGAGAACCGTGGTGGAGGGGACATAGAGGTATAGGGAGGGAGAGACACCATCATCCCTAAGCCTTCGGCTTAGGTTGGTGCGGAGATTGAATGGGCACGCGAACGCCACTCGCACGAGATCGAACAGGGTTCGAGTCTGTTCGGCTCGTGTACGATCCTCGTTCGATTACCATGAGCAATCTAAACTGGCGCTTCAGATTCCTCAATACCAGCCCAAGCCCCGGCCTTCCCCTCCTGGGAGATTGACACCTTACGCAATCTGCGTAATAATTTACGCACTATGCGTAACTCTTCCGTGCTGACTGCATTGTTTCCACAGGTACGTCAAGGTGTGCTCGCGGCTACGCTCGGCCAGCCAGACAAGTGGTGGTATCTTTCGGAGCTCGCCGGTCGTTTGGGCACGAGCCCATCGAGCCTTCAGCGGGAGTTATCATCTCTGGTGGCGAGCGGAATATTGGTGCATCGTCGGGAAGGCACAAGGGTTTATTTCAAGGCGGAGACCCAATCCCCAGTGTTCCGAGACCTGCAGCAGCTGTTCGAAAAAACAGCAGGGCTGGCTCCGATCCTGGAGCAGATACTAAAGTCGTTTGGGGACAAGATTCAGAGTGCCTTCATCTATGGTTCCGTGGCACGACGAAGGGAACATGCGATGAGTGACGTGGATGTGATGGTCATTGGCAGAGCAGGTCTCGCTGACCTGTCTCCAGCAGTCCGCAAGGCGGAGGCGCGGCTGGGAAGAGAGGTCAGCGTCACGGCCTATTCACCAGAGGAATTTCGGGAGAAAATCAAATCGGGCGACCATTTCCTTGCCGCCGTTTTAAGAGGACGGAAACAGTTTGTGAAAGGAGGCCAGAGTGACTTGGACGAGCTTGTTGGCAAGTAAGGAAGCCCAGAAACACAAAACCTCCAAGAAGGAATTAGACAATATGCGAGCCCTGATCGCCCGCGACCTCACAGACGCGAGTCTTGCTGGCCTTTCAGCAGATCGGAGATTTGCCACTGCCTACAACGCTGCGCTCCAGGCTGCGAATATGGCCATAGCCTGTGCGGGGTATCGGATCGTGAGCAAGGTCGGACACCACCGCGTGTCCTTGGAGAGCACGAAACTGGTGTTGGGTAAAGCCGCGCACAAGTACGCCGACTATTTTGAGACGTGTCGACGGAAGCGAAATACTATCGACTACACTTTCTCCAATGTTGCGACCGACACAGAAGCAAAAGAGATCGTCGTCCAAACAAAACAGTTTTACGTTGAAGTCGAAGACTGGATTGCGAAAAACCACCCCGCGCTGAAAATGTGACAGTTGAGACCAGCCGCAAAAGCGGAGGGAAGGAATCCCGGTTGAGTTACAGCGGGAATCTGTTGGTGGAGAATCGGAACGGACTGATCGTGGACGCGGAAGTCTTCCAAGCGAACGGGACAGCGGAACGCGATGCGGCGCTGGTCATGATGGAGCGGCTTCCCGGCACGCAACCATTGACGGTGGGCGGCGACAAAGGATTCGACACGTTCGGGTTTGTGGAGGAGTGCCGCCATCTGCGGGTGACGCCGCACGTGGCGCAGAACCTGGGCCGCCGCGGAGGTAGCGCGATCGATTCCCGCACCACGCGGCACTCGGGTTACGCCCTCAGCCAGAAGAAGAGGAAACGGATTGAAGAATGCTTCGGCTGGCTGAAGACGATAGCGCTGATGCGGAAGGTTCGACATCGCGGAGTGAGCAAAGTGCACTGGATCTTTACCCTCGCCTGCGCCGCCTACAATCTGGTGCGCATGCGAAACCTGGCCGCCGCAGTTCCGGTGGCGTAAGTCGGGTGCCACCTGTGTCTCCAGTAGATCGAGTTAGAACCGAAGGCCACAACAACACTGGAAATCAAACCCTTCGCCATCATCAACGATGAACAAGAGAAAGAAAAACATGCTGCAAATCAATTTTTTCGGCAGCCTGTTAGCTAGTAGCCTGTCGCAGAACAGTCATTACTCAGAGCGGGCCATCTGGTTAGTTGCTTTGGAAAGGGCACGGCTGAAGCCGTGCCGCCCAGAGCTCATAATGACGCGGGCTTCAGCCCCTGAGGGATCCCGCGGACCGGTAACGAACTCATCGCGACAGGCCACTAGCCGCATCATCGGCAACGCGGAAGTATCGTATCGATAAGACTATCGAACGGACCGAGGTTCATCCGACTCTTTCAGTACGTGGCAAACACCGCTGCCCTAGCGAGCCACCCTGATACATGGAACAACATGGTGCGACCGGGGATTGCTTTATATGGCTATCATTGCATTTCAGTTGCGACGAACGTAGAGTCCCGATCTCTATCCAATTGGTGGAACCAGTACTCTGGAAAACACGGATACTTTCACTTCACGAGGTCGGCGCCATGCATCCATTGGATCTGACGGAGCCTACGTCGCCGCTGCGCCCACTCGCTTAGCTGTGCTCCCCTTTGGTTGTGCGGACGGCCTGAGCCGGCAAATGACTTCCCGAGGCCGGCGTCCTCATTCATTCCGCTTATGCCAGCATGGTAGGGAATATCGCCACGGTCGATGTCACCGATCTCGGCCGGGTTCGGCTGGGAGATGAAGTCACCCTTATAGGCCCGGATGGAAGTGGCCGTCTCACAGCCTGGAGGTAGGCGCGGATACAGGGAACGATTCTGTATGAAGTGCTCCGCCGCATCGGTGGACGAGTTTGACGAGAGTATGTCAATCCGCCGAGCATCGAGGAACACTCGTCTCACATCAGAAGCGCCAATCCCGGCGACCGGAGCGGGCATTAGGCCCCGCGGGCGGGCAGGCGTCTTTCTAACTCTGGACCGTAAACTGGCCGTCTGGAGAGATTCGAACTCGCGTTCCCGATGCACTTGTGGAGAGGGCCTTGACGCCCTAGCGTCAAGGCCCTCTCCCTCGAAGTTAGCATCAAGCCCCTAAGGAACCGTGCTGATCACCAGGATAGTCGGGTAGGCGCTGTTTTGGTTTTCAACCGTTACGATCTTGGAATTGGAAACGATGACGCCCGAGACTACTCCCGGATGATCCGAGGTGCTGAAGGTGCCATCGGAGTTGACCGTGAATGTCTCGGCTACCGGCTGATCGGCCTGCAGGGGAGAAGTGATTGATGTGTTGTCACCGGTGCCGGTGGCACCGGCGCTGGCGAGTGTGGCGGTACCCGTGGCGGTCTCTACCGAGAGGTGGCCGGTCATTTGGGTGCCGAAGAAGTAGATGCCCGAGGTGATGGTCGTCGCCGACTGCGGTTCGATGCTGCCGCAGGAGGTACTGGAACCTGTACCGAGCATCCAGCCAGTGTTCGGGCCATATAGATAGATAACCGGCGCGTTGGTTTGGCAATTGGTGCCGCTAAGGGTCACCCTGCCGTAGGGGTCAATGGCGAAACCGCAGGTTTCGGTGAAGGGTGTGGGAGTGGCCCAGGTGCCGGCTTCGTCTTCGTAGACGCTAGCCGTCAGGGTAGAACCGCTGATGGTGACGCGTCCAAAGTCAATGATCCCTCCCGTTCCGTCCGACACGATCCCCGAGGTGTAAAAGGCGAGATTGCCGCTCAGGGTCAGGGAGCCGCCCTGCAGACGCGCATCGCCGATCAACGCGCTCGTCGTGGAGCCCGAGAGCGTCGCTCGTCAGCTTCGAGAAAGCGCGTTCCGGAGACAAGATACGCGGCGCGGTGCGCGGCGATCCCGCTCAGGCTGGTGGTGGTGGTAAAGCGGCCGGTCGGAGTCGCGGGTGCAGTGTAGGTGCCGCTCAAGCCGCTGTGTGTGACATGGCTGCCGCCGGCATCCGAGTCATATTCACCGGCAGTGAAGGAACCATTGCTGGCGGTGAGGGTTCCGACGACGGCGGTGCGGGCATGACTGGTACTGAAGACGCCAAACTGCTGGTACACCCAGACGCCGTTAGGCAACGAGGCTGGAACGGTCTGTTTCAGAATCAGGCCAGAGGCGATTATTGGCTGGGGGCCGGTTCCCATTCCTGGATGGCGCCGCCGGTTGCTGCGCCCGAGGTCGTATCGAGAGCGAAGCGCGTCTTAAAGGTGTAGAACGGAGTCACAATCGTGGCGCAGCCGCGATTGTCGGAGCCCACCGAGTACGCGCTGCCGCTGGCGGTGACGCTGCCATTCTTGACGCCTAGTGAAATCCCGTTGCTGTCGACGGTGCCGGCCGTGATGTGTCCACTGCCGTCCGCCGTGAACGAACCGATGGCGGCCATGAATCCCGAGGCGTTGTAACCGCTCAGGCTGAAGGCGTATTGGCCACTCAACGCTCCCTCGTTCCCGCTCCCGCAGGCTGACGAAGTGCCAACTGTCAGGCTTAACGCTTGGGTCTTGCTCGCGGCCGTGGGACTAGTTGAATCGGTAACCGTGAGTGAGAAGGTGAACGTGCCAGCCGCGGTGGGGGTTCCGCTAAGCGACCAATTCGTGCCCGAACCGCCTAATGCCAACCATGAGGGCAGTGAAGATCCGCTCGCCACAGTCCAGGTATAGGGCGTGGTGCCACCGGAAGCCTGCAATGGCGCGCTGTAAGCAACATTCACGGTGGCGTTCGGCAGCGACGTCGTCGATGATGGTCAGCGGCGCGGAGGTGATCATGATGCTGAGCTGTTGTGTTTGAGAACACGGCCCCTCCTTACCGCCTGATGCATCCGTGACCTTCACCGTGAAGGTGGTCTTGCCCGCCGTGGTGGGCGTGCCGGAGATCGTTCCCAGGCTGCTCAAAGAGAGGCCCGCGGGAAGCGAGGAACCGCTGGCCAGACTCCAGGTGAGCGTACCCGCGCCGCCTGTGACCTGCAGACTGGCATTGTAGGCTGTTCCGACTGCGCCGTTGGCCAAGGTTGTCGTCGTGATGGTTGGCGCCGGTGAAACGACGACCGGTGTCGACGTCCGACTTCGATGGTGTCGGCAGCAGAAGTTGCCTGCACCGTCACCGTCATGTTGGCGGAGACAGATGCGGGAGCGTTGTAGGTTACTGCGGTTGCGGTGTCTGTTGGTGAAGGTGCCGCAAGCGCTCCCGGAGCAACCTGTGCCCGACATGGTCCAGGTCACGCCCTTGCCGCTGGAGTCGTTGCTCACCGAGGCGGTGAAGTTCAAAGTTTGCCCCTGATCGATTTTGGTCTGAGCCGATGGGGTAAGAGAAACAGAAATAGCGGGCGGAGTTTTCTGCTGAGCTTCCCCCGCCGCAAGCGGATAAAAACAATAACCCTGACAAAACTAAGATTGTCGCAACTACCATTCACGCTACGCAGCGCACGCACTCGGTGTGCGACCGAAGACCGTTTGCTCGCCATACTCATTTCCTCCTGCCGATTTCCCGGACTATGGGGCTTCATAAGAGACAGCGCGAAACGGGCGCAGAGTGCCTCACGAACGAGGAAAGAATTGCGCTTATGAGGTTTGGAACGAGGCGCCCATCTCATTCATGGGCGGGAGAAATGCGGGACCTGCAGCGATCGGCAAATCACTGGCCAAGTTCGGCTTGCAATTGCTTGCGGATGCGAGAGGGAATCGTGGCGGCGGTTGCGGCGGGGAGAAGAGCGAGTCCTTCTTTAGCCGCTGCCCTGGCTTTTTCCCCTTGCCCGGCAGCGCGGTAGGCGCGTGCGAGGGTGAGAAAAAAACCTGGCTTCTGATGATGGCTCATCTCCACCATGCGCTCGGCGCACTCGCACGGCCAACTGCGGGATCGCGAAGCCCTGTCGGCATGACCATGGTCAAACCGGTCGCAACCGCATCAAGATCAACGCCATGGGCATTTTGCTCTTTTCCCACGGCCTTTAGAATGGCAACCCCTTTTGTCGCCAACTCCAGTGTCCCCTTTGTCTGGTGGAGCGCCAAGTTGTTGCCGGCTAATTCGGATCAAGAGCAGGCCCAACGTAGATCGTAAGTAGAGGTTGTCTGGCTCAAACTGGAGAAGATGTTCGGTGAGAGAACGCGCTTCCGACAAGCTCTTCAGGGCGCTGGCGGCGTTCGCGCTTCGATCGGCTCGGTTCTTCCGTAAAGACGGCTTGCGCGCGATCTTCAAGACACTCCGCTTCATTTTCCAGGATTGCCAGCAAGTCGTTGCCGGCGCGAGTATCATTGGGATCCGCAGTGAGGAAAGGCCGGGCCATAGCTTTGGCCTGTTCGAGGTAAGACAACGCTTCCTGGTATCTTCCGACTTCCTTTAGCGCCAATGCCGTTCTTACTAAGAAAGTTAGCCAGAGTCGCGCTTGTGGGGTAAGGCTTTCCTCATCTCCTCGGGAAGGGCGTTCATTCCTTGGATCGCTTCGCGATAGTCCAACAGAGCAGCCGCGGGATCGGTTTCGGACTCGATATTGGCGATTTTTGCGTGATTGACCGCGATTCCCCGCGAGGCGCGGGAGAAGCCCGGATCGAGTTGGACGATGCGCTTGTCCAATTCCAGCGACTTGCGAAACGCCGCCAGCGCGCCTACCGGATCACTCAGACTCGCAGTACCACTCTGTCCCAGTTCGTCGCCCAGACCTCCGTAGGCGGTGGCCGCGTCCATCAAGGCAGCGGCTTTTGCGCCCGGTCGAGAGGCCAGTTCCTCGAAAGTGGCCGCCGCTGATCGCATCATCGCCACCGCTTCCTGCGTCCTGCCCATTCCGAAAAGCACTTCGCTCCGCGACTGCTGAGCCCACCCCAGGGCATGCGCCGCGGCCACATTCCCGGGCTGCTGACGAACCAGGGCGGCGGCGATGGAGAGGGCTTTGTCCAGACTGTTCAGGGCACCTTGCGCATCGCCAATGTTCTGATCGTAGGGATTGCCTTGCACATTCCCCATGCGGATGTAGGCATTTGCAAGGTCCAGTTCCATTTGTGGATCGCCGGAGGCATCTTTGGCAGCGCGGTCCAGGTGCTCTAGAACTGTGCTCACCAGAAGTTTCTGCGCCGGAGTCGATCCCGGAAGCCGCTGGATGGCCTCGTCAATCTCGGAGAGCAAGCTATTGCTGAGCTTACGCAAGTCTTCCGCGCGCGCCTCTGCCTTGCCGCGTTGGACATTGGCAAGATGGGCCTGCCACGTCACGCCGGCGGTCCCCGCCATTACGCTGAGGCACAGCAGCGCCGAGCCGGCCAGCGCCAGCTTGTTCCGGCGGGCAAACTTGGCTGCGTGATAGCGGAAATTTCCCTGGCGTGCCGACCACCGGACGGCCGTCAAGATACGCTTGCAGATCGGCGATAAATTGGTCGACGCTGGCGTAGCGTTCTTCCGGTTCTTTCCGCAGAGCTTTCAAAACCATGGCGTCAATATCGGAGTCCAGCGTGCCGGAAGCACCTTCTCGCTTGGTCTCGGCGGCTGCTGTTCGCAGATCACGCGGACCATCTCGTCGGTCGTAAACTCTTTCAATTCGTAGGGGAGCACCCCAGTGGTGAGAAGAAAAAGCAGTACCCCCAGAGAGTAGATATCAGATGCGGTCGAGATCGGATGTCCCAAGACCTGCTCGGGGCTGGCGTATTGCGGCGTAAAGGAATGGAACCCATGGCGGGTAAATTCGCCCTCCGGCACCACATTCACGGCCGTGAGCATCTTGGCGGTGCCGAAATCGAGAAGCTTCGCTGTGCCATCTTCCAGGACAATAATATTGTCGGCCTTCAAGTCCCGATGGACGACCAGATGCTGGTGCGCAAAGCGAACAGCACCACAAACGGACCTGAAGAGTTCGACACGCTCACGGATCGAGAGAGAATGCTGCGTACAGTAGCGCTGAATGGGCAGGCCATCGGCGTATTCCATCGCCAGGTAAAGCTCGCCGTCTTCGCTGACCCCGCCATCCAGCAAGCGTGCAATATTAGGATGACTGAGCCGCGCAAGAATCTGGCGCTCGCGACGGAATTGCTCCCGAAAAAGGTCGGTGGCAAAGGGCAGGTCAATCAGTTTGATAGCGACCTGCTGTTCAAACTGCCCGTCGGCGCGATGCGCAAGATAGACGGCGCCCATGCCGCCGCGCCCGACCAGACGGTCCAACTCGTAGGGCCCGATGCGCCTCGGACCAGCCATGGCCTCCGGGTTCGTCTCCGCTTCCAACCAGCAGGATGCTGTCGTTCGTTCTTCCAGCTCGGAGGCTTTCAGCAACGAACGGACTTCCTCCAACAGCAGCGGATCGCCCTTGCACATATCCTCCAGCACTGCCGGTCGCAGCAATTCCGAGGTCGCCAGCGCTTCGTGAAAAATGGCTTCGACACGCCGGAAGAATTCGGTCGAAACGTTCATCGAGGTCTAAACCTCATTGGCAGCCGCAAGCCGGCCCGTAGGAGACTGCGAGAATCGTGGCTGAAGTGACTCAAGTCTTAGTCGAATGTTCGAGGGCCTCCGGGACAGCGTCTGGACACAGCCGCCGGTACAACCATCCCTTGATGAATTTCAGGTCGCGATCGACCGTGGCCTTGGACACCTGCATAAGGGCAGCAGTCTCCTCGGCAGTGCAGCCTAGAAAGTATCGAAGTTCGACCAGCTGGACATTGTAGACATCGATCTCGCTGAGCTCATCCAACGCGCGATTGAGATCGATCAGCGACTCGCTCCCGACCTTGACCCATGGGATATCTTTATTCAGAGGAACATCGTGGGCGCCGCCGCCTCGTTTTTGCGCCGCGTTGCTGCGCGCGTGATCGGTCAGAATCATGCGCATGACTTTGGCCGCGAAGGTGTAGAAGTGAGCGCGATCCGACCCAGTTAGCTTTCTTCTGGCTGATCAGGCGCAAACATACTTCGTCGACCAGCGCGGTCGCCTGCAGCTCTCCAGGATTTCTCTCTCTTCTGATATAAGCGGCGGCCACTTCGCGCAGGTGGGGGTAAACCAGTGGCATCAGTTGGTCAAAGGCAGACGGCTCACCGTCTTTCCACTTTGCCAAGAGCAAGGTGATCTCGCCCGGAAAGGGCTCCACTATCGACTCCTTTTTGGACCGTTCAACACCACGCTACGCCCTGGCCTGCACCGCGGGAATGGCTCCTGCGTGCTATGTGGCACGGCGGAGCCATGCGGAATGATCAGCCAACTGGATCACCGGCTCCGGTGATTTGGCGCACTGACAATATATTTCGATGGACTAGTTTTAGCTTGTTCGGGAAACGTGTGTTCCGGCTCCGTTCTGACCTGCCGGGAGCACATCCGTACAAGGAGAACTGCCATCATGAAGGTAAGACTTGCGTTTGTAGCTGTGGCTATGTTGGCGCTTACTCTTGCTCTGCCGGCATTCGGTGCCGGCAACAAGACTTACAAGACTTCCTATCCCGTTCCTTGCAGCGAGCTTTGGGGCGCGGTCAAAGTCGCTCTCGGCAATCCGGACAACTACAAAGACGTGCAAAGTGACGAGGACAAAATGACTGCTGACTACAATGTGAAACACTCCATTCACTGGTCCGTTATCGGAGCGGTCAACCAGGGCAAAAACCGCGTCTCCTTGGCGCCGATTGGTACCACGTGCGAGATGAGTGTTGTGTCGATGTATAGCGGGCTTTCGCACAACGACCAGGGTGACTTCAGGAAGCGCGTGGATGAAGCGCTGGCCAAGCTACAGGCGCCGAAGCCCGCCGAACCCACGAAGCCGGAGACGCCAGCGAAGTGATGGCAGAAATTTACGCATCTCGAGAAGCGCGAGATGTCGGGCAACGCGTTTGGTTGCGAGCAGGCGGGGCTGAGCATCACGTCGCGGTCTTGCCGGCCCTTGCCGCCCTGAATGTGCCCATGCGTCGGCTATCGATGTCGCTGACGGTCAGGCGCGTGGGCTCGGTGCGGCGCACGCCGGTGCTGTAGAGGGTCATCAAAATGCTGCGGTAGAAGGGAGTCGGCGCGGCATCGATGAGCTGTGCTACTTCTTCCAAACTGAGAATCGTGGGCGGGATAGGGAGTGTCGGCAAATGCTCCAGGACCTCTAGAGCGTCTGGATGTAGAGGAGGCGCAGGGCGCAGAGATGGTTGGTCACCGAACCGGGAGTCAGTTTTGTGAAGGGTAATAAAGGTAGCGCGGGAGTGGACGGGATCACCGTCGGTCAACTCACCGACTACCTGAAACAGCACTGGCCAGCGATCCGAGAACAACTGCTGAACGGGACCTACGAACCGAAGCCGGTCAGGCGGGTGGAAATCCCCAAACCGGACGGCGGGGTGCGAAAGCTTGGCATCCCGACGGTGCTGGATCGATTTATCCAGCAAGCGGTGATGCAGGTTCTGCAGCGGCGGTGGGATCGGACTTTCTCCGAACTACAGCTATGGTTTTCGACCCGGACGATCAGCTCATCAAGCGGTAGCTCAGGCGCAGCAGTAGATCGCCGCAGGCTACGGCTGGGTGATTGATCTCGACCTCGAAAAGTTTTTCGACCGAGTCAATCACGACAAACTGATGGGACAGATCGCCAAACGAGTCGAAGACAAGAGGCTGTTGAAGCTCATCCGGGCATTTTTGAATGCCGGGGTGATGGAGAACGGACTGGTCAGCCCCAGCGTGGAAGGCACTCCGCAAGGAGGCCCACTTTCGCCACTGCTATCCAACCTCGTGCTCGACGAACTCGACCGAGAGCTAGAGCGACGCGGACACCGCTACCTTCGATACGCGGATGATTGTGTGCCACGAGTGCGAAAGGCCGAAAGGCTGAGTAGTGCGTAACTGCTTAACTGATGAGGGTAGGCCCCTCGGAACCGGTCTGCAGGGACAGGTTCCAAACCACCTTCGGCGGCTGTGGACAAAAGCCATGGTCGTGAGCACAGAAGGAAAAGGCCTGGCAAGGACCAGGTCAGGTGACAGGCAAGAAGAGGACCGCAAGGGAACCACTATGGAAGTGTCGAAAGCGTAGGGACGATGTCAAAACCGTGGGGGAGTCGTTATCACGGGACTAAGCTCCGACGAAACCTGTTTACGGGCGGAGCGGCATCCGGCATGAGAGGTGGCCTGAGCTTGCCAAGGAGGCGGTTGAGCGGAACGTGGGAACCTGAGACTCCGATGCGAACGGAGAAGCCACAAGTGGCAGAACCACAAGGGCGAGAGTACGGAAGCGGAGACTCAGGGGCGGAACAGCGCGTAGTAGCGGGGAAGTCCCCGATAAAGGGATGGAGCGAAGGCGCTGTATCAAGGAGCCTGATTCAATGAGCCAACCAGCAATGGGAGGAGCCCGATGAGTGAGGCAAAGCCGTTTTGTATTTCGAAGAAGGAGGTTTGGGAAGCGTACAAACGGGTTAAAGCAAATAAGGGAGCAGCGGGGGTTGATGATCAATCGATCGAAGATTTTGAGAAGAGGCTGAAGAAGAATCTTTACAAGATCTGGAATCGGATGTCATCGGGCAGTTACTTTCCGCCACCGGTGAGGACGGTGAAGATACCAAAGAAAAACGGTGGTGAAAGAAAACTGGGTATTCCCACAGTAGCCGATCGCATTGCGCAACAGGTAGTCAAGGCAAGACTGGAACCGGAAGTAGAGCCGCTGTTTCATGCCGATTCTTACGGATATCGACCGGGAAAGTCGGCATTGGACGCAGTGGGTCAAGCGCGAGAAAGATGCTGGCGTTATGACTGGGTTCTCGATCTGGATATCAGGAGCTTCTTTGACAGCCTTTCACAAGACCTACTACTTCGGGCAGTCAAGAAGCATGCCAAGGAGCGGTGGATCGTTCTCTACATCGAGCGTTGGCTGAAAGCGCCAATGCAAGAAGAGGATGGGCGGTTGGATCCGCGTGAGAAGGGTACTCCGCAAGGTGGAGTAGCCAGCCCACTGCTGGCGAATCTGTTCTTGCATTATGCGTTAGATCGATGGCTGGCGGTGCACTATCCTCAGGTGCCATTTGAGAGGTACGCCGATGATGTCATCGCGCACTGCAAGACGGAGAAGGAAGCCCAGGAAATGAGGAAGGCCATCGCTGAACGTTTGCAGACTTGCGGACTGGAACTCCATCCGGAGAAAACGAAAGTCGTCTATTGCAGGGATGATTTGCGGAAGAAGAAGTACCCGAACGAAAAGTTTGATTTTCTCGGTTACAGCTTTCAACCTAGGAGATCAAAGAACCGCAAGGGGAAGTTCTTCATCAATTTCAGTCCCGCAGTCTCGAACAAAGCAGCGAAGGCGATTCGCGACACATTTCGGCGCTGGAACCTGCCTAACCGCAGCGACAAGGCGATTGAGGATCTGTCGCGGATGTTCAATCCGATTATCCGAGGCTGGCTCCAGTATTACGGGCGCTATTATCGCTCGGCGCTTTATCCGACGATGCGCGAACTGAACCAAGATCTGGTCCTCTGGGCCAAGCGTAAATACAAAAAGCTGCGACGCCATCACCGACGGGCGGCACGCTGGATCGCGCGCATTTCGCGGCGCGCTCCGGAGTTGTTTGCTCACTGGCAGATGGGGGTGCGGCGTGGCTCCATGGTGGGAGCTGTATGAGCTGCGAGGTTCATGTACAGTTCTGAGAGAGCCTCGGGGTGAAACTCCCCGGGGCTACTCACCGCAACATCTACGTGCGCAGCCAGCGGGCCGGTCAACGGGTGATGGAAAGCATAACGCGGTTCATCACACAAAAGCTCAAGCTCAAAGTGAATGAGGCAAAGAGTGCGGTGGCTCGACCGCAGGAGCGGAAGCTCCTCGGATTTAGCTTAGTACCGGTCCAGAGATTAAGTGCCTGATTGCGCCGAAGGCTCTGGAGCGGTTTAAGCAACGAATCCGGGAGATCACGCGCCGGGCAAAGGGCGTCAGCATCGAGAAGACGATAGAGGAGCTGGCCTCGTATATACGAGGCTGGCGCGGTTATTTCGGCTTCTGCGAAACGCCTGTGGTGCTGGAGTACCTGACCCGCTGGGTCCGGCTGCGATTGCGTGCAGCGCTGTGGCGGCAATGGAAAACACCCGCGCCGTCGCCGCGCGGCACTGCTGGAACTGGGAGTTCGTCCGCGACTGGCTAGCAACACGGCCGGTAGTGGACGCGGCCCCTGGTACCTCGCTCGGGCCAAAGCCCTCTCGGTTGGGCTTTCCAACGCCTACTTCAAATCGCTCGGACTTCCAACGTTGATCGATGGGTGTTAGCGTAACCAACTCGAACCGCCGTGTACGGACCCGTACGCACGGTGGTGTGGCAGGGGTCGGCGGGTGACCGCCGCCCCTATGCCGATCTGACGGACAAACCAGAAGTCTAAGCGCCGAGAGCTAAGCTCACCGGACGTCGGCTCCTGGGAAATCGAATATTCATGGGAACCGAATGGAAACATTGTCCCTAGTGCGTTCGCACTGGTGTTGGCCTTGAAGCTGGTGCCTGCGATCAAGCCCCACTACCTGGATGACATTCCAACAGCCGTCTAGCGCGTCAGACCCGCTGTTGTTCCGGGATCGGTGTGCCAACGGTGTGCCCAAAACCTGGAGGACCTTTCGACTAAATGGCCGCTATCTTTCGCAATCGATCAAGCAATATCAAGACGCGAGCCTGGCTCGCTTGGTCGGGGAACAGGTAGCCGGGTAATGCATCGAGAAACTCACGGGTGGCAAACAGCTTCCTGAATTCTGCCGCGATGTATGCAGCGAACGTCCTCCGGCCCAGAGTGGATTTCTTCGGCTAGTTCCGGCCGTCCATCCACGACGGCCATTAGATCTTCAAGATCATGACTCGATTGATAGTCATGCTTACCTCGACCGGCAAATGCCTCCAACTTCGTCGCGCAGAAGTAAACTGCAGTCACCACTCGAACGCGCAGGTCTGGTTCCAGTTCATTTACGACGGCGGAATCCATAGCCGGCTCGTACCAGCGGTTGGAAAACCCCAGGATCTTCTCGTCGAGCGGCATGACGTCCAAAATTGTCTTCTTCTGTCGCCATCGGCAAATCGGAGCTCCTTCACTGACATCCTCCGTAAAGCCGCACCGCCGGAGCCGTTCCGAGAAATCAGCGTATGCGGCGTATGAGCTGATCTCGGCAATAGCATCCACATCGTAGGTGGGACGGACCTCCGCGGCCGCTTTGTCGGTGATGAGAAGCGCTGTCGTGCTTCCTCCGACAAAGACCAATTCGCCCAGGAGTGGCTTGAGAAGGCGAGCCGCCTCAACGAGCAATTCGAGATTGTGTTTTGACATTTTCTGAGCGCAGTCTGCTTATCAGCTCCTTCTCAGCAATCTTACGTTCGCGTGCTCGCCCATCCCTAATGGCATCGACCAAGGCGAGCAACTCATACAGGATGGGATCGCGGAGGGCCGCCGCGGGAGCGGTCTTATATAAAGGTTCGAGAGCCATGCCGCGGGTTTCCCCGTCCCGCCATGGCCATACGGGAGGAAGCTCATCGCCCGAGGCAATTACATCCTTCAGCGGGGGAGCGGCGAACGAAGTGGGCAATCCGCGAGTCACCTCGCCGTGTTCTGCGGGAAATGCATACTTCACTCCATGCAGGAGGAATTCTTCGAGAGCCGAGAGATTCGGTTTTTCTTGCATCTCTGGGCCATGCAAGAGCCGGGATTGCTGAAGACGCTTGATGGCAGCATGAATCTCAGAGGGGCTCATGTTGAGATCTGCCGCGATGATCGACATGGGTGGCCGCTTGCGTTCATAGGTGCAGAGTTTGAGAACAACCATTATGTCTTGAGGCTTTAAAGGCATGCCTTTCATTCTACATTCGCGATTCGCGAATAGCGAATTACACTCTAAGCAATTCGCACTTAAGGACTTGCGGCCGATGAGTTGGTGTTTTCCTCAACTAGCTGATAAACCACGCTGTTGCTCACATGGGATGTGCTGAAGATGTGCCTGTGTTGCCAGCAAACGAGGATGTAACACATTTACGGTTCGGGGCCATGACCCCATCGGGAGGTGCAAGTACGTTGAGGGCCGTGGAAAGAGGATAAAGGACGAAATGCCTTCTGTCAGGTGTTTCGCTCGGTCCTACTCGTTCGTTCTGATGGCTATCGGCGTTGAATTGGGTATCTGGCGGAGAGGGGGGATTAACATCCACCGCCTTAATTTTGCCAACAGTACTGGCAAATTTCTGCTTTAACTGCCAACGCTACCAGTCATTTGCGACCGAGCGCAGCTGCATTTTACCAGTATTCTTGGAAAATCAAATAGCACACATTTTGGTAGCAATGGTAGTCATTGGGGGCTACCGACCATAACCACTAACTTAAGCCATCGCGATTGAAGCGACTTGGCTCCTCTCGGAAGCTAGTTTGTGGCATCGTGCCGGTGCCGGGACCATCCTGAAAAACTCGTGCCAAAATTCAGTTAGCACAAGCGCGTTCATCGGTTACGAGTGTCGAGCCTTCTCTCCTTTCGGCTCTTGTCGATGATTCAATTCGACCTGACCGATTTGCGCGGATCCCGCCCGCTCCTGAGCTGCCCGTACCGCCTGAAGACCGTTCGCGACTAGTCAGAGAAGCAATGGACGATCTTTACTCTCGTCCTGTTTATAGGCAATATCTTTATAAGCAATCTCCTGAATATGTTCGGGCCACGCTGCGCCCGGTTGCTATTATTGTGGGCGCTTCTTGCGTGGTTACGTGCGGGGTTGTGAACTGTGAGATCTCGTCTCTGTTACCTGCTGTTGATCCTGAAACTCCACCGACCAGACTGTGAGCACTGCGCAGCTCGCTCAATGTACAGCGTTGAGATCCGGAGACGCCTGGCTGAGCTAAACGGACTGAGTGAGCAGACCCGTGATTCAGGCATGCGGAAAGTTGGTTGAGCTGCGGGCGGGAGGCACTTGGAGCCGGGACACGCAATTCACTCCTCAACGGCTCCAGCGCCCCTGTAGAAAGTAAGGGTTCGGTTGGACCGCGTTGCCATCAAGGATGTACGTCCTTGCCCAGCCATATACCCACTTGCCCTTGTCGTCAAACTGCCTCTTCATTTGCCAACTGAGGTTGGATTGGACGAAGTCCCAACTGCCCCGAGAGGGTCTTACATCCTGCTTACCAACCACGTTGGTGAAGACGAAGCTCAGTATTTGCTCCTCAACGTCTGCCGCAGAATGCCAGTGGTAGAGGTCACGGCTGAAGAAGATGCGGAAGGGCACATTCGACAGTAAGCGTCTGACCAACACACCTGTCATGTAGGGCGCTACGTGCCCGTGAAATCTCATGAAAATCGCTCCGAGTTTAAGCAATGATTCTCAATGGTTGGGAGTGGCGAGATTGATCGAACAGTGGAGAAGCTGAGGCCGAACACCTGTCTGATCCGGAGCGTGCGTGATAGAGCGAATAAATGGGCGTTGTCTCTTCCCCTGGGGGAGCGACGATAGCCCGAGACCCTGCTTAAATGTACCTTCGGCACGCTCTCCGCTCCCGCCAGGAGGAAACCTATGCCGTATAGGATAGCGGGAATCGATGTACATAAAAAGAAGCTGGCCGTGGTTGTGGCTGACGTCGAAGTTGAAGACGAATACCAATTCGAGCGACGCTGGTACGGAAGCAACCCGGAGCAGTTGCAACTGTTGGCGGAATGGCTTATCCAGCAGCAGGTGGAGGAAGTGGTAATGGAATCCACTGCGCAATACTGGAAACCGGTTTGGGGAGCGCTTGAGCAGTATTGGAAGCCAAGCTGTGAGAAGCGGGAAGGTGCGGGCCGGATGTCTGGCACACTCCATCTGGCGCAAGCCTTGTCCAATCGTGGGCGGCGGGGGCGCAAGAAAGACTTTCGCGATGCCGAACGTTTGCTGAAGCGGCTGGTGTCTCAGGAGCTTACCTTGAGCTTCGTGCCCCATGCCGAACAGCGTCTCTGGCGGACCGTGACGCGCACAAAATACCAGCTCCGGCGTAACAAAGTGCGGCTGCACAATCAACTGGAAGCGCTGCTGGAAGAAGCGCATATCAAGTTATCCAGCCTGGTTTCAGATCTGCTCGGCGCCAGTGCACGGCGGATGCTGCAGGCCTTGGCGGAGGGAGAAACGGATCCGGCGGCGTTGGCCGCCTTGGCCGACCAACGCCTGCGCGCCACGTCGACGCAGCTAGGCGATGCCTTGGGTGCGTGCACGGAGCTCAATCCCGTCTACCGCCGGCTGGTGAAGATGGTGCTCGAGGAGTTGCAATGGATCGAGCAGCAAATCGGCCAACTGGACCAGGAGATGGCAAGCCTGCTCCGCCAGCACCAGGATGCAGTCCAGCGGCTCGCTGAAGTCCCCGGTCTCGGGGTGGATTCGGCGCAACAGATCATTGCCGAAGTGGGTGCCAAGGCAGGGACCTTCGCTTCCGCCAAGAATCTCTCTTCGTGGGTCGGGGCATGCCCGGGAGAGGAAGAGACCGCGGAAGTAAATTACAGCGCGCGCTCACCGAAGGGGAACCGGCACATGCGTCGCCTTCTCAATCAGGCTGCCAATGCTGCCGTCAAAGTTAAAGGAAGCATCTTCGAGATCGTCTACCGTCGTCTCGTTCCGCGCCTCGGCCACAACAAAACCATCGGCGCAATTGCGCATCGCATCTGTCAGCTGATCTGGATAATCCTGAATAAAGGCGTTCGCTATGAGGAACGGGGCCCGGCGGTTTCGGGAAACTCCAGACGAGCCCGCACTTCCCGGATGATCCGGACACTCCGCAAGCTTGGCTACCGAGTCGAACTTCAAGCGGATCCGGCATGAGCAGCGCGATTTTTGACCCTGTTCGAATGGCGGGGTTCTTTGTTGAAGCGTCCGGATGAACGCAAAAACACAATTGTCAGCACCTACAGAATTCCATTCGCGAAAAGTCGCCTTACAGTGACATCCCAGTTGTGCAGTCCGGGCAAATCTTGTGAGTGATGCTGGCCTCGGAGTGGGTTCTGACGTAGCGCTCAAAGGGTTGCCATTTCCCACTTGCGTCCTGAATCTTCTTACAAGATAGACACATTGGCAGAAGGCCTTCCAAGGTCTTAACCTTGGCCAAGGTCGTCCGGAGTTCATCGATGGTCCGGTCCATCTCGTTTTCCAATCTCCGCCTCGCCTCCAGTGCTTTCTTCAAACTTTCCAGGTTACGACGAAGGTCCATTTGGGCCTGGACTTGACGGCTCAGGGCGCGAAGCGCCTGCAGTTGATCCGCACTTAAGTGGCGGGGAACACGGTCAATCACGCACAAGGTGCCTATTGCTTGTCCCTCGGCCGTCAGGGGGGCACCTGCGTAAAACCGAATCCTCGGGTCTGTAACGACCAGGGGATTGTCCGAGAAACGCTCATCCTTGCTCGCGTCCGGAACGACAAAGACGTCGGATCCAAGGATGGCCCACGCGCAGAACGCGATATCCCGGGGCGTTTCCGACACCGAAACACCGACCTTCGACTTGAACCATTGACGGTCGGCATCCACCAGACTGATGAGCGCAATCGGGGTCTGGCAGATCTGTGACGCCAGGAGAGTCAGGTCGTCGAATGCGGTTTCCGGCTCCGTATCGAGGATCTCGTACCCTCCCAGGGTCGCAAGCCGTTCCTTCTCGTTTGCCGGCCGGGTAGCGATCATAGGCCCTCCTTTGGCGTGCCAATTACCTTGATCGAGGCATACACTTTACCTACGAACTTCGCCCAAGTTCAAGCACACCGAAATCTCCGCCTGCGCATTACGCCTCGGTATTGGCGACACTGGCGAGCGACCGTGGAATGAAGGAAACCGTCCGGTTCGAATGAGCCAGACCAGCCATCCAAGCCCGCGCCGGTTCGCTGACGCGTGTGATTTCGATGCCCACGAGTTGTTCCCGAACGGCGTTCCATCGGATCATCCCTTGTCCCGAAACATTCTGTCTGTCCATCGCGAATCTCAATTCGAATGTGATCGACGAGTCCTCCGGAAAAGGCACTCTTGAAGTCGTACAAAACCCACCGTGGCCGAAGGCGATCTTCTTGTTCTTCAATGCTGCGTTGAGGCTCTCGAATTCGATCGTTATCGCCGGAAGGGTGGTGGTGCGGAAAGGCTCTGCCCAGAGTTCCTCCCGATCCGTCAGAGTTTTACGCAGGGCCGAGACCAGAGCTTTGCGTTCCACCGGCTTGGACAACTGTGCTTCGATCCCGAGATCGTAGGCATCGCGTGGCGGAAGATCTGAGAAACCTGTGACCGCGACTGCGGTGGGGGTATATTTTCCCATCGCCTTGACCCGCTTGATCAATTCCGTACCGTCCATCACGGGCATGCGGATGTCAGTGACGATGGCATTGATTTCGTTTTTCTCAATGAGTTCAAGCGCTCGAAAGCCGTTTTCCGCTGCAAGGACCCGGCTGCCTTCCTTCTCGAACCATCCAGTCATGATGTCGCGGTAGTGGGGTTCGTCGTCCACCACCAGCACCGTGGCATCCTTCAACTGCATAAAGGATCCTCCTTCCGCAACGGGAGGGTGAGCGAGAAACAGGTGCGTCCATTATGTTCGCCCACAGTGAGGTCGCCACCATGACCGGCGGCGATACTCCGCGAAAGACTCAACCCGAGGCCGGTACCCTTGCCTACCGCCTTCGTGGTGAAGAAGGGCTCCATAATGTGCGCCCGGATGGCTGGGGGCACTCCTGGTCCGCTGTCCGTGACGGAGACGACGACCGAGTCGATCCTGAGTAGTCACATCCACCCGAACCCATTTTTCCCGCGAGCTCTCGGCCACTGCATCAAATGCATTCTGGATCAGATTCATGACGACCTGCGCAATCTGCACTTCTCGACAAGGAACCCGCAAATAGGGATCGATGGGTGCGCAGGATCAGTTGGATCGAATGCATTCGGAAGCGCTCGCGGGACAACTCCAAAACCCGGTCGATCAGATCGCGCAGCGAAGTGGGAAAGAATGGGGTCTCCATCGCCCTCCCTGGCAATGTGGCGAAGGCTCCTTACGATGCTTCCGATTCGCTCTGCGGTCTCTTTGATGTGGCGCTGGTGCTCTCCAGCTCTGGAAGGGAAATCTCGCCGTCGCGCGCCATATCGAGCAGATTGCTGGCGTAAGCGTGGATAATCCCCAAGGGATTATTGATCTCGTGCGCAATACCCCCCGCCATCATGCCGAGAGCAGACAACCGGGCGGAGGAGACGACCTGCATTCGGCTGGTCTCCAGTTGCGCTTCGAGTTCTTTGCGCGCCGTGATATCGCGAATGACACTGCAAATCAGAAGTCCATGCTCGGTGCGCAACGGGCTCAAGCTGATCTCTACCGGAACCTCGGTACCGTCCTTGCGCCTGCCGAAGAGTCGTAACCCGATGCCCATAGGCCTGGTCCGGTCTTCCGCGGAAAACGAAGTGCGATGGGCCGGGTGGCGTTCACGGAAGCGCTCAGGCACGAGCACCTCGATCTGTTGGCCGAGCAACTCTTCGCGCTGTGTACCCGAAGATCTTTTCCGTCTGGGCGTTCACTACCACGATCTTGCCCTCGCCGTCGGCCACCACAATGGCATCGGGCGCGGCTTCGAGCAGGCCTCGAAAGCTGGCTTCGGATGGAACTCGGTCGGCGGGAGTCGAAGTGTCCACAGCCTCAAGTCTCGGCGGCATTATAGGCCAGCACGCTGATAGTTGGGTGCCCAGATTGGCGTGGTGGGCCTGGGGCGGACTGGGCAGCAAGCTCTTGTCTTTACATTGACTTCGGTCCACAACCCTCATAGAATGGCTGACCAATTGGCCGTCTAGTGGGGTGGCGTGCTACGTGATCGGTCAAAACATCTCGCATTACAAGGTCGTCGAGAAACTCGGCGGCGGCGGGATGGGTGTTGTCTACAAGGCGATGGATATGCGCTTGCAGCGCTTCGTCGCTCTCAAGTTCCTGCCTCCGGAGCTCTGCCGCGACACGCAAGCCCTAGCTCGTTTTCAGCGTGAGGCGCGCGCTGCATCCGCGCTCAACCATCCCAACATCTGCACCATTTATGACATCGGCGACGAGGATGGACAAGCCTTTATCGCCATGGAATACCTGGAAGGATGCACGGTCAAGCACCTGATCCGCGGCACACCGGTCGACAATGACCGGCTGCTTACGCTGGCGGTTGACATCGCAGATGCGCTGGACGCGGCGCACAGTGAAGGCATCGTTCATCGCGACATCAAGCCGGCAAACATATTTTCGACCAAACGCGGGCACGCGAAGATTCTCGACTTCGGACTGGCGAAGTTGACGATGGTCGCAAATAACGTCAGAGTGGCACGGGCCTTACCGGGGCGACTGCTTCTGAAAGCGCGGAGTTACTGACGAGTCCGGGCGCGGCGGTAGGGACGGTTGCGTATATGTCGCCGGAACAAGCCAAGGGGCAAGATCTCGACTCGCAGGACCGACCTGTTCTCTTTTGGAGCTGTCCTGTACGAGATGGCGACCGGGCATGCTCCCATTTCGCGGCGACACGTCCGCGACGGTCTTTGACGCCATCTTGAACCGTCCTCCGCTCGGACCCTTACGACTGAATCCTGATCTGCCTCCGAAACTGGAACAGATCATCAGCAAGGCGCTGGAAAAGGATCGGGAACTGCGGTACCAGGTCGCTTCGGAAATGCGCGCCGACCTGAAGCGCATCAAACGTGAGACTGAATCCAGCCATGGTGGGAAGGCAGTTTCGGGATTTTCGGGCGACGAGGTCCAGCCATCATCACGGCCTTCGGCTCCTCCATCGGCGCTGGTGGACAGTTCTTCCGTGATTGCCGTAGTGAAGCGGCACAAGTGGGTGGCGACGGCGATCGGCGCTGTAGTCCTGTTGATCATGGCGGTCGCCGGTTATGGCGTGTATTCGATGTTTTCCACCTCCCGACAAGCGCATTTTCAGATCTTTACGATCACCCAGGTTACAACGTCTGGTAAAGCAGGTCTGACGGCGCTGTCGCCCGACGCGCGCTACGTTCTGTCGGTCATGAACGATAAGGGATTGCAGAGCCTGTGGCTGCGAAACATCCCGACCAGCAGCGACACCCAAGTGATCCCACCGGCTCCCGCTTCCTACAAGAGCCTCGCTTTCTCTCCGGACGGAAACTATCTCTATTTCATCAAAGCCGCAGACGCAACCAACACGCACTTTGATTTGTACCGGGCGCCTGTGCTGGGAGGTGTTCCGCAGACGGTGGTTCGAGGTATTGACAGCGACATAACCTTCTCCCCGGACGGGCGGCGCCTTGCCTTTGCGCGGGCCAATGCCCCGGAAGCCGGGAAATACGGATTGATCGAGGTGAATCTGGACGGCACCGAGGAACACGTTCTGCATGTAGGAGCGCCGGCGTCCGATGTTCCCTCGTCGGTTGCATGGTCCCCCGACGGCAAGGACATCGGGTTCAAACTGTTCCGCCCGGATGGTGCTCTGGGCGGCATCGCGTTGCTGAATGTTGGCAGTGGAAAGGTCCGCGATTTCGCCACCTTCGGCGACCTATTGCCAAGGGATTTCAAGTGGATGCCCGACGGCAAGGGACTTCTTGCCCTGTATTCTCAGAAAGGCCCCGACTACTTTGTGCGGGCGCAGATCGGGTTTGTTCCGGACGCGAGCAGTCACGTCACTCCCATCACGCGGGACACAAGCAGCTACGCCACCTTGACTCTTTCGTCGGACGGGAAGACTCTGGCGTCGGTCCAGACCAAGACCTTCCAGAACCTGTACGTCCAGCGCGCCGCAAACAACCCTCCTAGCGAACCGACAGCAGTCCTGCCTCAGGGGCAGTTCGCTTATTGGTTCGACTGGACACCGGATGGGAACCTGGTTTTCACGGACTTTTCGCGGCTCATGCGAACCGGAATCGGCCACCAAGAGTCAACCCGGCTGGTCGGCGACTCTAGCGCAGCGATCCTGGAACTGGCGGGCTGTGGTACTCGATTTCTGGTTTTTTCGTGGGCCTTTCATGGCGGCACCAATGCGGCGAACATCTGGCGCTCCAACGCAGACGGCACGAATCTCGTGAAGTTGACCGACGGGAAAAATGACCGTTCCCCGGTGTGCTCGGCGGACGGAAAATGGACTTATTACTGGAGCCAGGAGTTGCAGCAACTCTGGAGAACGCCGCTCGAAGGCCCGGGGAAGCCAGAGGTGATCCCCGCAGCCATTGCCCCGCGAACGCTTCCGGCGAGCAACGGACTCAGCATCGCTGGCGACGGCAAGTACCTGGCTTATGTGCTGGCGACGATCCCAACGCCCGAAGATCCGTACCCGCAGTACAAGATTGCCTTACTGGATCTAGCCGCCACCGGAACCGCTCCCCGCCTGATGGATGCAGATGAACGAATTTCGAGCGGGGGTCTGAACTTCACTCCGGACAGCAAGGCTGTGGCTTATCCCATCCGCGAGAGCGGAGTCGACAACCTTTGGGTACAGCCGCTGGATGGATCGTCTGGCCGCCGGGTCACATCGTTCAACGCGGAACAGATTTCCACCTTCGACTGGTCACCGGACGGCAAGACATTGGCCATACTGCGTGGCCATACCGATTCAGATGTGGTGTTGATCCGGGACACGTCCCAGTAAGTTGGTGCCGCCCGAGTCCCGGCGGCTGTTGTTTTCGTGTGGGCCTCATTCCGATTTTCGTTGATCCAAAGTGAGGCATGCGGTAGCTTTACAAACCGTTGCCCCATTCCCCGGGGTGACGTGGGGCTTTTCTTCGTTCGGTACTCAAACGAGTTTGTTCTAAGAGGATGAGGCGAGCTACGCGGGATGCGCGGCCCAAATCTCCCGGGATCTCTGTTTCTGTCGTCGCAAATCTTGACCATTTCAGGAGGTCACAATGGTGTTCCTCTCGTCGCGGGTCGTGATTGATTTACTCAAAGGTTTGTTCTTCGGCCAAACAGCCGGCCAGAAGGCTGCGTTCATTGCATTCCTGTTTCTAGTCCCAATGCTAGGGTCTGAGGGCGTGCAGGCTCAGGCGGTGGACGGACCAGATGCGGACAAACAGACGATTCAGACGCTCATGCGGCGAATCGATCAGCTCGAGGCGCGCGTTGCGCAGCTCGAGGCTGGCAAGACACCGGCCGCCGTCACCCAACCAGCGCCGACACCTTCGGCGGTGCCCGCTAGAACAGAGACAGAGCCGCCCGCGGAACATTCGGAGCCTGAGCGAATGGATATGACCAAGACCCTGATGAAGATCAGGGGGTTCGGCGACGTCAACTTTCACGGCGACAATCGCAAGGGCGATACGACATCGTTTACCCTCGGGCAATTGGACCTCTTCGTTACTTCCGACATTTCCGAGAAGTTCAAGTTCCTGAGTGAGATCGTTTTCGAAGCCGGAAGGGACAACATTTTCGGTGTAGATGTGGAGCGCTATCTTCTGCAATATTCCCCGAACGACTATTTCAACTTGTCGGCGGGAAGGTATCACACTGCGATTGGTTATTACAACACGGCGTATCACCACAGCACCTGGTTGCAGACAGCGACGGGCCGGCCGTTCTTGTTCCAGTTTGAAGATAACGGCGGCATTTTGCCGATCCACAACGTGGGTGTTTCAGCGACCGGCATGATTCCCTCCGGACGTTTGGGGCTTCACTACCTGGCAGAGGTGGGTAACGGACGGGCGTCGTCCTCTCCGAACGCTGAGGCTGTGCAGAATACGGTGGACGAAAACAACGGAAAATCCTTCAACCTGGGGTTTTACTTCCGGCCGACGGCAGTTCGTGGGTTGCAGGCGGGGGTCTCCGTTTATCACGACGGACTAAGGCCGATCGCTCTACCAGCAATCAGTGAGTTTATTGTTGCCGCCCATGCGGTAGTTGTCCGTCCTAACTTCGAATGGCTCAATGAGGCTCTCGTTATCCGGCATGCGCCGGATGGCACATCGCACGTTTTTGACACACCCGGGTTCTACACGCAGCTTTCGAGGCGCTTTGGATCGTACCGGCCATACTTCAGGTACCAGTACGTGAATGCCTCGGATGCGGAACCGGTCTTCCCGCAAGTGCGCTTGCAACAGGGCCCGTCGATAGGAGTGCGGTATGATCCCAGCGATTCGGTGGCTCTCAAGCTACAGTACGACCACACTACTTTGCGGCGGCAATCATCGACCGATGGTCTCAACCTTCAGCTTGGGTTTACATTCTAGTGGGTACTCCGATGCGGCGATTGGCAAACGTTGTCTTCTTCGTGATCATTGCCCTGATGTCCGGGGGGCTCGACTCACCCGCGCGGGTGGCGGCAGCGCCTGCCCCCTTGCCAGCGGGTGGCGCCGAGCAGGCCGTCGCGATCATCGTGAACCAGTCCAACCCGGTGGAGAACTTTTCCTTCGATGATCTCCGCAAGATCTTCCTCGGCGAGCGCAGTCACTGGCCGAACGGGCGGCGTATCACCCTCGTGATGTTGGACCCTTCCCAACCCGAGCGAAAGGCCGTGCTGCGCGACATCTACGGAATGAATGAGAAAGACCTCAATAACCACTTCATTCAGGGCGTGTTTAGCGGCGCGGTGTTTGTTTCCCCGAAGAACCTCGCGACGCCCCCCGATGTGCTCAGGTTTGTATTTAATGTGCCGGGAGCAATCGGCTATGTTCGCGCTAGCGATGTGGATTCGACCGTAAAGGTTCTCCGGATTGACGGACGTCTTCCCGACGACAAGGATTACCGATTCCGACTAACCGCCCGCTCAGGCAAGTAGCCGAAAACACGGCAACTTAAGAATGGCTCTTTCCGCAGCCACGACCCCTCAACTCACTAGGGAACCAATTTTGATGCTTTTCACTGTATATCCGCCGCGCTTTTCGACCCGTTGAGAAAAACGAAATCTCGCACCAAGTCAATGCATCATTCCAGTTCGAAAAGTCCGGTGTGATACAGGTAGGGACTCCGATTCCTGTCGTCTTCGGGGGAACAAATGATTCGCAGGGCGCCCCCGCCTTGCTCCCCGATGTCGTGGATGGCAAGAATGTTGGGATGATCGAGCGCCGCAACGGCCCGCGCTTCCTGCTCAAAGCGCCGCAGCCGCTCGCTGTCTCCGGCGAACGACTCGGGCAGAATTTTCACCGCGACATCGCGCCCCAGCCGGGTGTCGCGCGCTCGATACACTTCGCCCATGCTGCCAGCGCCCAGCGGAGATTGGATCTCCTACGGCCCGAGTTTCGCGCCTGGAGACAGGCTCATTTCTTCAGCTCCGTATCCCAGCATCCGCAGCGGACGCCCCGTCAATCTCCCCGAACTCTCCCGTGCCGCCAGATCAAAGTCTTCTACGGCCATCGCGACCTGATCGCCACCGCGTCGCCGGCACCTCTGTTCCACCCCAAAATCGTCCTGTGTGGGGCGGACACTCCTGTCCGCGGCTTTTGATCTGACCCGTCCCAGCCCTAAGCCCAACCTGAAAGGGGACAGAGAGCGGAGCGGCGCCGTCGCCGCCCCCACTCAAACACCGGCCGTCCTTACGGAAGCGGCAGCACCCCCATGAATGTGCCCCAATTGGTGAAGGTGTCGCGTTTCTTCTTCGAGATATATTCCGTTGCGATCCAGACCTTGTCGGTCCCAACCGCCACCGCTGCCGAATAATCCCCCCATCGTCCCGGAGGGCCGCCGCCCGAGGGATAGCAGGTGAACCCATCGTCCGGATTGCTGCCCGCGGCCGCCAGCCGGATGTCCGCCGCAACTCCGCCGCTCAGCGTGACCGGAATGTACGCTGCGCTGGGGAAGTAGTCGGGACCAGTCAGCGTGAACACCATCGCTCCGTTCCCATTTTCCGAGACGCCGATCGCCGGATAGAGCAGGTTGTTGTTCGCGGTGGCCACATATCCTTGCCGCGTCACCGACGCCTTCAATACGCCGTTCGGCCACGAAGGCTTGATGACGAAATAGGCGGCCCCATCCAGCGTATTTGCGCCCACCTGCAGGGCGGTGCCTACCGACGACCACAGGTGGCCATCCGCAAACACCACCTGTTGCATGCGCTCATCATCGGGGTCGAGCGTCCCCTCGGGCTGTCCCATGCTTTTGCCCAACGGAATGGGCCCAGGTTTCTGCGATGCAAACACCGGTAACGTAAAACTTTCCGTGTTGACTGCCAGAGTCGTGAATCCGGGTATACCCACCTCGGCGTTGAGAGTGTCAGTATCCGTCATGGCCCAGACGGAGACCTTGTTGTTCGCAAGGGAGAAGTCGTCATACGTACTAACGAAGTACTCCGTACCGCCATTGTCGGAAGCCCCGTTGCCGTCCGGCGAAATCGAGGGTTGCAAGCTGAAGGGGAAGGGGACTCCGCCTGGCGAAGGCAGCGGCGTTATGTGCACGCCGAATGGGGTGATCCCGAGTACCAGTGCGAATTTCGAGAGCGCGTAAATCTGCGCTCCCCCAAAGCTCGTCGCCCCAAACGCATTGGTGGAGATGTAGAAGCCGTTGTTATCCGACCCAATTGTTGGTTGGTCACCAAAACACGGGCACGCACCGATAAACCCGTCGCCGGTAGTGTCGATTTCATACAGGCTATACGAGCCCGTCGGGTCGCTGCTTTGGCTCACCGCGAGCAGAAGATCGGTGGGCACGCCGGAAGGCGGGCCCAGGTCCGTCATCGTCACAAACCAGCGTTGCGTGGAGGGATCGTAGTAGCACCTCGGGTCGCTGGTGAAGTCGGTCGCGGCCACCCCAAAAAAGTCGTTCAAATAGACGGGCCCGGCTAGCTCCTTGTGTGTGGTCGCGTCGTAGACCGAGGCTGCGGTATTGATCGCCTCCAGCAACACATTTCCGTCCGTACACATTCCTTGGTCGGGCGGCTCCAGGTCGAATCCCGAGACTGAGGCCTGCTCCGCGCCGGTGAGTCCCGCGAAGCCGCTGAACCCCTTATCCGGCCCGATGATCGGCAGGGCCTTGACTGAAGGCAAACTCGCCTGCTTCAAGGCTCCGAAACCGGCCTTTTTTGAAGCCATGATCCTGCCCCAGTGGTGCGCCTGAGAATGCATCTTTGCGAACGGTGACTTTGTTCCAGCCGCAGTGAGCGCTCTTGGCGCCCGGGTCTCGACGAAGGAACGACTCGAGGTCGCGAGCGACCCCTCGCCGATCTTGCGCGCATTAAGTTGGGAAGATTCAATATTGACTCTGTGGGAAACCTCCTGAGCTACCATGCCGGAAGTGATCCCCAAGATCAGGAAGCCGACTGAGGCCGAGAGCTTGTAAAGTTTGCAGAGCATAGTTTCCTCCTTAGTTGGGGTTAGCGGAAGGCTTACAAAATGGTCTGATGATCGACCAACTGTTTGAGAGAGTTCGTGGGGCCGAGGGACCTGAGATCTCGTCGAACACAAGACGGGCCCGTACAAACAGGCGGATTTTGCTCTCGATCAAAACACTTTGTCAAGATCAATTTGTCTATTGCATTCAGGCAGGGTAGCTTGCCGGTGATGGAGGTGCTCTTTATCACAAGGTTGAAGTGTGCCACGGCGCACACGTTCCGGAAGGAACTCTCTTGGCGCCGAATTAGTCTTGCTTTCTACCTCAGTGCGCCTTACCCAAGTAAAAACATATCTCACATGCGTGGGAAGGGGTGTCGCCTTGGGCGTACTTAGGGGGGACCCGCCAAGGCTGCCGCTACTTGGGCGGTGATGCGGCGTTAGTAACTGGCGCTGCTCGCGGCCTGGGACGCGCCATTTCTCTGGCTCTTGCTCATGCTAGTGCTGATTTGGCTCTCGGTTTGCGAGATCTGAAAACCGCGGGTGACCTGGTAAGAGAGATTGAGGCCATCGGCCGCCGGGTATTGCCGTTGCAGATGGACATGACACGACTTGACCAAATCTCTCAGGCCGTGAGCGATACGGTTGCGCATTTCGGCCGGCTCGACATCCTCGTAAACAATATGGGGCTGTCTCCGGAAAACCTTGCGGAAAATGTACGCGAGGAAGATTTTGATTTGACTCTGAGGGTGAATCTTAAGGGGACATTTTTCGCGAGTCAGGCGGCTGGGCGCGTGATGATTCGCCAAAAGCGCGGATGCATCATCAACATGAGTTCGCAGGCAGGCTTTGTGGCGTTGCCGACAGAATCCGTTTATTGCATGACGAAGGCTGGCATCGCGCACCTGACCAAATGTCTGGCCGTGGAGTGGGGTAAGTACAACATCAGAGTCAACGCCGTTGCACCCACGTTCATTCACACGCCAGGTACGGAATCGGCGCTGGCCGACCCGGCATTCCGAAGCAATGTAATCGAGCGCATCGCGGCGCTACACCGTGTTGGTGAGCCAATGGACGTTGCAGGTGCAGTCGTTTTTCTTGCTTCCCCAGCGGCATCATTGATCACCGGTCATAGTCTTCTCATTGATGGCGGTTGGACAGCCACGTAAATCTGACGAGAAGGACGAAGAATATCGAGTGAACATGGTGAGGTCATTCGGCGCACTAGGGCTAATCTCTGCCTAGTTCAAGACCCGCATCCCCGACGCCTCTGATAAACTCGCCTGAAAGCGTTCGTGCCATAGGAGTCAGGCCATTGTCGAATCCCCCCGATGCAACGCCCATTCTCATCTGCTCGATCTGCCACAAGGGTGTATTGCTGGAGGCCGCCAACACTGACGAGAACGGCGACCCGGTGCATGAGCGGTGCTACGTTTCCCGGTTGACCGCGAAGACACCCCAGAACGATTCTTAGCGCCGTCGTCGTACCGACGCCGATTATAGCCGGTTTCACTCTCAAGCAGTTCGACAAGCTCTATTTGATGGTGCCCCAAGAGATCCACGCTCGCCTCCACCGAATGGTTGGGAAAATGCGGTGGTTGACACGACTCAATGACCCTGCGATAGCCCCCTCGAACCACACGAAAGCCTGATTGCGACAATGCGGCACGGGGGACAGTGGAACTTCTCTTAGCCCTAACCTATAAGACCCTCTGGGGTGGGCAGACACAGCAGGGTTCGCCCGTTCAACTCTTCCAGCCGTTTTCGCAGTTCATTCCCGCAGGTTAGGTGAGCCATACAGTGCTTACAGTCTGGGCTGTGGATTCTCAGAAGGGACAGTACGTAGCATATTCGAGGTCTCGCCATCTCCGCACCCCCGATGCTTCGACAATTCTGTTCCGGCACCATGGCCGACATAGACTCGCCTGTCGTTGATCTTCCGCAAAGATGAACAGGTTTTTGTGGTCCACAAGCCTCGCCTCTGACACTTCTCTGTCTCTTTCTGGCCAAAGGCGAGGCTAGGCCGAGCTAACGCAGAACCTTCAGCTGCGTTGTGAAGAAATGACAGTTGCTTCCAGGGGCTTTTAGCATCGACCCTGAATGGATAGACTTGTGGACTTGTGGCCTGCTTCAAACACATCTTGAGAGCGTAGCATTCGTCGTGCGCGGCCTTTCCGTACTCATCCGTCTCGCTGGTTTCCAGCGACACTGCCTTGTCACACAGAGAGCACCGTGGAAGCCCAGGTGCATAGGTGCATACGCTAAGAGCTGGGGACCAGTTTGCTTGAAGCACTCGCTTTTCACCTCTAACTAGTGGACTGTCGCAGTGAATTCGTTAGTACGTAGGCGCCGAGAAGGGTCGGAGTATTTCCACTGGATCGGGCGAGCGTTGGCAGAGTAGGCGTTGATGTAACGACGGAGTTTGCGAGCCAGGTCAGGTACAGAGGTGAAGATGCCGCGGGCAATCACCTCACGCTCGATTTTGGCGAACCAGAGGTCGACTTGGTTGAGCCAAGAGGAATACGTAGGAGTGAAGTGAAGCTGCACGCGCGGATGCTGTTGCAGGAAGTCTCGAACGAGTTGCGTTTTGTGGGCCGAGAGGTTGTCGAGGATGATATGAATCTGCTGCCGGGGCGAGCACAACGCTACCACTTCTTGGAGGAAGGCAACGAAGTCACGGCTGGTATGGCGGGCCGTGGTTCTTCCGTGCACGCGGCCGGTTTTGGTGTCGAGCGCGGCATACAGAGAAAGCGTTCCATGCCGGTAGTACTCGAAGCCGTGACGCTCAGCTCGTCCCGGCGAAAGCGGCAGAACGGGGTCGAGCCGATCCAGGGCTTGGATGGCGGTTTTCTCATCGACGCAGAACACGGCGGCATGCTGCGGAGGCCGCAGATACAGGCCGATAATGTCGGCCGCTTTGCTTTCGAACTCCGGATCGTCGCTGGCCAAGTAACGCTCCAAGCGGTGGGGTTGGAGACCGGCTTCCTTCCAGACCCGATGCACAGCGTCCTTGCTGACGCCCAGCGCGGTCGCCAGTTTGCGGCAACTCCAGTGGGTGGAACCGTCGCTGGGTTTCTTGCGGGTGGCCGACAGAATCCGAGCCCGCAAAGCCGGAGTCAGAACCGTGGCCTTTTGGCCGGGATGATAGGTGTCGAGCCCGTCGAGCCCGGATTCGAGGAAGCGTTGCTTCCAGCGAATGATCGTGGGAGCACTGGTCTGCAGACTGCGCTTGATGGTGTTGAAGGAAGCACCTTCTGCCAGCATCAAGATGAGCTTGGCGCGAAAGACATAGCCGGCCGGCAGGGTACGCGATTGCGCGATGCTGCTGAGTTCCGAACGTTGGTTGCTGGTGAGAGACACTTCGCTGTCTGTCGCCATACCAACTTAGAAGCATAACAACTAGTAATGGTTACTTTGCGACAGGCCACCTAGACGTGGCTCGCTCTCTCGTAACAACGAATCCTCCGCGAGACGAAACTGGTGAATTGTGGCCGAGCCGCTGGATTCTGCCCCGACTTGACCCCCGCCCGTCCGTGCAGCCACAACTGAAGATGCTACATCTAACCTAAGGCAACCTGAAATCACGATACCCAAAGAGCCACGTTTCGGTGGCTTTGTGATTCGCATAGTATCAACACCGTGACCGAACCTGGCCGGACATTCGAGGCCTTAAGCCATCATCCTTCAAGTGCAACTTGATCGCATTCTGCTGGCAACCGATTTTTCACCCGGCTCGATGGCGGCACTACCTTACGCGGTCGCGCTGGCTCGGCGTTTTCACTCCAAACTCTACCTTACCCACATAGTTCCTCCTGAAGCATACAGTCTGGTTCCGATGAGTGATCAGATTCGGTGATCGAAAGGGTGAAGGCTCAAGCAAACGCGCAGATGGCTGGCTTGCGCGCGCTGACCGTTCTTGAGGGCATTGCTCATGAGGTGCTCATCGCTGAGGGAGATGTTTGGCCAACGCTTTGGCGATGGCGGAAAAAAAGGAGATCGATTTACTGGTGATTGGTGGTCATGGGAGAAGAGGTGTCGAGAAATTGCTTCTGGGATCGACTGCGGAGGAGATCCTCAGGCTGGCGCAAAGGCCGGTGCTGATGGTGGGACCGCAGTGTTCGATTGCACCCGAGACGGAACTCAGTTTGCATCGAATTCTGCATGCCACGGATTTTTCGACGGAGGCTGAGCCGGCGATGCACTATGCGTATTCCCTAGCGAAGGCATACGGGGCAACGCTAGCCCTGCTGCACGTTGCTGAGGCTGTCTGGCAGGAGCCGTTATCGACGAGACTGAGGCCGATAGATTTTTCTCGGGAGCGTTTGCCCGAGAAACATTGGGTAATAGAAGAGGAAGGAGTAGTACCCGAATATTACGTCGAATTCGGTCCGCGTGCCGACTGCATTCTTGAAGTTTCGGACAAACTGCGGAGCGAGTTCATTGTGATCGGGGTGCGTGGCGCCCGCTATCCGCATGTTGCCGCTCACTTGCCCGGACCGACCGCTTATGATGTCGTGACTCGCGCCCGCTGCCCCGTCCTGGTCCTACGAGGCGCTCAAGTCAAGCGTTGAAGGCCCCGGCAGTCCTGCTGGCACGGCCTCGGTTGCAATTCCTTCCAGGTCCTCGCTTCACTGCCGGCTTCATACCGCACTTCTCAGTATCGCAACCTAATCTCGAATCCCGTCCTTTAAGCCTAGCCCCAAGTGCAGTCGCTTCTTATGACTTTCTTATGTTTGCTTTCTAAACTCCTCGCAGGCAAGTTAAGAGCAAAAGCAAGCCGTCAGTACGCAGATAGTGAACCCCGTTATGCGTGCCATCTTGAACAATACAAGTCGATGAAGCAACTCCTACTTGTTGTTCTGCTGGCGTTAAATTCTTCCGCGCAGATCGCCGCCCACACCATCATCGAACGCTCCTTGCAAGCTAATACACAAGATTGGAATGCCGCGCCAGGCTACGACTACTTCGAACGGGACCGACAACCGGGCGGTGGAACCAGGACGTACGAGGAGATGATGATCCTTGGTTCACCGTACCACCGTCTGGTTGCGATGGATGGCGTGGCTTTGCCTCAGTGGCAGCAACGGCAGGAGCAGCAGAAGCTGGCATCGATGTTGATCCAACGGCGGAATGAATCGGTTTCTGAGAGAGCTGAACGCATCGCAAAATATGAGAAAGACCGGAAACGTGACCGCCTGCTGATGGATCAATTGACGAAAGCCATGAACTTCGTCTTAGTCGGGGAGCAGGAGTTGAAGGGCAGGCAAGTCTATGTGTTGAAAGCCACGCCTCGGTCCGATTACCAGCCGCCAACCATGGAAGCGGAGGTACTCCCCGGGATGCAGGGCGAACTCTGGATCGACGAAGCAACGTTTCAGTGGGTGAAAGTGCAGGCACGGGTCATACGACCAGTTTCGATCGAAGGATTTCTCGCCAGGGTAGAACCGGGAACGTCCTTTCAACTGGAGAAAATGCCGGTGGCAGACAACATCTGGCTCCCGAGCCACTTTCTTATGAAATCACAGGCCCGGGTCCTTTTCTTCTTTACACGAAAGTCAGAGGAGGATGAAACGTATTACGACTATCACGAGGCGACGCCGGAAATACCAGCTCTTGGAAAATGATATTGCAAACCGAGGGTGGGTTCGTGAGCTTCCGTTCGATCGCTCGAAAAACAGACCTTACTTACCTTACTCACCTTTATGACTTTCTTATCTTGCCTTCCTACTATGAGAACATCTGCGTTCTCAACAAGACACACCCGGTCCTGGAGATTCCAGGGAGGATTCAGGGGTGGAGAGGCCAGGCAGCGAACGAAACGCGACGAGTTGACGGAGGCCAGGGATGCGATATCAGGAAATCAAAACGAGCAAGTTCAGACCCAAGCATCCTGCAAGGAAGAAGAAGGGAAAGACCGCGACATTTTCCCCGCGCCCATTGAAAGCGGGCAGACAGCACATTGGCACCGAACAGCTGCCGGAATCAATCGGGACGACCGCGCCGAACTCCTCGCGTCAGAACTTGAGAACGTTGGATCGTGACTGAATCAGCGCTCAACACGCCCACACGCTCCCATGAGGCCTAATCAGGACCTTGTTGCCTTTGAGCTCCGCGTATTTCGGCGGGGCTGCTTCGCAGACAACAGGAATTAACGCATCACGGAAGAACAAGTCCCACCCCTTGCTTGGAAACCCGGCGTGAGTCCTATAAGGTTGACGAGGACATGAAACCCATTTTGTAGGACGCGGGCCGGTCGTAGTAGGCTAAGAGTTAATGGGTTTTGGGCGGGGGGTGGGAGTAGCAATCGATTCCGCTCAAGAGGGATGCACTCTCTTAAATGTCCAATCGATCTCTACGCGCGAACATCACTGAGTTCGCCGCGTTGATTGGACGTGGCTGGCCGCTTGGGGCGATAGGCAGCCATGGGGTAAGTATTGCAATGCGGGTACTTCGTTTCGCCATCTCTGCCGGTGTCGTTGGCGGGATCATAGGCGCGTGCGTTTCTTTGCCGCACTTTCATCTTGCCAGCGTGGTTCTGATGCTGCTTTTCGCCATCCTGATGATGGCGAGGGGATGGGGTTTACAAGAGGCGGCTTTCGCAACCATTCTGGCGGCAGCGGTTCTCGAATACCTTCTCCTTCCACCACAAAGGAGTTGGCAGATTGGAGAGTTGGAGCACTGGCTGGTCCTGGTCACCTTTGTTGCCGTGTCTCTCATCACAAGCTACCTTGCCACCCGGGTCAAGCGTCAGCGCGATGAGGCAGTGTCAAGGCGTCGCGACATGGAGCAACTCTACGCTTTTGGCGAGGACTTTCCGATAGAAGGCAAGCCCAGCACTGTCCTCGCTCAATCTCTTGACTCCATGGTGCGCGCGTTTCAGCTCGATGGCGCGGCCTACTACGATTGCAGTACGGGTGAAGTTGCCCGTGCGGGACGAAACCCAGGCGCGATTAAGCGAGATCTGCTCGCCGAGGCGTCAGGCAACCCCGAACTCATCGCAGAGGGAATCGGGGGATCCTTCTGCATACGGATTCGCTCGGCGGGGCAAGTGATCGGTAGCCTGGCTCTTCGCAGTAGGAACATTTCAGAACCAACCGTGCGAGCGATTGCCGAGCGGATCCAAGTCGGATTAGAAAAAATCTCGGCCCATGAAGCGCAACGGCAAGCTGAGGACACGAGAAAGAGTGAGGCATTGAAATCAGCAGTGCTTGATTCTCTGGTCCATGAGATTAAGACTCCGGTCAGCGTGATCAAAACTGCGGTCAGTTCGCTGCTGTCACGGGATTCGGATGCCGGCAACCGAAAGGAACTCCTCACCATCATCGATGAGGAAACAGACCGTCTGAATGACTCAATCAGTCACGCATTCTGGACTGCGCGGATCGAGGCTGGAATATTGCAGCAAGGCAAGAGTGCCCATCAGATGCAACCTTTGGTCAACGAAGTAGTAAGCGACCTCGATGCCCTCATCAAGGGTAGGTCCGTGAAGATCGAAGTGCCAGATTTTCTGCCGCCTGCGAACTTCGACTTTCGCATGATCAAGGCAGTGTTGAAGGAATTGTTGACGAACGCTGTCAAGTATTCTCCTTCTGAGTCGCCTCTCACTGTTTCCGTACAAGAGACTGGGGATGAGATCATTACGAGTGTGGCTGACTTCGGACCGGGTATCAGGCCGGATGAGAGAGACCGCATCTTCGAAAAACATTATCGTGGGGCTGTGAACGCCCCAGGCAGCGGCCTTGGGCTTACGTTTGCCAAAACCATCGTGGAAGCGCACGGAGGGCAGATCGGGGTCAAGACTAGAGCGGGCAGCGGATCCGTTTTCTACTTTTCGCTCCCGGTGTTTCACGAGGAAGCCGCATGACGGTGAAGATTCTTGTCGTCGACGACGAGCCGCAGATGCGGCGTGCGTTGCGCGCCAGCCTCAACGCCCGTGGTTATGAAGTGGTTGAGGCGCAGTCGGGTGAGGAGGCGGTGCGGAAACTGGACGCGGAAGTTTGCGACTTTGTTCTACTGGATATGAATCTTCCGGGTCGGGATGGGCTCTCCACGTGCCACACGATTCGGGCCGGGTCCGAAGTGCCTATCATCATTGTGTCTATCCGGAGCTCTGAACGAGACAAAGTCGCGGCGCTCAAAGCCGGGGCTGATGATTACGTAACCAAGCCATTCAGCGTGCCTGAACTGTTGGCTCGAGTCGAAGCGGTGAAGAGAAGAAGACCTGTGACCAATCGACCGCCAGACGTCCTAGTACTAGATGGCGTGAGGATCGATTTTGAAGCCCATCAGGTCACCGCCCCCGAGGGGGAGGAGCACTTGACCCCGAAGGAGCTGGAGTTGCTCCAGTTTATGGTGTCGCACGCCGGCCAGGTGATTCCGCATCGCCGGTTGCTACAGGCGCTCTGGGGTCCGGAGTACGGAGGCGAGGTTGAATACCTGCGCGTGCTCGTAAACCAGCTCCGCAAAAAGATCGAGCGTGATCCCCACCACCCGAAGTATTTGCTGACCGAGCCCTGGGTTGGCTACCGCTTTGCGCCTCCTCCGCCTGCTTCCTAGCGCGGCGCCGTTCTTGCCTCTGATTGTGGCTTATACCTTTCTTATTCTCCGCGACTAGGATCACCAATCAGAACCTCCTGTGCTGAAGATTCCCAAAAACAGTGCGACCGTTAGGTACCTATATTCCACTGGTGGCAATTTCCGGGCTGTGGATGTTCGCATGGCGTACGAATGCCAATCGCGGCGACGGGAGCATTCCTAATCTCTTGGTCCTGGGGGAGGATGTCTCGGGAAGGAGTTGGTTGAAGGTTGAAGGATCATTGGTGTCTTCGACTGGTTCTTTTCCTGTTCTTCGTCTCAATCACGTCTCATCTTGCAGCGCAAGATGGCACTGACTGGTTGGGAGAATATGGGAGTCCGAGGATACGGGCGTCCCTGCGAGACACGAGCGAGAATGCGAAGAATCACGTTGCGTCGGTGGAAGTCGAGGTCGAAAACATCTGGCTGAATAATCCGAACGAGTCTGTGGAGCCCGGCATTCAAGTAGGTGTGCTGCAATACCAGATCGACCGCTGTCCCCTGATACTGACAAAAGAAACCCGCTTGCGGCTTCAGAAGCTCAAGCGTGGTACAGATACCATCACAATTAGCTTAGTGCGCAGCGACAACCAGTGGTTGCTGGCTCCGCAAGCGCGGCTACGATTCAGGATCCCGTAGCAAGGACCAGCACTGTCATGTCTTCGTCACATAAGGATTGCTTCCAGCGAAGATCCGATCCGAAACACCTGCTGACCTACCCCGGACTCGGTTATCGTTTTGCCACTCCTTGCAAACCGCCTGCCGGGGTTCAGTTCGCTCCCGGTGACTCACTTATGACTTCTTTATTTCTTGCGGCTACTCTGTGAGAACTTTGCACAGGGGAATTCGGCACATTGGCGCAGTTCTCGGTCGTCGAAGGTGTCAGCTTACAGCCCGTTTGACGGTGGTCTGCCTGCTGGTGTTTCTGACATCGCTGGCGCCTCGCATCGAATGCAGGGAAAGAAGAGACGCTGTCGACTATGGTGCAGGCCTCATCGTTAACGTCCCCGTTCCAGAAGCAGAGGCAGTACAGGCGGTCCATGAAGTAGTGCAGAACGGAATCATCCGAGGCAGCAAGGAATATAACAAGGACGAATACATCAGCGGCGCGACAGCAGCTGATGAATCGCGTCTGTTCCCCGTCTGGACCGGCGGGGGCAGGGTTTTCTACAAAGTGCGGCTTCATGCGCTCGATCCACGCAATTTCAAGGACGGCGGAGATATGGGAACGTTGGCCGTTCGCTACGTGGTGACAAATCAGGATGAGAAGAGCACGGTGTTGCGGATTAACGCGGTGTTTGTAGAAGATTTTCGACACGCCGCGCATCCCTCCAACGGATCGGTGGAAGCTGCTGAGTATCGGGACATTCATGACCACATCGAAAGCATCAAGTCGTTGAAGCAGCAAACTGCCGAAGCGGCAAAAGAGAAAGAAGAAGTTGGCCGGCGGACCGGGCTTCTTCCCTCCAATCTCGGCGAGATGCAGGCAGCCGCATCCCAGTCAGCGATCGGCAACCAAGGTGCCGAAGGTGAAGGAGCAGCGAATATTGCCGATACGTCCCCCAAGAGTCGCGAGCAGAAGCTAGAGGAACTCCGGCATCAAGTCGAGCGGCGGGTTAGCGCTACGGGCACCTCCCTGCGATCTGCTCCGTTTCACACCGCCACCACGCTGCAGTCGTTGCCGAGCGGTACTGAGGTGTTGATCGAAATTTCCACGACCTACTGGTACGGGGTCGAAACCCACGATGGACAGCACGGATGGGTGGACCGCGATGACCTGGAGGAAATGCCGTGAAGCGTGGAGCAACAACCTTTCGATCATTGGCAGTTTGCGCGGCTTCACTCGCTGTGTTCGTGCTGTTTCTTGCTGTTGTAGGCGGAGGCGCACAAGACAGGACCTGGGAACGCGCGTTCCCGGAATCAAAAGCCGCAGTGGAGAAGATCCTCAGGCAAATCCAAGATTCGATGTCCGGCCGGCTCCCAGTTCTAGACGGTTTCGCGCTTTCTTCCGATCGTCCGCTCACACGGTACAGGCGTGGGTACTTTCAGGCAACCGTCCAAGTGACTCCGACTGCTTCGGGTGGGTCGGTTGTCCGCGTCGGTACAGTGGTCACCGCCCAATGCCTCGATCCTGTATCTTCTCGCTCCGAGTATCAGCGATTACCTTCAAATGGCCGACTTGAGGCCGATATCCTCGATGAGCTATCCGAAAAGCTGGCTGCGATGTCTCCAACTCCAGCCCCGGGAAGTGATAGCAATGCCAGGCAGTCCGAGCCAAACACTGAACTCTCCGCCAAAGCCTCCGCCGGTACGCCATCGCTGATCGCCGCACCGCTGCCCCAACTACCCGGCTCGACGTCAGCTTCCAGAGTCTCTTTGTCAAACAGTCTGGACGTGCCCGAGAGAGGCACCCCACCTGTCGTGATTCACGAACAGACGGATCCTAAGCAAAACGCGCTGCGAGCCGAACTGGATCAGCTTCAAGAAGTAGTCAAGAACCAGGTTCATCCGAAAAATCTGGTGGCGGTGAAAAAGTCCGGCACCGCTGTAGTTGACGCTGCCAGCCTAAACGCCAAAACATTGTTTCTCGCCAGCGCCCACGATGAGTTCGAGATGTTGGATTTCAATCAAGATTGGGTACACGTCCGGATCTCTGGCCTCTCCCGCGGCTGGATTTGGCGCAATGAACTCGAGATGCCAGAAGGCATTCCGGATACTCAGGCAGGACCTGCACCACCAACGACATCCGACTTGTTTCACGTGACCCGCGATGAGCTAGCTCCGTTCCCGGGAGACTGGGAGCCGCTTCGAGGCAGACAAGTGAGGATCATTTCTGTGCAGGAATCCGACAAGGCGTCGCCGTTCAACAGTCCGCGCATGAAGCTGGAATTTGCCAAGGCAGTTTTCGATAAGAAGTATTCCGAACTCGCGAAGAACTCCTCGAACCTGGCGGGAATCGCAGTAATCTTCGATTCTTCCGATGGAGGAATCATCGCAACCACGGCATCGGTTCTGGCGAGCTGGAAGGTGGGAGCATTTTCCGACGCCGCGTTGTGGCAGCATTGCTACTTTGATCCCCCGGAACCTCTCGTTGCCTCAGTTCCGTCGCGGAGTCAGTAGCCGCGGGCGGCCGTTCCAATGCTCTCCAGACGCACCATGATCGATTGAGGCAGCATGGCGCCAAGACTCGAGAACACACGGATCGGCGGTGATTAACCTGGCCATGGCGCATCGGGAACCACAAGCGCTCAGGCTGTCCTTTATGACTTACTTACGGTACTTCGGTAGAATAAGAAGTGATTGGGCCTGCCAGAACTGCGATTCGCTGGCGGGCAGCACAAATGTCTCCCCTGCGAGAACGACGAGTTGGGGCAGATGTCGAAAGGCGACAAACTGACCACGAGAGCCGATTGACGCCGGAGGCGCACAGACGCGGCACGGTGAATCCAGGCTCCGTAGTTCATCTCGGAGGGACACCGATGAAGGTTCAAAAGGTACTGGTTGTTGACGACGAAGTGCAAATGCGGCGTGTGCTGCGAGCCAGCCTCGTAGTTCACGGATATGACGTAGTCGAGGCCTCATCAGGCGAGGAAGCACTCGAGACATTAAGCGATAAGCCATGTGATCTGGTCCTTCTCGACCTGAATCTTCCCGGGATAGACGGAATTGACGCTTGTCGCGCCATTCGCGCGAATTCAGGCGTGCCAGTCATTGTCGTGTCCATTCGAGATTCCGAGAAGGACCGGGCTGCGGCGCACGCTGCAGGCGCCAACGGCTACGTGACGAAACCATTCAGTGTCGACACAATCCTTTCACGCATCCAGGCTTTGAGCCGTTCCAAGGATGTATGAAGGCACAAAGAAGCGGATCATACGATCAGGTCCGCTCATCGCGTTAGCGCTACTGGTCGGGATTGCCGCCGCTCAGCAGCCCACCGAGGGTTCTAACGATTTCTTCCAATTGCTGCGCAACAATGTGGGCATCCGTGACCGCGACCTGTCCACCCTCCGCTCTACAGGTCAGGTCCTCGCCACAGTTCTCCCCACACACGAGAAAGGAGAGGTGGCTGTTGCCGGTGTAGAGCGCCTCCGCGTACCTCACAAGTTCTTTCTCAATGCTTTTACGGCCATGCCGACACTAAAGCGCGGACACCAAGTGCTGCAGATCCGTGACTTCAGCAGTCCTCCTCAGGAACGGGATCTGCAGCCTCTGGTGCTAAGGCCGCAAGATGTTCAAGCTCTTTCCCGGTGTACGCCAGGGGATTGCGACGTGAAGCTGTCTGCGGCGATGATGACGCACTTTCGTAGCCAAGGCCTTCGTCACCGCTCTCTCGATGACGACTTCAGGAAGGTAATCCTCCAGTATGTGAATCGATATCTCGCAGTGGGCAATGCCGCGATGATCACACATGACGATAAGACTCCTACGGTTCCGAGCTTGGCTGTATTCCGCGCTCTGCTCCACGAGGTAGAGTGGCTGAACCAGGCGACTGCGCCGCTCTACAAGTGTCTCGACTCGTTCTCAGGTGCTGGGTGCCCGCAGATCGATAGTTTTGTTTACTGGTCAAGCGCACTATTTGGACTGAAGCCGGTGTTGAGCTCTGGGTGGCGTATATCAACCGTACCCACACGGATGCTTTGAATGGCTGGCTCAGCCCCCTTAAGCGAGCCATTGCCGAACGGAGATCCCGCGGTGCGATGCGAAGAACCCTTCTGGACTTAAAAGCGAATCTTGAAAGAAAATACTCGCTGTCCCTGCAGCCTTCCTGGAAGTAGCTGGGACCGGTTTGTTGCGCCCACACTTGTTCGTGAATTGCTTTTAGATCCCACGATTCACAGCCCCCAATGAGAGCAGTTATTCGTTCGCCGTCCGAATGTTTCGTACCAGACCGCGGAAGAGCCTAACACTCATCCCGTTCTTATGACTTTCTTATTTCTCATGGTTACCCTGAATTTGATGTCAGAGTTTCCGGTCGGGAAGATGAATGTGGAAGTCCTCGTGGCTAGCTCCGATGCGGGAAATCGATCCGTTTTGGTCGATATTCTCGATCGATCTGGTGCGAAGTCTTTGATCGCATGCAACGTGGATGAAGTTCAGACAATTCTTGCCGAACGGTCCATTGACCTGGTGTTCTGCGATGAGAGGCTACCCGGAGGAGGTTTCCACTATGTTCTTCTGTTGACGAAGACCATCGGCGGGGGTGTGCCCCTCGTTCTGTCCTCGTTCTTAGGCGAGTTGGACTGTTACCTGGAAGCGATCGAATTGGGCGTGGTCGATTTTATCGCTCCTCCTTTTGGTACCGCCGATGTGAACTCCATTATCGGTCGAATTCGTCAAAACTGTCCGTCCCAACTGAGGGAAGGAACTCGGCCACCATACGGTGGAATGCCGCCCGAGCGAATGATCACTGTGGCCTATGACTGCTGAACAAGTGCGCGTCGGGCCGCATCAGGTTGAGGATCCTTCCCATTCGTGTTCTGGCGATGCAACTTCATTTGAATCGACAGATTACATGTTGGCTAAATGCGCCAATCCGTCTTGCTCGCACCCATTCCGCTACCTTCATGAAGGGAAGCTGTATCGGATGGAACTGGTCCGCGATGACGGAGGATCTGGCCCGAAAAGCGAATGGTTTTGGCTCTGTAACCAGTGTTCATCGCAGATGACGTTGCGAGTAGAGGGCAGCAAACTGGTAGCTGTCACGCAGATGCCGGGCAAGGGCAGGGCTTCGAGCCGTAAGAAAAAGAGAGCAAGTAACAACTCGAAGAGACTCATTAAGTCTTATGAAAACATTAAATGCGCAAGGATGTCGATCAGGATTGAGGTCGAGAGTCATTTTGAAGGGTTACGACGTGAATGATGGCCACACGAACAATTGAGATTCCCGGACGATTGAGCGCTAACGGACCAGACCATGCATGCGTTTGTCATGTACACAATTGGCAAGGTCGGGTGCGTGGAAAAGGCTGCTCACGGGCGCCCTGAACCCGGCGGCGCAATCGCGAAGACACCCAGGGCCCTTATCTCCGGCGCAACACTCACGCGGATCTGGAACGGGCGTTTCGGATAATGGAGATCAAAGAGGATGGAGTCATCAAAGCCTGATTGTTTTCTGAACCTGAACACGGACAGTCTTGACTGTAGGGAGCAATAGAATGCGCAACACATTGAAGACGATCGGGAGCCTGTTCCTGGCGCTATCGCTGGTAGTGATTGCGCGTGCCGACGAAGATGTCGTCACCGCCGTGCATGGAACCATCAAAAAGGTGGATTTAGCGGGAAAAAAGATTGCGGTTACGACTTTGGACGGGACGGAGCACGTCCTGCACTTCGTCGACAGCACGACGGTTCATGGCGCGCGTGACACAGCCGAGGCTGGGAAGGATTCGTGGCACGGCCTGAAGGAAGGATCAGAAGTTGTGGCTCACTACACCCGGCGTGGGAGCCAGGAGACTGCCGTCGAGATTGACAGAGTCGGCAAAGATGGTCTGAAGAAGATGCAGGGAACGATTAAAGATCTCGACCGGGGCGGAAAGAAAATGGTGGTACGTACCGGCGATGGCATTGAGTCAACGTTTCGATTAAGCGACCACGCTGCCACGGATGCGGGGATGGAAATTGCACGAGGAACGGAGAAAGGGGCAAGGGTCACCGTCTATTACAGTGAAGACGCAGGCGAAAAAATCGCCCATTACTTCGAGAAGGGCTAGCGGCGTGTCCACTGACACCGAGGTTGTCTGGCAGCGGCAAGAGCTTTCGCAATACAAAACAGCCGATCAATTGGGCTCGAAAGGAGCAAATAAATGACTACCGAAATCACCACTAAATCTCATTCAAAACAACCCGTCATTTACCGGATATCTGAGGGAGACCCTTTGATTCGGAGAGTGGGCGATCTGTTCGCCACGCTCAACCGCCGTGCGTACGAACTGTTCGAGAGTCGTGGGCGCCGGGACGGCCACGATCTCGAAGATTGGTTCCACGCGGAATCGGAACTGTTGGGGCCAATGCCTGTGGAGATCAGCGACGCTGACGAGGAGCTCATTGTGCGGGCCGACCTCCCAGGCTTCCGGGAGAAAGACATTGAAGTCCGGGTGGAGCCTCACCGGCTCGTCATTAGCGGCAAGAGGGAGCAGGTCCACGAGCAACAAAAGCGAAAGACCATCTATAGCGATCGGAAGTCGGATGAAGTCTTCCGCTTGGTTGATCTTTCAGAGGAGATCGATCCTAACAAGGTGAAAGCTAGCCTGCAGGATGGAACTCTTGAAGTGGAGCTCCCGAAAGTGCACCCCAGTCGGGGGATTCCGGTGTCTACCCGGGCTGCATAAGGCCTGCGCCGGCGAAGAATGATTTTGCGAGTGAATAGGTCGCTAGCGCCGGACATGAGGAAAATTTAGTACCGCTAGCGCGAGCGCTGCAAACAGGACTGTGATGCCGACTTTCAACTGAGACCACTGCAACTGCTTCTTGCGAAGCACCGAACCCTCCGTAGGGAAGTCAGAGCATCCGTATCTCCTTGTGTAGACATGCGACTGTTGGCGCCGGCGCCGACAGCATGTCCACAGGGAACTACTGAGCGTATCGACGGTGTTGTCCTGAGAGTGATGACAGGTAAGCCCGACGCCTTTCAGCTTAGAGAGCACCGAATCTCATGCTAGGGGCGACGTGTAAGGAAGTCATAAAAGGGCCAACGGCAACAATTGCTTTTTTCCAGTCGCACTCTTCGCCGATGTTGAACTCACTTTTTATTACAAGTTATTACAAGGGCCATCCCAGTTTGTGAGGGGGTACAGGCAGCGCTGCAATTTGCCCTTATGACTTTCTTATTTTGCCTGCCTAACATGAAGTGAGAAATGAGGTCGGGTCTATGTCGGCATCGCGCCTTCTCGTCGGTGTTCTTATGAGTGTGCTCCTTCTGACACCCGCTTTTGCGGAGTCTGACCGCGAAGATGACGTGCAGCGCATTCACAATTCTGCAGAAGTCTTGAAAGAGATCATGAGCACGCCGGATAAGGCGATTCCCCAGGAACTGCTGGAATCGGCAAAGTGTATCGCGATCATTCCGGGAGAAAAGAAAGCCGCATTCATATTCGGCGGTCGCTATGGAAAGGGGTTGGCGACCTGCAAGACCGCCCGCGGGTGGAGTGCCCCGTTGTTTCTGACCGTGGGCGGCGGCAGCTTTGGATTCCAAATCGGCGCATCTTCCACCGACATTGTCATGCTGATCATGAACGACAACGGGATGAAGAACCTGCTTTCCGACAAATTTAAGCTTGGGGGAGACGCCTCCGTAGCCGCAGGACCTGTCGGGCGACACCTCGCTGCAGACACCGACCTCAAACTGACGTCCGAAATTTTGAGCTACTCGCGCAGCAAAGGCGTTTTTGCGGGAGTGAGCCTGGATGGCGCGGTTGTGGAGGCCGACCACAGCGGGGATCGGTCTATGTACGGTCCCGACATCAGTCGCCACTCAATTCTGGACGGTAGGGTCACCGTCCCTAGGGATGCCATGAGCTTCACAAGAGAAGTCGCGCAATACGCTCGCGGGTAGGTTGTAAACAAAAGTGATTCATGCAAAGAGGGAAGGCTGGAACCAATCGTTGAGCCTACCACCGGAATTGTCTTAAAGGAGAAGGGAAACATGCGTACGAACACACTACTTGCTTTGAGTCTCTGCTTGCTACTGTTTTGCGTATTTTCAACGCCAAGCGCTCTGGCAGATGAATGGAATCAGGCAACAAAGCTGACCTTCAGCGAGCGGGTCGAGATCCCGGGACAAGCTCTGCCTGCGGGTACATATTGGTTCACGCTGATGGATGACCAAGGCGACCGTAATATCGTCCAAGTCTGGAACGCTGACCGCACGCATCTGTTGGCGACGATTCTTGCGATTCCCGACTACCGACTACAACCAACCGGAAAAACTGTAATTAAGTTCTCAGAGCGACCGTCCGGCACGCCCGAAGCAATCCGGGCGTGGTTCTATCCCGGCGACAACTACGGACATGAGTTTGTATATCCCGAGCAACGGGCAACGGAACTGGCAAAGCAAACAGGACGACCAGTGCTTTCCATGCCAAATGAAATGGCGGCGAACCTCACCAAGCCGGCCAAAGCTGTGACAGAGCCCTCGGTCGTCGCGCTGAAAACGGCGCCAGTCAAGGCAGTCAAACCGAGCGGGGAAACGGTTGAAATGGCGGAAGTGATACCACCGAAACCTATGCCTTCGGCGCACGCGAAGCAAATGCCAAAGACGGCTAGTCTCCTGCCTCTCTGGGGCCTACTTGGTATCTCCTTCTTGGGGGCAGGCTTGGTCGTCGGCAGGATAGTGAAGAGAATGGTGTAGCGAGAAAATCGAAGACCTGCGCAAACGTGTGGATGGCCGTGTGGGTGTGTCTTCGAGTCACACTGGATCAAAAGGTATTCGATCAATGCTAAGGAACGCAAGGCTGAGACTCATCAGGCAGGGTCTGGTGTGCTGCCAGTATCTCTTCCTGGCGATGGGGCTGTTCGCATTGGGATACTGCGGGATGGTGCTGACGCAGGCGGCATTTTATCAATCCTGGGCGCAGCAACAAATGAGGGCGGCCGCAGAATCGTTTGCGAAAACGAGGCCCTTGGCTGCCGAGGTCCCGGTCGCCCGGTCTGTTCGGTCACGGCAAGAAGGGCGGCTCCCGGAGATTGCCGAGGTCGGCAGGCTTGAGATTCCTGACATTGGTTTGTCAGTGATGATTGCGGAGGGAACTTCGGCGTACGTCTTGAGCAGAGCGATAGGTCACCTTCGAGACACAGCCTTCCCAGGAGATCTCGGCAATGTGGTCCTCGCCGGGCACCGTGACACATTTTTTCGCCATCTGGGAACATTGAAGACCGGTGACGTGATCAAAGTCACAACTGCACAGGGGCAGTACATGTACGGAGTGCGCTTCACCCGCATTATTAGCCCCCATGAGACATGGGTGCTGGACCCGTCGGAGGGGCGCACGCTGACCTTGGTTACCTGCTATCCGTTTTACTTCGTCGGTGTAGCTCCCCAGCGATTCATCGTGAGGGCAAACATTTTACCGAACCAAGCGAGCGAAACACCGCTGGCGCGGAGTGCGGAAGGAGAATAGCTACGAAGATGGCCGCACGCATTGAGAAGGCTCAATCATGACGACAGTGAGGTCCTCTAACGCGCCGACCTCGTGGCAAACCTCGACGATTAGAAGTCACCGGACTCTCCATCGCCAGTCATCGGGATTGAGGCTCGCGGCGTTGATTGTGATCTTGTGCGCGACGCCGGCCCACTCCGTGGATCACGTTGTTCCCGACGCGGAGATCGCCGCAGAGGTTCAGGATCACCTTTATCACGCGAGCATCTTCAAGCATGGCCAGGTTCAGGTACGCGTCGAACACGGGGTCGCGACCCTTTCGGGAACGGTGGACAGCATTGGTGTGAAGACGGACGCACAGAAAGCCGCGATGAAGGATGAAGATGTGCTGCGGACCGTGAACGACATCCAGATTGAAACGGGTGGTATTACTTCGAATCAGATTGTCACCCAAGCCCGTCGCAAACTTCTTAGCTGCTACGCCTATACGGTCTACGACTATGTGGAGTTTGAGGCACATGGGAACACGTTGGTGGTTCTCGGAGAAGTGACCCAGCCGTACAAGAAGGTGGCGATCGCGTACAGCGTTGCCCACGTAAAGGGCGTGGCGGCGGTGGAAAACAAGATCAATGTCTTGCCTCTGTCCTCGTACGATGACGGCGAAAGGATGCAAATCGCGCGTGCCATCTACGACGACCCTTATTTTTCCGAATATGTGGACGCGGGCCGGTTGCCGATTCACATTGTGGTCAGTGAGGGCAACATCACGCTCGAAGGCGAGGTCGATTCAAGAGAAGATCGGGTGCGCGCCGGAGAAGACGCGAACATCGTGACGATGGCGGACCTGGTGACCAATAACTTGCGCGTCGCCAGCAACCATTGAGTGCGCATACCACAGTTAGGTGGCAGGAGAGATGACGAGGAGAACATCATGAGCCTAAAAACAATGTTTCGACATTCCGCAGGGGCAGTGATCTTGGCCCTCGTTGTCCTGGTGGAGGGCCTGCTCGTAGTCTTCGCCTTCGGAGTGGCCGGCCACCCATTGTTGGATGGCTCGAAGATTGTTCCTGTTTATGTTGCTCACGCGCAGACGAGAGCCATCGACCCCAGCGCTGAGTCTGGCTTCGCGTCGGTTTTCAAGCCTGCGCTGCCAGCGGTTGTCAGCATTGCTTCGTCTCGTATCGTGAAAGTGCCGCAAATGCAATTTTTCAATGATCCCTTCTTCCAGCAGTTTTTTGGGGGGCAGCTGCCCAGGGGGCCGCAGAAGCAGCGCGAAGGCGGATTAGGATCCGGGGTCATTATTAGTCCCGACGGCTACATCCTCACCAACAATCACGTCATCGACAAAGCGACGGACATTAAGGTCATGCTGGCTGACAAGCGCGAGTTTCCGGGAAAGGTCATCGGTGCCGATCCGAAAACAGACATTGCGGTTGTGAAGATTGCCGCCACGGGCTTGCCCACCATCACGCTGGGAGATTCTTCAAAATTGCAGGTCGGCGATTATGCATTTGCCATCGGCAATCCGTTTGGTGTGGGCGAGACTGGCACGATGGGCATCATCAGCGCAACGGGGCGGAATGGTCTCGACATTGAAGACTATGAGGATTTCATTCAGACCGACGCCGCCATCAATCCCGGCAACTCCGGAGGCGCACTGCTGAATATTCGAGGCGAGCTGATTGGAATCAACACGGCGATTCTTTCAGGTGGTTCCGGCGGCAATCAGGGTATCGGCTTTGCCATTCCCATCGACATGGCCAAGCATGTCATGGACGAGATCCTGAAAAACGGCAAAGTGGTGCGTGGATACATCGGCGTAGGGATTCAGGAAGTCACGCCCGACCTCGCGAAAGCCTTCCACGTTCCATTCGAAAAGGGAGCATTGGTCGGCAACGTTGAACACGACAGTCCAGGCGCAAAAGCCGGATTGCAAAGAGGGGACGTGATAACCGACCTGGACGGGCAGCCGATCAATGGCCCCAACGATTTGCGCCTCACAGTGGGAGGCATGACGCCGGGAACGACGGTGCATCTGAAAATATTGCGCAACGGGGAATCTAAAGAAGTCACCCTGACGCTCGGGGAGGCTCCGGCGGGTAAAGGCTCCGGTTCTCCGGCCGGGACGGCCGAGAACTCGCCCATGCGAGGTGTTCAGGTGGACGAGTTGACGGCCAGCACGCGACAGCAGCTTGGCTTGGGATCGGACGTGAAGGGTGTCGTGGTGACGGACGTCCCGGATGCTTCGCCCGCCGCGGAAGCGGGCCTGCAACGCGGAGACGTAATTGAGCAGGTTAACCGACAGCCCGTGAATTCAGTAGCTGACTATCAGCGACTTATTCGACAGGCAGGAAAAGAACCGCTTGTGCTACTGATCAACCGAGGCGGGAGCACAACCTTCATGGTGGTTCAGCCTATGTAAGGTAATTTGACGTGGTTACGGTGCCAAAGACGATTCGAGTTGCGCTCGTTCTTATGTTCTCAGTGTGCATTGGTCGAAGTCAGGAGGTACCGAACTTGCCCCCACTTGAGGGGCCGGCAATCCCGACAGTCACATTTACGAAGAGCCTGTGGGGCGCAAATCCGTCTTATTACTCGATCACGGTCAGTTCGATGGGTACTACGTCGTACTGGGCGGAACCCAACTCAGACCAGCGCACTGGCGAGCCAGAAATGGAGGATTTCACAGCTAGCAATCGGACTCGGAACAAGATTTTTCGGTTGACGAAGAAGCTGCATTTCTTTAAAGGGAAGTTCAAGACCAGAGACGACAATGGGCCAGCCGGTTGGAAATCGCTTACATTTGCCGAGGGTCCCATCCAGGACAAGATCGAGTACACGTCTTGCACGAACCGCTTGGTGAAGCGGCTTACGCTTTTGTTTGAGAGTATTGCCACCACTATGGAATACGGGTGGAAGCTTTCCCGGCTACGCGCAGGCGATCCAACCGCCTTAGCCGCGGAGTTGAAGCAGATGCAGAGACAAGTGACTCGCGGACAATTGGCGGAGTTTGAGGCAATCGCACCGATCGTGCAAGACATCGCTTTCGATCCCCGTATTCCAGAAGTATCTAGACGCTACGCTCACGACCTTTTGAAGGAGACACATTCCCAGAGAAAGGAAACGGCGTCATCAACAGCACTCCATTTTGGGGCCCAAGCGTTTCTGCCTGAGGCCAAGGGTAGGAGGAGGGAATGAAGTCACAAATCAAGCTGGGCACCATTTTCGGAGTTGAACTCGGGCTGCACTACAGCTGGCTGGTGATTGCGCTGCTCATCACCTTCTCGCTGGTCGCTCAATTCCACGCTGCCAACCGGGATTGGAGTGAGGCACTCGTATGGGCCACAGCGATTATTACTGGCGTGCTCTTCTTTGCCTGCCTCTTTGCCCACGAACTGTCCCATGCACTGGTTGCGAAAGCGCGCGGGTTGCCCATCCACAAAATCACCCTTTTTCTTCTCGGGGGAGTTGCTCAAATCGAAAAGGAAGCGTCTGACCCCAAGACAGAATTTTGGATGGCTATTGTCGGGCCTTTTACGAGTGGGGTTCTCGGTCTCATCCTGCTGGCGCTGGCCCGGGTCGCTGGATGGAATCCGCGAACCGCGCCCGCCACTCCTGGTACTGCACTCCTTGTTTGGCTCGGCTACATCAACCTGGCTCTCGGAGCGTTCAACATGATTCCGGGGTTCCCTCTTGATGGGGGGCGGGTGCTGCATGCCATCCTGTGGTGGGCGATGGATGACGCGGAGCGCTCAACTCGCGCAGCGGCATTCGTCGGGCAGGTCATCGCCGTATTATTCATCGGTTTCGGGATACTTCGATTCTTTCAAGGAGCCGGCCTCGGTGGGCTCTGGATCGCCTTTATCGGCTGGTTTCTCTTGCAAGCGGCTGGGGCTTCGTACCTGCAGGTCAAGGCTGGGAGGCTTCTCCATGGCTTGCGGGTTGCGGATGTAATGTCTACCGACTGCACTACGATCGATCGCAGTACTTCGGTACAGGACTTCGTGCATCAACACCTTCTCCGAACCGGCCAGCGGTGCTTCTTCGTAATGGAAAATGACAGGCTGGTCGGTCTGATAACTACGAATGAGGTTCGCGCGCTTCCGGCCGAGCGATGGCCTTTCACTACCGTGCGCGAGGTGATGCGTCCCATCAACAGTATTCACTCCGTTTCACGTGACATGCCTGCAATGGAGGCCCTGGAAATCATGGGACGGGAGGATGTCAACCAATTGCCCGTCACATCCGACGGTCGAGTACAGGGGATCGTGACCCGGGCTCACCTGCTTCAGGTGCTTCGGTCTCGCGCGGATCTGAATCTGCCCCCGAGCCTGCCCCGTGCCGCGTGAAAAGAGACGCCGGAAGCTCCAATCCTTCCTTACGCACGCAGAACCCGTGAAGGTACCCGTGGCTGCCCAGCCGCGCGAGCGCGGGGAGCGGAGCAAGCGCGGGGGAAAGCGTCGGCGAAATCGCTGACAGGGAAACCCTAGAAGGGTTTCCATGCCTTCGCGCGTTCTGGATCCGCTGGGCTTAGCCAAGCTACGCCAACGCGACCAGCCCGACTTGTTCATCGCATGAATCTTGTCGGGGTCCGGGCGATCCCCAAGATCAGGTCGCTTTGTCCCGTCCGGCCCTCTTGGAAAGGTAGAGCCTCCGATCCGCCTTCTTCAGGAGCACGCTCACATTCTTCGTCTCCTCGGATCCCGCGACTCCGGCGCTCGAGGTCAACCGGATCTTCCGGCCCTCGTAATGACAGGCGGTCTTGCGGATCCTGCTCAGGAGTTTCGACGCCACGACACGGCCCCCGTCAAGCCCGGTCCCGGGCAGGAGAAGCAGGAACTCGTCCCCGCCGTAGCGAAAAAGCGTGTCCGTCGTACGGATGCCGGAGCGCAGGATCTCCGCCACGTGCCGGATCACCTGATCCCCGGCCAGGTGACCGAACCCGTCGTTGATGGTCTTGAACCGGTCAATGTCGAACAGCACGACGGAGAACTCGTCCCGGCCTCCGCTGGCCTTCGCCCGCGCCCGCGTCTTGAAGTTCCCTTGCAGGGTCTCGTAAAGGTCCCGCCGGTTGAGCAGTCCCGACAGCGTGTCGGTGCGTGAAAGCTGGGAGAAGCTCCTTGTTCGCTGCCTCCAGCGCGTCTTCCGCCTTCTTCAGGGCCGTCACATCTCGCGAGATGCCCCAGGTACCGATGACGCGACCCTTTTTGTCCCGAAGTGGAAATTTCGAGGTCGAGACCCAGTTGAACGTTCCGTCTGGCCAGGTCTCCTTCTCCACGATCTCGATCACCGGCTTGCCCGCACGGATGATCTTCCGTTCGTCGCGGAACGCTGGAAGCGCGTGCTCGCGCGTGAAATGGTCAAAGTCCGACGTGCCGATGATCTTCGCAACGTCCTGCGTACCGAAGCGCAGCGCCTGCGACCGACTGACGAAGAAGAACCGCGACTGACGGTCCTTGAAGTAGATCATGTCCCGTCCCCAATTCATGATCACGTCGAGGACGTCTGTCTCCGCGAGGAGCTTCGCCGACCATGCCATCCGCTCCCCGACCGGAATCGTCTGCGGCCAGGCCTGCTTGCCCCTCTTCTTCACCGGCTTCCCCGTCATGCGAAACCCACTTCACACAGCCCGAGGGTCTGTCCGAAGGTGACGGCGCCGATAGTGAGAATCACACCCACACGTAGGACTTTCGAGTGCCCTTTTCGCTTCGCCGCATGGTTTTTCAGCGTGTCTGAAAACGTCTAATCTGTCAACCACACCGCCGCGATACCCAACCGTCTGGGTACCTTATCCGCAACTCTCGCGCGGCTATTTCCGGACGGGGAGTCGACACACAAATCTGATATGGAAACCCTGGGAGGGTTAGCTTTGCATTCGGCACCTGCGCCCTCCACCCCTGCCCCCGCGCTTCGCGCGGCCTCGCCATCCCTTCCCGCGATGGTACGTGGCCAGCAAAGCTGGCCGGCTCCCCACGCGACTGATATAGAAGCTCTCCCCGATGGGCCAACACCATCCCGGTCGTCTATGTGGTTCCGCTACCTGACAGCTTCGGCCCTGTGCGCTGCCCTCTTGGCGCTGGCAGCCTCGGGACTTGTGCGGACGCATTTTTCCAAAGTCATGTCAGCCCTGGCGCCGACCACATCGGAAGCGTCGCCGGTCGATGCGCCCATCCAGGCTGACCGCGACTCCCTTCCGGTCATGGACCCTGCGCCCGAGGGCGAGATGACGGCGGAGATGCACCCCACCTCGTTGTTCTTGCGAAAGGACGCCAAGGCGCATACTGCGGCTTCTGCCCGGATTGTTTCCCCTCACAATCCGCTGTGTGACACCTTCGCACAGGATCTGGATCGGGGAATCCGAAAGCTCGCCGAGCGTCGCTATGAAATCAAGAGAAGTACGCTCGATCTTGCGCTCGGCAACCTCGGGTTGTTGGCCAGATCGGTACGTGTCATGCCCGAAGCCCGCGATGGCAAGCCGCTCGGATTCCGACTCTTCGCTATCACCGCCGATGGGCCGATTGCCAAGCTTGGGCTACGCAACAACGACGTCCTGGTTTCCATCAACGGGCTCGACCTCACGACGCCCGATCGTGTCTTGGACGCCTACGGCAAGCTCAAGGAAGCGCCTGCACTTGATCTTGGGGTTGCTCCGCGAGAGCGACGGAGCTCACCCAGGACTATACGGTTCGGTAGTGGGGTCCTGCTATGATCGCCCCGTGCTGAGCATTGATCGGCTTTCCCTCGACTACCAGGCCCGCTACTGCGAGGAGAACGTCTGGCGCCTCTTGGCGAATAGCGAGCTAGCAGCCCATCGCGCGTGGGCTGTCATCGTCTCCAGTCAGTCGGGCCACTTCCTGGCACTTCGTCAGGGGCCGGGCGCCTCGGGGATGGCCTCGCGTGCTGGGACTACCACGTCTTCGCCGTGGTCGACGACCCACACGGGGCGCGCCTTGCCCTCAATCTGGACTCGGACCTTCCCTTTCCTTGCCCGCTTGCGCGCTACCTGGCCGAGAGCTTTCCACCCATGCACCACCCACGACGGCGCCCAATTTTCCGCGTGATTACAGCGGTCGACTACCTGACCGGCCTCGCCTCGGATCGCTCGCACATGCGCAAGCCCGATGGCTCCTACTTTGCGCCGCCCCCGCCCTGGCCCGCTCCCGGTAAGGGGAAGAGCAACACCCTCGTGTCGTGGATAGATGTCACTTGCGACGCGCCCGGCGTTCTCTATGACCTCGCCCAGATGCGCGCCTTCGCCGCATGATCCGCGAACCGGCCGTTCAATCCAATTCGGGGCGCTCAAGACTGACGACGCGGGTGTGCGACGGGTCTTTCCCGGCTGGAACCATTGTCAGACGAACCGTTGTGCCAGCCGGACCGCGAATCAGCTCGACTGCCCGGGCGAGATTCTCGCTTCGCACCGGTAGCGCGGGCTCCGTGCCTTGGGCCACGGCCAGGAGGCGATCGCCGACGTGGACATCCTTCTGCATGGCGGGCGAGTCGGGCAAGAGCCCAATGACCACGATGCTTTGCCTGTCGATGCCCAATGCGACGCCGAGGTCGACCACAGTCTTGGGAGGCCCACCAAATCTCCACGTGGGTTTCAATTCAAAAGCCTCCCACTCGCTGGCTGTCACCTTGTTCTGCGCGTCGAGGACATAGCGCATGAGAAGTATCGCGTTGGCGAACTCCAGCCGGTAGCGGTAGCTGCGCAGCCCGTTTGCGTCTCCGCAATCCACCGGTGTCATGCAGACAACCTCGCCAAGGTCTTTCATCTCAGACTGGACTCTCTTCTGGTTCGGCAAGACCTCCGCCTTCCAGAAATCAGTGCCGTAGTCTTGGGCACGCGGGGTGCCTTGGGCGGCATCCTGAACCATGGCGCGCATATGAGCGGTGAGCGCGGGCTCCTTGTCCGGAATCGGTTTGAACTCGTCCAAAGGAAAGCGCTTCAGGTTTAGCGGCAGTGGCCTGGGGGCTTGCGCCAGTTGTTCTTTGATCCGGGGCATCTCGTAGTAGTGGGCTCCCTTGTTGCAGCTCGGCGGCCAGGTTGAGCCTCACCACGTCGTCTCGTTCGGGGTACGTTCGCAGGAAGATGTCGCCGGACTTTAGGTCAAAGACGTTCGAATACCTGGTGGCGTACTGGCCCGCTTGCCGGCTGTCGTGCAGAATTTGAAATCCCTCGGCTACCGTGGGTTCGGGTTGATTGGCAAGGGCGGCGCGGCGGGCGAGCGCCGCAGCCAGCTTGCCCCGGCCGCCAAAACCGAATCCCCGGCATTGATTGGACTCCTCAATCTGCAGCTGGCCATCTTTGGCCCCAATGATGACGGATGCTCCGGTCTTGTCGGCCACCAGAACCTTTGAATATGAAAAAACCGGCTCGGCGTGCGTCCGATAGAAAGTGATAGCATCCTTGACTGTGTTGCAGGTCTCGAGCATTCGCTGGCTCGAATTTCCTCGGGCACTCGGCGAACTGGGTTTCAGGTCCCACTTCTCCTTGCCTCCCATCACCCAGTCGAAGGCGAGTCCCTCGGTGTTCAGTCCACCCTGAGGCCAACCGTTGACGAAGCCGACATAAACCGCGCCGTAATATCCCTCGCCGGCTGGCTGAAACCACATGCGGGTATTGGAGTCCGACCAATCCTCGTTGTTGCAGAAGAGCGCGTGGCTGGTATCGGTGAGCACGAAGATGGTGCAGGCCCGTGCCGGCCGGGCGGCAATCGCGACCATGGTCAATCCGGTCACCATCGCCAACTTTGCATTCCGACGCAGTTCCATGAAGCGTATGAAATGACAACCGCGGAGAATCTTCAATTGAAAAAAAGAGTTGTCGTACATCTTGGTTGAACGGATGGCCTGCGTGATACCCCAGCGTCCGGAATGGACAAAGCCTAGCCCAGGCACCGATTGGTCGCCGGGTGTGTCTCTTCCCCAATGATCTCAGTCGACAAGCAATTGAGGGGAGCGTTCAGGGTTGACACAGTCGTTGATTGGCGGGCAATTGACATGTTTCGAACAGTCGCGAAAGTCGATGAGGCACGTCCAGCAGTTGGGATCCGTCGCGGCGTAGCTCTGCAGGCAGTCGTCTTCACACTTGGACTGTCCCGTATCGCATGGGCAGGCGAGCATGCAATTGGCATAGGACCGGCAAAGGCCGCCAACAGCGCTAGAAATCCCGTCGGAGTAGTAGCATTTGGTCAGAGAAGTGGCGCATTTGCCTGCGATACAACTGCTGTAGCCGCTCGGAATCGCACAAGTTCCATCCCCGGTGGTGGATGTGCAGTGGGTGGTTGGGAGGTCACGCGTGCCGCCGGAAACGCTGACCGTGCCTGTGTTGTTGTTCTGCCCGCCTTGGCCGGCTTGGCCGCCCTGGCCAGCTTGGCCGCCCTGGCCAGCTTGGCCGCCCTGGCCAGCTTGGCCGCCCTGGCCGCCTGTATTTACCGAATCAGACTTGATGTCGAACACTTCGCTTGTGGCTATCACATCGGCGGCGCCCAGAGGAACGTCCAAAGCGGCCTCATCGTGGGTGGCATACACCGCATCGGACTTGATATCGGGCACATCGCTTTCGGTCGGTACGTCGAAGAAGCTTGGCGTACCGTCCAATGCGGCATCCCTCACGGCGGATGTCTTGGAGCTGCCACAGCCAAGAAGCAGCAGCGCGATCCCAACACGAGATAGTCTTCTCACAGTCGTGACAGCCTATCACGATCCACGAAATGCACGCATGTGCGGCAGAGGCTGGTGTAATGCCGATCACCTGGTTCACCCTGCACTCAATGCGTCCATTGGGTATAGAGGCACGACCAGGCGAAGGCGTGGCATGCATGGGTTCTCGAACCGGCAACAGACAGTCGTGCGAAAAGGACAAGGGTGGATTAGTTCGATTCGCGCTGCAGGTAGCGGCATTCGAGATGTTGTTCGAAGGCCGCCGTGGTGAGCACGCTCCCCGTCGCGCGTTCGATCAGATCAGAGGCGCTAAGAAACGATCCTTGGCTCCAAACCTTCTCACGCAGCCAAGCATCGAGGGCGCCTAGCTCGCCGCGGCGGATCTGGTCTGTCAGTTCGGGCAGGGCGCGGCGGGCTGCGTGGAAAAGCTGGGCCGCGGTGAGTGCGCCCAGCGTGTAGGACGGGAAGTAGCCAATCAGCCCGGCCGGCCAATGAACATCCTGCATGCAACCATCGCGATCGTTTCCGCGCGTGGACAGGCCGAGCACCTCGCGCATGCCCGCGTCCCAAGCCTCGGGCACGTCTTCGGGCCGCAAGGATCCATCGACCAGGCGCTGCTCCAGCTCGAAGCGCAGCATGATGTGGCACGGGTAGGTGGCTTCGTCCGCATCCACGCGAATCAAGCCCGGCTTCACGCGGGCCAGCTGTCGAAACAAGCTCTCTGGGGTGAAAGCCTCGGGCGCGCGGCGGGCGGTGTCGGGGAAGGCCCCAGCGATGAAGGGGGCGGCGAATTCCAGAAAGGCGCGGCCGCGGCAGACCTGCATCTCGGTGAGCAGACTTTGGCTTTCGTGAATGCTCATGCCACGCGCGAGTCCAACGGGCTGGCCGAGCCAGGGGCGGGGTAGATTCTGTTCGTACTTCGCGTGACCGGACTCGTGCAGCACACCCATCATCGCCTTGCTGTAGTCGCTGGTGGAATATCGGGTCGTGATGCGCACGTCCGTCGGCACGCCGCCGCAGAAGGGATGGTGACTGGTGTCCAAGCGTCCATGGTTGAAGTCGAAGCCCAGGCGGCGCATGAGCTCGAGTCCCAGCCCGCGCTGGCTCTCGACGGAAAACGGACCTTCGCAGGCGAGGGCGGGCTCGCCCGTTTGTCGTTCCAGGGCCTTGGCGATGAGCCCGGGAAGAAAGGCGCGCAGTCGCACGAACAGCGGTGCAATCTCTTTCGCCCGCGCGCCCGGCTCGAAACCATCCATGAGCGCGTCGTAGGGACTGAGCGAAAGCTTCTCGGCCAACGCCTGCGCCGCCTCTCGTTTGAGCCGGACCACCTCGCGAAAGAACGGCAGGAAACCTGCGAAGTCGTTGTCCGGTCGCAGTTTTCGCCAGGCCTGTTCACTCAGCGACTCGGCATGCGACATGGCCTCGACCAGCTTCAGCGGCAAAGCGCTGGCCCGTACCCATTCTCTCTTCATCTCCCGGAGATTGGCTTGCTGCCAGGGCAGGAGCTCGGCGCTTTCTGCCGCGGCAGCAGCGAACAGGTCGGCCAACCCCTCGCGCGTCGCGTGTTGGTGGATGAGCCCTCGCAGTACGGAGAGCGCCTCGGCCCGCGCCGGACCGCCACCGGTGGGCATCATGGTGGACTCGTCCCAAGAGGTGATGGCTTCGACGTGGCGAAGTTGGAAAAGGCGTCGGTAATGTTCGGCCAGGGCGGCGTATGACACGCAACCAACTTAGCGCAAACTTGCTGAAGCGGCACATCGATACTTGTCCCCGACCGCGATGCGGGGCAGGTCAAGCCGTGGCGGGCCGCGGAAGGCCCCGGGACCAATTGGGTAGCACCGGTCCTGACCTTCGCCGCCGGCCAGTCTTCCGCCCACCACCAGGGCGTGCGATCATGTCGCCATGCCCGCGCGCACGCCCCTCGCTGGTTCCGTTTCGAGGCCCTTCACCGGCTCTCGCAAGCGATCGATCGCCATGGGGCTTGCGCTGCTCGCGGTTGTTTCGTTTGGGTGCAAAAGGAAGGGACTTCGTGAGGAGAGGTACCCGAATAGGACCGTCAAGTCGCGCGGCCTTGTTGCGCAGGACGCGCAGAAGAATGACGTCCTGGTGGGGCTTTGGACGACCTGGTACGAGAACGGCCAGAAGCAGGAGAAGGGCCAATACGCCAACGGAAAGCGGGTGGGGCCCTGGAGCTTTTGGCGAGCGAACGGCCAGAAGGCGGCGGAGGGCCCCTACGCCAATGGGGAGCAGGAGGGCGACTGGAGCTATTGGCACCCGAACGGCCAAAAGTCGCTGGAGGGCCACTTCGCGAGCGGCAAGCGGGTGGGCGCTTGGACCTTTTGGCACCCAAATGGGCAGAAGCAGGAAGAGGGCCACTACACGAACGGCAAGCGCGTGGATGCCTGGACCTTCTGGCACAGCAACGGCCAGAAGGCGGAGGAGAGCCACTACGCGAACGGAAGGCGCACGGGCGCAAGCATCTTCTGGTACGCAAACGGCCAGAAGGCGTTCGAGGGCCACTACGACAACGGCGAGAAAGTTGGCTCCTGGACCCATTGGCGCGAGGACGGTGGGAAGGACTAGCGGCGACCGGCCCGGGACGACGGCGCTGTGGTCACGGGGGACGAGCAGGCGAAACCTTTCGCGGCTGTAGGTCATCCATCCGTGACACCACTCAGCTTTTCTCCGGAGGACCCATGGCCGAAAAAGTGAACCCGATTCCAGATGGCTTCCACAGTGTCACGGCGAACCTTGTCATCAAGGGCGCTAGCAAGGCGATCGACTGGTACAAGCAGGCGCTCGGCGCGCAGGAGCTGTACCGCATGCCCGGCCCGGACGGCCGCATCATGCACGCGGAGATCAAGATCGGAAACTCCGTGGTGATGGTGACCGACGAGATGCCCGAGATGGGCGGCAAGGGACCGCAGGCCCTTGGGGGCACGCCGGTGAGCTTGATGATCTACTGTGAGGACAGCGACGCACTCTTTGGACGTGCGCTGGGCGCCGGCGCCAACGTGCGCATGCCGATGGAAGACGCCTTCTGGGGCGATCGCTGGGGAATGCTGACCGATCCGTTCGGACATGTGTGGGCCATCGCGACCCGCAAGAAGAACCTTTCGGTGCCTGAGATGAAGCACGCCATGGAGGCCTTCATGGCCAACACCAAGCGTCCCTAACGCCGCAGGGCCCAAACCCAGACGGGGAGCCAGGTTACGAAGCAGGAACGGCCGGCGCCTTTACATCGAACAACGACCCGACGCGGCCATACAAGCCGGCACACAACAGGGCCAAGGCTTCGTCGGGCATGTCGAGGAGATTCTTGCCCTCGACGAGCAGGGCGTTGACTAGGTCCGCGTCGAAGTCGCCCGCATAGAGTCCATGCACCTTGGCGAAGGCGTTGGCCAGGCACACGATGTTCGATGGCGCGTGGGGGATTGCCCGGTCGTAGGCCCCGCACTTTTCGATGGCGTCGCCGATGGCAGTCGGCAACTCCCAGCGCCTGGCCAAGGCCACACCGACATTGCGGTGCGACCGATCCACCACTTGGCGCCAGACCGCGTGGCTGATCCACGGCACCGCCGACTTGTGCATGGACATCAGTTTCTCGGCCTCCAAGAGCAGCGCGGCGACCACCGGCTTTCCCACATCGTGAAGCAGGCCGGCTAGGTAGACTGTGTCTGGGACGGCATCGCTCGGGCCTTCAAGCTGTCCGGCGATTTCCTTGGCGATCAAAGCCACGGCCAGCGAGTGTTCCCAGATGCCTTGAAAGGCCGCTTGAATACGCTCGTCCTTGGAAGAAAATGCCTGGTACATCGAGTAGTGACAGATGGCCAGCTTCAATCCGTCGGTGCCCATACGTGGAATGCATTGTTCGAGCGTGGTGGCCTTCGACTTGCTCGGGAAAGCAGCGCTGTTGGCCAGACGAAGCACGCGCGAGGCCAGCACGGGATCCTTGCCGACCAGCTTGCCCACGCTCGTGAAGGTTTGCTTGGGATCGTCGAGCAAGCCGCATGCACTGAACGGCGATGGCGGGCATGGCGGGCACCAGCAGGTTGTCGCTTTCCAGCCGCTTGAAATGATATCGGTCAGGCGCTTGACGAGAACGATTCGCTTCGCGCTTCTCGCGCTTGTCGAAGGTCTCCTCTTCGGCTCGCCCCCTTGGGGATGGCCGCAGACGGTGTGCCGCACGAGGCGCTTTCGATCGCCGTCGCGCAGCTCGCGCATGCTCGCGAAGCGCTGCGCTGGATCCTTTTCCAGCGCGCGCAGAATGGCGTCGCCATGTGCTTGGACAGCTTGGGATTGAGGTCGAAGGGGGCGAGGTTGGCGTGTCCTGCATGTGCGCAAGCAGCACGTCCGGCCGGCGCATCGAGACGGAAGGGCACCGTGCCGGTTAACATTTCGTACAGATGACGCCAAGGGAATAGATGTCGCTGCGGTGGTCGAGCTCGCCCTGGCCAGGCACTGCTCGGGGGACATGTATGCCGGCGTACCCGAAACCGTGCCCATCATGGTGTTGTGAGGTCGTTCGACCTGCTGCGGGCCGATGAGCTTGGCGATACCGAAGTCGAGCACCTTGACGTAGTCCGGGTAGTCGGGATGATTGAGCAGGAAGATGTTCTCGGGCTTGAGATCCCGGTGCACGATGCCGCGGTCGTGGGCCGCGGCCAGCGCCGAGGCGACCTGGCTGACGATGCGAACCATGGTGGATTCGTCGAGGATCTTTTCCCGTTCCAGTCGTTCGCCGAGGTCTCGCCTTCGAGAAAGCTCATCACGATGTAGTGCACGATCGCCGGCGTTCTCCGAGGTCGGTGATCTCCACCACGTTGGGGTGGCGGATGTCGTTGGCGGCGCGTGCCTCGATGAGAAAGCGCGAAATCAGCTGCGGATTCGCGCGAGATCGCCGGGTGCAGGACCTTGACCGCAGCGCGACTGCCGATGAGCGTGTGCTCGGCATAGTAAACCGTGCCCATGCCACCGCTGCGAATGGGCGTCACCAACCGATACCCGCCGAAGACCCTTCCGGCCATATTGGCCGAACGTCCAACGGGCAACGTCTTGTCGCTCACATCCCTCTCTATCGACGCAAATTCATCGGATCTGGAAGCACGCGTCGCGTCGGCAGCTAGTTCCTGCCACGATCAGCAATCTTATGCCCAACGGACTGCGCCAGGATTCAGGAAACTTCTTTCGGGCAAGGCGACGTGCTCTACTTTCTGCTTGGAGTCCCCCATGCGCATGCGCAAAACCTTCCTGCTCGTCGCCCTTCTAGCCTTCGTCGTACTGACCGGCTTTGCCCGGCCCGCCAACGCGTCGGTCAACCTTGGTCTGGGCGCGGATTGGATCGAGGGCGGGGTGGGCGCGCTCAACCTGACGCTCGGGGTAGATACCTTTCTGGCGCGCAGTCTCTCGCTCGGTGGACGTGCTGGGGTGGCCTTCTTCGATGACAGCCACCACCTCGGGATCCCCATCGACCTCCGGCTCAAGCTGCACGTTCAGCGCGTCTATTTCGAGGGCCTGGTCGGGCCTTGGATGCTCATCGACGACGGCGATCTGTTCCGATTCCACGGTGCCTTTGGCTTCGGGATCGAGTCGGGCAGTCTCGCCTTTGGTCTTGAGGTGGGCCGCCTTGGCCGGGCCACGATGCTGGGGCTGCGACTTGCGTTCAGGCTGTGATAGGAGTTTTGTCATGCCGCTCGTCAGATTGAATCGCCGTGCCTGGCCGTCCGGCCGAAGAGAACCGCCGCTTGCTGGATGCCGTCCACGATGCGCTGGTCGAGGCGTTCAGGATTCCAGACACCGACCGGCACCAGATCTTGCTTGAGCACGATGCCAGCGCGTTCGAGATCACCGCCGATCGCACGGAGGCCTACACGCTGGTCGAGATCGTCGCGTTTCCGGGACGGTCCCTAGAGGCGAAGCGTAAGCTCTACCATTCCCTCGCCAGCCGCTTCGAGGCAGCAGGCGTAAGCGCCGGTGATCTCTTCGTCGTGTTGACCGAGCCGCCACTCGAAAACTGGAGCCCTCGCAACGGCGTCTCATCGGCCGACGTCAAGCCGACCTTCAAGCTTGACGTGTGAACGGACAGGGTGCGCGACTCCATTCAGCCTGCGCAAGCCCGCAAAGCCTGACTTCGAAAGCTCCTAGTTTCCCCCGTCGACCGAGGCCTCCCCACCGGCATCGACCGCCGCCACGCCGACACCAACCATGGGGACGGCAACGCTGGTCGAGCCATCTGTGATTGTGATGGTGCCATTGATGCCCATGGTGTCGGCCGGCACGTACTGGACCGATATCGTACAGCTAGAGGCGGGCTGAATCGGAGTCTTGCAAGTGTTCCCGACGACTGAAACCTGTCCCACGCCTGTTCCAGAGAGGGTTACGGAAAGTGGGCCAGTGGGCGTGCTTCCGTCATTCGCGAGCGTTACCGTCTTGACGGCCGACGGCTGGTTGACTGGAACGGAGCCAAAATTGATTGACGTCGGATTTGCAGTGGGCGGCGTACCAGACACAATCTTTCCGACCAGCACAATAGACATGCTGGCGTGGTGGGCGACTACGGTCAGCATAGCCGCAACAGCTTGGGGCGTTGTGCTTTCTTTCGGAGCAAGTCTCAACCCGATGAGGCAAGTGTCTCCCACATTGGGGAGCTGCGTGTCCGTACAGGTGTTACTTGAGAGGATGACGACGGTTGCAGGGGAGACGGAAACTGTGATGGCCCCGATGGCCCCACAGAGTCCCGATCCTATCTTGGCGACAGTCAAGAGGACCTCGGCCCCGAGCGCCCCTGGGGCGACCGAGCCGAGATCCGACCCACCCGTGAGGGTCATGGTTTGAGCCATGTCGCAACGGGAACCCTGGAGCGTGGCTGAGATGGAAGTGCCTGTGCCGGTATCGGTGATGGTTAGCGTTGCGTTTCCATCCACACTGGTCAACGGGCTGGGAGCGTCGTACACGACACTCACCGTGCACGCCGCTCCCACCGCAAGCGCGGTCGAGCTGCATGTTTCGCTCGCGATTTGGAAATCCGTCGCAGTCACCCCGCCAAGAGCGATCTGCAGTTGACCGCTGGCTGCGCTACCCCGGTTCTTCACAATGAAGACCACAGGGGCGCTCCGTTCGCCCGCGTAGCCGTAGACCACGGCACTATCGCGGTCCAGGACCAACTCGGCCGCTCCGGTCGCGGCTTCGCTAAGAGCGTCCGAGGGAACGCTAGGAGAATCCTGTCCGAGGTCGGCTGGGATATCGGCAGCCTGAAGCCAGGCATCCGGCCCGCTGGCATCGACGGCAGTCTGGGCGCCGGTATCTGCACCAACTTCCGCCGCCGCGTCGCGTGGGGGGACGCGGTTACCCTTGGAGCAAGCCAACGGAAGCAGCGCCGGCAGGCATGCGAGAATCAAGAGGACGAGTCGAGGATGGCTCATGGGTTGTTTACTCCGTAATCAGGGGCAGCAATCATTCCTTCTGCCACTGTAAGCCATTTTATTGCAACGTGGCCACAGCGCTCTGGCCGCACTATCGGCACGTGTGAGCCATCTCACGATTCGTGATACGGTGACCGTGGCTTTTTCCTGCGTTGACTTCTTGCCCGCCCATGCACTTCTCAGGAACATCGAGATTCAAGCCCATTCGCCTACTTGGTACAGGAGGGATGGGCAGCGTGTACCTGGTCTACGACAAGCAACTCGATACCAAGGTCGCGCTCAAGACCCTCAACGTATCGAGTGGCTTGGATATCTACCTGTTCAAGCGCGAATTCCGTTCGCTGGCGGATCTTCGGCATGTGAATCTGGTCACGCTGTACGAGCTCGTCTCAGAGGGCAAGCTCCTGTTCTTCACGATGGAATACGTGGTGGGGGTTCCTTTCGACCGCTACCTGCTGGCGCAGTCTTCGTCACCGTCGAGCCGCGAGCGCATGCTGAAGACAATCCAGCAATTGTGCGCCGGCGTTCACGCCGTGCACGAGGCGGGTTGCATCCATCGCGATTTGAAGCCACGCAACGTGCTCGTGACGGAAGCAGGGCGGGTCGTCATCCTGGATTTCGGACTGGCCAAGAACCCGAACAGCGAGAGCTTGTCAGGCGACGGCATCTTCGGAACGCCAGCCTACATGGCACCTGAGCAGGCGCTGGAGAAATCGTGCCTTCCGGCCGCTGATTGGTACGCCGTGGGAACGATGATGTATGAGGTGCTCACCGGGCGTTGCCCCTTCGACGGTGCGTTGCTCGAAGTCCTGCTGAAGAAACAAGCGGAGGATCCGCCTGCCCCCGTCGACATCAGCCCCTTTGTGGACCGTGGGCTGAGTGACCTGTGTATGCAACTGATCCGGCGCGATCCGGCACAGCGCCCGGGTGGAGGGGAGATTCTCGAGCGACTGGGCGTGGTCCCGGCAAACGCGCGCTTTCCCAGACTGGCCGGGCTCCCGCGGTCGGCGTGCACGTGAAGCGCTGTGGTCGGGCGCGACGCGGAGTTGCAGGTCTTGGACCGCGCCTATACGCAAATGCTCAAGGGCAGACTCGCCGTGACGATGGTCCAGGGGACTTCCGGAATCGGGAAGACCAGCATGGTCGAAACCTTCATCGAGCATCGGCTGACCTCGCGTCCCACGTCGTCGCCGCCGCTGGTTTTGCGGGGGCGCTGCCACGAGCGCGAGGCCCTGCCCTTCAAGGCGTTCGACAGCGTGGTGGACGCCCTGACTTACCACCTGACCAAGCTTAGCGACGACGAGGTGTCAATCCTACGCCCTACCCGACGGCATTCGGCACTTGTCCGAGATCTTTCCCGTCTTGCGCCGACTCAAGCTCATCGACGCACGAACGCTACGCCGTGCCACCCCTGCGCGACGCCAAGGAGTTGCGCAATCGCGCCTTCGTCGCCTTCTGTGAGCTGCTGGTGCGCATGGCGCGCCTGCACCCGCTCGCCATTTTTATCGACGATCTCCAGTGGGCCGATCTTGATAGCTTCGCCCTGTTGCGGGCCATCATGAGGCAACCCGGCGCGCCTGCCTTGCTTCTCATTCTCAACTGCCGTCCGCCTACCGACGACAACCTCGGCGCCGCGAAAGCCCTCTTGAGCGAGGTCGAGGCACAAGCTGGTGTCGAAGTCATCACCCTCGGCCCCTTGTCGGACGACAACGTCCGTACCCTTGCGGATGGCCTCCTGGATTTAGGCCAGGTCGCGCCCGCCCTCAAACAGCACATTGCCGAAACCATTGTCGGTGAAGCCCGCGGCAATCCCTTCTTCGTCGTCGAGCTGGTGCAGCACTTGCACGGCATGGTCTTGCCCGGCGGGGCTTTGGCGGCAGCGCCCGACGGAAACGCCTTCCACTTGGATGGCATGATTCTCAAACGCGTCGGCGCTTTGCCCGAGGAAAGCCGGCGCTTGCTCGAGATCATCGCCATGGCCGGCGATCCCCTGCCGCAACAGACGCTGGCGGGCGCCATCGGTGTAGCCTTCGGTTCCGAGGCGTGGGAGCGAGGCATCTCGGCGCTGCTCGAGGAGCGGCTGATTAGCCGCAGCGGACGCCAGGGTGACGCCACCGTCGTTACCTACCACGATCGCATTCGCGAAGCGGTGGTGCGCCATCTCGACGAGGCGACCTTGCGAAAGCTGCACCGCCAGCTTGGCCGAGGCGGTCGAGCAGTGGGATCACCAGCGTACCGACAGGCTGGCCCGCTACTGGCTTTCCGCCGACGACCACGAGCGGGCCAAGCGCTATGCCAGCGACGCCGCCGATGAGGCGCGCACCAAGCTGGCCTTCGATCGCGCCGCTGAATTCTATGAGACCGCGGTGGCGCTTGAATCCGAGGACAAGGCCAAGACCCACCATTGCTCCAGGCGCTGGGGCGACTGCCGCGCAAGCAACGGGAACGCCAGCCTGGCCGCGGAGGCTTATGAGCGCGCCGCGGCGCTGAGCGATACCGCCTATGCGGTGAGGTTGCACCATCTCGCCGCCGAGCAACTCCTGCGGGGCGGCCAGATCGCGCAGGGGCTCGAGGTCCTCAAGGACGTGCTCAAGCAGGCCGGGCTTCGCCTAGCGCCGACCCGCGTCGCGCCTTCATGTCGGTCGCCTGGCGGCTGCTCTGGTTGCGGTTGCGCGGGACAGGCTTCGTGGAACGGCCTGCGTCGAGTATTTCGACCAAGGATGAGCGGCTGCTCGATGTCCTGTGGTCGGTCAATATCGGCCTTGGCGTCGTGGATATCCTGCACGCCGACGATTTCCTGTTGCGCTTCTTGATGCTGGCCCTCAAGACCGGCGACATCCTTCGCGTGTCGCAGGGCCTTTCCATGCTGGCGGGGCAAATCGCGGCGATTGGCCGGTCCCATTTTGGTTTTTCCATGCTCCTGCTATCCAAGGCCGAGGTGCTGGCACGGCGTTCGTCCGATCCCCACGCCATTGGCTTGACGAAGATGTGCCATGGCGTGGTCCACTACTTCGCTGGTGAATGGGAAGACGCGCGCAACGAGCTCACCGCCGTTGAGCAGTATTTCCTCAGCCATTGCCACGGCGTGAGTTGGGAGCTAGCCACCACGCGCATTTTCGCCTGCTACTCCTTGCGCATGGCGGGCCGGCTGCGCGAGCTGTGCGAGCGATTCGATCGCTACACCGCCGACGCTGATCGCACCGGTGATCGCTACCTGACGACCAATCTGCGCACGTACCACTCGATTGTGTGGCTCATCCGCGACGACTGCGCGCGCGCCAGCAAGGACATCGAGGGCATCCTGGATGGATGGCCTGGCGACCGCTATCAGTTCCAGCACTTCACGCACCTTTTCGGCCGTTGCGAACAGGCGCTCTACGCCGGGCGGCCCGAGGTGGCCTTCGCCGCCATGTCCGCCGAGGACGCCCGAATCCGGCGTTCGGCCATGCTCAAGATCAATGGCATCCGCCTGGAATACGCCTGGCTGTGGGCCCGCATCGCCCTGGCCATGGCCGAGGGCGTTCCCGACTCTGGCCGGACCCCGTTCTTCCGCCAGGCGTGGCGGAGCGTGAAATTCTTGCGCAAGTCCGATCATCAGACCGGGGTGGCCATGGCGGCCGCCATCGAGGCGGGCGTGCGCTGGCTCTCGCCCGGCACGGAGCCCAGCGCCGGCTTGCGCGCACTTGATCACGCCGTCGCCACTGCCGAAGCGGCCGGTGCCAATCTGCTGGCGGAGTCAGGGCGCAGGTGGCTGGGAGAAATCGTGGGTGGAAGCCGGGGTGAAGACCTTCTTGCCCGGTCGAGCGGCTGGATGGCCGAACAGGGTGTGCAGAACCCCGCTCGCCTGGCCCACATGATCGTGCCGGGATTCCAATCCCGCGAGGCCTAGCCCGTGGCCAGCCAATCCAGCCAGGTGCTGTCGTCGTAGCCAACCGTGGCCCGATCGCCTGCGCGCACGATGGGCGTGCGTAGCAACATGGGATCGTCGAGGAGCATCTGTTCAATGCGCGGTCCGGTGGGCGCGGCGTACTTCAGGCCGCGATCCACATAGCGACGCCCGTCGCGGTCGATGAGTTTTTCCATGCCTCCGACGGCCTGGGCGATCTTGCGCAACTCTCCCGCCGAAGGACCCTTCTGGGCCAGGTCGATGCGTTGGTAGGAAACCCGGCGCTCTTTGAAAAAGCGTTCTGTCTTGCGCGTGTCCGGGCACTTTTTCGTTCCGAAAATTTGCAGGTTGATGATGGACATTATCTAAAGCATGAACGAAACGCCGAAGGCGAAGGTTGGGTAGCCTAGCCGGGCGGTCAGGGTGATGCGGTCGGCGATCTGGCAACGGCCGCCGACGTACATGGCCGGGCTGACGTCGAAACCGTGATTGCCAAGAAAGTACAAATCCAAACCCGGCTCGGCGAAGGCCGACCAGCGCTGGGTGAACCAGAAGTTCCACTGCATGACCAGGGGCACGAAGACGTAGTTGTAGGTTCCGCCGTTCGAGGTCACTTGGGTGCAGATTCTGGGTGCCGGCGGGGCCAGTCTCGTAGTGCAGACACTGGTCACGATAGCCATTGATGGCCCAGTCACCCGTGTAGTGGCCGACGTCCAGGCCGAAGCCGATGGCCACCGAGTCGTTGACCCGCGGGAGGAAGCCCTCGGGCGCTAGCACCACGCTGGCCCGGGCGCCGATGCCCACGCCCGAACCGGCGCCGGCGCCGGGCGGGTTCGTACCCAGCACGAGGTGAGGTTCGAGCTCGACCTCGTAGCCGATGGGCGTGCGCGCGTCGTGGATGAGCAGCGGATCGCGCGCCTGGGCGTTGGAGGCGAAGAGAATCAGTCCCAGCCCGAGGGCGGCGCAGAACGCGGCGGCAGTTCCGGTTGGGGAGACAGAGCAGGAGAACCTTGCAAACGTCATCGGGTCAGCACTCCTTTGCCTAGCAGGCACCGCACGCCAGATCGCCGTTGGCGCATGAAATCGGGGACGCCCCGTTCGGGCAGGTGACGTCGCAGTTGTTGACGCCGGTGCACAGAACCCGGCAGGTGCCAAGGCACTCGACCGCGCAAGTGGTGACGCTGGTGCAGGCAATGGTGCTTCCTGGTCCGGCGCGGACCCCGCAGCGCTCCACGCTCTGGCAGTCGTACTGGCAATTGGCCCCGCAGAAGGCGCCGCACGAAACCGTGTTGTGGCAGTCGATCTGGCAGTTGTCGCCGCACGACGAGGAGCAGTCGTTGACGTCGTGGCACTGCAGACCGCAACCGTCACCGCACACGCCACCGCAGTGGACCATGTTGTGGCAGGACAGATCGCAGCCGTTGCCGTCGGCGCAACCCTGGTAGCAGTCGGTGCCGCCGCTGCACTCGCAGGTGGCACCTTGAACGCAGCTGCCCTGACCGGAATGGCATCCGGAGGCGCCCAAGAGGGAGATACCGAGGGCGAAGGTGAGGAACAAGATGTTTTTCATGAGCACGAGGGGCGCATTTTAAGCACGTCCGGCGCGAAATGACGACACTCCGACGAGAAATTGCCACGACAAATTGCCAAGTTGCGAAGGGCGTCAATCCCTGAGACGATGGGCGCCAGCAGCCCAAAATCTAGCCAAGTCCGAAACAACGTGGGACGGTTGGCGCCCATGACCGTCAATACGAAGAAAGTGCTCAGCGTGATCCTGGGCGGGGGTGCAGGGACGCGGCTGTTTCCACTGACCAAGGACCGGGCCAAGCCCGCGGTTCCCCTGGCTGGCAAGTACCGCCTGGTGGACATCCCGATCTCCAACTGCATCAACTCGGACCTGCGCAACATCTACGTGCTGACCCAGTTCCAGTCGGCTTCCATGCACCAACATATCTCTGGGTCCTACAAGTTCGACCCGTTCACGGGTGGCTTCGTGGAGATCTTGGCCGCGCAGCAGACCTTCTCCGATACGTCGTGGTGGCACGGAACGGCCGACGCCGTTCGCAAGAACCTGATGCACTTTCTGACCCACGCGCCTGACTACATTCTGATCCTGAGCGGCGACCAACTGTACCGCATGGATTTTCGCCAGATCCTGCAACAGCACCAGGACACTGGCGCCAAGATCACCGTCGCCACCATCCCGGTCATCCGCAAGGACGCCAGCTCGCTGGGCATCATGCAAATGGAGGCGGATCGCCGCATCCACCGCTTCGTCGAGAAACCCAAGGAAGCGTCCGTGCTGGACGTCGCGCATGCTTCCCTCGACTGCTATGCCCCGCTGGGCATCGTCGGGCGACGAGCGAGCTGTTCCTGGCATCCATGGGCATCTACGTGTTCAACCGGACGTGCATGGTGCAGCTTGCTGGACAACGACCTGTCGGATTTCGGCAAGCACATCATCCCCAACGCCATCGAGTCCCAGCGCGTCTTTTCGTACGTGTTCCAGGGCTATTGGGAGGACATCGGAACCATCCGCGCCTTTTTCGACGCCCACCTGGACCTGGCCGAAGAACTGCCCCGCTTCAACTTCTTCGACATGGCGGCGCCCATCTTCAGCCGGCCGCGCTGGTTGCCAGGCTCGAAGATCAACGGCGGCACCTTCGATCATGCGGTCATTTCCGACGGCTGCATCATCAATCGGGCCGTCATCGCCCACAGCATCGTCGGCCTGCGCTCCAGCTTCATCGGCACGGCGCCGAACCGGGTGATCATGATGGGCAGCGACTACTACGAATCGCTGGATTCGATTCTGGAGACCAGAGACCGGCAAACCGCCCATTGGCGTGGGCACCAATTGCCGCATCGAGAACACCATCGTGGACAAGAACGCGCGGATCGGCGACAACGTGGTGATCTCACCAGAGGGCAAGGCCGAGAACGTCGACCACCCGAGCTATTACATCCGCGACGGCATTGTGATCATTCCCAAGAACGGCGTAATCCCCTCCGGAACCATCATCTGAGCGACTGTCGCCGCCCTTTCACGCCCGTTCGCCCGCCTGAAGCAGCCGGGCCGACTCTTCTTCCGCCGGAGGCGAAATGCTTCCTCCTTGGACGAACGGCGGTGGTCGCGGGCGATCAGCATGTAGATGGACGGGACGACGAACAGGGTGAAGAATGTGCCGACGAACATGCCGCCCACCAGGACCAGACCGATGGAGTTTCGGGCGGCGGCGCCGGCGCCGGTGACCAGGGTCAGGGGAAAGTGGCCGGCGATGGTGGCGGCGGTGGTCATCAGGATCGGCCGCAGCCTGATCATGGCCGCTTCGCGGACCGCCTCGAGCTTGGAGTGTCCCTCGAGCTGCAGCTTGTTGGCAAATTCGACGATCAGGATGCCGTTCTTGGCGACCAGCCCCACCAGGGTCACCAGGCCGACCTGGGAGTAGATGTTGAGGGTGGTGGTCCAGCCGTTGGTCCAGAATGGCATGTTCGGGATCGGGCATCTTCAGGAAGGTGAAGATCAGCGCGCCGAACATGGCCAGCGGCACCGAGCCGGCCAGGATGACGAACGGATCGCGGAAGCTGTTGAACTGGGCCGCCAGCACCAGGAAGATCAGGATGACGGCCAGGCCGAAGGCGGGCAGGAATTTGTTCCCCTCGGTGCGCAGCTGGCGGGATTCGCCGGTGTAGTCGAGCATAGCCCTTGGGCAGGATCTTGGCCGCCTCGGTCTCCAGGTAGCGCAAGGCCTCGTCGAGCGGGCGGATGGCCACGCCGCTGATCTTGACCGCGTTCAGCTGCTGGAAGCGGTTGAGCGAGCGCGGCACGACCGAGTTGCGCAGGGTGGCGATGGTGCTCAGCGGGACCAGCTTGCCGTTCGGCCCGGTGACGTAGATGTCCTTGAGCTGGTCCGGGTTGAGGCGGCTCGACCCGCTTGATCTGCGGGATGACCTTGTAGCTGCGGCCGGAGATGTTGAAGCGGTTGACGTAGTTGCCGCCGACCATGGCGCCCAGATCGGCGCCGACCTGTCCGAGGTTGAGGCCCAGGGCGGCCACCTTGTCGCGGTCGATGACGAACTCGGACTGGGGCTGGTCGATCTTGATGTCGATCAGCGGCGGGAAGGCGAACATGCCGCTGTTGCATGGCCTTCAGCTGCAATTTGCTGGGCAAATTCCAGAATCTGCGGAGTGTCGGCGGTCGAGGCCAGAATGAACTCCACCGGGAACTGACCGCCGCCGGGCAGGGCCGGAGGCGTCACCGGGAAGATCTGGATGCCGGGGATGCTGCTGCAGCTTTCGCTGCACCTCGGGCATGATCTGAAAGACGTTGCGCTTGCGCTCGCCCCACGGCTTGACGACCATGCCGCCGAATCCGGAATTGGGCAAGGTGATCTGGAAGGTGAAATCGGTCTCCGGGACGCTCATGAAGACTCGATTGACCGCGCGGCGAAACGGCTGGTCTGGTCGAGCGTCGAGTTGGCGGCGGCGTCGACGATGCCGAAGATGACCCCCTGGTCCTCGGCCGGCGCCAGTTCCTTGGCGGACATGATGAACATCGGGAATGGTCAGCAGGCTGATCACGATCCAGACCGTGTAGACCGCCGGCCGGGCGTGCAAGGTGCGCGTCGAGCAGGCGCCCGTAGACATTCTTGAGACGCTTGAAGTCTCGGGTGATCCGTCCGGCCAGGCCATGCTCCTCGATACCCTGTCTTGAGCAGTCTTGACCGACATGACCGGCGACAGCGTCAGGGCCACGATGCCGGAGATGGTGACCGCGCCGGCCAGGGTGAAGGCGAACTCGCGGAAGAGCGAGCCGGTCAGCCCCCCTTGCAGGCCGATGGGCAGGTAGACCGCCGCCAGGGTGATGGTCATGGCGATGATCGGGCCGACCAGTTCGCGGGCGCCCAGCAGCGCCGCCTCCAGGGGCGATTTCCCCTCGCCCAGGTGGCGCTCCACGTTCTCCACCACCACGATGGCGTCGTCGACCACCAGGCCGACCGAGAGCACGATCGCCAGCAGGGTCAGCAGGTTGATGGTGAAGCCGAAGACCTGCATCAGGAACACGGCGCCGATCAGCGAAATCGGGATGGCCACCACCGGGACCAGCACCGAGCGGAACGAGCCCAGGAACAGGAAGATGACGATCACGACGATCAGCAGCGTGTCCGCCGAGGGTCTTGAGCACCTCGTGGATGGCGTTGTTGATGTAGTTGGTGGCGTCATAGGCGACGCGGGCCTGCATGCCGCTGGGCAGGTCCTTCTGGATCGCCTCCATCTCGGCCCGCACCCGCTTGATGACGTCGAGGGAGTTGGCGTTGGGCAGCGGCCAGATCCCCATGAAGACGGCGGTCTGGCCGGAGAAACGCACCTCGGTGTCGTAGTCCTCGGCCCCCAGCACGACGTCGGCGATGTCGCCCAGGCGCACGATGGCGCCGTTCTGCTCGCGCACCACCAGTTGCTTGAACTCCTCGACCGTGTGGAGGTCGGTGTTGGCGGTGAGGTTGACCTGGATCAGCGAGCCCTTTGCTCTTGCCCAGCGGCCGCCAGGAAGTTGTTGGCGGCCAGAGCGCCTGGCGCACCTGGGTCGGGCTGATGTTGAGGGCCGCCATCCGGTCCGGCTTGAGCCAGATGCGCATGGCGAAGGTGCGCGCGCCCAGGATATCGGCCCGCTGCACCCCCTCGATGGCCGAAAGGCGCGGCTGGACGACGCGCACCAGGTAGTCGGTGATCTCGTTCTGCTTGAGGATGTCCGAGGTGAAGCTCAGGTAGGCCGAGGCGAACTGGCTGTCGGCCGACTCGATGTTGATGACCGGCACCTCCGCCTCCGGCGGGCAGGTCGCGGCGCACCTGGTCCACCTTGGAGCTGATCTCGGCCAGGGCCTTGGTGGGATCGTAGTTGAGCTTGAGGCGCACCGTGATGGTCGAGATGCCCAGCGGTGCTCTGCGACTCGATGTAGTCGATGCCGTCGGCGGCGGCGATGACTCGCTCGAGCGGCGTGGTGATGAAGCCGCGCACCAGGTCGGCGCTCGCGCCGACGTACACCGTGGTGACGGTGACGGTCGCGTTCTCGCTGCGCGGGTACTGGCGCACGTTGAGGGTGCGGACGGCCTGCAGGCCGGCGATGAGGATCACCAGGTTGACCACGAGGGCCAGCACCGGGCGGCGGATGAAGAGGTCGGTGATCTTCACGATGCGCTCGTGCTTTCCGTCTTACTTGTCGGTCGGCTTCGGATCCAGCTCGACGGGTGGCGCCAGGGCATTGTTGACGATGACCGCCATGCCCTTGCGCAATTTGAAGGCGCCATTGCTGACCACCGTCTCACCCTCGTTGAGGCCGGACACCACGGCGACCAAGTCGCCTCGGCGCTCACCCAGGCGCACGAAACGCGGCTGCGCGACCATCCTTGGCTGCGTCGGCTGCGACGGCTGCGCGGGCTGATGCTCATCGGCTTTCTTCTCGGCATCCGCCTTCGTGTCGAGAACGAAGACCGAATCGCCATAGGGGGCATAGACCACGGCGGTGGCCGGAACGACGAGCACCTGGTGCTGGTCCGAAGCGTTCACATCCACGTTCACGAACAGCCCCGGACGCAGGATGCCTTCCTTGTTGGGGAAGAGCGCCCTCACGCGGATGTTGCGCGTGGAAGAATCAATCTCCGAGTTCACGGTGCTGACCGCGCCCTGCCAGGTCTTGCCTGGGAACGAGTCGACCCGCATGGTGGCGGTCTGACCCGTCTTGAGATCGGCGAGGGCCTGTTGCGGTAGCGAGAACTCCGCATAGATAGGATCCACCGATTGCAGCGTTGCGATGGGCGTCCCTGGCGACACGACCTGACCGCGCTCGACCTGCTTCATGGCCACCCGGCCATCGAACGGTGCGCGAATGGTTTTCTTGGTAATCGTGGCCTGAATATTCGAGACGCTGGCTTGCGTTTGCTTCGCCCGCGCCTCCGCAGCGTCAAGCTCGACCTGGGTATTCGCCCCGCCCTTGCGAAGCGCGCGCGCCCGCTCCGCGGTGATCTTGGCCAGCTCCGCATCCGCGACGGCGGCGGCGAGTTGGGCCTCTTCGTTGGTGGTGTCGAGCTTGACCAGGACCGCGCCTCGCTTCACCGTCTTGCCCGAATCGAACGCGACCTCGCGAATGAGGCCCGGCAATTCGGCGCCAAGCACGACGTCATGAACAGCAACCAACGAGCCGATGGCGGCACGCCTCGATTGCCATGTGGACGCGGCGACCTTGACCGAGGTGACCGATTCCGGCGGCGGAACGAAAGATTGTCCCGCTTGAATCATGGCGCGAATCTGCCCGACCTTGACTCCAACAAGCACGACGACGACCACAATCAGGCCGACGATCGCGGCGATCCAGACTTTTCCCTTGGCCTTCATGATGACTATCCTTGGTTAGCAAGTTCCTGTTGCTTGACCAGTAAGATCTAACCGAGAAATTTCAAGATCCACGTCCCATGGCGCCAGCGGCATGCAAATATTGCTTAACAGAATCGTCACATGGAGGCGACGCTTCACCGCAGCGACCAGGTAGATTGAAGTCCCTAGGCCACGTGATCCCGGGCCAATGCAGATTTACCTCTAAATGCTGTTTCTAATTGGCCAACCCTGCATCCAACGTTATTCCCCCCGCGGCTGTGCCTAGTGCAATCCCAGGTCGCGTGAGGGTGAAGGTTTGAGGGAAAGGGCGATGGAGAACAAAAGTACGCAAGGAAGACCCAAGGCGTCTCGCCGAAGGACGCTGGCTGGCCCTGGAATAATTCCCGACGGACTCGACAGCGATACGCTGAGTCTTTCGCCGGAGATGCATCGGCTTGTGCAAGAGCTACAGTTGCGCCAATTCGAGCTGGAAAGGCAGAACGAGGAGCTACGGAGCGCGCGGGCGGAAGTCGAGGAGGGGGTGGCGCGCTACACGCAGCTACAGCTGCAACTGGCCGAGTCGCAGAAGATGGAGGCCATGGGCACACTCGCAGGCGGCATTGCTCACGACTTCAACAACATTCTTGCCGGTATCCTGAGCGAGCTTTCGGTCTTGGACCTCGAGCTCAAGGGCGACGACAGGAGCCATGCTTCCATTCTCGACATGGTGGCACTGGTGAGCTCCGGCTCCGACCTCACCAAGCAGCTTCTTGCCCTTGCTTGTCGCTCTCCGCCCGACGTCAAGCCCCTGGATTTGGCCCGCATGGTCGCCAGGACAAGCATGATGTTCGGGCGCACCCGAAAGGAGATCGAGATTCAGCTCGACTTGCCCCCTGACCTCCTGGCCGTCCTCATCGACCGCACGCGAATCGAACAGGTGCTGCTCAATGTCTTCGTCAACGCTGCCCAAGCCATGCCCCGGGGTGGGCGGCTTATCTTGAGTGCCAAGAACGTGGCACTGGACAGCGCGGACGTGGCGCCGTTTGGCGTGGCGCCTGGTCCATTCGTCAGGCTCGACGTCAGGGACACCGGTGTCGGCATGGACGCCCCTACGCGGGCGCGCATCTTCGAGCCCTTCTTTACCACCAAGGGGCCTGGTCAGGGCACCGGGCTCGGGCTGGCCTCGGTGTTCGGCATCATCAAGCGCCATGGAGGAATGATCTCGGTCGAGAGCGAGGTCGGCAAGGGAGCGACCTTCTCGATCTTCCTGGTGGCGACGGATCTGCCAACGCCCGAAGAGAAGACCCCGGCGGCGGTCATCGTCCGTGGCAGTGGAACGATCCTGATCGTGGACGACGAGCAACACATTCTCAAGGCGCTGACCCGATTGCTGGAAACCATCGGCTACGATACCTTGACCGCGGCGAGTGGCCAGGCGGCCGTCGAGATCGTCCGCCGGCGCGGACTGGGCATCTCGCTGGTCATTCTCGACATGATCATGCCCGAGATGAGCGGCAGCCAGACCTACGACCTGCTTCGCAAGGTGGCTCCCGGCATCAAGGTACTACTGTCCAGCGGCTACAGTGTGGAAGGCCAAGCGCAGGAACTGCTCGCGCGAGGGTGCCAGGGCTTCATTCAGAAGCCTTACGACGTGGCCACCCTGTCTGCGGTCCTGCACAGATCGCTGACCCAAGTCGAACCGAGAGCCTCCCGTACCGACGCGGATTAGCGACCAGTACCCTTTGGGCTCGACGCTCGACGCCGCCTGGTGATCGTGCTACTGCTCATCACCAGAGCCGACGATGTTTGCGGGATCCCTTGCCACGCTGATGCACAGCCTGCGTTGGCAGGACTGCGCCGATGTCCTGCTGCTCACGGCCATGTTCTCGTGGGTCTACTCGTGGATGCGGCGAACCATCGCGGTCCAGATCTCCTTCGGGATGGTGACCCTACTCGTGGGCTCTTGGGTTTCCAATCACTTCGGACTGATCCTGACCTCGTACCTGCTTTCCGCGGTCAGCGCCGTCGCGACCATAGTGCTCGTGGTGGTGTTTCAGCGCGAGATCCGGCAGGGACTCAGTCGCGTCAGCCCCATGCGCTGGATCCGCAACTGGCACCGCCGACAGTGGCCGGTGGGACCGTCGGCCGTCATCGCCGAAGCTGCCTTCACCCTGGCCGCCGCCGGCAAGGGCGCCCTGGTCGTGATTCCACGCCTCGACTGGGTCGGGGAATACCTGAGCGGCGGCACCCCTGTCGATGCGCGCCTTTCGTCGGAGCTGCATCGAGTCCATTTTTACCTCGACCTCGCCCCTGCACGACGGCGCCGTGTTGATTGGCAACGACCGCCTGGCCCGCGCCGGCGCCATCCTGCCGCTGGCGGCCGAAACCGGCGATCCTCGCCACGGCACCCGGCACCGCGCGGCCCTGGGTCTGGCCAGTGTCACGGACGCCATCGTCGTCTGTGTCAGTGAAGAAACGCACACCGTGATGGTCGCCCATGACGGCGAGTTGGCATCGGTGCAAAGCCAGGCCGACCTGCGCGAAACCCTCGAGCGCTTGGCTTCCAACCACAGGACCGCGAAGGCGGGCGCGCCCGAACGCCCTCGGCGAATCGCGGACGCGCTTGCCTACCTGGTGATCTTTGTCGGCGTCGTCACCGCGTGGGCCGCCATCGCCTCCGATCGTTCGCACGAGGTCGGCCGCGTCGTCCCCCTGGAAATCCGTGGCGTGAGCGACACCTTCCGCTTTGATCCACCGCGCATCAGCAGCATCGCCGTGCAGCTACGCAGCTCCAGCCGCGAGCTCGACTTGATGGCCCCGACGCGGTGGAGGCCTACATCGACGTCTCGGCCAGCAGTGGCGGCTCGCACATCTTCAAGGTTCACACCAACGCGCCCGCCGGTGTCGAAGTCGTGAGCGCCGTCCCCGGCACTGTCACCTTGCAGATCCGCAAGCGCGAGGCAGAGCCGCCCGCTGCCGCCAAGCGATGACGGCGCCCTCGATGACCGATTGTGATACGGTTTCGGGTGTGCCGACCTTGCTTTTGGTCGAAGGCTACCGGTTCTTCTTCTTCAGCAATGAAGGGACTGAGCCTCCGCATGTCCACGTCGAACGAGGCGATGGCTATGCGAAGTTCTCGATTAATCCCGTCGACTTGGCCGACGCAGTCGGCCTGAAGACTCGCGAGCTAGGACGTGCTAGATTGTTGGTGATTCAGCACCGCATCGAATTCAGGGAGAAATGGCGTGAGTATTTCGGCACCTGAGCAACCCCGAGCCCTCAGCGTACGAGATCATTGACGGCGACCTCGTCGTCCATCTTGAGGACGGCCGGACTGTCAGCGTGCCACTTGA
>CAWFUU010000017.1:0-233148 GCA_963819035.1 uncultured Acidobacteriaceae bacterium | reverse complement strand
GTCGCCCGGGTTCGCGATCTGGCTCGCGTGACCCACCACCTGCCAGGTCCGCGCAAAGATTTTCTCCTTCTCCGCCGCGAACACCGTCTCATCCGTATAAAGAAACGATGGGAGGGTCCAGGCCTTAGCGACGTCGGGATCGATCTGGAAGGAGTCGAACGGGCTGGCCATGGGACGTGAGAGTCAACATTCTACGCCCCAGGCGACAAATCTGCTACCACCCTTTACTCTGACTGTGACTCTGCGCCTGACTCTGCGCCTTTGAAGTGGGGGTTCCTGGGGACGCACATCCAAAGAAAATTTCCGTCTCGCTGGCGGTTTTCTCGGCCTGGCTCAAGTCGGGCGAGATCTTGCGCGCGAGTTCCTCGGCGCCTTCGGCCTCTCGCTCCCGGCCATCGCGACGCAAGGCGTGCGCCAGCAGGACATAGCCGACTTCGCCAGCCTCAATGTTTACGGCACGGGCCAGTTGCGTTGCTGCCTCACCAGAATGTCCGTTCCGCTCCGCCAGCAGTCCAATTCCAACCAGGGCCGACAGGTCCCTGGGATTGAGCTTCAGTGCGCTCTCATAGCTAAGCCTGGCCTGATCGTAATTCTTCACTTGAGCATTGGCCGAGCCAATCTGGCTCCATGCGGTGGAGCGCAGTTGCGGGTCCGTGCTCCGGTCCAAGACTTTCTGGTACATGTCCAGTGCATCCGGCACGTAGCCGTGGCGTTGTAAATAGATGCCCATGCCGAGAACCTGAGGGAGCGGATACCGGTGCAACGCCTCGGCCGCCTCGAACTCCGGGATTGCCTCCTCGACGCGCCCCTGCTTGTCGAGCACCATGGCCAGGTTGTCGTGCGCCATGTAGTTCGCTTGAGTGACGGTCAGGGTGTATCTCCATAGAGTCTCCCCATCTCTCCAATAGCCCAGCTGGTGGTAGGTGAGTGCTCCCAACACCAGCACAATGACCGCAGCCGGCACGGTGACCCACTCTTTCGAAATTCTCCTCTCTTCGCTGATTTCCCACGCCGCCCACACCAGGGAAATCAAAACGCCGATGATCGGAACGTATAGGTATCGGTCGGCCATGGCTTGCTCTCCAACGGTCACGATCCCAATCATGGGCACCAGAACTCCGAGAAACCAGAACCATCCCACGGCAAGGTAGCGCCGCTGTCGCCAGCGCAGAACAACCGCTGTTAGCCCCAGCAGCACAGCCGCGCTGAGAGTGATCTGCGAAAGTGGGATCGAGCTTCCCGGGTGCGGATACAGCGGCGCCAGGTGCCGAGGCCATACCAGATTTGCCAGATACCGGTCGTACGAAACCAGCGCGTTTTCCAGGCGCGCCAGGAGCGAGACCTGTGCGAAGGTTCGCACCGAACCACCCGACCGCTGCGCCGCCATCGTGACCACAGCGCCCGCCAGCGCCACCGCAAAAAGCGGGACCTTTTCCGCCACCAGAAATGTGAAGGACCGTCCGCCCGCCCTGGCCGAATCCGCCTTGGCGAACATCCTCTGCAGCGGCCAATAGTCCCACAGCAGCAATACGAAGGGCAGTGTGATTACTTGCGGCTTGGACATCAGCCCCAGCACAAAGCACAGAGCAACGGTGGCATAGCGCCCAACTCCACCTCGCCTGGCATACCGGCCGTAAGCCCACAGCGCTAGCAGAAAAAAGAACATGCTGAGCACATTCTTGCGCTCCGCGGCCCAAGCCACCGATTCCACGTTGACTGGATGCAACGCAAACAGGGCCACAACCAGCAGACTCGGCCATGTCAGCGCGGTTGCCTCCTCGAGCACTAAGAACAACAGCACCGCATTCGCCGCATGAAACAAGAGGCTGACATAATGGTGCCCCGCCGGGTTCAGCCCAAACACCTGGCAGTCGAGCGCATGCGAAAGCCACGTCAGGGGATGCCAGTTACCAGCATGGAACGTAGTGAACGACCATTTCACTGTGGCCCAGGTGAGCCCAGCTCGAACCGGAGGGTTGCTGATGATGTAGGGAACGTCATCGAGGACCACGAACCCGTCGTGAACGATGGGATTGTAAAACACAAGCGTCAGGGCAAACAGCGCCAGGCTGAGGATCGCCCTCTGCTTGTTGGGGACAGCAAATCTGCCCTCGGGCACAGAGATCGTCGCGGACTCAAGTTTGGCAGCGGCTGAAGGCAAATCCTGATTCCTCGCCTATCAGGCAGAGATAATAAATTCTAAGGGAATGTGGATACGGTCATGCATTACGCGCGTAACCGATGCTTCCGACCGTTCATTGGCGTGCTCGATTCGCCATGTTAGGTTGAGTTCAGCATACGTCATGAAGGTGTTCTCGAATCTGCCGCGCGTTCTCGTTTGCTTCTTAGTCACCGCCGTTGCCATGCTTGGTGCCGTGCGGCTGGATTTTCGCCAGCCGTTCATCGGCTACGGGCTGGGGGGTGCCTTTCTGTTGTTCCTCGCCGCTCGGCAGGGCCGAGTGCGTACCGCTATCGTAAGCGGACTGGCCGTGGCCTTTGCGCTCGCCATTGTATCGAGGCAATTTGAGGATCTGCCGGCATTGCTGGTGCAGATCATGGGTGCGCTTGGACTATCGAGCCTGTTAGTGCTTGGCTGCTCGGTGGCTTGGAGAGGCCGCGAGCGCGAAGCAGGGGCCTACCAGGCTTTGCTTCCGGCAGCGGCGTTAACCTTCATGATTTTGGCGGCCATGTACTCGCTCAACATGGCATCGCTGCTGCACGCCACCACCCTCGACGTCTACACTTACGGTTTCGACGGTTGTCTGGGATTTCAACCCAGCTTCAAGCTCGGACGCGTCACCTACGGGCACCCCTGGGTCTTCTTGCTGGTGAAAATGAGTTATGAGGCAATCGTAATCGCGATGGCGGCTGTCTATGCGGGATACATGAGGCGCCGAGAAAAGCCGATCTGGGAACTGATCGAAATGTTATTCGCGCCCGCTATCGTGGGTTATCTCTTTTTCAGCGTGTTTCCGGTGTGCGGGCCGCGCTATGTGTTTGCTTCTTTTCCCAACACATACTTGCCTTATTCCGTCATGCCTCAGCTGATCCTGCGCCGTGTTCCGGTGCCCGCCATGTATCCCCGCAACGGTGTGCCTTCTTTGCACATGACGTGGGCTCTCCTGATCTGGCTGAATACCCGCGGCCTGCCGCGTTGGGCGCGAGCGGCGGCGCTGGTCCTGGTGCTGGCCACGGCTTTTGACACCCTCGGGACCGGCGAGCACTATCTCTTCGACCTTATCACTGCGCTGCCGTTCACCCTGTGCATGCAGGCCTGCCTGGTGCGCACAGTCCGCTTCGGCCAGCGCGAAAGGTGGCTGCCCGCGCTGGTTGGAGCCCTGCTGTTTCTGATGTGGCTCGCGATCGGACGCTATGGCTTTTCTTGGATGGTGACCAGCCGTCTCTTGACTTGGTCGCTGGTGGCTGCATCGTCATTCGCTTCGGTCTTTTGGGCGACCCGCTTGCCCGCGATGATTCCAGAGATGGAAGACCATGGGGAGTCCTCGGAACTGCACACCATGGCGGCGGCTGCGGCCAGATAACGCTCACACTCGCGATCTCATCGGCTGGCCGAAGGTTAGCTGTTTGTTCTCTCCGGGATGTACCAACGGGCGTAAGTCGATCCTGCCGCGCTTGCAATCCTGCCTTGCCCTTGCATTCCATTATGGGACGGACCGTTCCGGCGGTTGACATAAATTGTCACCACCGACGACGAACATTGTCCACAATGCCTAGGCAGGGAAGGAGCAGGGAGAAACTGACGTTAGGACTCAGGTTGAAAATAAAGGCCTTGACCGAAGTGCGGGCAGAAACCAAGGTAACTAGCGTGTCTGGCCCAGCAAGTGCAAATATGAAGCACGACTGCGTCATCCGTGACCAGAATATTAAAAAAAGAATCACACGAGGGGAAAAAGAGATGCGGAAACAGAAGGGTTTCTCACTGATTGAGCTGCTGATCGTGGTGGCAATCATCCTGATCATTGCGGCTATCGCAATTCCAAACTTGCTGCGCGCCCGCATGGCGGCCAATGAGTCGTCTGCTGTCGGCTCCGTCCGTACCATCAATACCGGTATGGTCACCTACAACACCACTTACCCGACGGTCGGTTTCGCGAGCGCCCTGATCAACCTGGGCGGCGCAGCTAATGCGGCTTGCACGCCCGCTACCAACACCGCTTGCTTGATCGACAACGTCCTGTCGGCCGGCACCAAGAGCGGATACATCTTCACGGCTCAGGCTGGAGTAGCGGCGAGCCCCGTCAGACCACCTACTACGCGACGGCGACCCCGGTCACTCCGAACCAGACCGGTATCCGCAGCTTCTGCTCTTATGAAGATGCTGTGGTGCGCTACGACTCCACCGGCGCGCTGGCTGCAGCGAAGCCGCTTGCCAGAAACTGTCTCCCTTGAACTAGTAACGTGATTTGATTTGGCGAAGTACCTGGGGGAGGGTACAAGCCAGAGAGCAGCGAACGAGAGTTCGCTGCTCTTTGTTTTTTGTTTTTCTCGGTTGATTCCTCCTTCCCGCATTCTGCCAAGGCAGCCCGAACGAGACTCGCCGTTGAGATTACTTCCGTCATAGACGAATCGAAATCGCACCTCTGCTGCGATCACTGCCCCCTATAATCACAAGCGGTGGAGGGTACCATGGCGAGTGCGCCTGTCCGGGCCAAACAGTCTGACCAGCCGCTCGCGCGCTCTTGGGCACCCTTTGCTTCGCCAGAGAGGCGGACTTTTGTCCTCTCTCTCCTGCTGGTCGCGTTTACACTAGTGCTCTACAACCCCGCCACTCATTTCTCATTCATCAATTATGACGACGATCACTATGTCTACGAAAATGTCCACGTTCGGGCGGGGCTCTCTCGAACCACGATCTGGTGGGCCCTCACTTCTTTAGACGAAGCCAACTGGCATCCGCTGACCTGGATGTCGCATGCGCTGGATTGCCAGCTATTCCACTTGAATCCAGCCGGGCACCATTTCACCAACATCCTGCTGCATGGGTTGAATGGACTGCTGCTCTTTCTGTTGCTGGCGCGCAGCACGGGAAGGGTGGGACGAAGCTTCTTCGTGGCCACGCTATTCGCGCTGCATCCGATGAACGTCGAGTCGGTGGCCTGGATCGCAGAGCGCAAGAACGTCTTAAGCACCACATTTTTCTTCCTGACACTTGCGGCTTATGCTTGGTATGCCCTCAAGCCCGGGTGGAAGCGTTATCTGGCAGTCGCAGGACTGCTGGCATGTGGACTTGCGTCCAAACCGATGCTGGTCACCACTCCCTTCGTGCTGCTCCTGCTCGACTATTGGCCGCTTGGAAGAATCGAGGGTTGGACCACTGTCCCCGATACATTGTCGATCAGGCAGTCACGGATGGGCAGGCTGATCCTCGAAAAATTACCGTTACTGGTTTTGGCAGCAGCTAGCTCGATGGTCACATTGCGTGCTCAACGGGCTGCCGGGGCATTGGGCCTGTCCCCTCCATTCTCCGAGCGTCTGAAGAATGGAATCTACTCTTACGCAGCGTACCTATGGAAGGCCATTTGGCCGGAAAATCTGACGTTGTTCTATACGTACGCTGGCCACTCGCTGTCGCTTTGGAAGGTTTTCCTGGCCGCGGCGCTTTTGATAGCAATCACTTGGTTTGTGTTGAAGCGGCGCTCCCGCGGCTATCTGTTGGTTGGCTGGCTCTGGTTTCTGGGCACGCTGGTTCCTGTGATCGGAGTGGTGCAAGTGGGTAATCAGGCCATGGCCGACCGCTATGCTTACGTTCCTTTGATCGGCGCTTTTGTAATGGTTACCTGGGCTGCGGCGGACCTCGCAGAGACAAGAAAGTTAGGGCTTGGACGGTGCGTGGTCCCGGCGTTTTGTGTTGTGCTGGCGCTATCGATCACCACCTATCGGCAGATCGGATACTGGCGCGACAGCGTAACCGTTTGGACGCATGCGCTCCAAGTCACGGAGCACAACTACGTGGCCGAGGATAATCTCGGCGAAGCGTTGGTACATCTTCATCGCGCAGATGAAGCCTATCCACTATTTCTCTTGGCGGCTCAGGATAATCCGATCGATCCCGCCGCTCGATTGAACATTGGCACCTACCTGTTCCAACACGGGCACCAGGCGGAAGCGGTGCAGCAGTATGAGCTTGCCATCCGCTTCGGAGCGGAACCCGGGTTGGTCGCCATGACGTATGCCAACCTGGGATCGGCGTTCTGCGGTAGCGGAGATTTCGAGAAAGCACGAGCCAGTTACGAGCATGCCTTGCGACTCAACCCTTATCAAGTCGCCGGCTTGCAGGGAATGGCTTTTGTGTCGCAAAGGCAAGGAAGACTTGAAGACGCCGTTGGCTACCTTCGACGAGCGCTGGAACTGGAGCCTAGTGGCGAGGGTTATCTGGAACTGGCTAGACTCCTGGCACAGACCAACCGTCGCTCTGAGGCTCTCGTGGCCTACCAGCAGGCCCTGAGGCTCACGCCAAACCTGGTCGAAGTGCAGCACCCAGCGGGAGACCTGGCAGGAAAGCCTTGAGAACCGAACCAGAGGTGGTTTGCGGATGAATGAGGGAATCGGCTGCTTTCCCAAGATTTGCGCCTGGACGCCTTGCGGCATGACACTTTGTGTCATGCTCTCCCGGCGGAGCCATCCTCGTCCGCTTTTCCCGTCGTTCGGGGCGCCTAACGCGTTGATTTACAAGATAATTGGACGATTACCAAGGGGCGGCTGCGGGGTCGAGAATGGCGCTGAAACTGCTACAAAAACAGCGACAGTCGGCTCGCGAATCGACTTTTTGGTAACACTTAGCAGGAAGGTTCTTCATGCGCTACGCAAAGGGATTCTCACTGATTGAGTTGCTGATCGTCGTGGCAATCATCCTGATTATCGCGGCCATTGCTATCCCCAATCTCCTGCAAGCGCGCTTAGCCGCCAATGAATCGTCTGCTGCGGGATCGGTGCACAGTATCACAAGCGCCGAAATCACCTACTTCAACACCTTCCCAACCGTCGGTTACGCCACTAAAATCTCGCAGTTGGGAGGACCCGCCCCTTGCACTCCGTCCCCAATCACGGGATGTCTGATCGATGACTTCCTTGCCAACGCGACCCCAGGCGGCACCGGGAAAAGCGGCTATTATTATCTGGCGACAGGCAGTATTACGGGCGGAGCGACCTACAACGACGCATATGTCATTGGCGCGGCACCCATCGTTGTCAACTCAACGGGGAACCGGGACTTCTGCTCTACCAATGACGGCGTACTACGCTCGCAACTGGGGAGCACGGGAGACACGCCCGCAAACGTTGTAGCCACGTGCCTGGCGTACCCCGTCGCTCAGTAACGATTCTCAACGTCTCCTAATCAAAAAGAGAATCGTTCTCTCTTTCGTGTGCTTGACACTCACTTATTCTTTCGATTCCGCACCTGGCTCAAACGCCCACTGATGACTGTCGTAACCCCTGCCCCATCCTCAAGCCCCGTGGTCTTGCATATAATCTTTTTGGAAACGACTTCTACAAATGGTTCTTGACCATGCCAGCGATTGAGATCGTCGGACTCGAAAAAACATATAAGATCGGGTTCTGGCGCCAACGTCCCAAGCGCGCCCTGGAGCCTCTGAATCTGACCGTGGAAGAAGGCGAGATTTTCGGTTTCCTCGGCCCGAACGGCGCCGGCAAGACCACCACCCTGAAGCTCCTGATGGGCTTGGTCTTTCCTACCGCCGGCACGGCCCGCATCCTTGGACGTGAATGGACCGACCCTAAAGTCAAGGCCCAGGTCGGGTTTCTGCCCGAGCAACCGTACTTTTACGACTACCTCACCGCCCACGAATTACTCGACTATTACGGACAACTCTCGGGCCTTGCCGCGCAGGACCGCAAGCGGCGCATCCCGGAAGTTCTCGCGCGCGTAGGGCTGACCGATGTCAAAGGAGTGCAGCTGCGCAAATTCTCCAAGGGCATGCTGCAGCGCGCCGGAATTGCGCAAGCCATCCTGCACAATCCCAAGCTCGTTTTCTTCGACGAACCGATGTCCGGCCTCGATCCGCTCGGGCGCCGCGAGGTTCGTGACTTGATGGTGCAACTCAAACAGGAAGGCAAGACGGTTTTCTTTTCCACTCACATTCTCTCCGACGCTGAGGCCCTCTGCGATCGCGTTGCCATCATCCACAAAGGCGCATTGCGCGGCGTGGGGGCGGTCGAGGATTTGACCTCAACCGTTCAGGGCAAGGTAGAAGTCGTGTGGCAAGGCACTCAGATTCCGGCTTCGATGAAGGCTCTGGGCGCCGAATGCCACGTCACGGGCGAGACCGTCCGCGCCGTTATCACCGAAAATCAGCAGGACGCAGCCATCGACGCATTGCGCCGCGAGCACATCCGCCTGATCGCCATCACGCCGTTGCGCACGTCGCTCGAAGCCTACTTCGTCGAGAAATTGCAGCATTCTCAGACCGCGGTGGGAACCGCCATGGGGAACGGAAGATGAGTGCACGCATCGTGCATATTGCCTCGAATACTTTCCGCGAAGCCGTTCGCGACCGCGTCCTCTATAACCTGATCGCCTTTGCCCTGCTGCTTTCCGGCGCTGCCATTTTCGTTGGCCAGATTTCTATCGAAATCGAGCGCCTGGTCGTGGTGAACCTCGGTCTCACGGCGGTCTCGCTATTCGGAATCGTCATCGCGATCTTCATCGGCATCGGGTTGGTCTCCAAGGAAATCGAGAAGCGTACGCTTTACACCGTGCTCTCGCGCCCCGTCCGGCGCTGGGAATTTATCGTGGGGAAATTCTTCGGGCTCGCTGGGACGCTTGTCGTCAACACGTTTTTCATGGGCATCGGGGTCTTCGGCGCGCTGCTCTACGTCACCCACAAATTCCACAAACCTGACGCCCTGATTCTGGTCGCTCTCTATTTCATCATCCTCGAGTTCCTTATCATCTGCTCGCTCGCTTTGTTGTTCTCATCGTTCTCAACCCCGCTGCTGTCAGCCGTCTTCGCCTTCTCGCTGTTCGTGATTGGCAGTTTCGCCGACGATCTGCGCGGATTCGCGGGGCTGACGCAGGGATTCACCCGCTGGTTCGCCACCGGGGCGGCATATCTTGTGCCCAATTTTTCCGCCCTCAACGTGATCAGCGCGGTCGCGCATCAACAGCCGGTGGGCGGGCAACTGATCCTGCAGAACACGCTCTATGCCCTCTTCTACTCCGCCACGGTGCTCAGCGGCGCGGTTTTGATTTTCGAGCGCAGGAATTTGAAATGATGCTTCGGAGGCAGAGATGACCGCCCGGCAGCGGACCACTGCCGTCGCCTGCGCGTGCCTGGCCGTCTCCATGACGGCCAGCGTTCTGCTGTTGCGTCACATTGACCAGATCCGTCCGCAAGCAGCGATTGAAGACGTTCTTTACATCGATTCGCCCAAGATGGTGGAGCGCGCCAGCCTCGGCTTTCGCGGCCTGATGGCCTGTATTTACTGGACTCGCGCCGTGCAGTATTTCGGCCACCGCCATTTCGATCACGAACAGACGTACAACGAGCTTGCTCCGCTGCTTGAGATCACCACAGCACTCGATCCCCAGATGCTGCCAGCCTACGAGTTCGGAGCCAGTTTTCTGGCGCCCACTCCGCCCAACGGCGCCGGAGACCCTGCCCGCGCCATCGAGCTCATGGAATACGGCATTGCCCACAATCCCGACAACTGGCGCCTCTATTACGATCTGGGTTTCGTGTATTACACCGAGCTCAAGGACTATAAAAAAGCCTCGGAAGTCTTCGCGCACGGCGCGCAGGTTCCAAACGCACATCCGTTCATGAAAGTGATGGCCGCTCAGATGGCGGAGCATGCCGGAGACTTCAATACCGCCCGCATGTTGTGGAGCGCCACCTTCGAAACCAGCCACGAAACCAACATTCGCCGGAATGCCCTCGAGCACCTGCGCTCGATCCAGGTCGACGAAGACGTCACCATCCTTCAGGCTGCCGTCACACGTTTTGGCGAGCGCACGGGGCGGCTCCCCGCGAGCATGGCCGAATTAACAGCGGCTGAACACCGTCCGGCGATTCCGGTGGATCCCGATGGCACTCCGTATAAGCTGACTCCGGAAGGGCGCATCCTGGTCGAGACTCCGGAGAACTTCCCCTTCATCACCAAGGGCATGCCTCCCGGATACAAGCCCGCCGCTGTCCCTACATTCCATACCAAGCTGTAGCCCTGTTCCATGTATTTGTGAGGGCAGCCACCTCGGCTGTCCAGTTGTGCGGAGCACGGCCCCAGTCGAGAGCGCCCAGAGACAAGAACTGCGTTACGATTTCCTTCATGTCCGCGCCCGAGCCACGCCTTCTCCCCGCCGCCCGCAGCTATTGGTCCGACCTTGCCGCGGGCGCTGGGCGGTTCGCAGCCACACGCGCCCTCCTCGCCACGCTCTGGGAATTCCTCCGCGACTCCACTCCCGCCCGCCTTCGCCAGCGATACGGCGACGCCGATTACGATTGGGACTACCGCGTCAATACCACCAGCGCAGCCGTTGGCTGGCGCGATCGGCTATTGGGTTCGTTTCACTCGCCGTATCAGCCAACCGAACCCGCGCTATTTCATGAGATGCTCAGCACACTGGCGCGGGATTTCGATTTGAATTTTGGAGACTTTACCTTCCTCGACCTCGGCTCCGGCAAGGGTCGCACGCTGCTGATGGCCTCCGATTATCCCTTTCACCGAATCATGGGCGTCGAACTCCTGCCCGCGCTCGACCGGATCGCGCAGGAGAATCTGCGACGCTACCGGAATGAATCGCAGAAATGTCTTGCCCTCCAGTCCGTGTGTGCCGACGCCACTGCGTTCCCTTTCCCCGAGGTCCCGCTCGTTGTCTATCTCTTCAACCCCTTCCCGGAATCGGGCCTCCGCCGCGTTGTTGCGCGCCTCGAGCAGTCGCTGGGCGCCAATCCCAGGCCGGCATACGTCCTCTACCACAACCCTCTGCTGGAGCACGTACTCATAGAGAACGACTCGCTGTGCAAGGTGGGCGGGACGTACCAATACTCCGTGTTTGCGGCTCGAACGGGCGGCCGGTAGCGTAAGTTCTCGCTCTGAGTCGGGTCGCGCTAATGGTATTGGAGGCGTTCTGCGCGATCCGTGAATGCGGCTCCCCACTGCAGCAAGCTCTCGATTAGTTCGTCGCTGACGCCGGCATCACGGAATCGTTGAGCCGCCTCCCAAACCCTCCCGCCGCTGATATTCCCGTATGCGCTGGGTGCGGCGTAAGACCGCGGGAGTAATCCAATTGGCAAGTACTGCGCGACCGAGTATTGCCGGTTCTTGTCCATCCACGCAGCGAGAAGCGACGCGGTGAGAGCCTGGTGTACCTCTATGGGCAAGGGTTTAAAGATTGGCTCCCAAACCGGACTGATCATGATTCGTGGATCGATGTTCTCGTCTGGCCGCCAACCCTTCTGCAGGTTGTCTGGGCCCAGATGGGGGTCCGTCGATTGCAGCGCTTTGGTTACAGCCACTAGGACTCGCGTCGGCTCCGGTTGGTGTGTCTGGCCATAGAGGTCGATGAACCGGCCGATCAGATACTTCCAGTCGACCGGGCTGCGGTCTCGGTGTTGATGATTGCCGCTATTGAGGACGATCTGCAACTCGTACCAAGCCGCGGAGAAATATTCGTTGGTCAATGCGCTGCCGCCGACTCCGACTGCTCCGTCTGGGATGAAAACCTCCGCCGGAGCCGTCTCTACCGGAATCGTGTTGCACCATGTGCGGGAATCCGCAGTCAGTCCATAGAGGTCGCGCCCGCGCCCCTCAAGCCCAAACTCCTGCATCATTTCCCATGTCTTTACCAGTTGCCACAGCTGAGTCGAGTAAACGTTGTTGGTCAATGCCGGTGACCATATCGTTTTTGCGTTGACCAGCTTCCTCAGGAAGCTGCGTCGGGACTGAGACCAATGGCTGAAGGAGGCAACGACGGGGCGAATGTTGTGATCCGTACTCTGGGCATTTTCCAATAATGTGCGTAGCGGCACCTCGGCGCCTATCTTACGTTTGCCAGCGTAAAATGCTGCGAATTCGCTCTGCGTGAAAACTGTTCCCCAGGCATCCTTCGGATGTACGCGAGGCAGCCAGTGGCTCCAATCCGGCAGTTGCAAGGCCACGGGGATTTCACGAGGATTGAGGTCGCCGTCGGGACGGAAGATGTCCGGGGAAATCTGCCCCAAAAGTTCACGAGGGTCAGAAACATTCCCAGACGAGTTTGACGCTGCAGCGCTCCGCACGCCGTGCTGGCGCAGCAAAAACGGCAATGCATCGATATCCCGGCTCAGGACCCATTCGAGTCCGGCCCCAGCTGCCCAGTTCGAAGTCGGTTGCTCGTCGATTCCCGGTCCGGGCTGGTAAGGAGGGTTCCAGGGGCGGCCAGGATTGGGAAATGGCAAGCTGCGAAGATAGCTTGCGATCTGCTGGCCCTGGAGCGCGGACAGCCCATGGAAGCGCGATCTGGCGACGATGCTGTTGTTGGAGAAGTTGAAGTACTTCAGGTCGCGACCATCCTGTGCATGACAGTCTGCACAATGCGCTTGAATTCTCGGACTGTTTGGGAGGCTGCTTGCAACCAGCGGGGCAGTCCGCCAGAGTTCCTGTCCAGCCAGAATAGAAGCCGCGTCAGGCGAAGGAGGTGTCCAGGTTTCGGGAGCATCCTTCGCAAAATCGTCTGGCGGGATGAGCTTTCTTCCGTCGACCGTCAGGAAGTTCCAGGCAAGGACGCGATAGCCACTGGCGACCCCATCGGTCTGGTTGAACCGAAAGCGAATTATGTTAACGCCACCGGCGACAGTGCCGTTCGCGAGAGGGAGAGTCATCACCAGTGTGGCGAAGCTCCCGATTCCCCCGAAGCTTTTGGCCGGCTCGGCGATGGTGACGGTATCGTTGGTGAGGGGTATCCAGGCACCCGCGTTGATTTGGACACTGGCTTGATCCGGATAGCGGACGCCATGAATCTGAAGCCACAGTGATCGCACCGACTCAGACTCTTCGGCCGGAAGGGTTACGGTTCTGCTCACCGTGGTGCCGTCTGCACCCAACACCTCGATCGGTAACAAAATCCGGTCGGTTGGGGTATTCGCAGACCCTATGGAGATGGTCGCGGCCGCCAGGAGTAAACCCGCGACCACCCCATGCCGTCCCGCTAGGTACAGGTGGCGACAGAACCACCCGCCAACGGATGGCGTACTGTCAGCATGTCTTCGCGCCGATGACTTCTTCCGCCGCACTACATTAGCTCAGATGTGGGAGTCGAACGCGTTGGTCAGTTGGGGGAGGCATTAAGAGTACACCGAAAGCAGACGGATTTCCAGACGGATGGGTGCTCACAGCCAACCGCTACCAGGGCTATGAGCCTTGCTTCTCGAACACGATCTCGGCTTTTTTGGCGTTCACCTTCTCTTTGCGGTAGGCGCGGGCAACGTCGCCGAGCGAGGGCTTTTCCGAAACCGGCCCGAACTCCCACAGCGGAACCTCTCCATGTTCGACGGTGTAGGAAGAACCGCCGACAAGGGACTGCTCTCTGGCCATGTCATGAAGTGCGGCGTGCTGTGGATGTTCGGGGAATTGCAAGATCTGCGCTTGATTCGACAGCACCCCGCCATTCTGTCCGAATGCAGCTGCCGCACAAAGAATGAAGAGCACGAGCAATATATTTTTCATGGCGTTATTCCAGTGTTTCCATAGCTCATCAGTGCAACTTCCATACCAACTTAAGCAGCTGTAGTATCAGTTGCTTACAAGGACAAGGTGAAGTTACACGCAACACTTTTCACATTCAGGGAATGCCCGACTTTTCTTTCCTTTTCCCAGCATCCTCAGCGGCTGAACCCGGAGGCTCGGCCTGCCATCAAGTGGGGTATATTGTTTCCGGCGTGAGACAAAGCATGATCGCCCACCTTAAAAAGGCACTCTGGCCCCTTGGCGTCCTCTTGTTTGTTGCCGCATTGATTCCCCATGCCACCGCGCAAACCGACTGCGCGGAAGGCAACGGCGTGCTCGACATGACGCCGCCAAAGAACACGACCCCGCAAGAGCTGATCCAGAAGATCGGCGCCGAGGAAGCGAAGGTCAAAGAAGCGCGCACGCATTACACCTACACGCAAGACTTGATGGTGCAAACCCTCAATGGCAACGCCGTCGACGGCCAATTCCATGAGGTCACCACTATCTCGTACGACGAGAAGGGCAAACGCCTGGAAAATGTGACCTTCGCGGAACAGTCCACGCTCCGCGGAATCGTGTTGTCGGCCGAGGATATGGACGACGTCCGCAGATTCATGCCTTGGATCCTTACGCCCGACGAACTGCCGCTTTACAACCTGACCTACGCCGGGCAGCAGCATGTGGACGATCTCGACACGTACGTCTTCCACGTCGAGCCCAAGAAAGAGGAGAAGGATAAGCGCTATTTTCAGGGCCGGATATGGGTGGACAACCACGATTTGCAGATCGTGAAGCTGTGCGGCAAGAGCGTGCCCGAAATCATCCGCAAAAAGAAAAATCAGCCACAGGACGTCCGCCCTACATTCGTGGGCTACCGCCAACCGGTCGACGGTCTCTGGTTCCCGGCCTATGTGCGCGTCGATGACACGTTGCACTTCCGCGTAGACGCCATTCACGTGCGCGAGATCCTTAAGTTCACCGGGTACAAACGGGTGGGGGCGGCGGCAAGCGCGAAACCGTGAGTGGCGCCCCGCATTCGTGAAGTTTCGGGAATTGAACGCGATACTTGAACCATCATTTCAGCTGTGGTGTACTTCCCCATATGGCAGAAGAAAAGAACCGAAGCAAAGACATAGTCCTGTGGATTATCACGGTGGTCTTGGTTGCTTTGGCCATCTACTGGTACAAGAAGTAGTTCTCCCAAGCCACGCCGACGTTGTGCAGAAAAATGTCGAATGCCCCATCAGATCAAGCGGGCCGTAGCTGCCTGCGCTCAGAAAATCGGGTCGGCGAGGCGATGGGGTTTACACCGCCCTGTTTCTTGCTAGCCTTCCAACGCACACCTTAACGCCAGTAATTCCCCGTCTTCTCTGCGGTTTTGCCGGGAAACACCGACTCCTGCGGTTTACAAAAACAGAACAAAACTGGGGCCAAGACGATTTTCACAATGGGGTGCGATGTAATCTGGCACTAGAAGTCCTACTCTGAGGCATGTCTCCTGCGGTCATTCGCCAGACAGCCACACATGCCTGCAGGCGGTGGGTGTTTTTGTTTTGTCACTCCGTCAACAAAAAAATCCAAGGAGATGCGATCGCTTATGAGCAGAAGATGTTTTGCCTGCGTTTCAATTGCTGCCCTGCTATCAACTTCCCTTACCCTGACCGCGTGGGCGCAAGACGCCGAGGTAGTCGAGCCGCGCGGACACTTCGTCGTCATGCCGCCGCATCTGCGCAACGACCTCGCGTTGACGCCCGCGGCTCCGCTTCAGAGCTGGAATGGGTCGTTCACCTACGGAGGAACAAGATACACCTACAACATGGTCGGAGCGGCGCCTTCGACCAACACGACCGCAGTCATCACGACCTACCTCATTCCCGTCAAGATCGTGATCACCAACAGTAATGGAACCAAGAGTACGTACGATCCCGCGCACGTGCTCTCCAACGGCAATTCCGTCACGACCAACACGCTGCACTCCCCTATCTTTGACTCGACTACGACCTACACGCAAGGCGGGGTGAACGTGGGAACCACCCAGTACATCGACGCCTTTCAGCGCGCGAACTTCTGGGGCACGGTGAAGAGCCATCTCAACTCACACCTGTTACTGAATACAACCGTGCTGGCGGAGCAGACATTGAGTCCGACTCGAACCTATGGCAAGACGGGATCGGTGTTCGGCTTCACCGCGGCACTGGTCGACATCAACTGGTTCGACGCGCAGATCCCGAACCTGATCAGCAAGCTGGGGATTCAGCCCAATCAGTTCGCGATCTTCCTGACCTACGACACCTATTTGACCCAGGGCGGGGGCTGCTGCATCGGCGGGTATCACAGCTCGGAGGGCAGCATCAGCAATCCCCAGTCGTACTCGGAGGCCACCTACGTGGATCACGTCGGGGTGTTCTCGCAGGACGTGTCGGCGCTCTCGCATGAAGTCGGCGAGTGGGCGGATGATCCACTCACCGTGAACTACAACGGCAACAACACGCCGTGCGGGATTCTCGAAGTGGGCGACCCGCTGGAGGATAATGCCAATTACGGCGGCTACCACTATGTACTGCACGGGTTCACCTACAATCTGCAAGACCTGGTGACGCTGCCTTATTTCGGAGCACCAACCAGTACTACGGTGAACGGGTGGCTGAGCTTCCAGGGAGAATCGCTGGGAGTGTGCTCGAACGGTTCGTAGCCGCCGAAGGTAGTTGTACGTCCCTCCCCCAATCGCAGGCCCGCTCTCTGGAGCGGGCCTTTTTCGTCGGCACCGTCTGGCATTTATTAAAGGAGTCTTAATTCTGAAGCCGATCGTGAAGATAGCTTTCGCAAAAAGCAGATAGGTGCTAATTTCTTGCTGCAGGTCAGGCCAACTTATGCAGGCTAACGAATACGATCTGGTGGTGATTGGAAGCGGTCCGGCGGGGCAGAAGGGTGCGATTTGCGCCGCGAAGATGCGCAAGAAAGTCGCCATCATCGACCGGCGGCTGGCGATCGGTGGAACTTGTGTTCACACCGGGACGATTCCCAGCAAGGTGCTGCGGGAGGCCGTACTTTACCTCAGCGGGCTGCGGCAGCGCTCGTTCTACGGGCGCGGCTACGTAGTAAAAGACCGGATCATGATGTCGGACCTGGTGATGCGGGCCAACGCGGTCATGACCCGGGAGGTGGACGTTATCAAGGCGCAGCTTCGGCGGAATTATGTGAGTGCGCTGGAAGGCGACGCGCACTTTGCCGATCCGCACACGATTGAAATTGTGACCGAAGAGGGGGTGCAAGTTGTTCGCGGAGAAAAAATCCTGATCGCTTGTGGCACGCGGCCGGCGCATATCGACGGAATTCCTGTGGATGGAAAGCGGATCTTTGATTCCGATCAAGTCCATTTCATGGATGAGATCCCCCGCGAACTGATCGTGGTCGGCGCTGGGATTATCGGGCTGGAATATGCGTCCATGTTCACGGCTCTGGGGGTGAAGGTGACCGTGCTCGATCAGCGCCCCACGCTGCTGGATTTTGTAGACCGCGAGATTATCGAGAGCTTGTGCTTCCAGTTGCGGCAACTGGGGACGGTTTTTCGCCTTGGGGAGAAAGCGATTTCTGTCGGGTTCGACGACGAGCGCGATAAAGTGTTCGCCCTGCTGGAGAGTGGTAAGAAAGTTCGTGGAGAAGCACTGCTGTATACGATCGGCCGCACCGCGAACAGCGACAAGATCAAAATTGAAGCCGCCGGTTTGACAGCCGATGGCCGTGGCAAGCTTGCCGTGAATGAACATTTTCAAACCGCTGTACCGCACATTTACGCGGCCGGTGATGTGATCGGATTTCCGGCCTTAGCGAGCACCTCGATGGAGCAGGGACGGCTTGCCGGCTGTCACATGTTCGGCAAGCCCAGCCGCCTGCTGCCGAACTTGATCCCTTATGGGATCTACACCATTCCAGAAATCTCCATGGTGGGTACAACGGAAGAAGACTTGACCCGCAACAAGATCCCATACGAGAGCGGATTGGCGCGATATTCGGAACTGGCCAAAGGGCAGATGCTGGGCGACGATCAGGGGCTGCTGAAGATTCTGTTCGATCCCCAGACGCTCAAGCTGCTCGGCGTACATATTATTGGCGATCGCGCGGCGGAGATCGTGCACATCGGACAAGCCGTGCTTGCCATGAGCGGAACCATCGAATATTTCCGCGATACGGTGTTTAATTATCCGACCTTGGCGGAAGCCTACAAGGTAGCGGCCCTTGACGGGCTGAATAAGCTCTGAAGCCAGCGGCTTCCGGACCCCGCAGGAATGCTCCACAGAAACCTCACCCCTGCCTTTTTTGCGCGCCGTACTTCGCGAAGACCGATTGGCTCGAAATAATTCCTTCCAGCTTCTGCGGATTGGCGCGGTTCACCACCGGAACGATGGGATTGTTCTGCACGAAGCGTAAAGCGCTGTCGAGCGGGAGATCGGGAAACAGGCACGGCAGCGGCTGCGGCGAAATCAACGATCCCAGCGTGTGCTCCCCTTTGCCTTCCTTCAGACGACGCAGGATCAGATCGCGGGTCACGGCGCTCCATCCGCTCGGCTGCAGGCGGACCGGAAATGTCGTCTCGGTAGAGTCCTCGATGCGTCGCGCCGCGGCGTCGACATAGTCGGCGGCGCTCAGGATGATTGGGGGCGGCGCAAGCATCGCGTCTTCCACCCGGAGAATGGTTTCCTCGCGTTCCTCTTCGAGCGAGGGGAGCACGAGGCCGTCCTGCCGTGTCAGCAGATCGAAGATTGGGGTGGACTGCAGGCTCCGAGAAATGACGTAAGCGAAGGTGTTGGCGACGATGACCGGCACGATGATCTCGTAGTTGCCGCTGACTTCGAGCACCATGAAAACAGAAGTCATGGGCGCGCGCAGGAATCCAGCGAACAGTACGCCCATCCCGACCAGCACATAGGTCCCGCTGGAAGCCGAGAGGTGGGGAAAGAAGATGCGCTCGACGCCACCCACCGCCCCGCCCAGCATCGCTCCGATAAACAGCGTGGGCGCGAACATGCCGCCGGGCGTTCCACTGACAAACGACAGCGTGGTAGCGAGAATCTTGAGCGCCGCCAGCGCGGCGAACATCTGCCAGAGATATTGGCCGTGCATGGCCTGATCCATGAAGTCGTAGCCCGCGCCCATCACCTGAGGAGCCCCGAAATAGCCGATGAGCCCGATGAGCAGTCCGGCGAGCGCCGGTTGGAAGTATTGCGTCCAGCGCGGCAACGCCTTGAGGCGAGGGCGCAGGAAGCTGATACCTTTGGCGAAGATCACTGCGGCCACACCACCGACGATCCCCAGGACCGCGTAAGCGACCAATTCGACAGGACGTTGAAAGGTGGTGACAGGAATGCGAAACAACGGCTCAGCCCCCAGGAACCAGCGTTCGACGACGACGCTGGCGACGGCGGAAAGCACCACAGAGCCGAGAATTCCGGCACTCCAACGTCCAATGACTTCCTCAATGACGAACAGCACTGCGGAAATAGGGGCGTTGAAGGCAGCGGCCAGACCTGCTGCGGCCCCGACCGGAGCCATCAGGCGCAGCTTTTCGCGGGAGAGTTGCAGTTGGCGTCCGAGAGCGGAAGCCAGGCTGGCGCCGATCTGCAGCGAAGGATCCTCCGGGCCAAGTGAGTGGCCCGCGCCGATGGCGAGCGCAGCGCACAAGAATTTGCCGATCGCGGTACGGAACGGGATGAAGCCGTTGTAGATGTAGAGCGCGGCCTTGGTCTGGTTGACGCCGCTGCCCCGAATGCCGGGAAAAACATGGAGGACGAGGGCCGCGACCACGAGTCCGGCAAGCGACGGCACCACGAACAGGCGCCAAGTGTGGGTTTGCGGCAGCGGACCGAGCAGCGCCAGGTGAGTCCAATCAATGGCCAGCCGGAAACAAACAACGGCCAGGCCTGAGAAGATGCCGATGAAGACGGAGAGGATCAGAAAGAAGCGGTCCTCGTCAAACACGTCTTCCACCGCAGCGAACATGCGGCGCGGTCGAAAGCGAAAGCCGGAGGCGTCGGCGGAGGCTTCGGAAGGTGAGCTTGCCGGCAGATTGCTCATCGGTCGGCGGTCTCGCGATCTCTGGAGATCAGAAACAGGGCCTGGTCGGCCCCTTGCGGCTCTCCGCAGTCTTCTGCAGTCTGCTGCTCGATCTGAAAGACGAGATCCATGATGACGTCGGGCAAGTCGGCCTCACCGGCAGAACGCAGGCGCGGGAGATCGCGTCGAGCGGCCAGCCAGCGAGACTCCAGCACCACCAGTGCTGGCGGTGGGGGCGACGGGGCCGGCGATAGAGACGAGCTCACAGACCCTTTCGCCGCACCGCTGAGATTGACCCCTCTTTGCTTGGCGCAAGAACTCAGTCTCTCGCCCGCCTTCGCGAAAGCGGCCGCTATCCGACGGTTGCGTTCAGCATCGGAAATACGCCGCACGAATGGGTCGGTTTCGAGAATCAGGTTGGCTGACGATAGCAGATAGCGCAAGGTGGGATCCTGCGGTTTGGCATTAACAGCGAGTTGCAGGTAGCGCTGCGCGGTCCGGTAGCGTCCACCGTGAGAGGCGGCTTCTCCCGCCCCTGCCAGCGCCGCCGGATTGCCATGATCGAGCCGCAGAACTCGCTCATATTCGGCCAGCGCGTCGGGATAGTCCTGAGCCTGAGCCAGAAGATCGGCGGTGCGCAGATGAAGCGCGGGGTCGGGCGGCAGAAAAGCAGCCAGGGCCACGAGTTCGGATTGCGCCTGAGAGCGGGCGTTCTTGCGCAGAAGAAATTCGACGAGTTCCAGGCGCGCGTCGCGGCGATTGGCTTCGGGATCGGAATTCCAGACGCCATACATCGCGTTGTGATAGTAGCGAATGGCCTCGTCAAGGTTGCCGCGCCGGGCGGCCACGCGAGCCAGGCGAGATTGATGGTGCCGTCCTCCGGCGTGCGCTGCCACAGTGACTCGAGGTACGACTCGGCTTCGTCCAGGCGCCCGGTATCGCGCAGAGCGCGGCCCAGGCTGAGCTGATACTGGGGGTTGGCCCGGTCGCAGGTAAGCGCGGCGCGGAATTCCTCGATGGCGCGGTCGGCGGCGCCGGCATTGAGGTCGGCCATTCCTTGAGCATAGAGCCTGCGGCCGCGGGACTGCTGGTTGGCGTTGAAGCGCGCTACCAGGTGGCTAACCGCGGCAAACGCTGCGACCGCAGCCAGGGTCAGGACCATAAGCACGAAGATGGCGGACCGCGGGACGAGCTTGGTCAGGAACTGGAACATGTATCGCGACCCGATATTACTCTAAATCATTGCCGGACCACCGGGCTTGTGACCGGTTTACCGTGAATGCGGTGCGGCGGTTGCGCGAATTCGACCGAGCCGTCGGCACTTGCCTGATTCACCCGTATTCCTTTCACAATCTGGGGAACTTTCCGCCACGCTCAGGTGTCTACGCAACCAATCGGGGACCGGGTCGAGATATCACACATTCAAGGAGTGGTTATGAGAATCTGGATGGCTGTATTGACCCTCGCTGGTTGCCTCAGCCTGCTCGCATTCGCGCGTCCGAATGCTGCGAGCTTACCAGCGAACATGACTGAAGACGACTTTCGCAAACTGGAACAGAATTGGCTCGACGCCGAGGCCGGTGCCCAACCTGCCGGCTCTGCGGAAGATGTTCGCCGACGATTTCATGGGAACTTCCTTCGGCGGTGGTGTGCTGAGCAAGACGGACGTAGTGCCGCCGGACGGAACGCACGCGAACCACTTCCCGAAGTCCATTCTCCGCGATTCCACCGTGCGCATCTTTGGCGACACCGCGGTATTAATGGGAGCGGTCGAAATGCAGGTTCCGGACAAAGCCGAGCAAATTCGCATGACGACCGTTTTTCAGAAGCGCGGCGAGCAATGGCAAGTGATTGCCGTGCACATGTCGAAGGCCGGCGAGTAGCAATAGCCCTGTTCTTTTCTCAACAAACGTACCGAATGATAGCGGGCAGCTCGCCTTCGGATCGAACTGCCCGCATTCTCCTGGCCAACGCCCGCGAATTCACTTCCTTACTTTATCGGAGTCATCCTGAGCGGAGCCGTTTTTCAGGCGGAGGCGAGTTAGCCGAAGGGATCTCCCGCGAAACACAGCATCTTGAAGACTGCAGCATCCTCAGTAGGCCATTCCCACCTTGATCGGGTAAGATACTTCGGCTGCTAGAGGGACGTTTGCCAAGAATGTCTCTACGGAGTGTTTTCACTTTCACGATGCATCGCGAATATCACAAGGGTTATAGCCAGGAACTACACCGGGACATGGAGGCGCTGGTCTTCGGACATGCGGGGACGCCCCTGCTGGTCTTCCCTACGTCGATGGGGAAGTTTTTCGAATACGAGGACCGCGGGATGATTGGAGTGCTGGCGCCGAAGATCGAGCGCGGCGAGTTGCAGGTATTTTGTCCTGACGCCGTCGATACCGAGAGCTGGTACAACAAGGGTGTGCATCCGCGGGTGCGGGTACTGCGGCATTTGCAGTATGAGCGCTACCTGCTGCATGAGTTCCTGCCCTTTATCCGGTGGAAGAACCAGACGCCGCAGCTCGCAGTGACCGGGTGCAGCTTTGGCGGGTACCACACCGTGAATTTTGCTTTGAAACACCCCGATGTGGTGACGCATTGCGTGAGCATGAGCGGATCGTATGACATCCACCAGTTTCTGGATGGGTATTACGACGACGATTGCTATTTCAATAACCCGCCGGACTTTTTGCCGAACATGTCCGATGACTGGTTCTTGAGCCGCTACCGGCAAATGAAAATCGTGCTGGGGTCGGCGGATTGGGACATCTGCCTGGATGCGAACATCAAGTTCTCGGCGATTTTGAATGGCAAGGCGATCCCGCACTGGCTGGATGTTTGGGGCGATAATTCGAAGCACGACTGGCCGCTGTGGCAGAGGATGGCAGGAAAATATTTCTAGGGTTCCGGGTTCGTGGAAAGGTACGGCTTTAGCCGTGCCGATGGAGCGCCCCACAGACTCGGGCTTTAGCCCCAGTGGTTGGAACGCGGGCTGCATTATGAGAACGCCTGGCGGCAGTTGAGCGAAGGTTGAGAGCGCAGCGGTCCTTCGACTGCGTAAGTGCTTCACTTCGTGAACCACTTACTTCGCTCAGGATGTCAGACTAAGAAATGGAGATTGGACCGTGAAGAAGATTGGCATTTTATTTGGCATGGAGAACACGTTTCCGCCGGCGGTGGTGGAGAAGATCAACTCGATGAAAGTCGACGGTGTCGAGGCGGAATTTGTGAAAATCGGCGGGATCCGGATGGATGAGCCGAAGAAGTATGCCGTGATCATCGACCGGATTTCGCAGGATATCCAGTTCTATCGTGCATATCTGAAGAATGCAGCGCTGCACGGGACGATTGTAGTGAACAATCCCTTCTGGTGGACGGCGGACGACAAGTTCTTCAACTACGCGCTGGCGCACAAGATGGGCGTGGCCATTCCGCCGACCGTGATTCTGCCGCACAACAAGCATCCCGAGGGGACGACGGACCGGTCGATGCGGAATCTGATCTTTCCACTGAACTGGCAGGAGTTGTTCGACTATGTCGGCTTTCCGGCGTTCCTGAAGCCCTATTCCGGCGGCGGATGGAAGCACGTTTACAAAGTTCATACGCCAGAGGAGTTCTTTCATCATTACAACCAGACGGGCGATTTGTGCATGACGCTGCAGCGCGGTGTCGAATTCGACGAGTACTACCGTTGCTACGTGGTCGGGCAAGAGAAAGTGCACATCATGAAGTACGACCCGAAGGCGCCGCATCATGAGCGGTATGTGAAGGGTAATCCGCCCCCCTCTTCGCAAGCGCTGCGCGAGCGGATTGAGAAGGACGCCTTGAATTTGTGCCGGGCTCTGGGGTATGACCTGAACACGGTGGAGTTTGCGGTGGAGGGTGGCGTGCCGTATGCCATTGACTTTCTGAATCCCGCGCCGGACGCGGAGATTACCTCCGTCGGGCAGGAGAATTTTGACTGGATTGTGAATGCAGTGGCGGAAATGGCGGTGAAGTTGGCAGAGAGCGGAGAGAGTCCTGTGAAAGGGTTGCGGTGGGCGGAGTTTTTGACGGGACAACCGGTGCCGAAAGCAGCGCCCAAGCGCGGCAACTAGAGGGCAAGGGATTCGGTTTATGAAGAAGAAGTCTGCTCGCGTCTCGAGAATGGGCGGTAACGCGCCCGAGACAGTGGACGAATATCTCGCTGGCACCCCAGAACCTGCGCGCACCACCCTGAAGCACATCCGGGCGGTGATCCGGTCGGTCGTGCCGGCGGTGACCACCGAGGTGATCAGCTACGGGATCCCGATGTTCAAGTATAACGGCATGCTGGTGGGCTATGCGGCCTTTAAGAACCATTGCAGTCTTTTCCCAACAGGCTCAGGAGTGCTTGACCAGTTCGAGAAGGAACTCACTGGTTACCGTACTTCCAAGGGGACAATTCAGTTCCCGTCAGATAAGCCTTTACCGGACGCGCTCGTGAAGAAGATCGTAAAGGCGCGGGTCAAGGAAAACAAAGAATGGGACTGACCTGACGGGTCCAGATTTTCTGCTCATTGTTATACTGTTAGGGCCTAGTTCTTCCCCAATGCTCGCAAGGGCCGCGAGACATGGGACACCGGCGGCTAGGCGCTGCCGGCGAACAGCGGGTTCCTCAACTTCAGTCGGAATGACAAGACCTGGATATGTTGCCTACTTTCACCATCGGGATTGAAGAGGAGTATCAGACCGTAGATCCGGAGACGCGCGACTTGCGGTCGCACATTCACGCCGAAATCCTGGAGAAGGGCCGGATGATTCTTCAGGAACGGGTTAAGGCGGAGATGCACCAGTCCGTGGTCGAGGTGGGAACATCGGTCTGCAAAAATATCAAGGAAGCAAAAGCCGAGGTCAAGAAACTGCGCAGCAACATGGTGCGGCTGGCCAAGGAGAATGGGCTGCGTCTCGCGTCCGCGGCGACGCATCCGTTTGGGGATTGGCGAGTGCAGGAAATTCATCCCGACCAGCGCTATAAGAATATCGTCGAAGACATGCAGCTGGTGGCGCGGGCCAACCTGATTTTCGGGCTGCACGTGCACGTTGGTATCGAGGATCGCGAGACCGCGATCCACATGATGAATCATGCGCGGTACTTTCTGCCGCACCTGCTGGCGCTCTCGACCAATTCCCCCTTCTGGCTGGGGATGAACACCGGCCTGAAGTCGTATCGCTGCAAGGTGTTTGACAAATTTCCGCGAACTAATATTCCAGATTATTTTCCCAGCTGGGGCGAATACGAGAATTTCATCAAGCTGCTGATCAAGACCAACTGCATCGATAACGCTAAAAAGATCTGGTGGGACATCCGGCCGCATCCATTCTTCAACACCATCGAGTTTCGCGTCTGCGACATTCCCATGCGCGCGGATGAGACCATCGCAATTGCGGCGCTGATTCAGGCTACGGTAGCCAAGCTGTACAAGCTGTATGCGGCGAACCAGGGTTTCCGGCTTTACCGCCGTGCCTTGATCATGGAGAACAAGTGGCGGGCGGCACGCTACGGCCTCGACGGCAAGCTGATCGACTTCGGCAAGCAGGCCGAAGTGCCGGCGCGGGATCTGGTGCGCGAGTATCTGGAGTTCGTCGACGACGTCGTGGATGAACTGGATTCACGCGAGGAGTTGAATTACATCCACACGATTGTGGAGACGGGCAGCGGCGCCGACCGGCAGTTGCGCGTGTTTCAAGAGACCGGGGATTTGAAGAAAGTGGTTGACTACATCATTGAGGAGACAGAGGCGGGGCTGGCTGAAAGTGACGAACCAGTCGCCGTCAGAAAAATCGGGTAATGAGTATTCCTGCAGAGAAAGTCAAAATCCCCGCCATGTCGCCAAATACGCGGCAAGGAAGGGGCACCCTTCACATTCCATTTGATCCTGAATACACGCCGGGAGCTTACAACGCAGTCAATGTTTGTCTACGCGTCCAGCCCAGCGAGCAGGTTTGCGTGATCACCGACGAGGCCACGATCGAGATCGCCGCGGCCGTGGTGCGGGAGATCGAGAAATTGGGGGCCCCCTATCATGCCTGGGTCTTAGAAGAACTGGCGCATCGCCCCCTGAAGGACCTGCCGCGCCAAATCTTGGACGACCTTGAAACCAGCCAGGTCTCAATTTTTGCGGTGCAGGTGCAGACCGACGAACTGCGGTCTCGCATCCAGATGACCGACGTCGTCAACCGACGCAAGATCCGGCACGCGCACATGGTGAACATCAACCGGCAGATCATGCTGGAGGGAATGCGCGCAGACTTTAGGCGCGTGGACCGGCTCAGTCAGAAAGTCGTCGAGATGGTGCGCAAGGCCTCGAAGATTCGGGCGAAAACCGCGGCCGGCACGGATCTCACCGCTAATTTGAATCCCAATTACAAGTGGCTGAAGACCAGTGGGATTATCACCCCGGAGAAATGGGGCAATCTTCCAGGGGGCGAGATTTTCACGACCCCCGGAGAAGTGAATGGAACCTTTGTGATTGACGGCGTGGTCGGCGATTACTTGTGCGCGAAGTTTGGCGATCTGCAGGAGAATCCGCTCACCGTGCACATGAAAGGTAACCGCCTCACGGAAGCACATTCGGAGAATCGCGAACTGGAGAGTGATTTCTGGCGCTACACCCACACCGACGGCAACAGCGATCGCGTGGGCGAGTTCGCCATCGGGACCAACATCGATTTGAAAAGAGTCATCGGTCAGATTCTGCAGGACGAAAAGTATCCCGGTGTGCACATAGCGTTTGGCAATCCGTACGGGGCGCACACCGGCGCAGATTGGGATTCGACCACGCATATTGATGTGGTGGGGCGGAAGTTCAACATCTGGGTCGATGACCAGCAAATCATGCAGGATGGGAAGTTTCTGGTGGAAGCGTGACGAATATCTGACGCCATCGAACAGAACCTTCAACGTAAGTTAAGGGGCACTCTGAGATTAAGTTCCTTTCTGTCATCCCGTCTCTAACGACGCGGGTGCGTGTCAAGCACATTTTGCCGACAGCTCTCCGCTGGCGCGTCGGGTTTTAAAGAAGCGCCATTTCGCTCTAGCAGAAAAGGTTTTGACGTCCAGACCAAGGCCGTGTCCTTTAATCTCGCGGGGGACGCAAGGTCCCGCCATCCATCTCTTCGGGTCGTGCTCCCATGATTCGTGCTTCGAACTCCCCGCTGCTTCGGGGAGGCAGGCTGCCTACTCAAGCGCTCGGTTCTGTCGTCCCACCACAGGATGACTCGGGCTCGCCTGCACGACCGCCCTGCATAGTTGCGCGTACGTCCAGTCTTCGCGCAACATCAGGTACAACCTCACCGCCAGCTTGCGCGCCACCGCCACTTTGGCCAGGGCGCGATGTTTGCGCCCCGCCAGGCGACGATAGAAGCGTCCCAACTCGGCGTCGTAACGTGCCGCCGACTGGCCCGCCTCCACCAGCAAAAAGCGCAGAAACGAACTGCCCTGCTTGCTGATGTGCCCCAACTGCTGCCGCCCGCCGCTGCTATGCTCGCTGGGAATCAGTCCGAAGTAGCTCGCTACTTGCTTGCCCGAAGCGAACCGCTCCGCCGGCCCCAGCGTCAACACCATGGCCAGCGCCGTCACCGGCCCCACTCCCGGATGCGTCTGCAACCGAACCGCCGCCGGCCGTTGCGCCACTTCCTCTTCCACCCGCCGGTTCAGTGGCTCGATCTCGGCTCCCAGTGCGTCCAGTGCCTCCAGCAGTTGCTGGCGCCGTTGCGCCGCATAGGGCAACATGGGCAATTGCTCCAACTCCGCCCGCCCCGCCTCCGTCCACAGCTTGCGTTTCTTCTGCACTCCCTGGCTCAGCGCCATGGCCTGCAACTGATTCTTCACTCGCGTCCGCGCCTGCACCTGCTTGTGCCGATGCACCAGCAACTGCCGCACATCCCGCTCCTCCAGACTCGGCACCCAGATCCGCGGAAACCGCCCTTGCAGCAGCAGCTCCAGCACATGCTCGGCGTCCCGCCGGTCCGTCTTCTGCTTCCGCACCACCGCGGCCCGGATCGCAGCCGCATCCCCCAGCCACAACTCGAACCCCAACTCCGCCAGCAGCCGCTCGAACCACGGATAATGTCCGCAGGCTTCCATTCCCACCCGCACCACTTGGCCCGCCAGCGCGCGGTAAAACTGTTCCGCCTCGGCGCGGTGCCCCAGACGCCGCTCCTGATACTCTCCCGTTTGGTTGTCAAAGATCGCGACCTGCTGAAAACCCGGATGAAAATCACAGCCTATAATCAGCTTGACGTTGGCTCCTTCTCTCGAGCCTTGGTCTGTTTTGTCACAACCAATCTACTCGCTGCGACGAGCCAACGTCGTTATGCAATCAAGCGCAGCAGAATTGCCGCTTTTAGGCGATTCTGCACAGTCGAGGGACCTTGGGTTCTGTTTCTCCAGCACTTAATCAGAGATTCCCTAGGGCAAAATCCTTGATCCTTGACTGCTCAATGGAGCAAGCGTTAGCATTTGTCCAATCAAGAAGGTCAATAGTTCCCCCCACGAAGAGCGCCACCCCCAGAGGAGAAGACCATGAACTCAGTGCGCGGATGGAAAACCCTCGCTCTCTCTGTCATATGCGTTTTGGCGATTGCCGCTCCGGGCGCAGACCTTCACCACCTTGGACACCGGCGTTAGTTCCTCCGCGCCACTGGTTCAGGCGATCGACGGCAATCTGTATGGGTCGAACCTTACAGGTGGGTCGGTAGGACACGGAACAATTTTTAAGATTATGCCTGATGGGATGCTCTCGACAGTTCACAACTTTGTAAATCAAGCCGCCGGGGTGTATCCCACTGGATTGAGCCTGGCACTCAACGGCAGTTTGTATGGCACTACGAAGCAAGGCGGGACCCTATCGTCGCCCTGCCCGTCGCCGTTCGCGGGTTGCGGCACCGTGTTCGGCTTCACCTCGGCCGGGACCTTTTTCACGCTGCACAAGTTTAGTGGTCCCGACGGCATGTATCCTCTCGGAGGCCTGACTCTCGGCCCGGACGGAAACTTGTACGGAACCACCAACGGAACCAATAAGAAGGGTGCTTCCGGCGCGGTGTACGGCAACATCTTTAAAATTACGCCCACCGGCGCCGGCTTCACCGTGCTTCACACCTTTAGTAATACTGATGGAGCCTATCCTGCAGGCCCATTAGTGCTGGGAACCAATGGAAATCTTTACGGTACGACCACACAAGGCGGAACGCATGGTGGCGGCACGGTCTTCATGATTAGTAGAGGAGGAATTTTCACATCCCTCCACAGCTTCGATCCCGCCACCGAAGGCAGTTCGCCCGAGGGAGCTTTGGTTCAAGCGACGGATGGAAATTTCTACGGAACGGCGCTTCTCGGCGGGCCCGCTTGCAATAATGCCACCTACAACACTGGCACAATTTTCGTGATCAGCCCCGGGGGCCGCACGTTTCAGACCTTGTATGACTTCGCTACAAATTGTTCCGCTGGCAGCAATCCGGACACAGGGCTGGTGCTTGGGGCAAATGGCAGCTTTTACGGAGGCGCAAGCGGGATCTTCGCGAATGCTATTCAAGGCGACTCGGTGCTCTTCGAAATCGCTCCAAGAGGCGTGCTGACCAGTCTGCACGACTTCGGTCCGGGTAACGCCGCCAATCTCACGCTGATGCAAGCTACAACCGGAACTTTCTATGGGACAACAACCGGCTCGTTCCCTTACGCAAATGAGCCGGCCTCGATATTCAGTCTCTCGACAGGCTTGGGCCCATTCATCACGACCGTTCCCCCGTTACGTGGAATAGGCGCCAGAGTGCTCATTCTCGGCCAAGGTTTGACCGGAGCGACGCACGTCACTTTCAACGGGTTACCGGCACAATTCACTGTCAACTCGGATACCGAAATCACCACGTTTGTTCCTGTCGGGGCGAAGAAGGGCGTCGTGCAAGTTACAACTCCCAAAGAAACCCTCTCCACCAAAGTAGCCTTCGTGGTGCCCTGATCATCCGCACGCCGACATGCGCTCGGACTATGCAGGCGTGCAAGAGTACGCCTGCCTGCACCGGGACACTCGCGCTAAAATGATCGCTGGTTCCCACTCAGCGCTCATGATCCCTTCCTTACGAAAGCAGTTCAACGACGGTTTCACTCCCGACAAATATCAGCAATTCCTGCGCCGGATTGACGATGCGTGCGGTACCCATGTGCAATTTCGTCTCTCCGAGACGCCCTGCTTTTTCCCGAGGGAATTGATCGATCGAATGGCGCGCGACGGGCAGGAGTTGATTCGGCAACTGGTTGACAATCCCGAATATCACGCGAAGTCGGATGAGGCGGTTCCCGCCGAGTTCAAAGTCCCGAACGAGCCTTCGCATCCGATGTTCGTGCAGGTCGATTTCGGGCTGGTGCGGGATGCGCGCGGGGAGTTACAGCCGAAGCTGGTGGAGTTGCAGGCCTTCCCTTCTCTGTACGCCTATCAGGGCCCGCTGGCGGAGGCGTATCTCGACGTTTACGGATTGGGCGCTCTCGGGCTCAAATACTTCTTGAGTGGGCTTGATGCTACGTCTTATCGCAGCCTGCTGCGGCGCGCGATTGTCGGCTCGCAAGATCCTGAGAATGTGATTTTGATGGAGATTCACCCGCAGGAGCAGAAGACCCTCCCGGATTTTTTGCTCACGGAAAAGATGCTGGGCGTGCGAACCGTTGACATCGTCGACATTAAAAAGGAAGGCTCGCGGCTCTACTACGAGCGCGACGGAAAGCGCGTGCCCATCCGGCGGATTTACAACCGTGCGATCGTCGACGAACTAGAGCGCAAGAATCTGAAGCTTGGGTTTGATTGGCGCGACGAACTCGATGTGGAGTGGGCGGGGCATCCCAACTGGTATTTCCGCATCAGCAAGTTCTCCATTCCCTACCTGAAGCACGAGTCGGTGCCCAAAACGTGGTTTCTGGATCGGCTGGAGGAGATTCCTCCAGACCTCGACAATTACGCTCTGAAGCCACTGTATTCTTTTGCCGGGCTAGGCGTGGTGATTGCTCCGAAGAAGGAAGACATTCTGGCGATTCCCCCCGAGAAGCGTCCTTACTACATTCTGCAGGAGCGCCTGCACTTTGAGCCGGTGATCGCCACGCCGTTTGGCGGGACCAAAGCTGAGGTTAGGGTCATGTATGTGTGGCAAGAAGAACTGACGCCGGTCCTGACGATCATTCGCATGGGGCGGGGACTGATGATGGGCGTGGATCACAACAAGAACATGGAGTGGGTTGGGGCATCGGCAGGGTTCTACCCGGGATAGCCCAGCTAGCCGAGCGCTCCTCCCCCCGACCGTAGACTTCAGACTGGCCAGCATCCTATTTCAGTTTCACAAACAGCAGCACGAAAATCGCCCAGATCCCGACGGTCACGGGAAACTGCACCAGCATCGCGTCGCGCAAAGCGCCGCCTCTGGGCAGCGCAAACGTCAGCAGCATCATCGCAAGAGCGGTAAGTACTCCGACAAGCATTCTGCCTTTGGGGTTCATCGTTCGTCCTTTTGTTCGGTGTGGCCGAGACTTTGTTTCTGACTGGCAGCCGATTCTACATCGCTTTCGTGCAAAGTCTACCTCTTTGAGCCTCAGGAGTCGTTCGAAGCTATGCTCAACGGAAAGGCCGCAGACGTGAAAGGGAAAAGGCCCTGCTTTTCCAGCAGGGCCTTACCAACAGTAATCGTGTCACACTCCGTTGGCAGCGCTCACTTCCCAACGTAAGTCTTGGGGCTGCCGACGCCGGTGCAAACGTCCCACTTGGCTACCGCGAGGTTTGCATCGTAGAAGCTGCAGAAGCCGGTAGTGATGTCGTGATAGTCCGCAGCATAGGTCGTCGCGTTGTTGTAGGCGTTGTAGATGGTAGTAAGCTCCGCGGCGCTCGAAGCAGCAAAGTGACCTGCCTTATTTACAATGCCGGCCCAGGTTGGCGAGGAAACACTCGTGCCGCCGTATACATACCAGCAGCAACCGCCGGAGGGGTTATTGTCATAGACCCATACCCCGGTGTTGGGGTTGGCGTCCGAGGAGACGTCGGGCACGAGCCGATGGCTCGCCGCCGGCAACACGCTCTGGTACGAGGGGCGAGGTTCGTAGAGGCTCAACCCTCCGCCACCGTCCTCCCACGCAGCCTCGGCGATAAAGTTTCCAAACGTGGCGCCGCCATTCACTCTTCTGGTGGTAGTGCCGCCCACCGAAACCACATTCGTGGAAGTATTTGGCCATGAGGTGCCAGCCGAATCACCACTCGAGGCCAAGTAAACGATCCCGGCATGTACGAAATGGGAATCCATCGCGGTTTCGCCTGAGAACTCAGCCCCGCCCCAGCTATTGGAGATCTCGCCGCCGCCAGCTGCCGCCACCAGTTTGGTGGCACAGTCCTCGGCTACCAAAAGATCGGTAAGCGAATTCGAAGCCGCCTCGACCAGGAAGATCTTGGCATTGGGCGACATGGCGTGGGCCATGTCGACATCTAGCGCCTGCTCTCCCTCCCATCCGGGATTGTTGCCCGGATCAGTTCCGGCACATCCGCCGGTGCCCCCGGCGAAAACGACTTTGAAGGTCGTCGCGGTCACCTTGGGTAAACCGAACTGCGTCGAAAAGGCATTCAGATCCGCCATCGCTGTGGGATAGTCATAAGCATCGACGATCCCGATGGCCTTGGTGCCACCTGTGGGATTGGTTTTGAAGGTGTTGGGATTGCAGCCGACTACCGCCGTCACCAGACCATAGAGACAGGCAAGTGAAGCCGGTGTCTCGAAGGCGTAGCCGGTGAACGGAGGCCCCGCTGGAGTCAAACCGGCGACGTCGGGCAAGGCTAGTCCATTAGGTTCAGCTCCCCACTTGGCCCGGTCTGCAGGCACAAAAACTCGAGTGTTCGTATGCATGCGATACCCGATGTCCTCAGGGCGTTCAATACTGGAATCAGGAATCACCACTCTGCCCTTGCGAGCTAAAGACCGTTCCTGGGCAGGCGTAGAAATCGCGCTGCCCAGTACCAGCGCGGCGACAGCCGAAAACACAATTACTCGTCTCATCTGCACTTCCTCCTCTTATTCAGCAAGTTGGCTCACGTTTTGTTAACGGTTGGGCTACTCGCCAACGGGGAGAGCCTCCTTTTGGGAAAGGCTTTGGGCGAGAAAGATTTGGCGGGGTATTCTAACCCAAGGCGGTGTTGGGTGCACTAAATTTATGGACAACGGGGATCTGTAATGTTCTAGTGCCGAAAACCGCGATGCTGTGAAAGACAATTGCACACTGAGGCTATGGCTGCGGAGAGCCTCAGCCGATTCTCTTGACGATCGTTGTCTTCAGTTCCGCGCCGCCGTTTCGTCTCACAAACATTTTATCGGCGTCAAAGCGGACCGTAACCGGATCGCCGGCCGCGAATTCTCCGGGAGCGTATCCGGCAGCGTCGTCGACCGAGTATTCGCCCACATAGCGGACGCCGCTGACTTTGATCACAACCGCGGCTCGGTGTGAATAAGCTTCCGCTTCACGCAGGATTTCGGTTTCGGCCTGGACCCAATTCTCGACATCACGGCCAGAGATTCTGCCGTTGCGAATGTAGATTTCCTCCGCGCGTCGGCGAATGGCTTCGTGGCGGTCTGGATCGATCGACGAAGGGTTGGGTGGGTGTTTCGAATGAGTCACGGCTTCCATAAAGATAATCTCCAGGTTGTGCGAGTCCCTCGGCAGGCCTGCGCTGGCACGCAAGCTGTCTTCTGTTATGGTATTTGGGCGAAACCCGAGGCGGAGCAGCGAGCATCTTACGGAAGGACGTAGCTGCGACAAAATTGGGAATCGGGTTCAAAACGGCGCGGCGACCGTGAAAGCACAAAAGGCAACAGCGCACATTTCAGCTCGAACCCGACGGCCCATGACCTGCCGTGCGCGATGAAACCTAGGGAGTTGACCGGAATCGGTGGGGAGCCTAACATTACCGCCGAGCACGGTCGGAACAGCTCATGATCGGTCAGCAGGTATCCCACTATCGTATCCTCGGAAAACTTGGGGGCGGTGGTATGGGTATCGTCTACGAGGCCGAAGATCTGAAGCTTGGGCGACACGTAGCCCTGAAATTCATCCCAGAGAATCTGGCCGGCGATCCTAAATCGCTGGAGCGGTTTACCCGCGAAGCGCGGGCGGCCTCGCAACTCAACCATCCCAATATCTGCACCATCCACGGCATTGAAGACAACAACGGGCATCCCTTCATCGTGATGGAGAAGCTTGACGGCGAGAGCCTGAAACAGCACATCTCCGGCCATGCTATGGAGGTCGATAAAGTCCTCGACGTGGGAGTGCAGGTGGCGGACGCGCTGGTGGCATCGCACTCCAAGAACATCGTGCATCGCGACATCAAGCCGGCCAACATTTTTCTGACCCCGAGCGGGCAGGTCAAGGTGCTCGATTTCGGGCTGGCGAAACTCGTTCACAACCTCGGAACGGAAGATGATGCCGGGGCCGACAATTCCCTGACAGCGGTTGGCGTCATCCCGGGCACGGCCGTATACATGTCGCCGGAACAGGCGCGCAGTGAGACCGTAGACGCGCGCAGTGATCTGTTTTCCTTTGGCGTGGTCATGTACGAAATGGCCACCGGCAAGAAGCCGTTCACGGGAAACAATTCCCTGGTCACTTTGGATGCGGTGCTGCATTCCAAACCAGTACCGCCGCGCGACTTGAACCCGAGGATTCCGGTCGAGCTCGAGGGCATTATCGGCAAGGCGATGGAAAAGGACCGCAACCATCGCTACCAGAGCGCCGCCGAAATGAAATCGGATCTGGCGCTGCTCAAGCGCGAGACCGAGTCCGGACAGGTCAAGAGTGGAACCAACACCGCCAAGCTGCGGGTTGGGACCCGGACTTTTGGCCACAACACGCGGTGGCAGATCTATCTCACGCTGGCGATGGCAGGTCTGCTGGTAACCGTACTGAGCGCAGTGGGAGCGTGGTGGTACAAACATCGCGAAGCGGCCAACGCGGAGCAGCGAAATGCCATCGCAGTGCTGCCGCTGCAGAACATGAACGGCGATTTCAACATCGACTACCTTCGTTTCGCGCTGGCGGACGAGTTGACCAGCGTGCTGACCTATTCCCGATCGCTGGAGGTACGGCCTTCCTCAGTCACACGGCGGTACGTTGCCCTCGATCTCGATCCGAAAAAAGTGGGGCAGGAATTGCGCGTCGGCAGGCTGCTCTCGGGGTCGTTCCGCAAGCAGGGCGACCAACTCATGGTGACGCTTGAAGCCATCGATGTGCCGACCGACCGCCTGCTTTGGCAGGCCAACGTCATGGCCAAGGCCGACGACCTGATTGGGCTGCAGGAGCAATTGAGCACGCAGGTGCAGCACGGCTTGTTGCCGATTCTGGGTGGCGCGACCGGCGCCACCGAGGCCGCGGCGTCGCGGCCGAAGAATCAGCAGGCCTATGACTTCTATCTGCGCAGCGTCGCGGTCCCGCATGATCCCAAGCCCAACAAGGAAGCCATCAAGATGCTGGAGTGGGCGGTGGGCATCGATCCCAGCTATGCGCCGGCGTGGGAAGCCCTGGGACAGAGGTATTACTACGACTCGACTTTCGGTGGAGGCGGCGAAGAAATGTTCCAGCGCTCCAACGCTGCCTATGAACGCGCGGTCACGCTCGACCCGAATCGAACGATGGCCGCGAGCAACCTGATTACAAACCGCGTGGAGCGCGGCGAACTGGGCCGGGCTTACGACGCTGCCACGGATCTGGTGCGGCGGCGCCCGCAGAGCGCCGACGCTCATTTTGCTTTGAGCTACGTGCTTCGCTACGCCGGGATGCTCGATCAGTCCACGCAGGAGTGCAACACGGCGCGTTCGCTCGATCCGGGAAACTTCGCCTTCCGCTCCTGCGCCTGGTCCTTCCTCGAGATGGGCAAGACAGACCGGGCCATGGATTTCGTGCACCTCGACGCGGGTTCGGAGTGGGCGGCCTGGGTCACGCCATATGTGTATCTCGCAGAGGGAAATATTGCTGAGGCTCGCGCTACTGCGAAGAATATGGGGACGGCCTCCTCTTATCACCGCCCGCTGATGGAAGCTTGTACGGCAGCGCAGCGTCCCGCCGACTTTGCAAAAATCGTGCGCGAAGCCGAATCGTCGGTCATGATGGAACCTGACGCCGAGGCGTGGTATCACGTAGGCGCACTGATGGCTGCTTGCGGGCAGAATGAACCCGCCCTCAGGCTGCTCAAATCTGCGGTACAGCAGAATTATTGTGCACACACAACTCTGCTGGACGATCCTCTGTTGAAGGATCTGCGCAAAGAGACGGCCTTTAGCGAAGTTCTGACCGCCTCCAGCAACTGCGAGGCGGTGCTGAAGGAAGGGCGGCAGTAGAGCAGTTGTCAGTACCGGGTTGCCAGTTTTTTGTCGCAGCCCTGTGGCTGTGCTTTGAGAGGGCCCGGCTTTAGCCGGGCCGTTGCTGTCTCAAGAAAGGCCGGGCTTTAGCCCCTGAGGGCGTCGCAAGATGCAGACCGTAACGAGGCGCACGTTGCTCAAGTCTTCGATGGCCGGCGTGGCCGCGCTGGGCGTCCCGTCTCTTAACTCCCTCGCGGACACAGCCTCCCCAACTCGCAAAGGCCGCATCCATCAGTCCGTCTGTCAGTGGTGCTACCCTCACACTCCTCTCGACCAATTGGCCGAGTATGCGGCCAAGATCGGACTCCGGGGAGTTGACCTGCTCAAGCCAGAGGAATACGAAATCCCGCGCCGGTACGGCCTCGTGTGCACCATGGGATATGCGGGCGGCGGCGAAATTGGCAAGGCGATGAATCGCGTCGAGAACCATGCCGCGATTGAGGAGGCATTTCGCACCAACATTCCGCGCGCGGCCAAGGCGGGCGTTCCCAACGTCATTACTTTTTCCGGCAACCGGGGCGGCATGTCCGACGACGAAGGCGCGAAAAATACCATCGCCGGACTGAACCGCGTCAAGAAGATCGGCGAAGATCATGGCGTGACGATCTGCCTGGAGCTGCTGAACAGCAAACGCGACCATCACGATTACATGTGCGACCACACGGCCTGGGGAGTGCGCGTGGTGCAGGAAGTGAACTCGCCCAACGTCAAGCTGCTTTACGACATCTACCACATGCAGATCATGGAAGGTGATCTCATCGCGACCATCCGCGACAACGTCCAATGGATCGGGCACTTTCATACCGGAGGCGTCCCCGGCCGCCACGAACTCGACGGCACGCAGGAGATTCAGTGGGACGCCGTTATGCGGGCCATCGCCGACGCCGGCTACAAGGGTTATGTAGCGCACGAGTTCTTGCCCACCGGCGATCCGCTGGTTTCGCTGCGAAACGCCGCGGATTTGTGTGATGTGTAGCTGCGTAGCGCCGCCGTCTCGGCGGCTGTCCGGCGGGCGTCCGCGCCCGTCGTTTGGGCGGCGGGAAAGCCCGGGCCACAGTCGGCAGGGATGCCAAGGGAAAGAATTTGCGTCAAAGCGGGGGTAGGCCCCATCCTTGTAACGTGAGAAATCCCGCACCCGTCAGCCTGCCGCCCCTCGCTCGCGGCGTTTCCAGAGTACTTCTGAAGTTGCTTTCCTTCGGGCTGAAGTTGGTTGGCCTCGTCACGATCCTCGCTCTCGCTGCACCGGCCCAGGCTCCGTCAGCCGCCCGCGAGACTTCGACGGTAGCGACGGCAACGCCTCAATCCTCCCCCACCGAAGTCCTCCCCGATCCTCCCGGCCTGCTGTACCAGGGCGTTCCGGCTGCGATCCCTCAAGATGAAGGAGTGGCCGGCTTGCGCCTCGAGTTGCTGCGTCTGGGAACGACCGCGCGCCTGATGCAGGTCGTTGCGCATCCCGACGACGAAGATGGTGGGATGCTCACGCTTGAGGCCCGCGGGCACGGGGTGAGCAGCCTGCTGATGACACTGACTCGGGGCGAAGGCGGGCAGAACAAGATCGGCAGCAATTTGTCAGACGTGCTGGGCGTACTCCGCGCGCTCGAACTGTTGGCTTCCGACCAGTATTACGGCGTACAGGAGCGCTTTTCGCGCGTCGCCGACTTTGGCTTCTCCAAGAGCCCGGACGAAACATTCGCCAAGTGGGGCGGCCACGACGTGGCGCTGGGCGACGTGGTGCGAGTCATTCGGACCTTTCGTCCCGATGTGCTGGTCCCACGGTTTTCCGGCACCAGTCGCGATGGCCATGGACATCATCAGGCTTCGAGCATTCTCGCGCAGGAGGCCTTTCGGGCGGCGGCTGACCCGACGCGTTTTCCCGAGCAGATTGCCGAGGGACTCACGCCCTGGCAGGTGAAAAAGCTTTATATCGGAAACGTGTGCGGCTTCGGCGCGATGACGTGTCCCGATGCGGACTGGACCCTGAAGCTCAATACCGGCGAAAAGAGCACCGAGCTGGGCATGTCCTACGTCCAGTTCTCCATGCAGGGGCTGCGGCACCAGATGTCGCAGGGCGCGGCCAACTGGACCGTTGATCCGGGAGACCGGTTCACGTTCTACAAGCTGGCAGATTCGGTGGTGCCTTCCGCCGCTGCCAAAGATGGTCACGAAAAGGACTTCTTCGACGGGCTCGACACCACGCTGCCGGGGCTGGCGTCGAGGCTGGGCGCTTCGGAGAGTAAGGTTCCGCAAATGCGCCAGCAGCTAACGGAGATTCAAAAGCAAGTCGCGGAGGCGGTCCAGGCCGCCAAAAACGATGCATCCGGGGCGGCTGCGCCGCTCATGAAGGTCGTGGCCGGATTGAAGCGGGTGAGCGCTGAAGTGAGTAGTGCCGCGCTGAGCCCGGCGGCGAAGTTCGATTTTCTGTCGCGCATCAAGGAGAAGTTACAACAGGCGCAGACCGCGCTGAATCTGGCTCTGGGAGTCAGCCTCACCGCCGATGTCTCGTCCGATGGCAACCGCGACATCCACCCCGTCAAAGAAGCCGATGCGCTGACTACGGTTTCCCCAGGCGAGGAATTTCTAATCGCCGCAAAATTTCACAACGGCTCGAACCAACCCCTGCTCATCGATCAGATCAAACTCGAAGTCCCGGCAGGTTGGAACACGATCAGCGGTAAAACGAAACCGGAAACGGTAAAGCCCGGAGAAGATTTGCATGCCAATTTCCGCTTGCGCGTGCCCAACGACGCGAATTACACGCGGCCGTACTGGCATCGCGACAATCCCGATACCGAGAGCCTGAATCACATTGATAACGAGAAGTATGCGACTCTTCCCTTCCCACCTCCGGCGCTGCGCGCGCATGTTGAGTATTCGGCCCGCGGGCCGGGCGGAACGAAAACGCAGAATGGCATTACGGCCGTGGTGGTCACGCCTTTTCTGGACGATGCCGGAAAGCTCCGCACTCGCCCGCTGGCGATCGTACCCGCGTTCTCCGTGGAATTGGAGCCGGGCACCCAGGTGATATCGACCCACAATGGCTCGACCTCCACGGTTACGGTGGGAGTGACGAGCAATCTCGCCCGCGGAGTGCACGGCGTACTTCGGCTGGTACTGCCCCAAGGTTGGCGGTCGGAGCCTGCCGAGTCCGCTGTGGACTTCACCCGGCGCGGTGAGAAAAAAGACTCCCAATTTAAAGTCTTTCCCGCCGGATTACAGGAAGGTCGAGCGACGGTGCGCGCGGTGCTGGACTCGGAAGGTCAAAAGTACGGCGAAGGATACACGCTGGTTGCGCGCGAAGATCTCGGCAGCTTCTATTATTACCAGCCGGCGCGGCAACGCGTCAGCATCGTTGATGTCCACGCCCCGCACGATCTCAAAGTCGGCTACATCATGGGAGCGGGCGATGATATTCCAACTGTGCTGAAGCAGGTGGGGATGGACGTCACCTTGATTCCGGCGGAAAGACTACCCTCGGAGGACCTCGGAAAATACGGAACGATCGTACTGGGCATTCGCGCCTACGACACGCAGAAAGAAGTCGCGGCCAATAATAAGAAGCTTCTGGATTTTGTTTCCGCCGGCGGAACTCTGGTGGTGCAATACAACTCCGGCACAGGAGATTTTAATAGCGGAAAGTTTACTCCTTATCCTGCGGAGCTGAGCCGGGCGCGGGTGTCGGTCGAAGAAGCTCCGGTGGAAATTCTGGCGCCAGACGATCCCGTCTTCCATTCTCCTAACGTCATTACGGCCAGCGACTTCGACGGATGGGTGCAGGAGCGCGGCTTGTACTTCATGAGCAAGTGGGACGAACATTTCACGCCGCTATTATCCAGTCATGACCCGGGCGAAGACGCGCAGAAGGGCGGGTTGCTGCGCGCTCAGTTCGGCAAAGGAACTTACATCTACACCGGCTACGCCTTCTTCCGTCAACTGCCGGCAGGCGTGCCCGGAGCGGTGCGGCTATACGTAAATCTGTTAAGCGCGGGACATAAATCATAGAACCGGGTAGAGTACGGCTTGCTGCCGTCTCTGCCGGCGGCGTTGCGGACCGAAAGCTCTGAGGTGCATGCCGGCAGAGACGTTGCCAGCAATTGCGTCTCCGTTGCGATTTGAATCTCGGATCCATCGCCTGACGCATGGGTTCTCCGACAAAACCGGACACAACTTCGCCCAACCTTATCCGTGGCATGGGCCTCGGCGCCGCCACGGCGCTGAACATGATTGACATGATCGGCGTCGGCCCGTTCATCACCATGCCGCTGGTGGTGGCGGCTATGGGCGGCCCGCAGGCGCTGCTCGGCTGGGTAGCGGGCGCTCTGCTCGCCGTCTGTGACGGCCTGGTGTCCGCGGAATTGGGCGCGGCACTGCCTGCGTCGGGCGGATCGTATCGCTATTTGCGCGAGATTTACGGGCCGCAGAAATGGGGACGTTTGATTTCCTTTCTGTTTATCTGGCAGGTGTCGTTTTCTGCGCCCCTGTCCATTGCGACCGGATGCATTGGGCTGGCTGGGTACGCCGCCTACTACTGGCCAGAGTTGGATACGGTGTACGCGCACCGCGAGGCAGTGCTGCACATTCCGTGGGCAGGGACGCTGCAGGCAAACTGGATCGTAACTCCCGGAACAGCCGTTGCCGTTGTCATTTGTTTCTTCACGGTGCTGCTGCTTTACCGGAACATCACGGCCATCGGGCGGCTTTCAAAAATATTGTGGTTCGGCGTGATGGGAACGATTGGCTGGATCATCTTCGCCGGGCTGACGCACTTCGACGCCGCACGGGCCTTCGATTTTCCTCCTGGCGCATTCACCATTTCCCACAAGTTTCTGACCGGGCTCGGCGGAGCGATGCTGATCGCCACCTACGACTACTGGGGCTATTACAACGTCGCCTTTTTGGGCGACGAGATCAAAGATCCGGAAAAGAATATTCCGCGGGCGCTGTTGCTTTCCATTCTGCTGGTGGCCTGTCTATATCTCATGATGAACGTCTGCATCATGGCCGTAGTGCCCTGGCGCGAGATGCTGCAAGCGGGACAGAACAACACCGGACTGTATGTTGTGTCAGTGTTCATGCAGAGGCTCTACGGCACGTGGGCGGCACGACTGGTGACGGGACTGGTAATCATTACCGCGTTTGCCTCGGTCTTTTCCCTGATGTTGGGCTATTCGCGGGTTCCCTATGCGGCTGCGAGGGATGGCAACTACTTCAAGGCATTTGCCAAGGTGCATCCCGTGCACCGTTTCCCGCATGTTTCGCTGTTGGCGTTGGGAGTGGTGGCAGCGGCCTTCTGTTTTCTGCGATTGAAGGATGCGATCGCCGCGCTGGTGGTCATCCGCCTCATTCTTCAATTTCTGGTGCAGGCGGTGGGCGCGATTTTGTTGAGGATCTGGCGCCCAGATATGCGGCGGCCGTTCCGTATGTGGCTGTACCCGTTACCTGCGTTACTGGCATCGGCGGGGTTTCTCTTCATATTGTTCAAGCGGGAGAACTGGCAGAAGGAGATGCGGTACGCCGTGGTCATTCTGCTGACTGGCGTGATCATTTACATGGTTCGGGCGTGGAAAGATTCGGAGTGGCCGTTTGCGGGAACGCCGGTAAAGGCTGCCGGTTCCTAAGAATAAAAAGCGCAGAAGAAAACGCGAGGATGGCAGACAACATTACAGTTTCGCCGGTTCGGGGCGCCGGCATCCAGCGGGCCGATGCGGTTTGGGCGCCATTGGGCGAGCCCCTGTTTCGATCCCTTTGGATCGCCGCGGTTGTTTCTTACACTGGCACCTGGATGCAGAACGTCGGCGGCGGCTGGTTGATGACCCAGCTGACGACGTCCCCGCTGATGGTAAGCCTTGTACAGGCCGCGGCTGCGGTTCCCTTCTTTTTCGTGGTGTTGCCTGCCGGCGCTTTGGCGGACACGGTCGACCGGCGGCGCCTGTTGCTTTTCACCCAAGGTTGGATGGTCGTGGCCGCGGTTGCGCTTGGCGTCCTAACCCTGCTGCAGGCGGTGAATCCGTGGGTGCTGCTGGTGTTCACGTTTTTGCTCGGGCTGGGTGCGGCGATGAATGATCCGGCGTGGCAGGCGATTACTCCCGAAGTAGTTTCGCCCGAGCGTCACGCATCGGCCGTGGCCTTAAACTCCGCCGGGTTCAATGTGGCACGGGCGGTCGGTCCGGCACTGGGAGGATTCGTTGTTGCGGCCGTTGGATCAGGGTGGTCCTTTCTGCTGAACGCAGCCTCGTTCTTCGGCGTCATTTTCTTTCTCTGCCAGTGGCGGCGGGCGCCGCACGAGACTTTGCCGAAGCAAAAGGTGTGGCATGCGATCATCGAGGGATTCCGCCATGTGCGCGCCACGCCGCAGGTAAGATCAGTCCTGATCCGCACGGGGGCTTTCAGCTTGGGAGCTTCGTCACTCCTGGCGCTGCTTCCGGTCGTCTGCCAACCGCACGGTGCGCAAGGATACGGCTTTCTGCTCACCTGTTTTGGCCTTGGGGCCCTGGCTGGAGCCGCAGTGTTGCCGCGCTTGCGCCTGCGCTATTCGGTGGACGGCCTGGTGGCCGGAGCAACCGTCGTCTTCGCGGCCATGACCTTCATGGCGGGTCAAACGCATATCTTTGAATGGCTCTGTCTGGTATTGTTTACCGCGGGAGCGGCTTGGATCGGCATCCTGGCCTGCTTCAATGTCGTGGCCCAGACGATGTGTCCCTCGTGGATGCGAGGTCGGGCGCTCTCCATGTATCTGCTGGTACTACAGGGCGGCATGGCCCTGGGCAGCGCCGTGTGGGGAGCATTGGCCTCGTGGCAGGGCGTTCCCGCGGCATTAATGTGGTCGGCCCTGGCTATGATCGTAGGACTGACCAGCATCGTGAGGCATCGTTTATCAGCCGCAGAGTTGAAGACGGCTCCGGCCGTTGTAAGAGATTAGACCACAGGGGGAATTGATGAGGAGAACTCTGGCCGTAGTGGCGTGCGCCTTGCTGGCATTGACCGTTGCCGCAGCCGCGCAGACGCCAAAGCCCAAGGAGGAACGTCGTTCGGTCACTGAGATATTGGACCATACGGTGATCAATCTCGAGTACGAGTTTGTTCCCGCCGCAGAGGCCATGCCCGAAGATAAATTCGGATTCGCCCCCACTGGCGGTGAGTTCAAAGGTGTGCGCACATTCGGGGAGCAGATCAAGCACGTAGCGGCGGTGAACTACGAACTTGGAGCCGCGCTTCTGGAACAGAAGCCGCCAGTCGACATTGGCATGGAATCAGGCCCGGCCTCGATCACGACCAAAGCGGACATCTTGAAATACCTCAAAGAATCATTCAAATACGTCCACAAGGCCATCGCGACCATCAACGAACAAAATCTCACCACAACCGTCAGAAGCCCGTTCGGCGAAGGAAAAGTTTCGCGCCTCGGACTGGCCTCCGCGGTCTCATCGCACGGTTACGACCACTACGGGCAGATGGTGGAGTACCTGCGAATGAATGGGATCATCCCGCCAGCCAGCCGCTAAGCCTGGGCGTAAACGGCTAAGCTCCGATGGATATCGCACTGACGACCGGGATCAGGTTGCTGCGATGCTGTTCGAAGGTGATTGTCGGGTCCGAGGCAAACCGGTCCGGATACGACTCGAGGGCTCGCAGGAAGGCTCGCATCTCCTGCAAAACCTGCTCATTGTTCCAAACCTGAGCCTCCACCCTTTTCCCAACTAAAATCAAATTCTTCACACCACACACTCCTACGTCCGAACGAGTCCGCACCTCAGATGCCGCGGCCCGGCATTTTGTTGCCGTTAACAAATGCCGCAAATGCAGATTCGGGCTTTTCGGGGGAAAGTTGAACTTACCGGAACGCGACCTGTGGATCAATGGCCCGTTCGGGCTAAACCGACGCTTAGAAACGCGCTCCAGCCATGGCAATGGAGGTGGGAATGAGTTCGGCGGCAAGTCCGTTTCTCGAGAGATGAGCCGAGACAACTTTGCGTACTTTTAGCACCGAAGCGTTGGGGGCTAGAAACATCAGGACCGAAGGACCTGCTCCGCTGAGGACTGCGCCGAGAATGCCGATCTCTCCCTCTCAATTCTTGCAGACAAGGCAGCAGCGGACAGAGCGCCGCGCGGTACGGCTGATGGATGCGGTCTTCAAGAGCGGCGGATAGCAGGTCGTGTCGTCCTTGCGTGAACGCTGCGAGCAGCAGCATCGAGTTCTGAATGTTGGTCACGGCGTCGGCCCGTGAATACTCTGCCGGCAGCACGCGGCGCGCTTCCTCGGTGGAGAGGCTCCGGCTGGGCACGGCCAGCAGTAGCGGCCACTTCCCTTTCGGGCGCACGCACACAACCTGGGCCTCCGCCTCTGTCGCCATTCGCGCCACGGTCAGGCCGCCCATCCAGCAGGCGGAAGCGTTGTCGGGATGGTGCTCGCGGCGGGAGGCTTCTCCGATGATTTGAGCGTCGGTCCAGCGCAGGCCGCCGAAGTGTACCGCAAGCGCAATGCCTGCCAGCCGCGCGGCCGCCGACGAGCCGCAACCTTTGCCGATCGGAATGTCGTTGGCAACGCCCAGTGACAAGGGTGTGGGGTTTTGGCCCGAGGCTTCGAGCACTTCGCAATACGTATGCAGGATGAGGTGGTTTTCGAGCGCTCCGCAGATTTCGCGATCGCGGCCAGTCGCGGTGATGGAGAATTCCTTTGCGGGTCGGGCGTCAATCTTGATGTAAAAATCCATCGCCAGAGCGGCGGCGTCGAACGCAGGCCCAAGATTGGCCGACGTGGCGGGAAGGGAGATGCGGAACTGTTTTGGGATTTTGGTTTTCGATGGCATGAGCAATCGTCGCGGTTCAGGATTTCTCAGCTTGCTCCAGGGTTCGAATCACCGCGTCCAGCGTGGCATCCAGGACAATGGGCGGACGGCGTAAGCGCTCCAGTGCGCCGCTCGCACCTTCGGCGCCTTTGAACAATTCGCCACGATGGAAGTCGATGGTGAAGTCGGGATCCTTCAGCAGATTCCCAGTCAGGACGAGAACGACAGTTTCGTCCGGCTTCACGAATTTCTGTTGCACCAGCTTCTTCAAACCAGCGAGCGTCACGGCCGACGCCGGCTCGCACCCGATGCCTTCAGCCCCGATCTCTGCCTTAGCTTGAGCGATCTCGATTTCGCTGACCTGCTCGCAGGCCCCGCCCGTCGCTTCCAGAACGCGAACTGCTTTCTTCCACGACGCCGGATTCCCGATGCGAATCGCCGTAGCGCGGGTCTCGGCCTGCACGCTGATCAGGCGTTCGCCCTTGGCTTCGCGCAAAGTACGCACCAGAGCGTTCGCCCCTTCGGCCTGTATGACCGACAGCTTGGGCAGATGCGAAATCAACCCGAGTTCGCGCATTTCAAGCAATGCCTTGCCGATCGCCGAGCTGTTTCCCAGATTGCCGCCGGGAACGATGATGTGGTCGGGAACGTGCCAGTCGAGTTGTTCCAGCAATTCGAGCGCGATCGTCTTCTGGCCTTCAAGACGAAACGGATTGATCGAATTCAACTGATAGACCGGCGCGCGCAGCACAAGTTCCTGCAGCAGGCGCAGGCAGCCATCGAAGTCGGTGCGCAATTGGCAAGTGACCGCGCCATAGTCGAGGGCCTGGGAGAGTTTGCTCCACGAGATCTTCCCTTCCGGAACCAGCACCAGGCTGCGCATGCCTCCGCGAGCGGCATAGGCAGCCATCGACGCGGAAGTATTGCCGGTCGAGGCGCAGGCCACCCAGCGGAATCCAGCACGGCGGGCAAATGTGGCGGCGACGGTCATGCCCGTATCTTTGAACGAACTGGTCGGATTCATCCCCTGATGCTTGGCGAAAAGGCGCGGCACGCCCGTGATGTGCGCGCACTGCGGAAGTTCGTAGAGTGGCGTGTTCCCCTCGCAGAGCGTGACCACTTCCTGATCGTTCTCGATCGCGGGCAGCAGCTCTCGGAATCGCCAGACCCCGCTCAAATCTACTGCGCTGAGCGACAGGCGGCGCTTGCGCCACCCAGACTTCAGGTCGGCGGCATCGGGCTTGGCTTCCTGCCAGTGAGGATAGGTGATTTCGAGCAGGTCTCCGCAACGAGCGCAACGGAAATTCTGGGTCGCATTGTCGCTCAGATCGCCGCAAGCGATGCAGCGAAAGCGCGAATTCGCGGGCTGCACAACGGGCACAGAACTGGAAGACGGTAGCATGGCCCGGATCTATTTCTCTCCCCGCAGATACTGGTCGGTCTTGTTGATCCAGTCGGCGCGCGGGGGAGCGAAGACGTCGAGATCGACCGTATCTTCCATGGCCTGGGCTTTGTGCGGCATATGCGAAGGGATGCAGAGAGTCTCCCCGGCATGGACCACAATCTCTTTGCCATCGATCCAGAACTTGAGCGCGCCCTCGAGAATGTAGGTCAACTGCTCGTTGTGGTGGCTGTGCTCCGGAACGATGCATCCCTTCTTCAGCAGCACCCGGGCCAGCATGATTTCCTGTCCGACAACGAATTGCCGCTGCAGCAGTGGGTTGAGATCTTCCAGCGGCACTGTGCTCCACGGAATGTACTGGAGCGCCGCCGGGCTGGCAGCGTGCTTCTTGAGCGCGCTCTTAGCGCGGGCGTGTGCACCCGCGGTCCGGATTCGCTTGGTTGGGGACGATTTGGACTTGATTTTCTTTGCCATGCAAATTTGTGGAACGGAGATTGGTTTTTGCGCCAACACCCGATTGTAAGGGAAACGCGGGGATTCACAATCCTTTATACACGCCGCCGTCGACCAGCACGGTCTGGCCGGTGACATACGAGGCTCGCTCGGAAGCCAGCCAGACGATGGTTTCCGCCACTTCGCGAGGCTCACCCAGGCGCTTGAGGGGAGCTTCGGCGGCCCATCCATCGAAAAGTTCTTGCTCTGTTTTTCCCGAGGCAGCAGCGCGGGCTTTCGCCAACTGCTTCAGGCGGTCGGTGGCCGTGAAGCCGGGGCCCACGTTGTTGACCAGGATTCCGTCTTTCCCAAACTCGTTGGCCAGGCTCTTCACCAGGCCAACCACGGCCGCGCGCACGGCGTTCGACAGTACCAGGTCGGCGACCGGCTGCTTGGTCGTGATCGAGGTGAGGGTGATGATCCGTCCCCAGCGCTGCCGCTGCATGTGGGGGATGACCTCGCGAGCAAAGTAAACCGTGCTCATGAAGTTCAATTCGAGCGCGCGCTGCCAATCGTCCAGGCTGGCGGCCAGAAATCCCTTAGCCGGTGGGCCGCCCGCGTTGGTCACGCAGATGTCCACGCCCCCAAACCTGCCCACTACGGAAGAGACGAAACGGCTGACGGCGTCGGAGTCGGAAACGTCCAACGCCTCGGCGAAGACTTCGGCGTGATGCTGTTTTCTGATCGTCTCGGCGGCGGCCTCGAGCGTCTGCTGATTGCGGGCGCACATGGCGATCCGGCATCCTTCGGCGGCAAAGGCTTCGGCGGTGGCCAGGCCAATTCCCTGACTGGACGCGGCAACCAGGGCAACGCGGTTTTTCAGTCCCAGATCCATATACGAGTCGACTGAAGTCGGCATTATAAATGGTGCGATGCTATGTGGAGACAGCCGCCTCGGCTGTCCGTCGAGCATCGCTCGACAGCTCGGTCGCCTCGCTACCGCTTGCCGGATTCGAGCCGGCGCAATTACTCTGGAAGCAACGAGGTCGCCCATGAAACGTCGCACCCATCGTCCCGAAACCGCCGCCGTGCACGGCGCGGCCGACCTGGAGAAGAAAAACGGTCCCGTTACCACGCCCATCTATCAAACCTCTACCTTCGAAGTCACCGACAACGACGAGCAGCAACGCGTGACCTCGACCGACCGCTACTACACGCGGTGGGGAAATCCGACGAACACGGTGGCGGAGGAGACGCGTCGCCGCACTCGAAGGTGTCGAGGCGGCGCGCACCTTCGCTTCGGGCATGGGAGCGATCACCAGCACGATCCTGGCGCTGCTGAAATCCGGGGATCACATCGTGGCCCAGCGTGACATCTACGGCGGAGTGACGAAGTTCTTCTCCGAGTGGCTGCCCAAGATGGGGATTGAGACGACGTTCGTGGATACGACGGACTATGAGCAGCATGCGCGCTCGATCCGGCCCAATACGAGGCTGCTGTACCTGGAGTCGCCGACCAATCCGGCGTTGCGGGTGGTTGATATGAAGAAGGCTGCCGCACTGGCGAAGCAGCACGGACTGATCAGCATGATCGACAGCACGTTCGGCACGCCTATCAACCAGCATCCAGCCGAGTACGGAATTGATCTGGTGATGCATTCGGGGACGAAATACTTGAGCGGCCACGCCGATCTGACTTGCGGCGTGGTGTGCGGGCGGCGCGAACTGATGGAGCAGTTGTGGGAGACACGGACGACGCTGGGCAACTGCATGGACCCGCATGCGGCGTGGCTGCTGATCCGCGGACTGAAGACGCTGGCGGTGCGCGTGGCCCGGCAGAACGAGAACGCGCAACGCGTGGCGGAATTCCTGGAGCAGCACGCAAAAGTGCGGCGGGTGCATTATCCGTTTCTAAAAAGCCATCCGCAGTACGCCATTGCGCGCGAACAGATGAGCGGGGGCGGAGGCATGGTGACCTTCGAAGTGGAAGGCACAGGCGAAGACGCGCGGCGGGTGAGTGAGGCCATGCGCTTGTTCACGCTCGCAACCAGCCTGGGTGGAGTCGAGTCGCTGGTATCGATTCCAGTGCTGACGTCGCACGCCATGATCTCGGCCGAGCAGCGGAAGAAAATGGGCGTCACCGAGCAGATGGTGCGGCTGTCGGTGGGGATTGAGAACGCTGACGATCTGATCGCCGATCTGGAGCAAGCGCTGGAAGCGGTTGGGGCGCGGGCCATCGTGCCGGTGGGAATAGATTAGCTGCGAGCCAGGATAAGCCTACTGCGTTGTTCCAGGACAGGAGTCCAAAACGAAACCCGGTCTCTAGCGAGGCCGGGTTTCTTCTTACCGCAGTAATTCCGTTTAGAAGTTAAACCGCGCGCCAAACTGGAACTGGCGCGGAGTGTTGATCGTTTGTGTGATCGCGCCGTATGGCGCCCCGCTAGTCGATGTCATGCTTTGCCTGCTCGGGGCTGCAAACTGCCGTGTGTTGCTCAAGTTGTAAGCCGAGACGTCGAAGCGAAGCGCCATGGCTTCCTTGATCTTGAACGTCTTGTAAATGGACATGTCGAAGTTGCGCGCTCCCTGGGTCCGAACGTGATCCAGATAAGCGGGCGCAGTCCCGGGAACGAAGGGGCTGGCGGGAAAGGCGAAGCAGCTGTTGTTGACCCACTGGCTGGCAGACCTTTGGAATCCGCTCGAGGGATTACAGACCAGGTCGGCCCGCTGATTGAAATAAGAACCGGTAGGCGCTTCTATGACCGGTGAAGCGATCGGGACGCCTGTGCCGAGGTAGAGTATGCCATTCAGCGTCCAGCCGCCCGCAACGGCGTTCGCAAAGCCATTCAGATTCACAGCCTGGCCCTTGCCAATCGGCAGGTCATAGGATGCCTGCCCGGTGAACGAGTACTTGACGTCCTGGGGAGCTATTGCGTGTTCGTAGCGCAGGTTTCTCCAGTCCTGGACGACGGTTGCGTGAGTACCGACAAACCCCAGAGGAGGGTGCCCATCATCGGTCATCAACTTCCCCCAGGTGAAGGTGGCAAGCGTGGTGAAGTGACCGGTCAGCCTCTTCTGCACCTTGGTTTGCAGGGAACTGTACTCCGAGTCTCCTCCGGGGTAGCCATTCACGAGAACGCCGTTGCCGCCATTGAAGCCGCTGGACCCATCGTAGCCGCCATTACCGAACTGCGGGAATGGCTGGAGCGTCGCCCACAGGGGAACTGGACCGCTGAAGTTGGAGTTGAGGCTCACCGGCCCAGTGTTGGGCAGCATGCAGCTCGCCGCTGGCACGACACACAACGAGGCGCCATATTTCTGGATCGTGCCGAGATCAAGTTGGTTCAAATCGACACTGGAAAGGGGCAAGAAAAGTCCTCGGCTCCCAATGTAGCCGACGCTCACGATGACCTGATGCGGCAGCTCATACTCTAAGCCCAAGTTGAAATTGTAGGTGGTGGGTGTGCGCTGGGAGTGGAGCACCGAACTCAACTGAACTCCGAAGTTATTGGTGAGGCCCGAAGGCGAACTGATCGGTTGAACGATGCTGGTAGGCAGCGGAAAAGGATTGCTTAACGAATAGATACCAGTGAAGCTGGGTGCTGGACTTCCAGCCGCAGCCCCGCCACATAACGAGGTGCCATTAAAAGTTGTGTTGATGAGGTCCGCGTTAAGGCAAGTGGCGTTCCAGGTCGTTGACGTAGAGTACCCATCGGTGTCATTGCCGGCGCTGGCGACGTTGTGCAGGCTGGGGCCATAATAGATGCCTGCACCACCGCGCACGACAAAGTGCTGAACGGGCTGCCAGGCGAATGCCAGGCGCGGCCCGAAGTCGTGCATGTTCGTTGTGAACGGAGAGCGATGGCTGCCGCTAGCGTAGATCTCCGCACCGGTAAATGGAACGTTGTTTAAGCTGCCGCTGGCACGAGGATCGAAGTATTCCAGGCGGTTGAAACGCTCGTTGCGCCCTCCGAAGATGTCCCAGCGCAGGCCGGCGGTGATCGTTAGAGATTTCGAAAAATGGAAGGTATCTTCCACGAAGGCCGCATAGTAGGGGTTGGATTCGGCTACTTTGACATCCTTGGTGAAATTGGGGTAACCAGTATTCCCTTCGGTGCCGGGGGCCATCCCCATCCCGACCAGGATGGAGGCGAAATCGCTGCCCCCAACAGGAGTTTGATCGTTCAGTGACCGTTCGGTTCCGGTGAAGTCGAAACCGTACACGCCCGCGGGCGCAGGCGGCTGGGTAACGTTGAGATAGCGCTTCATCCACTCGAAGCCGAACGAGAGTTCGTGCTTGCCGTGCACCTTGTTGACGGTGGCGCTGGCGTCGCTGTTCATGCTGGCATAGAAGAACAGATTGTAGTTGGCAGTGCCGCCGACCCCTTCCTGACTCGAACCAGTCAGGTCATTGAAAACCATGATGGGGAGTTGCTTGACGACCTGCTCCGCGGCCAGCGAGGCGGGAAAGCCGAGCTTCGTAATGTCAACGCTGCCGTATGATGGCTGCCCTTGCTGTTGCTCGTGGTGGCGAGTAAAGGAGTAGCGCAGATTCAGCACGGTGGAAGAATTGAGGGTAAGGTCGTCCGCCACCAGGACGTTGCGCCCGTTGGTAAGGTTCTGGGCATAGTTAGGGTCCCACCCGGGAGCGGGGAACACGTTGGCCTGGGTAAAGAACAAGTGGTCATAGGAAAACCTGGTAAAGAGGCGCTGCTTCTCGCTTGCGTTCCAATCCACCCGGACGTCGAACCTGTGTGCCTTAAACGGATCCAGGCCGGGTAACCCGAAATTATTTGCGACGTCACTGGTTGCCTGATCACAGCTGGTGGGGTCAGGAATGTTGCAGTGTGGCATGTTCGCCAGAAAGAGCAAGCCGATGGGGTTGGGGTTGGTGATTTTGTTCCCGGGAAATTGTTGCCTGAAGCAATTGGGAGCACAAGCCCCTGCGTTAACGTCGGGCTGAGTCGGGTCGTAGATAGCACCTTGACCACCCGCAGCGAGAAAGGCCGAGAAGTCTCCGGTCTTCTCAGCACTGGTAGGGACGGTAAAGGTATCGAGGCCTTCGAATTGCGTCTGTTGCGTGTCCTCGTAATCCCCAAAGAAGAAAATCTTATCGCGCTTAATAGGTCCCCCAATGGCGCCACCCTCCTGATAACGGTGGAAAGACGGAGGTGTGTTCTTCAGGCCCTGGGATAATTGAGTGTTCTTATTGAAATAGTCGTTGGCGGACAGGACATCGGGCCGGAAGACCCCAAACGCGTCGCCATGAAACTTGTTGGTGCCAGACTTGCTCACCAGGCTGATGACGCCGCCGCCGCCGCTCTGGTATGACGCGGCCGTATTCTGGGTCTCAACTCGAACCTCCTCAACTCCATCTTCGGGAATATTCATCGCCGGGATGATGGCGGCGGAGTTGTTTTCTGCAATTCCGATGGGGGCGCCATCGAGCATGTAATAAACCGATCCCACAAGCGAGCCGTTGATGGTATCGGCGGAGACGTCCACTCCCGGGCGCCCGTTTGAAATGTTCTGCACGGACTGCATGGAATCGCTCGAATTGGGCGAACCATTGACCGCAATCACACCCGCGCTTAATTGAATGAGATCGAAAACGTTGCGATACAGTAACGGGACGCGATCAATGGCCTCGGCCGGAATCAGGGAGCCAACCGTGGAGTTGGTGGCTTCGACCAAAGCGGCGGTTTCGGTGACGATGACCTTTTCGGTGGCAGCCCCGACTTGCAGAGTAATGTTGACCTCGGTGACTTGGTCGACGTTGACCGTAATTTTGTCCTGGGCGATGGTTTTAAAGCCCGTCTGGCTGGCGGTGACCTGATAGACGCCGGGATTGAGGGAGATGAAGGTGTAGAGTCCCGCGCCGCTGGTTACGGTGTGCTGGGTCACTCCGGTTGCGGGACTCGCCAGCACGATCTGGGCGCCCGGAAACTAGCGCACCGCCTGGATCGGTGACCAGGCCGCTGATACTGCCCCTGCCGGCCTGGGCAAGCGCGACAGAAGCCGCGATGAGGCAAAGAAACCAACCGAAAGAAAGTTCCGCACTGTCCTGACCATTGCATTTCCTCTGTTCATGATCGCGTTATCCCCTTAAGCGCGGGCTTACTCCGCCCGCCTGCAGTTAGCTTGCCCGTTTTCTCCGAGCCTCCTGGCTCAGCGCGTCGTTTCGCACACGAACGCGTTAGCCGATTCAAACTCCGAGACTGACTATTAAATCGTATGAATAGTGGCTTTGGAAGGCATCGACTGTCAAGAAAAAAGCGCGATCCGACCCTTGCGAGAGCGGACTTGGGCGGGGAAAAATCGGATTTACCCCATCGAAAAAACAATGCCACCCCTACAGCAGGCTGCGCGTCGATTCGCGAACAACCAGCTCAGGAGCAACTTTGCGATGCGTGGCGCCGAACTCTCGTTTTTCGAGAACGGCATTGATGCCGTCGACCACAATGCCGACGGCGGAGGCTCCCATCGATTCCATGGGCTGGCGAACCGTGGTCAGCGAGGGGGTATAGAGCGCCGAAGCGGCGACATCGTCGAAGCCGATCACCGAGCACTGGTCGGGAACACGAATGCCCGCCTTCGAGAGGGCGTGGATGGCCCCGAACGCACTCATGTCGTCGAACGCCAGAAGCGCGGTGAAGGAACGCTTCTGTTTGATCAACTCTTCGGTCAGCTTGTGACCCGCTTCAAAGCTCGAGGTGGGGTCCCGGGATTCCGGCAGTTCCATAATCATGCGAGGATCAAGTTCGAGTCCGACCGACTTGGCGCAATTGCGGATGCCGCGCCAGCGCGGCGAAGTATCGGTGAGGGCCTTTGGCCCCCGAATGAAGGCAATCTTGCGGTGGCCGAGGGAATACAGATGTTCGAGGGCGAGGTGGCCTCCAACTTCGTTGTCGACAATGACCGAACTGATGGAATCGGTCTTCAACTCGAACCCGATCATGGCGGTCGGGATGCTATTTTTCTCGAGGTCGCCCAGCAAGTTAATGTCGAGGAAGAGCCAGTTGGCCAGCACAATGAGGGCTTCGATCCGGCGGTCGAGGAGCATTTCGAGGTAGCGCTCGAAACGCCCGCGTTCGTTGTGCACGTCAGTGAGGATGGGAAGATACGACGACTGGTACAGAGTGTTTTCGATGCCGCGCAGCACCAGCGTGCAGTACGGATCTGTCATGTCGAAGACCATGACCCCTACGGTGTGGCTGCGCTTGCTGCGCAGGGAGCGGGCGAACTGGTTGGGCCGGTAGCCGAGTTTCTGCGCCGCGCGCTCGATGCGCTTCTTGGTGACGGCAGGAATGTAGCGTGCCAGCGGTGCGTTGTTCAGCACGATCGACACGGTGGTCGAAGAGAAGCCGCTTTCCTTCGCCACATCACGTATGGTCACCATCGCCGGAAACGCGATCGCTTGAATTAAGTGCGACCGCTGGCGGACACTACAGCAGAGAGTGGAATCAGTGTCAAGCGCTCGGATCACACGGGACTGTGTTGTCTGGCTGCTTCGGGCGGCGGCGCCGATCAAGGCATTCACGTGGCAGGCTGGGCTGGAAGCATCGAAACCGGTCGAAAACGGATCGCGAATGATCGCCGGGAACAGGCAAGAACGGAAGCCCTGCCATCGCCCGAACTGCTCGAGGACGCGCAGTGATACACTTGCGCCTCCAGCACTTTCTCTCACCCGAGCGCGAGTTTCACAATTTTCCAGCAGGAGGTTCAAATCATGAAGCGCATTCTAAAAATCCTGGCCATTATCGTTGGAGTGCTGATTGTCATCGTGATCGCGGTGCCCTTCTTCATCGATGCCAACACCTTCCGGCCGAAACTTGAATCCGAGTTGACGGGCGCCCTTGGGCGTGAAGTCAAAGTCGGAAATTTGACGCTAGCGCTGCTTTCGGGCGCGGTGTCGGCGGACAACATTTCGATCGCCGACGACCCGGAGTTCAGCAAGTCGCCGTTCGTGCAGGCGAAGTCGCTCAAGGTCGGCGTGGAGCTGATGCCATTGATTTTTTCGAAGGTCCTCAATGTCACTGAGCTGACATTGAACCAACCGGAAATCGCACTGGTGAAATCAGAGAACGGACAAAAGTGGAATTTCTCCAGCTTGGGTGGCAAGAATACGGCGGCGCCCGAGAAGAAATCAGAGCCGCAGTCCAATCCGAATCTCACCGTGGCGAAGTTGACCGTAAAGGACGGACGGCTGACGGTCTCGCGCGCGGGCGAGAAGCCGCACGTTTATGACAAGGTTAATATCGTAGTAACGAAGTTCTCGTTCGCGTCGTCTTTCCCTTTCAGCGTGACAGCGGATCTGCCGGCGGGCGGAACCCTTAAGCTCGACGGCAAGGCCGGGCCCATCGACGACAACAATGCGGCGCTCACTCCGTTGCAAGCCAAAGTTTCGGTCCAGCACTTGAACCTCGCCGAGTCCGGCTTCATCGATCCAGCGACCGGTATCTCTGGGATCGCCGATCTGAACGAGACCCTCACCTCCGACGGACGCGAAGCCAAAACCAACGGCACCCTGAAAGCCACGGAATTGAAGGTGGTTCAGAAGGGCTCTCCAGCGGGCAAGCCGGTAGACCTGACCTATGCCGTGGTCCACAATCTGGCCAAGGAGGAAGGAAGGCTTACGCAGGGCGACGTTGCCATGGGCAAAGCGGTGGCCCATCTTACCGGGACGTACGACGCGCATGGCAAAGTCACTGTGGTCAACATGAAGTTGAACGGGCAAGGCATGCCCGTCGACGATCTGGAAGCGATGTTGCCAGCACTCGGCGTGGTGTTACCTCCGAAGGCAACCCTGAAGGGAGGCGACCTGAACACGACCCTGGACATCGTGGGGCCGGTTGACAAGCTGGTAACCACCGGAACCGTTCGCCTGGAGAATTCTGCGCTAGCCAACTTTGACCTCGGTTCGAAACTCTCCTCGATTACGGCCCTCGCTGGAAAGCAAACCGGCAACGACACCACGATCAAGAACTTCAGTTCGGACGTGAGAGTCGCACCCGAGGGAACTCAGGCCAACAACATCAATCTGACGGTTCCCTCGATTGGAGTGCTGACGGGTGCGGGCGTTGTGAGTCCGGCCAACGAACTAGCGTTCAAGATGAACGCCGCCGTGAGCGGACTGGCTATCCCGTTCGCGATTCAGGGCACGACCGCCGATCCCAAATTCGTTCCCGACGTGAAGGGGATGGCCACCGGCCTGTTGCAGGGAGTGCTGAAGGGCCAAGGCAATAACCAGCAGAATCCGCTGAGCGGGCTGTCCGGCCTCTTCGGCAAGAAAAAGCCGAAGTAATGGGAAATTAGCGGCAGAGGTAAAGCCTCTTTTCAGCTTCGTCGGCACTGACTCCGGACCACACCATCCGATGATAGATCTCGTCTATCTCCGCGGGTGAGGCTTTTGTGCCGTGATCGATCCACCAGGACAACAGCGACCACAAAGCCCCGGCGAGCGCATAGGCTAGAGCGGCGCGCTCAGACGAACCCTTGTCCTCCGGACACAACGTGGAGAGACGTTGCTCGATAGAGCGCGCAAAATAGCCTTTTCCCAGTTCCATCGTGTCGTGGATCTTGCCCGATGCTACCAGCGCGGCATAGAACTCGCGCACTTGGGCGATGTGAGCGAATAGTTCGCGCACAGGAGCAACCCTGTTGGAAACCTCGCCGCTCCGCGTGAAATGGGTTGCCATCATCTCAAAGAAGTCTTCCACGTCGCCGAGGAACAAGTCATTCTTATCGCGATAGTGCGCATAGAAAGTCGAACGGCTAACCCCGGCGCGATCCAGCACCTGCTGCACCGTGATTTCCTCGAACCGTTTCTCGTGCATCAGTTCCACCAGCGCATCGCCGAGCACATCTCGCGTGCGGCGTACACGGCGATCGGTCTTCCGAGTCTTGCGCGGTGCGGTGGTTGCGGTTGCTTTTCCGGACATAAATCACCTCTTTGTTCGGATTCGCGACGTTTCCTCGAAATGCGCATTGACCGCCGATAAGTCTCCACCTACAGTGCGGGACATGACAGAAGATCGCAAGAGCGGCCTGGCGCTGATCGCAGGATCAATCGGCTTGATTATAACGATGGCGCTCCATCCTACCGGCCACGACCTCCTCACGCCCGGACAGTTCGACCGGATCGCGCGCCTGATAGTCGCCGTACATACGCTGGCGTTGGCCAGCATCCCGGTGATGTTTCTGGGCACACTGGGATTGTCGCGGCGGCTGTCGTCACCCGACAAGCTCTCACTCTGCGCAGTAGTAGCGTACGGGTTCGCGGGCGTGGCAGCAATGAACGCAGCCGCGTTCAGCGGCCTCGTCGCCCCGCGCCTGGCCCGGCAGATGGCGGCAGCAACTCCCGCCAGCGAGACCGCCAATCTGTGGAGCGTACTGTTCACCTATAACGGTTTTCTGAATCAGGCCTTTGCTCTGGTGTTTGTCGTGGCTTCATCAGCAGCCCTAACACTGTGGTCGGTGGCCATCCTGCGCAACGGTCTCCTCGCTCGGGGCGTGGGAGTCTACGGGTGCATCTTGGGTCCGCTCACGGTGATCGCGGTCTTGTCTGGCCACTTGCGACTCAACGTACACGGGTTTGGCCTGGTCGTACTCGGTCAGGCCGTCTGGTTCGTCATCGTCGGCGTGATGCTATGTCGACCTGGAACGAGCAACGCCCCCGGTTCGTAGATTCAAGCAGAATCTCTGGACAGGTTGCTGAACCCGCGTCGTCACGGCCCAGAGCAACGGAGAGACTGCCCAGCGACTCATGCTCCCACCGCACCGCTCAGCTCCCGCAGCAGTTCCACCGCGTAGAGTGCTCCCTCGGGAGTCTCCTCGTGTTTGAAGTATGCAAACACATCGCGTCCCGCCGACAGGTGCTCCCCGATCCGCTCCGTCATCGACCGCCGCTCTTCTCCCGTATAACTCGGCTTGCGGAACCGGTAGTAGACCAAGCCCGACGTCGCCACATCGGGAGTAGTCAGGGTCTCGGTCTCGGCCACGCATAACGCCGCGTTGCTCGACTTCAGCAATTCCCAGGTCGCCTCGCTAAACCACGACTCGTGCCGGAATTCAAACGCCGCCGGCACGGTCCGGGGAACAACCGCCAAAAAATCCTTCAGCAACGCCGCATCCGCCTTCAGGTTCGGCGGAAGCTGAAATAATACCGGCCCCAGCTTCCCCGCCGCAGCCAGCGGTTCGATCGTCGCCAGGAACCGCGGCACAAAATCTTCCGTCCCCTTCAACCGCTTAATGTGCGTGATCATCTGGTGCGCCTTGATGCCAAACCGAAAATGCGCAGGCGTTTCGCCCAGCCAGTTCTGAATCGTAGTTTCTTTGACCAGCTGCCGAAAGGTGAAATTCACCTCAACCGTGTTGAGCCGTGTGGCGTAGTGGCCCAGAAATTTCTTCTGCGCCAGCTTCGCCGGATAAAAGTCCGGCTTCCAGCTAGGGTAGGCCCATCCGGAAGTTCCAGCAAAAAACCGAGCCATAGCGTTTTCCTTCGTGAACCTTCGTGTCCTTAGTGGTTAGTGCCTTTCTTTCCTGGTCGCTTCCGCCGACTTGGCGCCGGATGATCTTCGTCCGCCTGCGCGGCGATCTCGATCGGCTCCGCCACTTCCGCAGCGGCGCCAGTCTTCCGCAAGTCCGGCAGTCTCTGTTTCAATTCCAGCACCGGAGCAAACAGATCCCCCATCTTCTCAAACCGGCTCACCACCTGCCCCGCCTCGAACACCAGCAGTCCCGCATCCTTCTTCCTCAGCGCCCGCTCGACTTCCTCCCATTTCACCGGAGTCGAAACCGTAGGCCGTTCCCGCGCCCGCAACGAATAAACCGCCACCGTAGTTTTGTGCTCGTCATTCTGGCTCCAGTCTACGAACACTTTGCCCGTACGCGCCTGTCTGCTCATCTCCGACAACACCAGCTCTTTGTGATCGTGCTCCAGCAGTTGCGCCAGCGCATGCGAAAACAATTTGGTCGCCTCGTAAGTCGTCGACGTATTGAGCGGAACATAGATCTGTAGCCCCTTCGACCCGGAAGTCTTGGGAAAACTCTGCAGCCCGAAGTGCTCGAAGATCTCGCGGAGCCACAGCCCCACCTGGCAGCACTGCACAATATTTGCCGGCGGCCCCGGATCAAGGTCGAACACCATCTCGGTCGGACAAGTAATGTCTTCCGCCAACGCCAGCGACGGATGCAACTCCAGCGCAGCCAGATTGGCCAGCCACACCAGCGTCGCCAGATCGTCGGCCAGAATGTAGTTCACTGTGCGCCGGTTGCGCCCGCTCCAGATCGGCGCCGTCTTCACCCACTCCGGCTTGTGCATGGGAGCGTTCTTCTCGAAAAACGGCTCCCCCTCCACACCATCCGGATACCGCTTCCGCGTCAGCGCCCGTCCCGCCAACTGCGGAATGATCGCCGGCGCTATGCGCACGTAATAATCGATGACATCCTTCTTCGTGAATCCCGCTGCGGGATACAGGATCTTCTCCAGATTCGACAGCTTGAGATTCCTGCCCTGAACCTCGATCACTGAGTCGGTCAAAAGTGCTCCCCCTATTTAGGCTCGACTTTCAGCATACGGCCACCCAGCGGATCGATAAGGTAGGCAGTCCCACTCGCTCCCGCAACCACGCTGCGCGCACCCTTTGTAGTCTTTACGACGGCCATCGGGCTAGGTACCCCGCTATCGTCAACCCGAGCAATGGTCAACTGGGCAGCCTCGGCCGCAGCCACATACAGCAGCCCGCTCTCGTCGGAGTAGTCAATGTTGTCCACGCCCGCTCCAGTCGGGATCGATCCACTCACTTTCCCATCGTGTCCCGCGTCCAACACGATGACGTGATCCACACATGCCACGAACACGAACCCACGCTTGCTATCGACCGCTACCCCGCTCGGATCGTCACAAGACTTCCAGGTAGACAAGACAGCCCGCTTCCGGACATCAATCGCGACCGTCTGCCCGGTTTCTTCCAGGTTTGTGTAAAAGCGCCCGTGAAGATTGTCCACCGCATAACCCTCCGCTGAGCCCGGCAGCGGAATCTTCCCGGCTGGCGCCAACTGCGCGGGCGGGCTGGCCGCAAGAATTTGGATCGAACGGTCTGCGGCGGGAACGCCGATCGGCGGCGCTCCGCTGGTGGCCCACAGTTCCTTGGTAGCGGCGATGTAGATAAGACCATCGGGCGCGGCGGCGAGCCCTGCAGATCGAGGAGCAAACGCGATGCAGCCGCGCTGTTTTAGAGTTCGCGCATCTACCACGCAAATTCTCGAGTCGGCTCGACTCCCGACGTAGGCCACACCCTCACCGATGGCAATCGACGATGGGCCCACGGTGCGCATTTTGCCAAGAATCTGAACTTGCGCTACGGGGAATCCCTTGGCGCCTTTGATCCGATCCGTTTTTGTATCGATCACGTCGACGCTGCCGGTGTTGGATGCAGGCACCCAAAGGCTATGCGTCGTCTTGTCATAGGAGAAGTAGTCCAACGTCACCAGGCCGTGCGCGCCTGGCAAGGGCAGCGGCTTAACTGTAAATTGTGATGAACTGGTGTTCTGCGCGATCGCTGTGCTGAGCGCGAACAGCATCCCGACCTTCAGCAATCCGCAACTCGAGGCGGATACCCGCCGGCGAGAAGGCTTCCGTGCGTCTCCCATTCGCCCTCCTCAAAAGTCTCACTATGCTTGCACAGAATAGACGCTTTGGGAGACGCTTTAGGGTTTCAGGATTAAAGCTAGCGTCACCCCCGCCAGCCTCCCGCGCCCGTTTGACAACCCGCCTCCCCCCCACGTACTTTCAAACTTCTGCCCTGCATGTCCGTCCAAGACATAACCGTGTCGTGTCGGTCTACTCCGGAGGTCCCATGAAGCACCGTGCTCTTAACCTTGCCGCCATCCTTTTCCTGCTCGCAGCCGCGGCCGCCGCCCAGGACGTCGCCTCCTTCGAAAAGCGCATCACGGTCAAGAAACTCCCCAATGGCCTGACGCTGATGATCTGCGAGCGCCCCGAGGCTCCTGTCTTCTCTTTCTTCACTTTGGTCGATGCCGGCTCGGTGCAGGATCCGATGGGCGCCACCGGCCTCGCCCACATGTTCGAGCACATGGCCTTCAAGGGCACCGACACAATCGGCACCAGCAACTACGCCGCCGAAAAGCCCGCCCTGGCCAAGGTTGAGACCGCCTATGCCGCCTACTTAGCCGAGCGCGACAAAAATGTCGGCCGCGACGAAGCCAAGTTGAAGCAACTCGAAAAAGCCTGGAAAGACGCCATCGCTGAGGCCGACAAATTCGTCGTCGGCAACGAATTCGGCAAGATCGTCGAGCAAAATGGCGGCGAGGACATGAACGCCTTCACCTCCTTCGACGAGACCGGATACCACTACTCCCTCCCCGAAAACCGCCTCGAACTATGGGCTTATCTGGAGTCGGAGCGCTTTCTGCATCCGGTCCTGCGCGAGTTCTACAAGGAACGCAACGTCGTGATTGAAGAACGCCGAATGCGTACCGACAGCAATCCCATCGGCCGCCTGCTCGAGCAGTTCACCGAGGCCGCCTTCGTCGCGCATCCCTATCACCGCCCCACCGTCGGCTGGATCTCCGACCTCAACCATTTCTCTGCCACCGACGCCCAGAAATTCTTCGATAAGTACTACGTGCCGTCGAACATGGTCGTAGCCGTCGCCGGCGATGTGAAAACCGCCCAGACCATGCCGATCCTCGAAAAATATTTCGGACGCCTGCCCACCCGGCCGCACCCCGACGAGGAAACCACCACCGAGCCTCCACAGAACTCCGAGCGAAGGGTCGTCCTCAAAGACCGATCCCAGCCGCTTTACATCGAGGGCTATCACCGCCCCGACTATCGCAGCAAAGACGACGCTGTCTTCGACGCCATCACGGACCTCCTGGCCGAAGGCCGCACCTCTCGCCTCTATCGCGCTCTGGTGCGCGACAAAAAGATCGCCGCCTCTTCCGCAGGCTTCAGCGGTTGGCCCGCCATCAAGTATCCGCACCTGTTCGCTTTCTACGCCTTTCCCATGCCCGGCCACACCCCGCAGGAGGTTGGCGACGCCATCCACGCGGAAATCGATCGCCTGAAAAAAGAAGACATCTCCGACGACGAATTAAAAATGATTAAGACCCGCAGCAAGGCCAACCTGATTCGCGGCCTCGCTGACAACGAGGGCCTGGCCACACAACTCGCCACCTATCAGACCCGCTACGGCGATTGGCGTGAACTCTTCCGCTCCGTCGACCGCATCGACCAGGTGACCAAAGCCGACATCCGCCGCATCGCCAACGAAATTTTCGTCGACACCAATCGCACCATCGGCATTATCGAAACGGGAGGCGGCGGGTCTCCCGGCGGCGACCAGCCGTCAAGCGACTCCGGCAACGAGGGAGGTGCGCAATGAAAACCCGCTGGCAGAAAAACCTATGTGGGGACGGCCGCCTCCGGCCGTCCGGTCGAGCGAAGCTCGACGGCACCCTCGGTCGCAGCTGGTTACAGAGAGCATTGCCTATGATTTCCGCCGCCATTCTACATGCGGTGTTGTGCTTCGTTTTCCAAGGGCAGACCTCAGCCCAAACCACGACCTGGAAGCAAATCCCCATCCCTCCGCTGCCCGCATTTAAACCGCAGCAGCCCAAGCGCATCGAACTCTCGAACGGCATGGTGATCTTCCTTCAGGAAGATCACGAGTTGCCCCTGATCGACGCTACCGCGCGCATTCGCGGCGGCTCGGTCAACGAACCCGCCGAAAAGACCGGCCTCGTCGACCTCTACGGCGAAGTCTGGCGCACCGGCGGCACCAAGTCGCAGACCGGCGATCAACTCGACGACTTCCTCGAAGTCCGCGCTGCCAAAGTCGAAACCGCTGGCGGCCCCGACTCCACCACGGTGAACTTCTCCTGCCTCAAGGCTGACCTCGACGACGTTTTCAAAGCTTTCACCGACTTGCTGCAGAATCCCGAGTTTCGCGCCGACAAACTCGACCTCGCCCAAAAAGAAGCTTTTGACGGCATCTCCCGTCGCAACGACCAGGTCGGCGAAATCGCTCACCGTGAAGCCGTCAAGCTGGCTTACGGCGCCGATAATCCTTACGCCCGCATCGCCGAATACTCCACGGTCAGCGCCGTCACGCGTCAGGATCTTCTCGATTGGCACGCCAAATACGTCCATCCCAACAACATCATCCTCGGCATCAGTGGAGACTTCGACTCCGCCGCCATGGAAGCCCGCCTGCGCGCGACATTCGAGTCCTGGCCCAAAGGCCCAACCCTTCCGAAGAATGACGTTCAATACTCCCCCGCCAAGCCCGGCTATTACCTGATTCCGAAAGACGACGTAAACCAGTCGAACATCCGCATGGTCGCGCTCGGCACCACCCGCGACAATCCCGACTACTACGCCATCAGCGTTTTCAACGAGGCCTTCGGCGGCGGATTCTCCTCGCGCCTCTTCAACGACATCCGCACCAAACGCGGACTCGCCTACGGCGTGGGCGGTGGCGTGGGCACCAATTTCGGCCATCCCGGCATTCTTCAGGTCGCCATGGGCACCAAGAGCCAAAGCACCATCGAAGCCGTGCAAGCGGTCGGCGAAGATATCGACAATCTTGCCAAGCAGCCCATCACCGACGAAGAGATTCAGCGCGCCAAAGACGCCATCCTCAACGCCTTCATCTTCCGCCTCGACTCCCCCGACAAGATTCTCGGCGAGCGCATGACCTACGAGTACTACGGCTATCCTCCCGACTGGCTCGACAAGTATCAGTCGGAAATCAAGAAAGTGACGGCCGCCGACGTGAACCGCGTCGCCACCAAGTACATGCACAAAGATCAACTCGCCGTGCTGGTGGTGGGCAACACCAAGGAGTTCGACAAGCCGCTCTCGTCGCTTGGCTCCGTGAAAGAAATCGACATCACCATCCCGGCGCCGCCCGCGGCCAAGGACGAAGCCAAGCCCACCGCTTCCAATCCCGAGGGCAACGCGCTAGCCGCCAAAGTCGCTGCCGCCATGGGAGGCCTGCCCAAACTGCAATCCATCAAGGCCATGCACGTCAACATCGCCGAGAGCGACTCCGGCGGTCCTTCTTCCGCTGTCGACGTTATCCTCGCCTTCCCTGACACCATGCGCGTCGACATGGACATACCCCAAGGCAAACTGACCATCGTGGCCTCGCCCGATGACGCTTTCATGTCCGTGGCCGGCATGGGCACGCGCGCCATGCCCCCCGCGCAAAAAAACGAGATGCTCGCCCAACTTCACCACGATCTCGTCTACGTCGCGCAGCACGCCGACGATCCCGCTTTTTCATTTGCGGCCGCTGGCACTGAAAAAGTCGGCGACGTCGATGCCGCAATTCTCGACATCGGCGGCGCCATCCCCTGGGTCCGCTGGTACATTGACCCCAAAACCGGTCACATCCTCCGCGAAAAATACAAAGGCGTCGGACAATCCGGCCCCTTCGACGGCGAAACTGATCTTTCCAACTGGCGCACTGCCGAAGGCCTCACCATGCCCTACCAGCACCAGAACAAACAAAACGGTCAGCAGACCAGCAACGCCGAATTCAAAAAGATCGAACTCAACCCCGCAGTCGATCCCAAACTCTTCGCCAAGCCCGCAGATAAGCCGGCAGAAAAGCAAGGCTCCCAGCAGTAGCGCTCATGTAGGGACAGCCGCCGCCCTCGGCTGTCCGGCGGCCCAGGTGTATCGGGCCGCAGCTCTGTGGACCCCGCTTTCGTAGACGAGACGAATCTCCTGGAACGTCTCATACTTACCCGGTGTCTAAGACCTCCAAAGAAATCACCTGGCCGCTCTTGCAGGATCTCGTCACGTCTTGCTGAGGGCCGGGATATTGGGCCTTCTGTCGCCTGCAAGATCACCGGGGCATTCAACAGAAGGCCCCAAGGAGCTATCTATGACCAAGGCCCTCACCCATCAAATGATTTTCGTATTGTCGTTGGCATTCGCGTTCCTGCAGCCCGCCGCTGCTCAAGAAAAATCAACCCTTGACACCAAGAAAGGCGGAGATTCCCTCGACAGATTCGCCGGCACTTGGGAAGGAAAATGTCAGGACGGAGCACCTTTCGTTGTGATCGTTCTCCACCTAACCGGATCTCAACTCGAAGGCACCATCAGTATTGGAAACATGGGCGGCGATCACAACGGAGCATGCGTATCTGTCTCGGACCCTCCGGTGCCAGAGCATGCGCAAAAAATCAGCGACGCCAGCGCGCAACAGAACATCCTGTCGTTTAAGGGAGCAAAACGGCCGGATGGTACGTCCTCCAGTTTTGAACTCAAGCAAACGGAGTCCGACAAGGCCGAACTCAAGCTATTTGATACGCCCGTCGCAGACCACCCGTGGCAGCTGGTGAGAGTTCAGAAGCGTTAACTAGACTCTGTCGTTGTTGGCCGGGGCGCCCCATTCTCGCACTTTTCGCGAGAATGGGGCTTATCCCTGCCAGAAGTGCGTCGTCTTCCAACACAACGCGTCAATCGGAACTCGCATCGGAAATTCTCTGGGCCCCTTACAAAACCTGTCTTTGGGGGAAACACCATGAACTCGTCCTGTCGTATTGCTGCAATCATCGTACTCGTGGCGATTCCTGCCTTCGCCCAAGTCACCACGTCGCAATACGACAATTCCCGCACGGGCGCCACGCTCCACGAAAAAATCCTCACGCCGCAGAACGTAAATACTAAACAATTCGGCAAACTTGGCGCGTTCAAAGTCGACGGCGCGGTCTACGCGCAACCTCTATATCTCCCCACCGTCGACGTCCCGGGCAAAGGAACGCACGACGTCCTCTACGTCGCGACCGAGCACGACAGCGTTTACGCCTTCGACGCCAATCGTCCCGGCGACCCTCCGCTCTGGCAGGTTAGCTTTCTCGATAAAGCACGCGGTGTCATCCCCGTCTCTGAAGACGACGCACAGTGTCCGTTCATCCGCCCCGAAGTCGGCATCACTTCCACGCCGGTGATTGATCTCAAGACCGGGACCCTCTTTGTGCTCGCTCGCACCCGGATCAAACACGCAGTCGGCGCCAACGAATATTCCCAGCATCTGCACGCCCTCGCCATCACCACCGGAGTCGAAAAGTTCGGAGGCCCCAAACTCATCTCCGCCGCGGTGCCGGGCAAGGGTGCCGGAGCCGCCAATGGACAAGTGGCTTTCGATCCGCTGAAAGAAAATCCGCGGGCAGCGCTCACGCTTGCCAACGGCGTCCTTTATCTCGAATGGGCGTCGTCCTGCGACGTGGACCCTTACCACGGTTGGGTGATGGCGTATGATCCGCAAACGCTGGCCCAGCGTGCGGTCCTGAATGTCACACCTGACGGAGGCGAAGCCGGCATATGGTTGAGCGACACCGGGCCCGCCGCCGATGCCGACGGCAACCTCTACGTCCCAACCGGGAACGGCACGTTCGACGCCGGATCTGGCGGCCGTGACTATGGCGACTCGGTTCTGAAGCTGGCGCTCGACGGCTCCTCTTCGTCGCTCGCGATCCGCGATTACTTCACGCCGCACGATCAGGATCGCATCAGCGAAGCCGATTCTGATGTCGGCTCCAGCGGGCCTCTTCTGCTGCCCGACCAGCCTGGCCCGCATCGTCATCTGCTGCTACAGCCCACGAAAGACTCGACGATCTATGTGATGGACCGGGACAACATGGGCAAGTTTCGTCGCGACGGCGACGCGCTGGTCGAGTTGATTCGCATGTCTGGCGGTGGCCTCGGCGCCCTCGCCTACTGGAACGGCCACGTCTTCTTCGCCGCCAATAATGATCACCTTCGCGACTACGCGGTTAAGAATGGCGAACTCACGCTGCATACATCTTCCATCATGAAGTTCGCAGATCCGGGAGCCACGCCTTCGGTCTCCGCCGACGGCAACAAGAACGCGATCGTCTGGGCCATCGCGACCAAGACCTGGAACGGCCCCGACAACAAACCGGCAGTCCTCTACGCCTTCGACGCCACGCGGCTCGACCAACCGATCTACACCTCGGAACAGAACAGCCAGCGCGACCGCGCCGCCCTGGCCACGCGCTTCGTCTTCCCGCTCGTCGTGAACGGCCGCGTCTACTTCGCCGCCCGAGGCGAAGTCGAAGTCTACGGGCTGCTGAAGTAGGAGGGATATCCAGATCAATTTTTTTTTGCCCTTTGAGCTAAAATCCTCGGGCTCAATTGGTTACGGGGCATGGATCGGGCTGGATCCGGGCAAAATCTTGAGGCGCAAGGACTTAGAGGTAAAATATTGCGGGATAAGGGGTTAGCTGCGCGTTCCGGCAGGTTCAGGGCGGAGCCGACGCCGAACTTGTTTTGGAGGCCTACGCGCATGAGGCTAGTGTGCGTTTTCCACATTTCTCAGTAAAGGTTGTTCGTCACAGGAATCAGCTTTTTTGCTGTGGAAGGCTGTGGAAAAGTGACGAAGCGCCGACCGCCTCTTTTCATGGAAGCTGGGTGCCTGTGATCTATCAAGACGTTATACCCACGGGAGCCCGGCTAATGGGCGGAGCGTAACCGAGACTACCATGCGGACGGTGGAAGTTGTAATGCTCCAGCCAAGGCGAGAGCTGCTGATCGCGTTCCTCCGAGTTGAGGTAGTGGCGAACATAGGCCCACTCGCGTAGGGCGGTTTGGATGAAGCGTTCCGCTTTGCCGTTGGTGCGCGGAGTGTAGGGACGGGTGAAGCGGTGCTGGATGCCGAGTTGAAGGCAGGCGGCGCGGAACTGTCGGGAGCGATAGCAGGAGCCGTTATCGGTGAGCAGGCGGCGAATGGAGATGCCGTGCAGGGCGTAGAAGGCGACGGCGGCGCGCAGGAAGGCGATGGCGGTTTCGCTTTGCTGATTGGGCAGCATGCGGGAGAAGGCGAGGCGGGAGTGATCGTCGATGGCGACGTGCAGAGCCTGCCAGCCAGCGAACTGAGGGCGACCGCGGCGACGACCGTCGCCGCGAATGGAGACCTGCTGATAGCGGGTCATGCCCTTGATGTCGAGATGGAGCAGATCGCCGGGAGCGGGATGCAAGAACTGTCCCGCCAGTCCATTCCCTCCGCCGGGAACGCAACACCAAGCGCCGCGGCGAGCTCGCCGAACTCGTCCTCCTCCTCATCGCCACCCGCCTTGGCTTCGGCGTCTCCAAACCCTACGGCGACAGCGAACGCTACGACTTCATCCTCGACGCCCGCGACCTCACCCACAAACCTCGTCATCCTGAGGAGCGCGCCTTGCCCGACGAAGAGCCTGCCCTGAGGCGGAGCCGAAGGTACCTGGGCGTGCCGCGCGATGCCTCGCGTTCTTTGCCAGGCAAGAACGCGCGCTTGGCGCGCATCCCCTGTCCGCCTCTCTACCGCGTCCAGGTCAAATGTTCCACCCAACTCCTCAACGGCCTCTACCGCATCAACGGCCACCACCGCAGCGGAGGGCGCGCCGTCCCCTACCTCTCCAGCGAAATCGACTTCATCGCCGCCTACATCATCCCCGAAGACACCTGGTACATCATCCCCGTCCGAGCCGTCCGCGGCACCAGCCTCCTGTTCCGCAGGAAAAAGGACCACCGCCCCGGCCTCTACGACCAGTACCGCCAAGCCTGGCACCTCCTCCGCCGCCCGCGATAACGAAAATCAAGGGTCTTGTCATTCCGACCAAAGGGAGGAATCTGTTTTCTCCCACCGTGCGGGTGCCCCATCCTTATCCGCGTTCTTTGCGGATAGGGTGGGGATTCTGACTTCCTCTGACTCCTTCTCCGAATCCAGCCGCAGCCACAGACCCGATCCGGATCAAAACCCCCACCCAAGCGAAGCTTGGACGGGGCACCCTCAAGACCAAGAATGGCCTTCGGGGATGGGCCACGCCGCACCCGAGAAACGATTTTGCGATCTTCTTCACCTTCCAGTGTGGGCGGGAATAATATTTCCCACTGCGGGACATTCCGCACAGGAGTTCCATATGAGAGCGAAGAAGGCAGTTATGAGGAAGCTCACGCGCATGAGCCTGGCGGACATGGCGGTCCTCGAACTGTCGAACGATCCAAAGGGCAAGGTCGATTCCGCGAACTGGGCGGTGACGGTCACTACAAAAGAGGCTTACGTCTGGGGCACTCTGCTGGCGCATGTGGCGGAATATCATCCACACATCGATGTCGCGGACGTTGTTCGGGCGGCAGTTGGGAAGAACCCTAAGATCAAAGAGTTCTACCAAGAGTTTCCCCGAACCGAATATGAGAAAGAAACCAAGGCGTCGCATGGATCTCTTCCTTATCCGGATGCGCTGGGACAGGCGGTTCTTAACCTGCGACTGAATACCACTACGGACCAACTCGTCGCGGCCGCCGAATCGTCATATAAATCACTGCTTAGGAAAGGGCTGATCGAAGATCCGTTGGAGATTCTGGCTGGTGGAGTGCTTATCTCCGTAGTGGGCCTGGTACCGACGAGCTTCACGCAGAAGACGAAGGAAGGGCGCACTGTGTCGAAGAAGCTGAAGGCAATGTTCTGGTCGTATGAGAAGTCCGACACGCGGGGAGGCACCGTCACCAAAGTGGAATTCCGCCTGCTTAAGATGCTGAAGGCCTTCCGGGAAGGCATGATCGGCGGATTCAAGAGCGCGATGAAGGACGAAGACGAAGATTCCTGACGCCGCGAACTTTTCAGTTAGGGTGGATTTTCGGATGGGCCACCCACCTCAATGTAGGGACAGCCGCCCCCGGCTGTCCGGCGGCCCAGGTGTATCGGGCCGCAGTTGGCATGGACGAGCCCGGTTCCCCATCTTCTCTGCGTTCTTTTCTGATAGAGCTGGGTGCCCCATCCTTATCCGTGTTCTTTGCGGATAGGGTGGGGATTCTGACTTCCTCTGACTCCTTCTCCGAATCCGGCCACAGCCACAGACCCGATGCGGATCAAAATCCCCACCCAAGCGAAGCTTGGACGGGGCACCCTCAACAGCAGGGATGGCTAGCATGGGCCACCCGCCGCTGCCCGTTCACACGTCGGCCACTTCTTTCCGGATATCCTCGCCCGCTGCTGTTATTCCGCCGCTGATGTCGATCCAGACAATTCCCGATATGTCCGAGGGTAGTTCGAGCTCTCCCTTGTGCAGCAGGAGTACACGCCCCGACCTTCGCTCTAGGGAGGCGTAAAAAAAGCCAAGCTCGAAAATGACGTTTTGACGGGAGCGCCTCTTTTCATCATCGGTGCCGCTCGGGACGACGTTGTCGTCTGGCGTGAGCAGGACGAAAACACAGTCGACTTTGCGTGCGAACGTCTCAAACTTTTCGATGAGAGTCTTCCCTAGGCTGGGCTGCTCCCGAAGAACAACAGGCTCCTGCCAGTGAAGTATGTTCTGTATGTAGTTCTTCAGCTCCAAAACAGAGGCTGAGTCGTGACCGTGCACTATGAACGCGAGTGGCGCTCGTGGGCCCGAAATGATCGCCAGCTTACGCAGCGCGCCTAACAGCGCGTCACTTCCTGTATGTTTGGGGATGAAGGGGATAGATTGCTGCGAGGCCCAGTTCTCGGCCTCAATATTGGTCACGTCGGACGACAGCATCACAATCCGAAGTGAAGACTTCTTCTTTTGAAGTCTCCGCGCTATGGCAACGCCCGTCATAAAGCCGCCCCTACTCTCCTGCGCGGTGATGCTCGATGCACCCGGGTCGTTCGGCAGCATAATGTCGACCACAGCGGCGTCGATCTGAGCTAGATCGAAAACAACTGCCTCTTGCGCACTCCCCACGATCGTGGAATCAACTCCGTGATCCATGAGAAGTTCCCGAATTCGTTGGGAGTAGAACTGGTCGTCCTCGACAATTAGAACCCGCATTCAAAACCTCAGCCGTCCTGTTCTTCCTTCGGCGACGGCGGTAATCACTTCGACCGCCGTGGAAAGTGGGGTTTCTCCCTTTCTAAGGTACTTAACCCTTCGTCTTGCGAGAAAGCGTATCCTAGCTTGATCGGCAATTACTGAAAGACAAACGATCGGTAGTCGCGGCCAGTTCTGCTGCACGTGCTCTATGAATTCGAAACCGCATTCGTCGGCATTGACGTGCGAGAAAGAAGGGCCGGGCGGCATCATTATGTCCGTGACAACTGCTGCCACGTCGGCATACTGCGTTTCCAGCACCTTCACCCCCTCGGTCATATTCTTCGCCGTGATGCACTTGATTCCGTTGGATTCAAGCGTGGCAACTTAGCGCGTCCACATAGCTCGGCTCGTCGTCTACTAGCAAGATTGTCATTCTTCCTCGACGCCGGCCGGCTCGACTACACGTAACTCGGGGAAGAATAGAGTTATTCGCGTCTCGCTGCCGTCAGGCTTGACCACGATTAGCCCCTCGTGAAGTTCCATGATCCTGTTTGCGATATAGAGACCAATTCCGGTTCCCGCCGGGATCTTTTGCCGCGCCGCTTTGCCGCGGAAGCCTCGATCTGAAAGTTTTTTCGCTTCGTCGAGCAGCACCGGAAGCCCAGTATTGATCACCGCTATCCCGCGGTAAATCGCCTTACGCTCCCTTATCGTCCCCTGGGCAGCCAGCACTCTGATTGTGGTTCCGATGTCGGAGTACTTGATGGCGTTCTCTAGGAGATTCGAGAGGGCCTGGGCAACGAGATTCTTGACTACCAATAGCGGTTTGCTGGCGAAAATCTTGTCAAACGAATCTATGTCAACATCTATCTTCTTACTGGTCTCCGCAGCTTGAGGCTGAAAGTCCCCCGCGAGATTTATGGCGAGGCGGAGCGGGCTCACACGCTCGGGTTTTTCCCGGAACTGTCCCAGCTCGTGGTCGGCTTCGAGATTGGACATTAGGCTGAAGTTCTTAATCAGGTGAACAAGTATCGTCCCCTGGGAGTAGATGGAACTAAGCAGGTTCTTCTTGCGCGGGATCGGGATTTTCTCGTCCTTGATCGCCTCGATGTTCCACTTAATGGCGTTTAAGGGCGCAGTGAGCTGGTGTGCCACGTTCTGGAGATACCGGGTGCTGTCCTTGCGACTTTCAATTATTTCCTGCCTGAGCCGGGCGTTCTCCGACCGCAGTTGCTCCAGTTCCTGCTGTAAGTCGCTGGCATTAACGTGGAGGTCCACGACCGCAAGATACCAAAGGCAGGGGGAGGGCGCAACGACATTGACGGCTCACATTGGAACGGACGGGGCACCCTCGAGCCCAACTTCCGGCCGCCATTCGAACGCATCAGTGACCACACATTTCTCTGACGATGCTAAAGAGAAACCCGGGGACAGACTGGACCTTCCCCAGTTTTTCTGGCGGGTGTTCGAACCGGGCCACCGGCTCACGTCGTTGCAAAAGTGATGGTCTTCTGCCCGCTATGCTATGGGAGCGCCGGGGAGTCCGACTTGTTTTTGCGAGCCTTCAGATAGGCATCCCATTGGTCTTCTGGAATGCCTTCGCCCCGGTCAAGCTGCGCGATTCCGCGGCGAATTTTGGCATCGATCTCCTCCCGGTTTTCCAGAAGCCACCGATCCTGTTCCTCTTGGGTCTCCAGTAAGTGAGCAAGCAACTCCTCCACGCTTCCCGAGCCTGTTGCTTCAAGTTGCTTCTGAATCCGTGCTTGCAGGGCGGAGTCTCGAATTTCGATGTTCATTGCGGTGTTTTCCGGCTCCATGATATTCTCTAAGAGTCACATAGACAATCGATTAAAGACAGGAGCACATCAGGCTAGTGTTAGCCAGAGAGCAAAAGCAATCCGTAATTGACACGCATCGCACGCACGCGACCGACACCGGGAGTCCGGAAGTTCAGATCGCGCTGCTCAGCGAACGCATTGGCCAGTTGACGGAGCACTTCAAGACGCACCAGAAAGACCACGGCTCGCGCCGCGGGCTTCTCATGCTGGTCAGCAAGCGGCGTCGCTTGCTCGACTACCTCAAGAAATACGATTCCGAGCGCTACAAGTCCGTGATCACCAAGCTCGGTATCCGCAAGTAATCGCACCTGGGGTCTAGCTTCCGGCGGCGGCAATTGCTGGGAGCCTAATCAAATTCCCCGTCCTCGAAACAGCGAACGCGATCAGGGTTGGCCTGACACGCTGGAGGATGGGGCACCTGAATCGTCCCAGGATATTTCTGAAACAGTCTCGGTGAGAGACGTCAGCATTGAGAAATCCTCTTCACGTGCGTCACGTAACGCAAGCCCCATTCTCCCTCCAGGCGAGTGCCGGGACGCTTGCGGCCTTATTTCTGCAGGATGCGAAGCGGCCCTCAGCCCGCGTGTGTGGAGCGGGCACTCCTGCCCGCTGGCCCTTTCGATGCTGCCAGCAAGCGGGCAGAAGTGCCCGCTCCACAATCGATTTCCATACAAATCAAAAAAAGGAGTTGCACCTAGCCGTATGAGCCAAGAGCCAAAGGCCAATAGCCAAGAGCTAGAAGCTAGCAGCTAGGAGCTAGAAGCTATATGAAACCAGAACCGACAAGCATTACCGTAAACCTCACCGGCGGCAAACAAATTTCATTTGAAACCGGAAAGCTCGCCAAGCAGGCGCACGGAGCAGCCGTGGTCCGCCTGGGCGAAAACGTTGTTCTCGCCACTGCCGTCGCCAACGCCGATCCCCGCGAAGGCATCGACTTCTTCCCTCTCACCGTCGACTATCGCGAGTACACCTATGCCGGCGGACGCTTCCCCGGCGGCTTCATCAAGCGCGAAGGCCGCATGAGCGAGCGCGAAGTGCTCACCAGTCGCCAGATCGACCGCCCCGTCCGGCCCATGTTTGCTGAGGGATTCAAGTGCGAGACCCAGGTCATCGCTTTCGTTCTCTCCGCCGATACCGATAATGATCCCGACGTGCTCGGCATCAATGCCGCTTCCTGTGCGTTGACTCTTTCCGATATTCCCTTCCTCGGTCCCATCGGCGCAGTCCGCGTCGGTTTGGTGAACGGCGCGTTCCTGGTGAACCCTACTTACAACGAGATGCGCGAGAGCTTGGTCAACATCATGGTGGTCGGCACGGCTGACGGCATCGTGATGATCGAATCCGGCGCGAAGGAAGTGAAGGAAGAAACCGTCGTCGACGCCATCGAGTTCGGGCACACCGAGATCAAGAAAATCTGCGCCGCGATTAACGACCTCCGCGCCAAAGTCGGCAAGCCTAAGCGGCAAGTCGAGCCACCTGCGTTCGACGAAGCGTACTACAACTCGCTCAAAACCAAAATCGGAGCCGAACTTTCCGACGCCCTCGATACCAAGAAACATCCCAAGGCCGAAAGCTACACCCTGGTCAAGGACATCAAAAAGAAACTCGCCGCCGAGCTTCCCAAGACGGAAAGTGAAAAAGACGACGAAGCAGCGAAGAAGAAACTGGATCACTACTATGAGACTCTCCGCGAACGCATCTTCCGCGAGCAAGTGATCAATCACAAGCGCCGCCCCGACGCCCGCGCCTTCGACGAAGTGCGCGAAATCTGGATCGAAGCCGGAGTCCTGCCCCGCACCCACGGCAGCGCCATCTTCACCCGCGGTGAAACCCAAGCGCTGGTCACCACCACCCTCGGCACCAGCGACGACATGCAGCGCCTCGAAGGTTTCGAAGGTGAAGCCAAAAAGCGCTTCATGCTGCACTATAATTTTCCGCCGTTTTCGGTGGGAGAAGTAGCATTTCTGCGGGGGGCTGGACGGCGTGAGATTGGGCATGGAGCGCTGGCCGAGCGGGCGGTTTCGGCTGTGTTGCCAACGGAAGAGAAATGGCCTTATGCCATGCGCGTCGTCTCTGACATTCTGGAGTCGAATGGATCTTCGTCGATGGCTACCGTTTGCGGGGCTTCGATTGCCCTGATGGATGCGGGCGTTCCGTTGAAGGCTCCGGTTGCGGGAGTGGCGATGGGGCTGGTGAAGGAGGGCGAGCAGTATGCCATCCTGACCGACATTGCTGGAGCGGAAGATCACTATGGCGACATGGACTTTAAGGTTGCCGGGACCAAGGATGGCATCACGGCGCTGCAGATGGATATCAAAGTCGCCGGCATTACGGCGCAGATCATGCGTGAGGCGCTGGCGCAGGCGCAGCGTGGACGGCTGCACATCCTGGGCAAGATGGATGAAGTGATTACATCCGGGCGCGAGAAGATTTCCGATTACGCTCCGCGCTTCTATACGGTGCAGATCCCGGTCGACAAGATTCGCGATCTGATTGGGCCGGGCGGGAAGATGATCCGCAGCATCGTCGAGCAGACCGGAGTGAAGATCGACGTGGAAGATTCCGGACTGGTCAAGGTGGCGTCGAGCGATCAGACGTCGGCTGCTAAGGCACTGCAACTGATCGGCGATATCACGGCGACGGCGGAGGTCGGGAAGACTTACCTCGGCAAAGTCACGCGGCTGGCGGATTTCGGCGCGTTCGTCGAAATTCTGCCGGGGACCGACGGGTTGCTGCACATCAGCGAAGTGGCGGAGCATCGCATTGCCGATGTGCGCGATGAGTTGAAAGAAGGCGACCAGGTACTGGTGAAGGTGCTGGCCGTCGAAGGCAACCGCATCCGCCTCTCACGCAAAGCGATTCTGAAAGAGCAGCGGGCGAAGATGGGCGGTGGGGCCGTTGCCGAGGCTCCAGCCCAGGCGCCGGTGGCGGAGGGAGAGCCGGTTCCGGCGGGCACGGTCGTCATCGAAGGCGGCGGGGATTTTCCGGATGAGCCCGATGCCGAACCCAACTTTAACCGCGAAGGCGCGCCGCACGTAAGCGCCGGCGCAGGCGCAGGCGATCGGCCACGGACCGGTGATCGCGGTGGACGCGGCGGCGGGCGTCCCGGAGGCGGCGGACGCGGTCGTGGACGCGGCGGACGCGGTGGCGGGCGCGATGGCGGACGTGGCGGACACGGCGGACACGGTGGTGGCGGCGGACGGCACTAGCCACGGATCTTCGCGGATTCGCACGGATCAGACCAAGAAGGGGCTACGGGCAAACCGTGGCCCTTTCTGCTAGAAGTCCGGATCCGTAGGTCATGACGTAACTGGCGGAGCGGGGAAACGGCGACAATATTGGCGTAGCACTCGTTGACGTTGTTATTGGGACTTTCGCGTCAATACGTCTTGTGTTCCTTGGCCCAATCGATCCCGGTCTGAAGATCCTTGAGGGCCTGATCGATAAGCGCGATGGCTTTCTGCTTGCGGCCTCCCCAATCACTGGCCGCCTTCTCGAACTCGCCTCTTGCCGTCTGCAGGCTGGAGATGCCGTTGTTCATCATGCCGGGTTCGTCGACGTCGCCGGACTGCATTTCGTTGGGAGTTGACTCTGCACTCACGCCGAGCGTCCTGAAGGTTTGGTCAATCGCCGCGATGCCCTTGATGCGATATCCGCCCCACTTGTCTCCGGCCTTCTGCAGGTAGGCCTTGGCGACTCTTAATTGCGAAATTCCGGCCTGGTATTCCGCGGGTACAATCTGCTGGGCTGTTGCCGGCACCTTGGGCGCAGGTCGTTTCGGGGCTGGCGTCTGGGCTGGAGACAATGCTACGAAAACCCCCAGGCTCGCCACCAGTGCGGCGCTTGCAATTGCTAATCTTTTCGGTGTCATCATGTTTCTCCTTCGTAGTGATTGGCTGAGCGCGTGCAACTGTAAATCCAAGTTCCTCCACACGGTATGCAGCTAGTTTACGGAAACCCCGAGCCGAAATTATGCACTTCTTGCCCTACGGGCCAACCGGATAGCGGCATCAGTCGCTTCTCCAAAGCGAAAATGGGCCATCCCTTTTTTCATCTTCAGACTTGCATCGTGCATCCATGGTTACAGGAGAAACCATGTACGAGGTAATCCTCAAGCGATTTGAAGAGCCGGATGAGGTTCGAACGTTCGAAAAGGGCAAGTTCGAGCTCGTGCGGATTGGGAGCCTGACCATTGGGCGAGCGAGTTACGAACCTGGCTGGAAATGGTCGGAACATGTGGGCAAGGCGGCAGGCGCGAAGAGTTGTATGGTGGAGCACGTTGGGTTGGTGATTTCCGGACGTGCCACGGCGGCAATGGATGACGGTCGGGTCATCGAGATGAAGGCGGGCGATCTTTTTTTCATTGAGCCGGGGCATGATAGCTGGGTCGTGGGCGATGAACCCTACGTATCGTTGCATTTCATGGGCGCTGACCAGTACGCACAGACCAAGTAGGGCTCGAGTGCTGGGCGTCTTCCTCTCCAGATGTTCCCATGTGAGCAAATTCTGCCCACCACATCGGCTGCGTCTTCGAGCAGATCGACTCGATCCGCTACAGCCTTCACCGTATTCCGAACAGAAAAATCGCTGAAGCTCGCTCTGTGCGAACCGGATAGCCCTGCGTCTAACTTGTTGAAATGGAACAAAGTGCAGTGGCGAACCGATCGTTGCGTAAGGAAGCAGCAATTCTTTGGCATGCGGTTTGCTCCTGTGATGAGGTCAAGCGCGCCCAGTCTCTGGAGGATCTTGTGAGAAAACGGACTGAATCTCTTTCCTTCGTCGCCATACTCGCGGTAGTCATGGCGATGGTGTGCTTTGGAAGTTTGCTGCATGCGCAAAATAACAAAGCTCCACAGCAACCGCCGCAGACGCAACAACCGCAACAGGCGCCTGACAGCCAAGCGCCTCCGGCGCAGTCGCAATCGCCGGACAGCCAGGAACCTCCGGCACGGTCGCAGCAGCAACCGGACCAGCAGACTCCCAATCAGACTCAGCCTTCGCAGGATCAGGCGCAGCAGCCCGATGCCAGCGGCAGCAAAGAGTTTGTCGGAACCGTGGTGAAACAAGGCAGCAAATATGTATTCCAGGAAGCGGCCACGGGCACGACCTATGACATTGACCATCAGGATGAAGTGAAGAAGTTTGAAGGAAAGAAAGTGCGTGTGCACGGAACGCTGGATCCAGCCACCAAGATGATCCACGTGCAATAGCCACTGGTCGAGGCTTTTCGAATCACGAAGGGCGCAGGAGTCGAGAGAGGTAACCGCCTTCTCGGTCCTGTGCCCTTGCGTGCTTACTGCGACCTCACTTGATACGTTCGGCAATAGTGACGATCCAGCCTTCGGGATCCTCGAAGGCGAATTCCCGCATGCCGTAGAACTGCTCTTTGAGAGGCATGACGACCTTGGCTCCGCTTTTCTGAACCGCGGCCAGCACCTCTTCGATTCCTTCTACTTCCATGAACAGCGTGAGTGCTCCGCCGGCGGGGCGTGCTCCGAGCGGAGGATAGTCCTCGGCCACGGCTTTGCGGTCGTTGAAGAAAATCTCGACCCCGCCGCTCGTGACCGATCCGAAGACGTACGGTGGATTATCGGGCACGGTGATGGCGGGTTGAAAACCGAGGACGGAGCGGTAGAACTCCATGCTGGCGGTGACATCGCGGACTACAAGATTGGGCGTGAGCTTCTGGAATTTCATGGGCATTCTCCTGTTGATTTGGTTCAAGGTGGGGCGCGGCCGAGATTTCGTCGGGAGGCGCGACGCACACCAAGATCATGTGTTCGCAACGCCTCCATCCACGCTCCCTGCGAGGGGAGCGCAGGTAGGGCCGCCTCATTGTCGGTGGCGCTGGGTAAGTCAGCGCGCGGGGCCCGCGAGGTACGTCAAGAAGAATAACACGGGACGTCAAGTGGACGCAGGGGTCGGTGAGCGCTAACGCGCCTAGTTATAACATCGACCTTTGATGTCAGGGCGCTCCTGATGCGGTCGCAAAATCTTTCATCTTGAGAAGCAACTTGGCTGGCGTAGAATGTTGGTACTCGCACGAACCCCGTTTTAACTCCACTCACCCGCACGGGGTGGTCTCCCCCGAGAAGCATACAGGTGAACCTATGACGAGAATGATGAAGTATCAGATTGCTATCGCGCTGCTGGCCATGCTCGTGACGGCCGTAACCACGCCCACTCACGCTCAGACCTTTTCTGCGCTGTATGGCTTCGAAAGCAATGTCGCCTACCCGATCGGAGCGGTGGCGCAGGGCGAAGACGGCGCCTTATACGGCACGGCAGCCGGCGGGGATGGGTACAGCCTTCCCTACTCCGGTGGGGGGATTTACAAGATTACCCCGGCGGGAAACGAGAAAGCTCTGTACGTCTGGTGTTCGACTGAGATTTGTGGTGGGGGGTCTATGAGTGGCTTAACCCTGCGCCCGGACGGGCACTTTCTCGGCACTGGTGGAACCATCTTCGACGTGTCGCAAACCGGGCAGCTTACCACACTCTACAGCCTCACCGGAGGCAAGGACGGGGGGCCATGGGGGTATCCCTACGCGCCGCCGATCGAGGGAGCAGACGGTAGTTTCTATGGTGTGGCGCAGCTCGGGGGAGGGTCGTCGGGCTGCGGCACGATCTACAAAATGACGCAGGCCGGATTCACGCTTTTGTACCAGTTTGACAACCAGCACGGTTGCAATCCCGCCGCGCCGATGGTTCTAGGCGCGGATGGGAATCTTTACGGGACGACGGTGAATGGCGGGACCGAGGGTGGAGGGGTGGTTTTCCAACTCAAGCTCCGCCCCGGCAAGGCGGCGGTGCTGACGGTGCTCGCCAACTTTGATGAAACCAATGGGCACCCCTGGAGTCCCCTAGTCCAGGGCAACGATGGCTACTTTTACGGGACAACAAGCGGGGTCAAGAATTTCGGCACATTTGGGCCTGGAACCGGAACAGTTTTCAAGATCACAGCGAGCGGAACGCTGACCGTTTTGCACACCCTGAACGGGACGACAGACGGAAGTAACCCGCGTACCGGGTTGGTGCAGGCGACAGATGGGAACCTCTACGGCACCGCCTCGATTTTAGGGACCCCACAGCCAAACGGACCCTTTTGGTGCGAACAGGGCTGCGGCACCTTATTCCAGATTACGCCAGAAGGGACTTACTCGGTGCTCTACACCTTCGACGGCAGCGGTTCCGGCGAGTTCCCCCTGACCACCCCGGTCCAGCACACCAATGGGCTGCTGTACGGCGCCACCTTTAGGGGCGGCGGGTGCGATCAAACCCTTTATTGCGGTGTCTTCTACAGTTGGGACGGCAACTTGCCGCCATTCGTCCGGACGGTTCAATCAATGGGTCCGGTGGGAAGTTCTGTCGAGATTCTAGGACAGGGCTTCAACTCTTCCACCACCGTTGCCTTCAATGGAACGCCCGCAGAAGTGAACCTGCAATCGGCGACTTCTCTGTGCAGCAAAGTTCCCGCTGGTGCGACGACAGGCTTCGTCACGGTAACAACCTCCAGCGGCAGGTTGACCAGCAACAAGAAGTTCATCGTGACGCCGTAGATTGCGCATTCCCGAACCAGCGATTCTCCGCGAGAACGGCAGTGAAGATCGTGGGGCGTCGGTCCTGGCCAACAGCTAAGACCGGCGTCCGGGCCTTCGCAGAGTTCTTCATCAATCTGTCCGCGTCAACGACAGTCTTCGAGTCCTCACCCCCCTGCCGTTGACTTGGGATGGTTGATTTAATCGCCATAGCACTCATCGACGCGCTAGGCCGAAGATTCTGGGTGCGGACGAATGGTCAGGCCTGGGATGCTGAGGTGTAACCCTTGGGGGCACGAGCTTACATTTGCCCTGCGATTTCAGCAATGGAGATTTTAGACTTCGTCCTGCTCCTTCAGTCTTGCAATCACGCCGAAATCTTCCAGCGTGGTGGTGTCGCCCTTGACGTCGCCGCTGCTGGCTAGCTCGCGGAGGAGGCGGCGCATAATTTTGCCGCTGCGTGTTTTTGGGAGCGTGTCGGTGAAGCGGATGTCGTCCGGCTTGGCCAGGGCGCCGATTTCTTTGGCCACCCACTTGCGCAGCTCTTCTTTCAGTTCGAGCGTGGGCTGCCTTCCCTGCTCGAGCGTGACGAAGGCTGAGATGGCTTGGCCCTTCAGATCGTCGGGACGGCCGACTACCGCGGCTTCGGCTACGGCCTCGTGCGCGACCAGGGCGCTTTCGACTTCCATCGTGCTTAGGCGATGGCCGCTCACATTGAGCACATCGTCGACGCGGCCCATGATCCAGAAATATCCGTCTTTATCTTTGCGGGCGCCGTCGCCGGTGAAATACATGCCGGGGATTTGCGACCAGTAGTTCTTTACGTAGCGGTCGGGGTCGCCATAGACGGTGCGCAACATACCGGGCCACGGACGCTTGATGACGAGGAACCCGCCGGAGCCTGCGGGCACAGGGGTGCCGTCCATGGTGACGATATCGGCGACGACACCAGGAAACGGGCGCGTGGCGGAGCCGGGCTTGGTCGCAATCGCGCCAGGGATCGGCGTCAGCATGATGTGGCCCGTTTCCGTTTGCCACCAAGTGTCGACGATGGGGCAGCGGTTGCCGCCGATGGTTTCGCGGTACCACATCCAGGCTTCGGGATTGATGGGTTCGCCGACTGTGCCCAGCAGGCGCAGGCTGCTCATGTCATGTTTCTTGGGCCACTCGTCGCCCCACTTGATGAAGGTGCGGATGGCAGTGGGGGCGGTATAGAAGACGTTGACTTTGTGGCGAGCGATGATCGACCAGAAGCGGTCGGGCTCGGGGAAATTGGGAGCGCCTTCGTACATCAGGCTGGTGGCGCCGTTTTGCAGCGGGCCGTAGACGATGTAGCTGTGTCCGGTGACCCAGCCGATGTCGGCGGTACACCAGTAGGTGTCTTCGTCTTTCAGATCGAAGACCCACTTGGTGGTCAGGTAGGTCCCGACGGAGTATCCGGCGGTGGTGTGGACGACGCCTTTTGGTTTGCCCGTAGTGCCCGAGGTGTAGAGGATGTAGAGAGGATGCTCGGCGTCGAGTGGCTCGGCGGGGCAGACGTCGGATGCCTTGGCCATGAGCTCGTGCCACCAGTGATCGCGACCGGGCTGGGTGTTGATGGCGGTTCCGGTGCGCTTGTAGATGATGACGTGCTTGACGCTGGGACAGGACTTCAACGCTTCTTCGACGGCGGGGAACAATTTGACCTCGGCGCCGCGGCGGTAGGATCCGTCTTGCGTGATGACGGCGGAGGCTTGCGAGTCGTGGATGCGATCGACCAGGGCGTTGGAGGAGAATCCGCCGAAGACCACGGTGTGCGGCGCGCCGATGCGGGCGCAGGCCAGCATGGCGATGGCCAGCTCGGGCGCCATGCCCATGTAGATGGCGACCCGGTCGCCTTTCTTCACGCCTAGCGATTTCAGGACGTTGGCGAACTTCTGCACTTCGCGGTGAAGCTGCTGGTAGGTCAGGACGCGGACTTCGCCGGGCTCGCCCTCCCAGATGATGGCGGCCTTATTCTTGCGGTGAGTCGTGACGTGGCGATCGAGGCAGTTGTAGGAGAGGTTGATCTCGCCGCCGACAAACCATTTGGCCCACGGGCAATTCCATTCGAGAACTTTGTCCCACTTTTTGAACCAGTGGAGTTCACCGGCAATGCGCGACCAGAATTTGTCAGGGTCGTCGATGGATTCCTGATAGAGGCGCTCGTACTCTGCGAGGCTCTTCACGTGGGCCTGTTTGGAGAATTCGGAGGGGGGCTCGAACTTGCGCTGCTCCTGCAGGATGGAATCGATGTTGGTGGATTGCTGATCGACGACGGCTTTCTCGGGCATGATGAGAACCTCGACGAGGAGGAATGTGTTCGGGCCGCCCCGGGTGAAGGCAGCACGAAATTCGACGAGTCTATTCTACACAGCGAACGGCAGGATGTGATTCGGATCACAATTGGGTGTGGTCAAGGGAAGCTGCCAGCAAAGGCGCTAGGCCCATCGGTTTTTCTCCCTGAGGCTCGCCGATTCCGTCGCGTGGGGACTCTAAAGATCGAGGAAGCGGGCGCGGACATCTTCGCTCGGGAGGGGGCACGTGTCATAGCGGCCGAAGATTCGATAGCGGTTGCGGGCGATGACGCGGTATCCCCAGTCGCAAAGCGGGCGTGGAATCCACGCCAGCATGCCTCCGGCCAAACGCCAGAAACCGCCGAGTTGGCGGAGAACATTGCGAACGGCGTCGGAACGCGCAAGCAACGATTCGTCAGCTTGGTCATGCTCGACGATGACGTAGACCGTGTCGAGATCGGCGGGGTTCACGCCGTGCCGATTGAGGATGTGGGCGGCGAAGGGGCTCTGCAGCGAGGCGAATTGAAAGACGGCGCCGTGATCGCGGCGGAGAATGAATTGGACGAGGCGGTTGCAGAGTCCGCAGACACCGTCGTAGAGGAGGATGGGGTGGGGCATGGGCTCCGGCTACACCGAAAACTCTAGCATCTGCGGATCGGCCGTGTGGGGTGGACACCTACCAGGAAAACCAAAGTCAAAAGCGGCGGACAGGAGTGTCCGCCCCACATGATCCCAGGCGCAGGAGTTCTTTGCGCAGACGCGCGTGGTGCTGGGTTAGGCGCTGGTAGCGCATTTCGTGGGGGCCGGCTTGCGCACGAATGATCTTGACAGCGTCTTGCTTTTCTCTTGGGGACCAGCGGCTCAGATCAGGAATTAGGGCCAGCACCAGAGACCAATTCTCGAAGGCATGGCGCTCTGCCGAACTCCAGCGGGACAAGTTGACGTTGAACGCGCGGGTGACTTCGGCTACGGACGCGCGGCGGATGCGATTGGTGTCTCCGTTGAACTCGCGGGCCATGCGGCGGTTCACGCGCAGGGCCAGATTGCGGATGGAGAAAGTATCCCACGAGCCCTCAGGGGCTAAAGCCCAAGTCGGGGACGCCGGTTTTGTGGCACGACTGGAAGTCGTGCCCTTCCCGGTTTGCTGCGAACTGAGTCCGGTTCTCGTCGTGCCGTTCCCGGTCTGCGGCGCGCTATCAAAAGCCGGGCTCTTCGAAAGTGCCGACCGGTCCAGTTCGTAGAATATGTGCGCCTCGGCAAGGTGCTTTAGCGTTTTCTTCGGGGTGCGGTATTGCGGGTTGGCGGCGATTCTCTGCTCTTCCCTTCTGGCCAGTTGCTCCAGGTCCGGACGTCCGGAGCGGAAACCCAACTTTCGGTAGAACCAGAAGGCGCCGGAGTCGAGGGCTTCGTCGTTGTTCTGGCCGATCTGGTACGGGTAGACCGAGATCGTCGTGGCACCGGTGAAGGCGCGGAGGCAGCGCAGGGCCTGGGCGTAGATCCAGGCTGTTTCTCCCTGGCGGTAGGTGTAGAAGGTGTTGAAGCCGACCTCGACCCATTCGCAGAGTCCGATGGCCTCGATGTAGTTGATGGGGACACCGTTTTTCAGGGTGAATCCGGCGACGTAGGCGCGGAGCGGGAGGCGGCGCGCGCGGCGAAGATTCCAGAGATGGATGACGACGCCGCGGCCATCGGGGTCGGTGCCAAGATCGGCCCGTACGACGGAACGGGGATCGCCGAGCGTGGTGCCATAGAGTTCACGATAGCGCACCAGCATTACTTCGCGAATCGTGCGCATGACAGCTTCGCCTTCGGGCGGCGGGAGCTTCACCAATCGTGGAGCGGGGCGCGCGAGTTCCCTCGCCAGAGAGACTTGGCTGCGGGGGATGAGGGGCCCGTCGTGGAAGAAGAAGCGGTGTGGGCGGCTCCAGTTGAGGGTGCGGGAGAGCTTCAGATTCTCGAGACGCCAACGGATAGGAAGGCGCAGCGAATCGTAGAGTTCGGCGCGTTCGCGATCGGACAGGGGCAAGGCCTCGAACTGGCGAATGAGCCAGGGCAGGTCACGGTCGCGGCCACGGGCGGCGTCGAGCCAGCGCGGCCACGGAATGTTGGCCTCGACGTCGGCATCTTCTTCGAGCAGCGGAATGAAGCGGGGCCAGGTCGCGCCGAGGGCGCGCTCGGATTGAGGGTCGTCCCAGTAGTTGTCCCACGCGATTTCTATGTTGTGCGGGATGCGGCGGGCAATCCAGCGGGCGGCTTCGAAATTGAGCGTGTCCTGCATGATGGTGCCGGCAACGCCCGAGGTATCGAAGTCGTCAAACACCGACATGTCCGCGCCCTGTTGGCGAAGTTTTTCGACGCGCCGGTGGAACGCGTTCAATATCTTCTCAGCATCCGCGACTAGCGATTTCGACTGAGGGAAGGCACGAAGAAAGAGCAGCGCTTCGTGGAAGCGAAGAAGAGATTTTGCGTCGGGGAATTCGCTGCGGGAGAGCTGGTTGAGTACTTTCTGCGTATTGGCAGCTGCTTGCGGACCGAAGCTGCTTTTTGTTGCTTCAAGGTTAGTGAGTAACTCGTCGAGCGATGGGGGCATGGGTTCCCGGCTGGCTAGTGTAGCGCATGGAGAGTCAAATTCCCCGCCCTGTCCCTGCAGAAAACGCAGGGACAAGGACGGGGCACCCAGCTTATTTCGCGCGGCGGCAGCCTACGAGAAGCTTCGCCCAGGGGGTGTCGTCGACGCGACTGATTTGCACTACGGGATGGCCGTTGGTGGGAGCGTGAATGAATTGGCCGTCGCCGATGTACATGCCGGTGTGCGTGATTTTTGCCGGCGCGGAGCCGAAGAACAGGAGGTCGCCAGGTTGGAGATCCTTGCGCTCGACTGGCGTCAGACCTTTCCAGGCGGCTTGCTGATCGGCATCACGAGGCATATTGACGCCACGGGAGCGCAGCAGCATTTGGGTAAAGCCGGAGCAGTCGAAACCGAAGGTGGATCGTCCGCCCCACAGGTAAGGCAGACCGAGAAAGCGTTTGGCGAGTTCGATCGATTGCGGGATGGCTAGCGGCTTGAGGTCGGAGACCACATCACCGGATTGAATCCACGCGGAACGTTTGTCGGGCAGGCGAACCTGCAGCCAGCCTTCGTCGCTTCCCTTACCTTCCGCGATGACTTCAAGGTGCGATTCGAATGGAATCGTAATAACGGGCTTGTGGCGGGCGACGTCGGGCTCGTTATAGACGTTGGCGAACAGACTTTCTACCTGGACAGTCTGTCCTGCCGTGGCATAGCCGGCTCCGCTTTGAACCAGGCGAAGGTAGCGGCTGGGAGTCCAGCCCTTGTAGTGGTCTTCGGTCTGGATCCTCGACCATTCTCCGCGAGCCGTCAGCAGAGTCACGTTGCTGGCATAGATCGCCTGTGAAACGACGTCAGACTTGTCGGTTGGGGCCGAATACATGTTTGCGACCGGAACCACCACGACTTGGGTCGCGTTCTTGGCAAAAAGGCCGGGGCCGGCGAGGAGTGCGAGGGCAACGGCGGAAACACGCAGTCTGATGCTACGTTGGATCGGCAGGGGCTTCAAAGATGTCATGCAAGAGTTCGCAGCACAAACGTTCCAGCAGTAAGCTTCGACGTGTGATGGTACCGGAAGGACCTGCTGGCTCGCCAGTTGTTTGAGCAACGGCAAGCAAGAAACGAAGAGTTACTTGCTCTCCAGCAACTTGCGCACAAGTTGTAAAGATTTGTGACGGTAAGACTTACAACGAATTTACACCTCCGTTACAAGTTTTTACGGCCAGCCATCGTCAAGCAGGGTTAAATAAAAGGAACAGTACCCTCGTCGGCCACTCGCGCAGCCATGCGCCATATGCGCACGACTTGATTCGCGGCGGGCAACGGTAAGGAGCGACGATGATGACTTCGTTCATGGGATCAAACGGAAATCGCACGATGAAGAGCAAGAATTCTCCCGACGCTTCTGAGCTCCTGAGTTACAAGTCCGAAACGGAGTTGGACCGCGCCCGTCTGGTGGGCGTACTTTCGGAGTTGCAAGATCTGCTCGAGCAGTACGCGCCCACCTGGTACACCGAGGAACATCACGAAAAGGCGATGGCCGCTCTGCACCCGCAAAGCAAGCGGTGAGTTCCGGGAAGGAGCGAACCACGCAGGCGGATCGCTTGCGAAGCCGCGTTCTTACGGCTTGAACTTGTAGCCCATGCCTGGGATAGTAAGGATCAGTTCGGGGCGCTTGGGATCCTTCTCCAGTTTCTGCCGGAGACTTGCGATGTGGACGTCAACGGTGCGAGTGAAAGTGCCATCTTCGTAGCCCCATACCTCGTGCAAGAGTTCGCTGCGAGAAAGAGTCACTCCCGGGTGTTCCATAAAATGACGCAGGAGTTGGAATTCGCGAGCGGATAGCAGCACGGGCTTGCCATCGCGCGTAACTTCCGTGCCCAAAACATCCATCCGTATCGGGCCCAACTGGTAAACGGTTTGAGTGGTCCGGCCGGGGACCCGCCGCAACAGGGCCTCGATGCGGGCCATGAGTTCAAGAGTGTCGAAAGGTTTCGTGACGTAGTCATCCGCCCCGAGCTTGAGGCCCAGCACCTTGTCCATGGTTTGATCGCGGGCGGTGAGCACCAGGATCGGAGTAGCAAGCCCGGCGGTGCGAATATCGCGGCAGATGTCGAACCCGCTGCGATGCGGGAGCATGACGTCGAGGATGATGAGGTCGAAGGGCAGGCCCGTGGCCTTGTTGAGGCCTTCTTCCCCGTCGGCGGCAAAGTCCACCACGTAGCCTTCGCTGCGCAGGCGGTCGCTCAGCGTCATGCGTAGCGCTTCCTCGTCTTCGACCAGCAGAATGTTTTCGTTCATGGCCGGGTCATGGTCCTTCCCGCCCGCGGCCGGGCTGGTTGATGTCTTGCGCCGCGATGTCTTCGTCTGTGATGTCTGGCTCTGCGGTCGGTTCCTCGTTAATCTCTTCGATCACCGGCAGGTGCAGGGTAAAAATGCTTCCCACGCCGACTTCGCTCGATACCGAGAGCCGCCCCCCCATGGCCTCCGCCAGGCTTTTTGCGATGGGCAATCCCAAGCCGGTGCCGTGAATCTGATCGGCCACGACGGCCGGGCTGCGATAAAAAGGCTCGAAGATGTGGGGCAACTCGGAGCGGTCGATTCCCTTCCCGCGGTCGAGGACACTGATTCGGACCTCGGGATGATGGTCTTTGGATTCTTCGCAAGTTGCGCAAATCGAAATCCAGCGGCCTTGATCGCCGTACTTGAGAGCATTGGTGATCAGATTCTGAAGGCATTGCGACAGTGCGGTCGAATCACCAAGCACCCGCGGCAGCGACGGCGCAATATGCTGTTCCATGGTAAATCCAGCCTTGTGGACCAATTCCATGGTGCCGGTCACGGCGGATTCGACGACTTCTGCCACGGTAAGCGGCCGCATCGTGTAGCGCCCCTTGCCATCCTGGGTAGCGGCAAACAGGATGACCTGATTGACCAAGCCATTGATCTGGCGAGACTGGTTGCGGATGACTGCACCATACTTGGCCATCTGCTCTTTCCCGGTGACGACCCCGTCGGCAATATTGTCCACCGCCGAACAAAGAACCGCCAGCGGAGTGCGCAGTTCATGCGAGACCGAAGCCGCAAAATCCATCTGCATTCGGGCCAGTTGGAGGGTGCTCATCATTTTGCTCTTCTGCAGCACCCACACGAAAACGCTGACCAGGACGACCGTGCATAAGAGCACTCCGACCAAGCGGATGACCGAGCGGCTGGCCAGGGTGGCCACATTGGCGAGCCGCTGCGACGCCTGTTCGTCATAGACGCGCTGGGTCTCTTCCAGGTCCTGGCGCACACGATCGAACAGCGGAACTCCCTGCGACAGGTCGAGTGCCACGGCTTCTTTGGTGCTGCCTTCGAGGATGGAGGCCAAGACCTCGTTGCGGACGCCAAGATACGCCAGCCAGTCTCGCTGTAGGCGTTGACCGAGGTCCACTTCACGCGGCAATTGGGCCTGTTGCAGATACTCGGCAATTCCTTCCGTGACCCGGCGGTCGGCTTCGCGGGACTGGTCGGCGTATTCGACCTGGAGGTTGCTGTCATTGGTAGTCAGCGCGTAGAGGGTGCTGCGGCGCGTTTCCTGAGCGTCATACTGGAGGCCACCAATCCGGCGTAATCCGAGCACGGACCAGGCATACATCCTTTGCACTTCGCTATTGGCGGAGCGAAAATCACGAATCACGAAGCGGACGACAAAGGCTTCCAGGCCGACCACGAGCAACAGCAGGAGTGCGGAGCTATAACGGGAGAGAAAAGTCGGCTTGGTTCCCACGCGCGGGGCAAACGACGCCGCTCCGCCTGACGCTGTGGGTTGGATTCGCTGGCTCATCCTACCTCTCCGGACGCTCGGGGATGCGCAAAGCGTACTCGGCATCGCTGGGCAGGTGGCCATCGACGCGAATCACTTTGACCGACGCATCCACGTCTTCGGGACGCAGATAGCCAATCGCCCCAGGCACGTTGAATACGAACTTGCGAACTCCCACCGGAGTTGCCAGGGTCTTGGGAGAAACCAGAACTTCACCGGTGAACAAACCCTGCAGAATGCGGCGGCGGAAGTCAGACTCGCTCAGGCGACAGATCTCACGCAGAATGGCCTCCCGTTCCGGTTGTCCCTGCTCCATCATTACCAGTGTGATTCTGCGTCCGTTGGGCCAGTGGCTACGCTCTCCCAGAAAAACAGCCCGGAGTTCGACCAACGAGAGGTCGTCCACCGGATTGGACTGGTTGACGATGATGGCCAGACTCTCCTGCTTGGGCGGCGAAGTTGCCAAGCGGGCTTCCGGGGCCGCCCGCAGGAGCGCGGCCGCAGCCAGGACCAGCAGAATCGTGGTCGTACGACGGATCATGGATTCGGCCTTTTTCAGAAGGTAAATCCTATCTGCGCCTGAGCACCCTGGGTCGCACGCTGGTCCCGCAAGGAGGTGAAGTCGTACTGTAGCTTGAGCGCCACCGATTCGCTGGCATCATAACGCACGCCCGCCGAGGGGCCGGCACGAAGGCCAATGTCGGGGAAGATCGGCTCATTGGACGAGGCGTTGATGTACTGATAGCGGAAATAGGGTCGGTAGGAACCGAAGCGGCGTGAAATCTGGCTGTAGAAGCCGGGTGTATCAAATACATGTCCCAGGCCGGTCGGCGCGTGGCGAATCACCAGGGATTCATTGAGCCACTCGAAATTGGTGGAAGAGTAAATCGCGTGAGCTGCCAGAATGGTCTCGCCGACGCGTTGGCTTTCCGAACGGGACCAGTTGATCCTTGTAAACCGAAAAGCCAACTTGCAGCCCTGGAACCTTTGTGGGACGCGCGAAGACAGCGAGGTTGAAAGCCTTGTGGTTCTTGTCTGTGATTATGTTCTGGACCGGTTCTTCCCCGATGGGATCTCGCGATTCACGGCCGTTGCCGATCTCGGCAACGTAGTGCAATCCCAGAGATCCGGAGGGTATCCTCCCGTGAGCCTCCACGCCAACGTTGTGGATGGGTAAAATGCCGCCCTGGTCCTCAAAGGCGAAGAGCAGCGGCCGTCCGGTTGTCGTCTGCAACCATGTGCTGTGGTGATAAGCGGTGTTGTAATAACCAATCGCGGTGTGGTAGCGGCCGGCAGACAGGCTGAAGTAATCATTGGAGGAATACGTCAGCAGATAGCGCTCCACGTCCACGCCGAAAGTGTTCGCTACTCCTCGGGTCTGGCCGTAGATGTTGTCCGGGCCAGCTTCAAAGACAATCTCGCTCAGGAACTTGAACTTGTCGGAGATGTCGGAGGTCACAAACAGATTCAACTGTCCCAGCGTAAAAGTCGTATTGTCTGGCTGCAGTGGAGCCGGTGGGTGATAGTTGTCGCCGTGCAGGTTTACGTCACCGAAGCCGCGGATGCGCAGCAAGGTTTTGCTCAGGTCCATGCGCTCGGTCTCCGCATGTTCGGTCGGTTCGGCTTCATGTTCCTGAGGAGGGTTCGCTTGGGCTGGTTCGGAGAGCGAGGTGGCGGGCGAGGTCGGCGGTGGAGTCGCCTGGGAAGGCGCAGAGGCGGGTTGCTGCGGGGTTGAGAGTGTGGCCGCCGGTGCGGATTGCCGCTGGGCCGCCTCCAGTTGCCGGACTCTGGCTTCGAGCTGATCAATCCGCTGGATGAGTGCCTGCAGCGTCTGCGGGTCGGGAGTCGCGGACTGCCCCGATTGCGCCCGTAGGGCGTGCGGGCTCGCCACCATCGCGAGCAGGGGCAGAAGTAAAAGGTGTCTGCCCAACCTGGCGAGGAAACGCTTGCGCGTCGCTTCGATTGTCAACAAGACGTGGGACTTCATCGCGGCCTCCTGAAACTAAGTTGCGGCAACATCAGGCTTCCCCCTAAATCGGCAGAATGCGAGCCGAACACATCCCCGGCGGTGTCAACAGTCCCTTGAGCGAATGAGGCCAGATAGTTTTCCGGCCGTCAAATGGATGCCCGTTCGACTTTTCTTCACCGGGTGTAAACGGATTCGTCTGCTTTCGGGGGAGGAGAAAGTAAGTAACGTTAACCTATTTTGAGGGGAGCTTTCAACCGCTGAGCTCAAGGAGTGGTCGGAAAACAATGGGCAGACTCAGGTTTTTCGCAACATTTTGCTCGAAACCTTCGTAACATCCTGCAGCACCGCGAATTCGACCACGCGGTGTGATGCGAGTCACCGCCGATCGGTGTCGGGATTCTCTAGCATGACGATGAGGCGGTCTTTCCCGCTAAGGGCGAGCCGTTGAAGGGCTTACCTTCGCTCTTCGGTTGCGTCCAAACTACAGTGATCACAAGTACGCCATGACGATCCGCGACCTTCTCTTCGACGTACTGCGAACGTTGTGGGCGCACAAGCTACGGGCCTTCCTCACCATGTTCGGGATTGCCTGGGGCATTGTCTCGATTGTGTTGATGGTGGCGGCGGGCGAAGGACTGCGCAAGGGCCAGGAAGAACAAGCGCGGAACCTGGGCAAGGACGTGATGATTGTGTTCCACGGGCGCACCAGCCTGCAGGCTGGCGGGATCCACTCGGGACGCGTCGTGCATTGGGAAGATCAGGATGTGCCGGTGGTGCAGGCGGAATCTCCGGACTGCGAGTACGCCATCCCGGAGCTGGAACAAGACACCGTCCGTACGCATTCGAACTTCAACAATGCGGCATTTACGGTGACGGGATCGTATCCGGCGTTTGCCTATATCCGCAGCCTCGACGTGGGTGCGGGACGTTTCTACGACTGGGATGACATGCGCGAGGCCAGACGCGTGGCCTTCCTCGGGTCGGACGCGGCCAAGCAGTTGTTTTCCGGGCGCAATCCGATAGGCGAGAACATCTATCTGAACGACTTTCCTTACGTCGTAGTTGGAGTCATGGCGAAGAAGAAGCAGGACTCCAGCTACGACGGCTGGGACGTGAACAAAGTTTTCGTTCCCTTTGCCGCGATGCGACGCGATTTTCCCGACAAACCTCCGGGAACGAACTCGACATTTGACCAGTTGCTGGTGACACCGAAGTCGGTGGCGCAGCACGAGGCCTGCAAGCATGAAGTGCGGGTGGCGCTGGCGCGCATGCATCGCTATGATCCGCGCGACAAGGAAGCGTGTCCCATCTGGGATACGGTGCAGGAGGCGCAGGCCTTCAAGACCATGACCGACGGAATGAAATTCTTCCTGGGAGCCGTCGGAATTGTAACGCTGCTGCTGGGCGGCATTGGGGTGATGAACGTGATGCTGGTGGCGGTGCGCGAGCGGACGCGGGAGATTGGAGTGCGCAAGGCGATCGGCGCTCCGGCAGGAACAATCCTGCGGCAGTTTTTTATTGAGGCCCTGATCATTGCGTTTTTGAGTGGAGGGATCGGGCTGGGTGTGGCGTTTGGCATTTGCGCGCTGGTCAACATGCTGCCCATGCCCGACTTTTTTGCCGGGCTGCTGCCGAGTTGGGGCTCGGGCCTGATCGCGACAGGGTTGTTGGGAACGATTGCGGTTGGGGCAGCGCTGTATCCGGCGCGGAGGGCCGCGTCGATTGATCCGATTGAGGCGTTGCGGTATGAGGCGGGAGGATAGGAAGGAACAAGGTTTCAAAGTTTCAATGTTTCAAGGTTGTGATGTTTTAGGATTTCAGAGTTCAAAATGTTTTTCCGGGATGAGGTGTTCCGTTTCATCACTACAAGTTTCCGCTTCCTTGAAACCCTGCAACTTTGAAACCTTGAAACCTGATTCGTCATGCTGATTGAAGTCATTATCGAGGCCTGGATCGCGCTGAAACGGAATGTGACGCGCAGCATGCTCACCATGCTGGGGATTGTCTGGGGCATCGCGACCGTGACGCTGCTGATCGCGTATGGCAACAGCTTCCGCAGTGTGCTGGTGCATGGATTCGACGCCTTCGGAAAGAGCGTGGTAATTTGCTGGCCGCAGCAGACCAGCGAGCAGCCGGGCGGCCAGCGTGCGGGGAAGAAAGTCGTTCTCGAGCAAGCTGATCTCGAAATGGTGAAGGAGACGGCGCCACTGGTGAAACACGTGTGCCTCGAAACTGTGAGGCGTCCGGGGATCGCTTACGGCGACCGCATGGCAGGGACGGCGCCGGTGCGCGGAGTTTGTCCGGAGTATGGCGAGATGCGGAATGAAGTTCCGTCGGAAGGGCGCTGGATCAATGCTGAAGACGAATTGGAACGGCGGCGCGTGATTTTTCTTGGCGGACGTCTGAAAGAGCAACTCTTCAGCGGGCGTCCCGCGGTGGGTGAGACGGTGCAAGTGTCGGGCGTTCGCTTCACCGTGATCGGAGTGATGGCACGGAAGATTCAACTCAGCAATTACTTTTCGAGCGACGACGATTCGTCGTGGATTCCTTATTCGGCAGCGGGAGACTTGTGGAACACGCGCTACGCCGCGGTGATGGTATTTGAGCCCATCGCTCCCCAGTTTGAGAAGAAGGCGATGGCGCAGGTGTTGGCGGCGGTGGCGACGCGGCAGAATTTTTCTCCCACCGATCCCAAGGCGTTTCAGATGTTTGGGCGGGATGAATTTCGTCCAGTGATCGATGGGCTGACGATTGGGCTGCAGGTGTTATTGACGTTCATTGGGACGTTGACGCTGGGGATCGGCGGCGTTGGCGTCATGAACATCATGCTGGTTTCCGTGGATGAGCGGATTCGCGAGATCGGACTGCGGCGGGCGCTGGGGGCGCGGAAGCGTCACATCAAGCTGCAATTTCTGGCGGAGACCCTGCTGATTATGCTGCTCGGCGGCGCGATTGGAGTGCTGCTGTCCTATTTGATTGCATGGAGCGTGGGGACTTTGCCGATGATGGGGCCGCTGTTTGAGGACGATTCGGGCCAGGGCGACATTCACCTGCGCATTTCGATGATGACGGTGGTGCTTTCCGGCGCGGTGTTGCTCATGGTGGGCGTGATCAGCGGACTGGTTCCGGCGATGCGGGCCTCGAAGCTGGATCCGGTCGAAGCGCTGCGCTACGAGTAGCAGCGACGGCTAAGACTGCTTGTGTATCTGCTCATCGAGCTTGGCCGTTAGCTTGTCTCTTAACTCCTGATCTGACGACATTCTGGCGTCGAGTTCGGCCTTGGTCAAAATGCCTTTCGCGATCAACACCTCCGAGAGTGCGCTCGCCTGCGCCAAGGCTTGCATGGCAAACTTCATGGTTTCGGCTAGAGCGGGAAGCAGTGTCTCGAGACCGGGATTTTCGGGATCAAGGCTATCAGGTCGATTTGCGTCCATTCTTGTAAGCACTGCCTTCCTTCGTATCCCTCGTGGTTGAAAAAGAGCTGATCACCACTAAGGACACTAAGGATCACGAAGAAGAACTGGTAATCGATATGGAACGGATAACGTTAATACAACTTTTCAATTCTAAATAATCCGTAGACTTACTCAAGTGTCTGATCGTAGCACGCCCCATCGTGGCAGAAAACTGTTCTCAGGCAATCCGCTTGCGATCACCATGGACTCGTTCGAGATAGCGGCCGGTCCTCAGGTCGACGCGTACCCGCTCCTCCTCCGCAATGAACAAGGGAACGCGAATCGAGATGCCGTTCTCGAGGATCGCCTCTTTCCAGGCACTGTCTTGTTGTGCGTGGGCGGGCGGTGAGGTATGAACAATACGAGCTTCGACGATCTCGGGCAACACGGCGCTGATTGGCTTCCCTTCAAAGAACTCCAGCGGGACCGACGTGCCCGATTGCAGGAAGTTTGCGGCGAGGCCCACAATTTCATCTGGAACCTCGACCTGTTCGAACGTGTTGGGATCCATGAAGGTGCAGGTATTGCCTTCGCGGTAAAGGAATTGCATGTTCCGCCGTTCGACGGGCAGTTCCTCCAGACGTTCCTGGGGCCGGAAGCGCGCCTCCCACAGGCGCCCGGTACTCACATTGCTTAACTCAGCCTTGACCACGCCGCCTAGTTTCGCAGCTGCGGCTTTGGATTCGACCTCCAGGACCCTGTAAACCTGCCCCTCAACTCGGACGACCATGCCTTTCGCTAGTTCTGACGCAGTCACCATATGCCCTCCGATAAGGCGCGGCCTGCCGCGCGGGTGAGAGGAGAACGTACAGGAGCGCAACGATCAGCCCTTCACCCTGACTTCACGCGGCCGCCACGGGCCGAGGTTTGTCCTCCGGCGTTTCGATGTCCTCCAGCTTCTGCCTGCGATGCAGGAACACGTATGCAGCCAGCAATGACAGCATCAATAGGGCAACGACCATCAGGAGCAGAGCAAACGCGGTCATGTTGCGGACCGGGCCAGTGACCTCCCTGGCTTCCTGGCTGGCCAGCACAATCCAAGGTAGATTCGGGTAAGCGTCCTTCAACCCGGTATCGGCGAAACCGATGAGGTAAGACTCACCATTGGAGAGCGTCGCAAAGATGTAACCGGCTTCTCGGCCTCGCACGCTGCCGAGTGCATCACGAATAGCGGCGAACTCTTCCGACTTCATCTTGGTCGACGGAGTCACACCGGGCGCTTCGATCACAGTCCCGTCCTCACTCACCAGAGTCATACGACCGGTGCGTCCCATTTGCCGGCGGTTGAGTTGAGCAAACAGGGGCGAGACGTCGGTCATGGCGGTTACCGCGCCGATGAATCGACCCGTGCCCTCCTGCAGGATTGGGTACGCGATGCTGAGGTAGTAGAGATGCCTCTGATCGTCGTAGCGCAGATCCGACACGTGGATGGCACCCAGGCCTTGGGAGGAGAGCGCCTGCCAGGCTGCGCGGTCCGTCTGGAGGTAGTGCGCCGGGCGATCCGTTGCAGCAACGGTGGCCCCTGTTACATCGGCGACGGTGATCTTCAGCAGGGTGGGATTGAGCTCGCGTGTGCGACGCAACTGGCGGGCCAGGTCCGAGGTAAGGATCTTCGCCGACAACGCATCCGTCTCCGAGCTGTCCCAGGCCTGATCCAGAGCATCGATCTTTGCGAGAACAGCCTCCTCCGAGAGACGGTCGTATTGGCGGTTCGCCAGAGTCACCGCTTCTACGGGTCCGGGGGTGTTCGCGATCGTGCTGACATCTCTCACGCATCCGGAGATGAAGTCGGATGTGGATTCTGCCGTGGTCAGTGTGAGCGAGCGAAAGTTCTCCCCGTTCACCTGGCGTATGTGGGTGTCTCCCTGCAAGGCCACATAGAAGCCGAAAACCGTGAGGGGAACGAGAATTACAATGAGCCCGACGAGCAACTTCTGAAGAGATGTGTGGAATTCTGGGGTTTCGAGAGGCATGGGGGACCTCCTCTTTCTGCCGCGGAGGACTACCGCAGCAAATTGGCGCCCGCCCAAGGATGGACTCGGTGCGCCAGCGGACTGAAACTAACTACAGTATGAACTTAATTCTGCAGGAACTCTATGTCTGTGATGGGCCGCACAGGGATTGTTCCATCGAGACGACACCCTCGCCAACGCACGCACCCAAGGCTCAACGCGGGGACGTGACCTCGAGGCTATCGCCGGTCCGGTGTTCGTTGATCTGGAAACGGAGAAAGTCGTGAATGGCCGCGACCGCAATCGCGGATGTTGAGCGGATGTGCACTCGGCCACCCGACGCTATCTCCTCGTACTTGTAACTGATCTCGGACTTTATCAGCTGCATCGTCGTGATTCCGGGCGGAACGCCGTCATGTATGAACATCGGCGCGGAGAAGTCGCCGTTCCCAAACATGACCGCAATATGAGAGAGGTGCGAGCGAATTGCGTCCAGGTTCGTCTTGTCGCTGGGATCATTCGCTGTGACTTCAATCGCGCCGCCGTCCGACAGCATGCGAAAGTGATGCGTAGTCTTGTCGCGGGGAAAACCCATTGCCTGATCGCCGTGGCTCTGCACGACGGACTGATGCGACTGCAGTTGGTGCTGATCGTGCATCGGACAGTTCTTCATCGTGTCGTCTTGCCTTGTATCTTGCGCGACAACGACACAAGAGAGCAGCGAAAGCAAAGCGACGGCACCGTATTTCATCCTGTTCTCCTAGTTAAATTGTTTTTTGCCGACCTTCTCCGCGACTCGGTCCGGAGCGTGGGTTTGTCGGCGAGGGAGAGCAATAGCATTGCCTTGTCACCGGGCGGTGTGCGGCTCAGCTTTCTCCGCCAATCGCGGACGAGTTGACGCAGATAGCTTTGGGTTCGTTGGAGCTCCTGGATCTGTTGTCCCAGCGAGCGTAGCTTTTCTTCGGTCAGGTTCAGCACCCGATGGCAAGGAGCATTTCCGTTGTCCCGAGTTCTCAGAATTTCTGAGAGTTCCGTGAGCGTGAACCCCAACTGCAGCGCTCGCTGCACCAGTCGCACACGATCAATCGTGTCCCGACTGTACATGCGATAGCCGGCGGGTGTGCGCGGCGGCGTCCGAAGGATTTCGATCCTTTCATAATGGCGGATCGTATCGGGGCTGACCCCTGTCAGTTGAGCGAGTTCTCCCGAGCGAAGAGATTTGCCTGTGTCGGCCATTCCCATCAGTATGAACCCTGGAATCGGTTCCAGGGTCAAGCGCTTTCCTCGGCTGACCGGGGCCGACGACAGGCCTTGTCGCGCGGAGATTCGCGGAGCTACACCCATTGATTTTGCTGAGGATTCACTGGCTGCCCCCCAGGGATTCGAACCCCGATATGCTGATCCAGAGTCAGCTGTCCTGCCGTTGAACGAGGGGGCAGTGTTTTGGATTGTGAGAGCCGGGTGCGGCTGGCTTCTTCTTGATTCTATGGTTCGGAGCGAAGCGCGGTCAACCGGCAACGCGGCAGGGTCGCGACGCCAGTGACGGCTCAAACACAATTAAGGAGGCGGGAGGCGCGGCATCGCGTTAGAATTTTCTACAGCGTAGAAAGAGAGCGGATCGAGCGCCGACTGCGGACATTCGCTCGAAGGGCGCTCATCTGATCGAGCAACCGAAAGGAAGTTACGATATGGCGATCATGATTGAGAACGCAGCCGCGGATCAAGCCGAGGTCGCACGGCGCGCGCTCGACGCCGACCGTTGCGCGCTGGTGGTGATCGACATTCAGGAGAAGTTGCTGGCGCCGATCTTTCAAAAAGAACAATTGGTGCGGAACTCACAACTGTTGATCCGGGCGGCCGGAATTCTGAAGATTCCTACTCTGGCCAGCACGCAATACGCGAAGGGCCTCGGCCCGACTGTGCCGGGGATCGCTTGCCTGCTCTCCGGGACCGAGGCGATCGACAAAACGATGTTTTCCTGCTTCGGCAGCGACGCATTCTGTACTTTACTCAAGCGCCTGCCCGGTTCGCGCAACACGCTGCTGTTATGCGGCATGGAGAGCCACATCTGCGTGACGCAGACGGCGCTGGCAGCGCTGCGCGAGGGATACCTGGTGCATGTCGCCTCTGACGCGGTCAGTTCGCGGACGGAGTGGAACTGGAAGATCGGGCTGGAGAGGATGCGCGCGGCGGGCGCGGTGATTTCGTCGACAGAAATGATGATCTACGAATTGATGCGGTCGTCGTCGTCCGCCGCCTTCAAGGAGTTGCTGCCGCATTTGAGGGGATGAGCGAGAGTCCCGGCGGCCGGAGATCCCTGACGCTCAATCCTTTTTCTTTACCCGGACGACGGTGATCTTGGCAAATCCTTCTTCGAATGCCGGCGGCTTCAGCTTCGCGGCCATGCGGCGCATCACGTCTTCGGGGACAACGCGATCGCGGCGCTGATGGCGTTCGACGCAGACTTCCAGCGGGACGTCGAAGAAAACGGCGTGGACTTCGTAGTTGTAATCTTTGGCCAGTTTGATCCAGTGCTGGCGCTCCTGGGGAGTGAGGTTGGTGGCGTCCACATAATTCATGGGACGCTTGGCGATGAGGCGCGCTTTGAGCATGGAGCGGAGGTTGGAGAAGACGAGATCCTGAAAACGCTGCTCGCGCACGTCGTCGAACAAAAGCGAGCGCACCATGTCGCTGGAAAGCGGCACTACGCTGTGGCGCTTGAACCAGGAACTCTTGCCGGAACCGGGCAAGCCGATGGCAAGAACTACGATGCCTTTCGGCGGGCGCGGCGCGGCCGCGGGCACCGACACGGGAACCTTCGGCGCCTTAACCTCAGGCTCGACCACAGGTATAACTGCTTCGGGTTCGCTCTCGGGCGCCGCCTCTTCTCCCGCCTCAACCGCCGCTTCGACCTGCCCTTCGGGAATGATCCCCTTCGCAGCGGCAGGAGTAAACGCCTGCGCGACGGCCTGCTCCCGGCCACGCCCGCCGCGGCCACGTCCACCGCGACGCCGGCGACCGCGAGTCCGCGAGGAGTCTCCGGTTGCGGCCGGTCGCGTTGACGGTTGATCTGCCGTGTCCGTTCCGGACGCCTCTATAGTGTCGGATGGGGCGTGGGGCTGCGGTTCGACCTCAGGCTCGGGGGGAGCCGGAGCTTTCATTTCAGGGTGGGCTGGCGTCGGTCGCGGGAGGCGAAGTCTCGTCCTGATCAAAATATGCCGGCTGCAAAGGTGGAGGCGCTGGCTGGCCGGTCGACTCCGGGGCTTTCTTTTTGCGTCGCTGCATACGATCGCGCATCCATTTACGCATGTTCAGGCTTGTAACACAGATGCGGTGACGGGAGCAATCCGCGGTGGCGATTTCGGAACCAGAGATGACAGGGGAAATGCCAGAAACAACCGAGGACGCAAGCTTTTATGGCGGTCAGCGCTTAGGATGAGACTATGCCCAGCCAAGTTCCCGCTCCCATTCAAGGTCAAAAATATATTTCGCTGAAAACGTTTCGCAAGAATGGAGTTGGCGTTGCCACTCCGGTGTGGTTTGGGGAAGAAGACGGCAAGCTCTACGTAATGACCCGACACGACATGGGAAAAGCCAAGCGCATCCGCAACAATCCGCAGGTGCGGATCGCGCCCTGCACGATTCGTGGAAAAGTGACGGGGCCGGAATTTCCCGCCGCGGCGCGCATTCTGCCACCGGACGAGCACAGTCGTGCACGGCAGACCATCAACCGTAAATATTGGATGGCGCGGCTTCCCTTGCTTTGGTCTCGGACGGACACGTACTTTGAGTTGAGCTTTTCTTGAGTCCGGCCATGCCGAATGCCTACCACTCGCCAGTCGTCAGATATTCATGAATCGACTTGGCGGCGCGGCGGCCTGCGCCCATGGCCAGAATCACGGTGGCGCTGCCGGTCACGATGTCGCCCCCGGCGAAGACGCCCTTGCGCGTGGTGCGCTGCGTTTCTTCGTCGGCCTGAATGTATCCGCGCTTGTTGGTGCCCAGGCCGGGCGTCGTGCTCTGCACGATCGGGTTGGCGCTGGTGCCGATGGCGATGACCGCGACCGACAATGGCAGATCGAACTCCGAGCCCTGGATGGGCACGGGCCGCCTGCGGCCGGAGGCATCGGGCTCGCCCAGTTCCATGCGAACGCAGCGGGCCGCGGTGAGCCATCCTTTGCCGTCGGAGAGAAACTCGACTGGCGCGGTCAGCATCTGGAAGTCGATTCCCTCCTGCCGGGCGTGGTGCACTTCTTCGGCGCGGGCCGGCATCTCGGCGTCGCTGCGGCGATAGATCACGTAAGCCTTGCGCGGCGCCCAGACGCAAGGCGGAGCGGATCGCATCGAGCGCCGTGTTGCCGCCGCCGATCACTGCCACATTCTTTCCGTGCAGATCGAGCATGGGCTCGTCGTAAACCGGGAACTTGTACGCCTTCATCAGGTTGATGCGGGTGAGAAATTCGTTCGCGGAATAGACGCCGTTGAGATGCTCGCCGGGAATGTTCATGAACTGCGGCAGTCCGGCGCCGGTGCCGATGTAGACCGCGTCGTAGCCTTCTTCGCCCATGAGTTCGTCGATGGTGACGGTGCGGCCGACGACCACGTCGGTCTCGAACTCGACGCCCATCTCGCGCATGTAGTCGAGCTGCTCGCGGATGATTTGCTTGGGCAGGCGGAATTCGGGGATGCCATAGACGAGCACGCCGCCGAGTTCGTGCAGAGCTTCGAAGACGCGAACTTTGTGGCCCTTCTGGATTAAGTCGCCCGCCACCGTCAGGCCCGAGGGACCGCTGCCGACGACGGCAATCTTCTTCCCGGTGGGCTGCACATTAGGCACCACGTGGATTCCCATTCGCTTTTCGTAGTCGGCCACGAAGCGTTCGAGATAGCCGATCCCGAGCGGCTTCACCTTCTTCGACAGCAAGCACTTGCCTTCGCAATGATCTTCCTGCGGGCAGACTCGCCCGGTGATGGCGGGCAGGACATTGTCTTCGCGAATCTTTGCGGCGGCGCCAAGGAAGTCTCCAACGACAATCAGCTCAACGAATTCCTTCACCTTCACGCCGACGGGGCAGCTGACGGTGCAGGTGGGCTTGGCGCATTCCAGGCAGCGCACGGCTTCCTGCTGAGCGAGTTCGGGGCTGTAGCCGAGATTCACTTCTTCGAAGTTGTGGGCGCGTTCCTCGGCGGGCTGCTCGGGCATCGGTTGACGCGGAACCTTGATGCGCTCCTTTATGGGCACGGGGTTTTGAGACTTCTTCATGGTCGTGCTCATCGTTGCTCTCCTTGCCGATGATCTCCCGGCCGATGACCCGAGGTGACGGCACAGGCGCGTTCGATGTCGTGGTCCTCAGCTTCCTTTTTACGGACGCGCTCGAATTCCGCCATCGAGCGCTGCTCGGCGTCGCGATACATCGAGTTGCGCTGGACCAGTACGGCAAAATCCACGCGGTGTGCGTCGAACTCGGGGCCATCGACACAGGCGAATTCGCTTTTGCCGTCGATCAGTACGCGGCAGCCGCCGCACATGCCGGTGCCGTCGATCATGATCGGGTTGAGGCTGACGACGGTGTGGATGTTCTCTTTCCGCGTCATCTCGGCCACGGCCCGCATCATCACGATCGGTCCGACGGCCACCACCAGATCGATGCGCGTGCCGTTCTCAATCAACTGGCGGAGCTTGTCGGTGACGAAGCCTTTGTCGGCGTAACTGCCGTCGTCGGTGGTGATCATCAAGGCGTCGCTGACGGCGCGCATTTCGTGTTCAAGGATGACCAGCTCTTTATTGCGAGCGCCCACGATGGAGAGAACACGGTTCCCGGCCCGCTTGAGCGCCGCGGCTGTGGGATAGGCCATCGCCGTTCCCACTCCGCCGCCCACCACCACGACCGTGCCGTAGTTCGCGATCTCGGAGGGCTTGCCCAGCGGGCCGACCACGTCGAGAATTCCGTCCCCCGTGTTGAGCGTATTCAGCAGGTTCGTGGTCTTCCCTGCCGCTTGCACGACGATGTTGATCGTGCCGCGAGCGGGATCGGAGTTCTCGATCGTGATCGGGATGCGTTCGCCTTCTTCGTAGATTCGAAGGATAACGAACTGGCCCGGTCTCTGTTTGCGCGCAATACGAGGCGCTTCGATGACGAAGCGTTTAATGCCGGGGGCAAGGAATTGGGCGTGAATGATCTTGAACACAGGCGCTCCGCGGGATGATTAAGGCGAATACTCCCGACAACGATTGTGTTCGGAGCGGCCGTGGACGGGCTGTGATTCTGATCACAGAGCGGTGTGCGGCGCTTCAGGAGCGGAAAATGGGCTTTGTGGCGCGGTCTTGGCCTGTCGTTTGCGGACGAAGTGCCGATATAGTTATTTCATGGCAAATTCCGAAGGGGACAAAATCCCTCATCAGGCAACGGTGAAAGTGGGCAAAGACAGCGGTCTATCGATCCCGCTTGCTTTTCGCAAGGCGCTCGGCGTCAGCATCGGCGACGAAGTTATCCTGTATTCCAAAGACGGTGAGCTGCGAGTCAAGACGATGAAGGGGCGTATCGAGCCGGACACAACGACGCGCCCGGCAGTGCGTAAAGCCTGGCGCCCCAACTGTCCATAAGGGTTAATGCATCATCTTTTTACTTCAGCCGACGAAATAGTTTTTTGTGAAACTGAGGGCCGTTCGGAAGAGGGGCCAAGGTGAGGGTCGGGAATATCCCGAGCGTCTTGTCAAATTGGCCGTGTGCTTCCCCTTCGGCATTCATCTCTTCCCCGGATAACTTTAGGAATTCGTAGGAAAATGAAACGTGCGCCTGGCCGTAGCGATCCCAGTGTCCCTGTGACTTCTGGATTTCACCGGAACGACTAAGCTCTCTGCGCAAAAGTACGATCTGGCCACAGCTGCAATGTGCATTTTTCTCCGTTCCCGTCAAAGACATACATTCCTGCTAGAACGCCATAGTCGTAATTGGCGGCGATACTGTACCAGACCCAGAAGATGATGATCGAAAGAGGAATCCCAACTGCCAGGCGCGCAGGAGTGTTCTTCGTCATCACCCTCTCCTCGCAATTCCCGGTCTATGACCCTGATCTTTCATCTTGCGCGGCTCATTGCGTGTCGTCCGAGTTCCCTTCCGGCTTGAAGATCACGCCCCGGCCGGTCTTGGTGTTCATCACCATACGCAACGGTTGGCTGAATTGCAGGCGGCGAACGCAGCCTTGCTCTTCGATCGCCGGCTGTTCGGCGAGCCATTGCCAATCGATGCGGCCTTCGCCGGCGTCGGGGTTCACGGTGAGATATCCCACCTGAAACGCGGTCAGGTTCTGGAAGAAGTGGCTGCCTTGCGACGGCGTGACGCGGAAGTCGCGGAAGCCGGCCTCTACGATGGCGCGAGCGCCAGCGATCTCGTCCCACTCCACCGGAATGCCGAGCCAGGGATCGTTCGAGCCCCAGCGGCCCACGCCGATCAGCAAGTACGGGCGATTCTCCGCGCTCAAGATGGCGTTGAAATGCGCGACCGCCCTCGCAACTTCCTGACTGCGGCTGCGCTCGAAGCGGTGCGAATCGACTACGACAACGTCGTGCAGGTTATCGATGCGGCCGTTGCCCAGAACTTTCGGGCTGTCGCAGATCAGCAGCGACGGATCGACCTCGCCGATGGTCAGGTCCTCATTGTCGCGAGCCAGCGTGAGCGGGCGGATCTGCAGGAATCCAAACTCCGCCGCTTCTTCGGCGCGCGGAAGGCGAACTGCGAACTCGATCTCTACAGGATTGCCTAACGCGTCTTCGCCAGCTCGCACCAGCACTTCCAGAATAGCGGCGATCGGAAAGATGCCGTGCTTAAGCATTGGGGCGAACGTCACGACACGCGGGCCGGGGCGGCTGAGTCCGTCGTAGACTGCGTCGTTCTCCGCAGAGTAAGTCGAAGCTACCGCCTGCAACGTGCCATCGGCCTCGGCGACGTCCAAGCCAAAGCGCATTTCGCGCAAGTGGCCGGGCCCTCCGCCGTGGGGTACTCCATCCAGTTCGAGCGCGCAAAATTCCGTTTGCGTATTGGCCAGGATGTCTTCGACAGACGAAAACTGCAGAAGATTCCGCGGGTAGCGCGGACAGAAGCTCAGGCACTTGCCGCCGTCAACCACCGTGCGGCCGAGCCCGAGTGCCACGGCGGCGATGCCGTCGGAGAAAGTCATCGGCTCAACCGGATAAAAATTGTGCGAACGCACGACACCGGAAAAATCCGGGTAGTAGCGCTGGACATGCACCGTGCCCACCACTTGCTGCAGGATGACCGCCATCTTTTCTTCTTCCAGGCGGTAGGGCGTAGCCTTCACGTAGGCCTTGGCATGCTGGCTGAAGGTCGAAGCGTAGACGCGCTTGATCGCTTCTGACAGTTCGGCGAGGCGCGTGTTCGTGTCGGCCTGCTGGTTGCCCAGCATGAAGGTTTCGTAGACACCGGTGAAGGGCTGGTACTGCGAATCTTCCAGAAGGCTGGAGGAACGCACCGCCAATGGGTAGTGGACTTCTTCGAGATATGCCTTGAGGTTCTCCTGCAGGGGGCCGGGGAGGGGCGAGTCGAGGAAGCGCTGCTGGATTTCGGTGTCGTCGTCGCAATGCAGGGCAAAGTCGCTCAGGTTGTTCTCGGCGAGGAACTGGTCGAACAAGTCGGTGGCAATGACCACGGCTGGCGGAACTGAAATCCGCACTCCGGGAAAGCGGCGTGCGATGCGGCGCGTGCGCAGCAGATGGCGAACGAAGGCCAGGCCGCGGGCTTTGCCGCCCAGCGAACCGGAACCGATTCTGAGGAAGCTCGACTCGGAGGGCTTGAACGTGTCAGGTTTGAAGTCGCCGATCAATACTTCATTCTGCTCGCGGCGATAGTCGTTGATGGAGGCGATCAGATCGGTGCGTAGGTGTTCCGGACCATTGAAGTCGGACACCTTGCGCGGCCTCAGCTTGGCCGCTAGAGCGAATTCGGTGCGCGCCATCAGCCAGTGGGAGAAGTGATTACGCTGCGCGTGGTACATCAGGCTGTCGGCGGGGAGAGTCTGGAGCGTCTCTTCAAGTTCGTTGAGATCCTTGGCCCGTCCGACTTCGCGTTGGTCGGGCAAGCGGAAGACGAAGTCACCGAATCCAAACGAGTCGGTCAAGATGCGGCGCAGGTCCTTCAGCAGCGTGGGCGAGCGCTTGCGCAGGAATGAGTAACCTTCGGCCTGCGCTCGCGGGCGAAACTCCGTGCGGCTGGTCTGCAGAACGACGGGCACATCGGGGGTCAGGCTCTTGACCATGCGGGCGAGTTCAAAACCGGCGTCGGGATTAAGCTTGCCGTCCCAAGGGAACTCAACGTCCGACACCAGACCAAAGATGTAGTCGCGGTATTCCTGGACCAGTTGCGCGGCGTCCTCAAAACTCGAGGCGAGCAGGATTTTCGGGCGCGCCTGCATGCGCACGAGCTTGTGCGCGACGTTGATCCCTTCCTGAATGACGCGCCGCGACTGCTTGATCAGCTCGGTGTAGATGACCGGCAGGAATGAAGAGTAGTAGCGGATGTTGTCTTCGACCACGAGCAGCACTGGCACGCCCATGGCGCGCGTGTCGTGCAGCACATTGCGTTTGTCTTCGACGTACTTGACGATCGCGATCAGGATCCGGGCGGTGCCCTGCCAGAGGAAGACGCGGTCAACGTCGGTGACGGGATTGCGTGCGACGAAATTCTTGATTTCGCGGTAATCGTAGCCGAGCACGACTACGGGAACGTCGAGGCCGGCGCGGCGGACTTCGCGGGCGAGTTGTGCGGCGTCGGTATCGCCGACCGTGAGGTTGGTCACGATCAGATTGAACTGGGGATTCTCGCGGGCCAGGTCGAGCGCTTCGGCGCAACTGGAGACGTGGGTGATGCCGGGAATCTGGCGCAGGTTCAGCTCGAGCGATTCGTCGATGAGGAGTTCGTTGAGGCGTCCGTCTTCGCGCAGGATGAACGAATCGTAGAGGCTCGAGACCAGAAGAATGTTCTGGACGCGGAAGGGCATCAGGTTCTCGAAGCCTTCGAAACGTTCTTCGGCGTCGAGGATGGGCTCGGCGATGCGCGGCAGGGACATAGCGCGGATGGTTAACAGCTAATCATACTCGCGGCGGGACAGCCGCCCTCAAAACACCAATGTATCAACGCGTCCGCCAGCGCTTCGGATTGCGCCTCCCATGAAAGCACGCGATTACCAAAATGCGGTCCCCTTGAACCTCGAAGAAGATTCCGTAAGGAAAGCGTCGGACTCCGGCACGCCTTCGCCCCTTGTGGATGACCGGGAATTGCAGTGGGTTTTGCTGGATTGCCTCGACAGTTACGTCAATGGCTCGTGCGAAGCGCTCTCCAAGCTCCGGTCGGATGTCGTCATACCAGGCGCGCGCTTCTTTCAACTCTGAGTCCGCCTCTGGCATCCAGACGACCGGCAGTGTCACGGCTTATGGAATAGGCCAGCCCTGACCCGCTCCCAGGGGATAACGTCGGAAGGATTCTGCTCATGCCGGGCGATCCGATCATCCAACTCCGCGCGTTGGGCGTCTGTCAGGGATATGGCGTCAGCTTCAAGACTTTGCCAAACGGCATCCAACAATTCCACCTTTTCTGCGGCGGAGAGGTTGCTGATCTGACTTCGCAAATCGCTCATCGTCTAACCCTAGCGCGGTTTCTGCGCCCTGGCAATACTCGTGAAGGCGATCAAATGGGTCCCGACAACCAGTGTGGGGGGACAGCCGCCCCCCGGCTGTCCGGTCGAGCGCAGCTCGACGGCCTGCCCGTTCACAGGAATGGCTCGCGCCTAGCGCGTGAGCTCGCTGGATGCGTTTCGAAGAGCTGGATCGTAGGTCGCTCCATCCTCGTTTCGGGTCGTTGTGGCGGGGAGTTAAATCGATTTAGCGACTATATTTAAGTCATTCTAAATAAATAACTTACGCATTTTTATTTACACTCTACTTTCAGCACTCAACCCTCCCGGCTTCAATTGCTTACAACACGAATGCACCATTTCTGGTGCAACAAATATTCGATCGAGGTCTTGACTTCTTCCGACCCAGGAAAGCACGCCCCATCCGCAAGAGGTCGAATCAGCGCTGCGTTTACGTCAAATCCCCACCTTAACCGCAAGAACGCGACAAAAATCGGGCATACCGCATCATTGGACAATAGAAAATGTCTTCACGCCCCATCCGGGCTCATCGGCACCGAAATAGACTACAAGTCTTGCTTTTCTGTCGGGTAGATCGTAGACAAGGCTACGCGTACCGCCCTTCGTTGTGTCACTCTCGGGATCGAGCCAGATAAGCGACGCTTTCGTGTTGCGGCGCATTACTTGACAGATTCGAACTTGGGTCGACAGGCTGCATTTCGACCGCAATTCGTTCGCACTTGCCCGTTCTGAGATCACGAATGAGCCATTCCGCATTTCCCTCGTCCTTTCGGCTGCGAAATGGATTCAGAATCGCGATAGCTTTCCCTTGCGGAACCTCTTCCGGCGATGCCCCATAGTAGTACGCAATGGTCTGATCGGATCAAATAGAGAATGCACGAAACACCGAGCACCAGAGCCCCGACGATGGAGAAGAAAAAGATCCGCCATCGTTTCGAATATAAACAGGTTTGGTTGGCAGGCATGGACATTCCACCGCGTTTAGTCGCACTGCAGACCCGGTTGCTTCCAATCGTCAAAATCCCCACCCTAACCGCAAAGAACGCGGTTAGGATGGGGCACCCGTTTCATCGTTGCTTCGACTTCCTTACAACATCCAATTCATCGTTACTGCATACAGCTGCCGGGCTTGCCCGGCGGACGGACGAATGCGTCCGTCCCTACACGTTCACTACACAAGGCCCTGGTCCAGCATGGCGTTGGCTACCTTGAGGAAGCCGCCGATGTTGGCGCCGTTCACCAGGTTGCCGGGCGTGCCGTATTTCTCGGCCGTTTCGTAGCAGTTCTGGTGGATGGCGATCATGATCTTGTGCAGACGGTCGTCCACTTCGTCGCGAGTCCAGCTCAGGCGGGCGCTGTTCTGGGCCATTTCGAGGCCTGACGTTGCCACGCCGCCAGCATTGGCCGCCTTGGCCGGTCCGTACAGGACCTTGGCGTCGAGGAACATCTTGGTGGCTTCGAGCGTGGACGGCATGTTCGCGCCCTCGGCAACCAGCTTGATGCCGTTCTTGATCAGGTTCGCGGCGTCTTTTGCGGTGATCTCGTTCTGCGTGGCGCTCGGGAATGCGCAATCCGCCTTGATGTTCCACAGGGGGTTGTGCTCCAGCTTGATGTCCGTGGGCATGAAGATCGCTTTCTTGAACTTGTCGGCATAGTCGCGGATGCGTCCACGCTTCACGTTCTTCAGCTCCATGACATAGGCCAGCTTCTCGCGATCGATGCCATCGGGATCGTAGATCACGCCGTTTGAATCCGACACCGTGACGGGCTTGGCGCGGAGGTCCAGCAGCTTCTCGATCGTGTACTGCGAAACGTTGCCGCTGCCCGAGACCAGGCAGATCTTGCCTTCGAAGCTTTCTCGCTTCGTCCGCAACATTTCGTTGGCGAAGTAGACGCAGCCATAGCCGGTGGCTTCGGGACGAATCAGCGAACCGCCCCAGCCCAGGCCCTTGCCGGTCAGGACGCCGGTGAATTCGTTGCGCAGCCGCTTGTATTGGCCAAACAGGAAACCGATCTCACGACCGCCCACGCCGATGTCGCCGGCCGGGACGTCGGTGTCCGGTCCGATGTGGCGCTGCAGTTCGGTCATGAAGCTTTGGCAGAAGCGCATCACTTCGTTGTCACTCTTGCCCTTGGGATCGAAATCGGAACCGCCCTTGCCGCCGCCCATGGGCAGCGTGGTGAGCGAATTCTTGAAGACTTGCTCGAACGCCAGGAACTTCAGGATGCCGAGGTTCACGCTGGGATGGAAGCGCAGTCCGCCCTTGTAGGGGCCGATGGCGCTGTTCATCTCGATGCGGAAACCGCGGTTGACTTGAATGTTGCCCATGTCATCGAACCAGGGCACGCGGAACATAATGACGCGCTCGGGCTCGACAATTCTTTCGAGCAAACGCGCTGACTGGTATTCGGGATGTTTCGCCAGTACTAACCGAAGAGAATCGAACACTTCTGCTACCGCCTGGTGGAACTCAGGCTCGGCGGGGTTCTTGGCTTTCACACTGATCATCACGGATTCAATGTAGTCCCCGGGCACTTTGATTCCCGGGGCGGTCAACACAGACATAGTCCTACCTCCGTAGGTACTGCTTAGACATCATGCCGTTCTCCATTGTCGCCCTCTATAAGAAGGCGGCAGTGATAATTCTCACGGGTGGGGGTGATTTGGGTCACGTGGGGTATAGGTGGTGTGGAATGAAGGGATTGCGAGGCTGCGCGGATAGTGCTTTCAGGGGCACCTCCTGCTCTCGATATTTTGACGCAGCTGTCGCAGGTATGCAATGGCTGGCGCGGTTCGGGCGAGCTGATCTTTGGATCTTGTCCTGAAATAGGAAAAAGATGGCATGATAGGTCCGCGCCTTGGAAAGCGATGCAGCCCGATTTCCACTTTCGCACCGGCCCGGCGGCGGCGTTCACCTTGCCTAGCTAAGAGGTACAACCTGTTGAAAGATCACAGCCAGCCCGCGATCTTTATCTTATTTGAAATGAAACACTTTGCTTGGCCCTATCACCATGTTGAGGCAGGCCCTATGTAGTCAGATCTGGTCAGCGGAGAATATAGCTGTAAGGGAGTCGACGTGGAACGCTACATGTACAGAGCACCAGGCTGGAACGGCGAGTTCCGGCACGTTGCGACCGGGTGGGAGGAGTATCAGAACCTGGTCAGGCGGTTCACCTTCATCGAAGAATCGCGCGCGTTCGATTCGATCACCCTATTGGACTCGACGCGCAACATCCGGGTGCTGCTGCCCATCGGCGGTGGCCAGGTGTTCTTTCGTCTGGGCCCGGCGACAACGTGGACACCGCTGGCGAATACCAGCGTCGATCGCATCGAGCGCGCATTTACCCGTGCACAGCTTGAGATCCTACGGCAGGATTGCGAGCAGGCGCGGCAGAGACTGAATCGCGTCAACTCCCGGCTGGACGAATCGGTTATCACGCCGACACCCGTGAATGCCGACATGCACCGGAAAGTACGGAACATCTTTCACATCGATATGGACGCCACGCCGCCTGATATCCTGACCGAGGCCATTCACTTCGAAACGCTCGTCGTTAACTTCAGAGTGCTCCGCTCGACCGGATTCACTCACGATCCCCCGTTCGTGTTCGAACCCGACTATACCGGCACCCTGGTTGCGTGGGTCGTCGGCATCGACGATCCGCGGGTGCATATCTCGCCGAATCACTTTTACATGGACCGCGAAAGCCTGATCCTGACGCTCGTGCACGAGCGGGCGCACACGGTCCTGAAACTGAACGGCCATCCCGGCGGCATTCACGTCGTCAACAATCCCGCCAACGGCGTGCCCGCGATGGAACGCGACGACGCGCTGAAAAACGCATACTGTTACGAGTGGCTGACGGCAGCGCTGCAGCTCACGACCTGACACGCGGCCCTGCGTCATCGATCAAAGGCGGATGGAATGCGATCTGGGTATATTTCTGGATGGACACAACTGGGGGAAAAAGACGCGGCCGACTGCACGCTTCGAAAACCTGACGGCGACACGCCACCACGACAGCCGCCGGGACGGCGGCGCTACTAACAGATTCTGGGTAACTGCTCGCCGCTGAGCATGTCGACGACGCGGTTGCCGCCGATGCGGCTTTGCAGGACGACGGTACGGCCGGGAGTCTCTTCTGCCTTGCCGACTCGGACCGATCCTTGCGAGACCGGGACTCTTTTCATGATTTCGAGTGCGGCATCGGCCTGCGCACTGGGCACGAAGACGGCGAAGCGGCCTTCGTTGGCGACGTAGAGCGGATCGAGGCCGAGAATTTCGCAGGCGCTCTGCACCGTTTCTTCGACAGGAATCAAAGCCTCTTCCAGCTTGATGCAGATGCCGCGGTCCGACGCGATTTCGTTCAACGTAGTTGCCAAGCCGCCGCGGGTCAGGTCGCGCAGGCAGTGGATTTCGATTCCGGCATTGAGCAGAGCTTCGACCGCAGGCCAGACGCTGGCCGTGTCGCTCAGAATGGGCGACTCGAATTCGAGGCCCTCGCGCACGGAGAGGATGGCGATGCCGTGGCGGCCGAGATCGCCGCTGACGATGACGGCATCGCCGGGCTGAACCGCTGCCGGGCCAATCGTGCTCGTGACGTTCGCCTCGATCACGCCGATGCCCGACGTGTTGACGAAGATGCCGTCGCCCTTGCCCTTGTCGACGACCTTCGTATCGCCGGTCACCAGCTTGCACGTTCGCGCTTGGCCGCCGCTTCCTGCATCGATGTGACGACCGTGCGCAGCGTGTCCATCTCCAGCCCTTCTTCGAGAATGAATCCGCGCTCAGGTAGAGCGGGCGCGCGCCGCACATGGCGAGATCGTTGACCGTGCCGTTGACGGCAAGATCGCCGATGTTGCCGCCGGGAAAAATCAGCGGGCGCACGACGAAGGAATCGGTGGTAAAGGCCAGCCGCGATCCGTTCACCGAGAGGACGGCGCCGTCGTGGCGCTGTTCGAGCATGGCGTTGGAGAACGCCGGGAGAAAAATCTTTTCGATGAGCTGGTGCGTGAGCCGTCCGCCGCCGCCGTGCGCCAGGACGATGCGATCGTCAGCGACTCGCGGGACTGGACAGTTCAGGCTGAACGAGGTGATTTTGGCGTCTGCCATAGTGGTAATAGGCCGCGCATGCGCCTTCCGACGATACCATGGGAGCGCCCAGCGGATTCTCCGGCGTACACTTTACGGCGAATGCCGGACACTCGTGAGGCTTCTTGATGCCTTGCAGAATGAGTCCGCTGATGCACTCGGGCGACTCGCGCGCGGGCTCGCCCGAAAAGGGATAGCGGAGGTTGGCATCATATTTCTGAAAACGCCCGCGCAACTGGAAGCCGCTGGCCGGGATCTCGCCCAGGCCGCGCCACTGGCGCGGGGTGATCTCGAATACTTCCGCGATGCGCTCCTGCGCCGGTCGATTCCCTTCCCGGCGAACCGCGCGGCTGTATTGGTTTTCGACCTCGTGGCGGCCTTCTTCCAGCTGGGTTGCCGTCATGAGAATGCCTTCGAGAATGTCGAGCGGCTCAAAGCCGGTGACGACGATCGGAACTTTGTAGCGCTCCGCGATGGGGAAATATTCCTCGAAGCCCATGATGGTACAGACGTGGCCTGCAGCCAGGAATCCCTGGACCACGCAATTGTCGGACGACAGCAGCGCCTCCATGGCTGGAGGAACCAGGACATGCGAGACGAGAAGGGAGAAATTCTCAATGCCGTCGTGATCGGCTTGCCAGGCGGACATGGCGTTGGCCGGGGCCGTGGTTTCAAAACCTACGGCAAAGAAGACGACCTGGCGGTTGGGATTCGCCTTGGCAAGTTTGAGGGCGTCGAGCGGCGAATAGACTATGCGGACGTCGGCGCCTTCGGCCTTGACGTCGAACAAGCTCTTTGAGGAGCCGGGCACTCTCAGCATGTCGCCGAAAGAGCAGAAGATCACCTCCGGCCGCTGCGCTATGGCGACGGCCTTATCGATCAGTTCGACCGGCGTCACGCACACCGGGCAGCCCGGGCCGTGTACCAGCGAGATTTCGCGAGGGAGCAAGTCTTCCAGACCGCTCTTGACGATAGTGTGGGTTTGGCCGCCGCAGATTTCCATAATCGTCCACGGGCGCGTTACCTTTTTCCTGATTGCTTGCGCGAGTTGTTCGGCGGCCTTCTGGTCGCGGTATTCACTGAGGAATTTCACCGAGTTCCTCTTTCAGTCCTCCAAGTTCTTCGAGGTATTGGAAGACTCGCTTCGCCTCGGCCTCGTCGATCACGCTGATAGCGAAACCGACGTGGACGAGGACGTACTTCCCGACTTCGGCTTCAGGGGTGTAGGCCAGGTTGATGTCTTTGCGGATGCCGCCGAAGTCGACCTTGGCCTGGCGGAAAGCAACGTCGCCACCGTCGATGATTTCGACTACGCGACCTGGAACTGCGAGACACATGCATCCACCTCCTGCGGCCCTCAGGGGCTAAAGCCCCGCATCTTTTGTGCGCCTAAGCGGCACGGCTGTAAGTCGTGCCCTTCCCGGTTTCTAGTAGCGCCGACGTCTCGCCGGCTGTCGCGAGGGCATCTTGCCCTCGCATCGTCCTGCATCCCCGGCTGCGTGGGCGAGACGCCCACGCGACAGCCGCCGGGACGGCGGCGCTACCTGCTCATTACTGCCTGGCCAAGGGCGATGCCGCCGTCGTTGGGCGGGACCCGCTGGTGCGTGTGCACGATGAAGCCGCGGGATTCTAGCACCGCGGCGGCCTGTTCGGTCAAATAACGATTCTGAAACACCCCACCGCTAAACACCACCTGCTTCCTTCTGATCTGAGTTGCTACTTCCACGATCCACTCGACCAAAGCGTTGTGGAAACGCGCAGCGATGAGAGCGACGGTCACACCCGCAAGTTTGTCCACCATCACGGCACTGATCAACGGAGCCCAGTCTCCACCGGGTAAAGCATACGCCTCTTCCGTGCGCAAACTGCCAATTTCATTTTCCAGCAACATGGCAGCCTGGCCTTCGAACCGGTTCTGCTGCGCTACGCCGACGATGCTGGCCACGGCATCAAAGAGCCGGCCCACGCTGGTCGTGGGAACAACGTTGATGCCGTGCTGGAGCATATACCGGACCTTGGACTGATCCAATCGGGGACTTCCCGGTGATTCGTTGGCCGGGACGGGGTTTCCCAATTCGGTGCCAAAGACCTCGAAGAGCAGACTGGCCGCCGAGCGCCAGCCTTCGCGAACGGCGGCATCACCGCCCGGCAGCCCGAACGATCGCAAGTGGGCAATACGCTCGAAGTGGTTATTTTCAGCGCAGAAGAACTCGCCGCCCCAGATCGCGCCGTCGAGACCGTATCCGGTGCCGTCCCAGGAAACGCCAAGATACTCGCCCTCAACGTCGTTCTCGGCCGCGCAGGCCGCCACATGAGCCTGATGGTGCTGCACGCGCATCAGCGGGAGGCCAGCCCTTTCCGCCCATTGCGTCGACGCATAGTCGGGATGCAAATCGCAAGCGATCATCTCGGGCTTGAAACTGTAGAGGCGGCACAGGTCGGCGATCGCCTTCTCGAAGGCGCCCCGCGCTTCGAGCGTGTCGAGATCTCCGATGTGCTGGCTGAGAAAGACGTCCTGGCCCACGCCGATGGCCACTGTGTTTTTGAGATGTCCGCCGACCGCCAGCACCGGCGGCAAGCTGTGGCGCACACGGATCCCAAGTGGGGCATAGCCGCGGGCGCGGCGCAGAATTCCGGCGCGCCCGCGCGTAAGGTGCACGACCGAATCGTCGCACGCCCGCACGATGGGGCGGTTGTGCATGAGGAAATGATCGGCGATGTCTTTGAGGCGGGCGGTCGCTTCGTCGTTGGCGATGGCGATGGGCTCGTCGCTATGGTTACCGCTGGTCGCGATCACCGGGAACCGGCACTCCTGCATCAGCAAGTGATGAAGCGGCGAGTACGGCAGCATGACGCCCAGATAGGGAGAGCAATGCGCGACATTTGAGGCGATGTCGGTTCCGGACTTCGGGCGCAACAGAACGATGGGCGCGGCTTGCGATTCGAGCAGGGCCACTTCGGCGGGCGAGATCTCACAATATTCCCGCGCCATCTCGAGGGAGGGCATCATCAGCGCGAACGGCTTTTCCTCGCGATGCTTGCGCTGGCGAAGACGCGCCACCGCTGATGCTTGGCGGGCATCGACCAGAAGCTGAAATCCGCCAATGCCTTTGAGAGCGACAATCTCTCCCTCCAGCAGCGCTTCGGCGGCGTCTTCGATGGTGCCGTCGAGGTTCGGTCCGCAAACCGGACAGGCATTGGGCTGAGCGTGAAAGCGGCGGTTGGCCGGATTCGTGTATTCAGCGTGGCAGTCGGGGCACAGCACGAAGTCGCGCATGGTCGTGTTGGGCCGGTCATAGGGGATGTCGACCACGATGGTGTAACGGGGGCCGCAGTTCGTGCAATTCGTGAAGGGGTATTCAAAGCGACGATTGGCGGGATCGAAGAACTCCTCGCGGCACTCGCTGCAAGTCGCGAGGTCGGGCAGAACATTTACCGTTTTGCCGGAGTCGCTGTCGCTGGCAAGGATTTCGAAGCTAGTCGAGCCCTCGGCGGTAATCCAGGCAGCCTCGCGCACTGTGACCACGGAGGCCTTCGGGCGCTCGTGCTCCAGGCGCTGCTCAAAGTGGTTCAGTTGGTCGGTGGTCCCTTCTACCTCAACAACAAGGCCAGCAGAGGAATTCAGCACCCAGCCGGTCAGGGACATTTCTGTGGCCAGGCGGTAGACAAAGGGACGGAAGCCGACGCCCTGAACGGCTCCGCGCAGTGTGATTCGAAGCCTTTGCACCGCGGGTTTTGCAGTAACCGTCATAGCGTCAGGCCCAGATTTTATTCTACGGCGTGGTTGATCCGGCGGGAACGCCTTCGGCTGAACTTATCAGTTGTCGCGCGAGGGCTTCGATCCGGGTTATGAACTGCGGCAGAGAATTGCAAACGGCCGCAGAAAATGATTCTCCGTGCTCGAAGCTCTCGCCGGTGAGCGTTGCCGAGAATGCGCGCGCGTTGGCGCTGTAGAGTTGCGCCGCCATGGCAACAACTACGGCCGGCGTCAGGTGGTGAGAAAAACGAGTCTGGACAGACGAGCCAGCTTGCTCAGCGTGTATTTCTTCGATGCGGATTTCACCGGGAAGGCGCTCTCCACCCTCAGCAGAAGCAGCGTCCACAAAAATAACGGCGCCGACCCGGCTGACTCTTTCCGCCAACTCCGGCGTGAGTTGGTGCAGGCGCAGAATTTCGACTTGCGGAGAGGAGAATTCTGCTTCCAGCGCGTCGGCGACGCGCCAAGCAAGGCCGTCGTCGGAGCGCAGCGGATTCCCGTAGGCGACAATGAGCACTCAAACTCCCGGTGTCCAGCACAACGGCACGAACTTGGTCGCGGTGTGCGCCAGATCTCCTCTTTCGCCCCTCTGGGGCTGGAATCATCTCCACTTGCCTCCCCACGGCTTACGCTGTGGGCTTTATTCTGTCGCCGCTTCGCGGCTGGAAACACCCACCGTACGCGGCACCCGGCAAGGCCAGTGCCACCTCGTCAGGCGCGAATGGTCAGCACCGGGCAGGGCGCGTTTGCAATCACATGGTGGGCGGTCGACCATGGCAGGTGCGTAGTGCCGACTTCCGCCGAACTTCGCGCGCCTAGCACGATCAGGTCGGCCTCGCGCTCTTCGGCAAACCTCAGAATACACTCGCTGGCCGAACCGAACTCCAGCAACGTCTCAGGGGCGTAAGGCAGAGTCATGTCATTCGGGATGAGCGCGCGCAACCGCCGAATGCCCTCCTCGATGGGCCCTAGGCGCTGGCCCAGTTCAGTGTAGTCCTCGATGACGTGGAGCAGCGCGAGCTGGGAGCGAAAGGCCTGGGCGAGCGCCACGGCGGTCTTCGCCATCCAGTCCGCGTCCTGCGCAAAGTTGGTGGCGAAGAGGATGTGCTGCAGCTCAAGCTCCACCGGCGCCAGGTCGTGTCCTTTACTCTGGAATGCCGGTAGTTTGGCACGTCCGGAGACCTTGGGCCCGACGGTCAACACCGGGCAGGACGCATGCCGCAGAATATCTTCCGCTACCGAGCCCAGCAGCAGCTTGCCCAAGCCGGTGCGGCCATGCGTGCCGACGACGACCAGATCGATTTCATTTTCTTCGATGATCGCGGCCAAGCCCTTCCACACCTGCCCATGACGGACGTAGCAGTGAATGGGGACTTCTACTCGCGCCGCCAGTTGATCCAGTTTTTCCTTGGCCTCGGTGTGGGCATCTTCGTAAATCGTGCCCATGCTGACGTAATCCACGCCGCCGGTCATGAGCAGCAGGTTAGCTTCGGAAAGAATGTGAGCGGCGTGCAGCGTGGCGCCAAAACGCCGGCAGATGGCCGTGGCGTAGGGCAGCGCCGCGTCCGAGGTTGCCGAGAAGTCGGTCGCGAACAAGATATTCTTGATCGAGATAGCAGCCCGTGTTTTCTGTTCTGCGGTGGTGCCTTTGTTTTCTTCCGTGCCGGATTCGACCACTGCCATGGGACACCTCCCCACTCGCTCTTACGATCACACTCCGGGGACTTTTGGCATATGCCCGTTATCACCCGCTTTTGTGATTTGGATCACACAGGGTGCCCCATCCGTGTCCCTCCGGTTTTTGGAGGGACAGGGTGGGGATTCTTGCCTCAAGGTTGGAAAAAGCCAGTAAGTCAAAGGCCCCACCTGTCGCAAGAGGCGCGACAAGGATGGGGCACCCTCACTCCTCAGTCGCAGGCTACTGAGCGAAGCCGTCGGCCTGTGTGACCGCTCCGACAGCGACGCGGTGGTCGATGTATACTCGCCCCGCGTCGAGGGCTTTGCGGTCTAGCTCGAGCAAGGCCGGGTTCTTGACCTTCGCTTCCAACACTTTCATGGCGGTGGCCACAGACAGGCACTCGGTCTCTTCCAGCAGAGCGCCCATGAAGACCACGTTCGCGACCTTGGCCGCGCCCAGGCGGTCGGCAATCTCCGATGCGGGAATGCAGACGACCTGAGCCTGGGAGACGCTGAAGTCTTCCGGCAAGCTCTCGCGTCCGTAGAGGATGGTGCCGCCGGGGGCGACCTCGGCGGCAAACTTGCGCAGGGAGATCTCGTTCATCGCGATCAGAACTTGCGGCCGCGACAGCAGCGGCGACCCGATGCGATCTTTCGAGAGGCAGACGTGGCAATGCGCGCTGCCCGAACGCATCTCGGGACCGTACGACGGCAGCCAACTGACTTCGAGCCCTTCGCGCATGCCCATTTCCGCCAGGAGTTGGCCGAGCAGAAGCACCCCCTGTCCCCCAAAACCGGCGATCTTGATGCCCATCTCGCGGAAATGATGATGGCGGCGCGGCACGGCGACTTCGGCCGCTGCCTTGCGCTCGCCCTCCACCACTTCGGCGACCGTCTTATGAGGAGGAACGTTGTTGTTCGGGATTTCGACCTTGTGGTCGCGGAAGACGTTGAGCGGGAAGTTGGGAATCATCTTCTCCGCCACCCACTTCCGCGCCTCGACCGGGTCTTTGCCCCAGATGGTCGGACAGGGGGAGAGAATCTCGACAAAAGTGAATCCCGCGCCGGCGCGCTGCAGTTCGAGCGCTTTGCGCACCGCCCGCCGCGCTTTCATGACGTTCTTGTTGTCGGAAAGCGCGACCCGCTCGATGTAGACCGGGGCTTCGAGCGTTGAGAGCAGCTCGGCCATATGCAGCGGGAAACCCTCGTTGACCGGGCGGCGGCCCCAGGGCGAAGTCGTACTTTTTTGGCCGACCAGCGTGGTGGGTGCCATTTGCCCACCGGTCATACCGTAGATCGCGTTGTTGACGAAGAAGACGGTGATTTTTTCTCCGCGATTGGCGGCATGCACGATTTCAGCGGTGCCGATCGCCGCCAGGTCGCCGTCGCCCTGGTACGCGATGACGATCTTGTCGGGACAGGCGCGCTTCAGGCCGGTGGCGGCCGCTGGGGCGCGTCCGTGCGCAACCTGCACGTTGCCCACGTCGAAATAGTAGTAGGCGAACACGGAGCAGCCAACGGGGCTGACCAGAATCGTCTGATCCTGCACGCCAAGGTCTTCCAGGGCTTCAGCGATCAGCTTGTGAGCCACGCCGTGGCCGCATCCGGGGCAGTAGTGGGTCTGGTGCTTCAGGTCCGTCTTGCGCTCGTATTCCGGATAGAACACTTCGGACTTGGAGTGCACGACTTCGTATTTGTCGGTCTCCACCTTCGGTTCCTCAGGAATTACGTCGTGCTCCGCCATAATTTGGTCCGTTCCCACGTAGCGGCGGACGCATTCGCCCGCCTGCCGAGCCTTCACGTTCCTCTGCCCCGGACGAATGCGGCCGGGGCTACGTGTTACACGCCGCTGGCGCGTTTTCTTCAACCTTCGTTAATAGTTCCTCGACCGTGGGCACATTGCCACCGACGCGACCGTAGAACTCGATCGGCTTTGTGCCATTCAGGGTCAGGCGGACATCTTCCACCATCTGGCCGTTGCTCAGTTCCACAACCAGCACTTTTTCGGCGCGCAACGTTGTGGCCACCAGTTCTTTCGACGGAAAGGGCCACAGCGTGATGGGCCGGAACAATCCGGCCTTGATTCCCTGCTTACGAGCTTCGTCTACTGCGGAACGCAGCACGCGCGACACGATGCCGTAGCCCACGACGATCAACTCAGCGTCTTCGGTGCGGTATTCTTCGCAGCGCGTTTCGGTCTGCTGCGCGCGGATGTATTTTGCTTCCATGCGGCGCTGGTGCCCTTCCAGATCGTCGGGCTCCAAGAAGATGGAGCTGATCATGTTCTTGCGAGTTCCGGCGGTTCCCTTTACTGCCCAAGGCTTCAGAGGGGCGACAATCTCGCGGTATTCCAGGTCCAGCGGTTCCATCATCTGGCCAACGAATCCGTCGGTCAGCACGACGGCAGGGTTGCGATACTTGTCGGCCAGTTCGAAGGCCAGGACGGTCAAGTCCGCCATTTCCTGCACTGAGGCCGGAGCCAGCACCAGGTTGCGATAGTTGCCGTGGCCTCCGCCCTTAACCATAGCGAAGTAGTCGGACTGCTCGGGAGCGATGTTGCCCAGGCCGGGACCGCCGCGCATAACGTCGACGATGACGCACGGTAATTCCGCTCCTGCCAGATAGGAGATGCCTTCCTGCATCAGGCTGAGGCCCGGTCCCGAGGAGGCGGTCATCACGCGAACGCCGGCTGAAGCCGCACCGTAGACCATGTTGATGGAGGCCGTCTCGCTCTCGGCCTGCACAAATGTGCCGCCGACTTCGGGAAGGTAGAGCGCGGCCGCTTCGGCGACTTCACTAGCGGGCGTTATGGGGTAGCCATAATAGGCCCGGCAACCGGCGAGCACAGCGCCTTTAATGACTGCAACGTTTCCTTTACAGAGTTGCCGCATGTTCGCCTCCAGCCTGGGTTTGTGTCTGAGTGGGGGACACAACCGCTTTGGGGGGCGGGGCCAGCCGGTAGACGATAATGGCGCCCGGCTCCGGACAGCAATAGAAACATATGCCGCATCCGGTGCAGTCGTGGCCGGTGTAACGGGCGGGATGCACGCCGTAGGAACTCAGTTCAGGGGCGAGTTCCAAGCATTTGGGCGGGCAGGACTCTACGCAGAGCCCGCATCCCTTGCACTCCTCGACATCGATGGTGACGTTGCCGCGTGCTGCGCCCGACATGTGTTGTTTCCTCCGTCAATGCTGTGCCGCTATCTGTGCCGCTTGAGGATGCTGCAACCACTTGGTCTTTTCGCAATATTCGTAGAGTTCGGCGCGGAAGTCGGGATGCGCGATCTCGATCAACGACTTGGCGCGCTCACGAATCGACTTTCCGTGCAGGTACGCGACTCCATATTCGGTTACCACGTAGCGGACCAAACCTCGTGAAGTGACCACTCCCGCACCGGGATCCAGCATGGGCACGATCCGCGAGATGGCTCCCTGTTTCGCGGTCGAAGAGATCGCGATGATGGGCTTACCCCCTTTGGAGCGCGAGGCTCCGCGCAGGAAATCCACCTGCCCGCCGATGCCGCTGTAAAACTGGTTGCCGATGGAGTCGGAGCAGACCTGTCCGGTCAAATCGATCTGCAGCGCCGAATTGATCGCTACCATCCTGTCGTTTCGCGCGATGAATCCGGGATCGTTGGTGTAGGACGTGGGGTGAAACTCGAAGATGGGATTGTTGTCCACGAACTCGAACAACCGCTTGGTGCCGAGAGCAAAACCCAGGATGATCTTGCGCGGCTTGAAATTCTTCCGGGCGCCCGTGATCACCCCGGCTTCGATCAGCGGAATCACGCCATCGGACACAAGTTCGCTGTGCACGCCAAGATCCTTGCGGTCCATCAGCATGGGCAGAACCGCGTCTGGAATGCCGCCGATGCCGGTCTGCAGAACCGCGCCATCCTCAATCAGCCCGGCTACGTTGCGCGCGATGGCCACCTGCAAGTCGTTCACGACCGGCTTCTTCAGCGCGCACAGGGGCCGGGAAGACTCGACGAAGGCGTCGATGTCGCTGACATGAATGAAGCTGTCGCCGTAGGTACGCGGCATGTTGTCGTTAATCTGGGCCACCACATATCGAGCACACTTGGCGGCGGTGAGGGTCGTGTCCACGCCCACGCCGAAACTGCAGAAGCCGTGAGAGTCGGGCGGCGAGACTTCGATCAGGGCCACGTCAATGGGCATGGCCCCGCTCTCAAACAATCCCTCGATTTCGCTCAGATAGATGGGGGTGTAGTCGGCGCGGCCATCGTTGATGGCATCGCGCACATTGGCGCCGATGAACACGGCATTGTGCCGGAAGTGGCCGGCCATTTCTGGCGCCACGTAGGGGGCGCACCCCATGGTCATCATGTGGACGATTTCCACGTCGTACACTTCGGGGGCCCGGCGGATCAGGGCTTCCACCAGGGTCTCCGGCTCCGCACAGCCCGGCTGGATGTAGACGCGCATCCCGGACTTTACGCATTGCAGTGCATCGTCCGCCTCTTTGAGGCGGCGTTTGTAATCCATTTCCCACGACATCGACATCCGTTTCGCTCCTCTTCGCTTAAACCGCGCGCAATGCGCCCTCGTCGCGCCGGGTGCGGGCAGTTTCGTCTTCGTACCCCAGAACAGCATAGTAAATAGCCCGGTCAAAAAACATCTCGAGCATTTGGAGGAGTTCGAGTTCGCCCATGATTTCGACGGCACGGTCCATCACTGCCTCGCTCTTGAGGAACTCCCAGAGATTTTCCTTGGTCAGCACAATAGCCTGGACGACTTCGCTGAGCGGAACTCGCTGGTGCGCCCGGCGCGCTCCAATTTCACGGTAACGGTGCTCGATGTCCAGTTCATTCTTGCCCAACAGCCACTCCCCGAGATGGCGGTAAATCTCGTAGACTCTCTCTCGCAGTTCGCGAGCGGGGATTTCACGGAAGTGGGTTACCTGGGTATTGTTCTGTACCCGCTCTTCGAGTCCTTCGGCGAGCGCATCGGCATGAGATTCGATCAGGCGGACGAGCCTGTAGGAGAACATCATAATCACCCCCTTTTCGACAGTGCGTTAGACCCCAACCTTCGAGGCTGGTTCCTGATTGGTCCAGCCTTCCACAGGTATTTTGCCGGTTTCGACCGCAGGTTCCAGAGTCTGCGGAACGGTAATGGCACGCGAAATCATGCACAGCTGCTTGGTCCGTCGCAACAGGCCCAGACCGGCTTCGCGCTGCTCCTCGGAAGGCACGGTCAGCCGCGGACGGATGAGGATCTCGGTGAAATTGCATCCCGTGCTCCGGCTGCGGTGCACGCTACCCTCCATTTCGACCTCAAGGTCGGTGTATTCGAACTTGGCGGCGCGGGCAACGTCATGGAAGGTCGTGGTAAAACAGCCTGCCAAGGCACACAGCAGCAACTGCTCCGGAGTCCAGCGGCCCTGCAGCCCGCCCAGTTCCGCAGCTTCGGAAAAGTGGATCGTGTTAGGGGAGGACTCGCACTTGGCGAGTCCGGTGCGGCCCGACGTCCACCAGGCCGATATGCGATAAGTGTATTCTGATGGCATTTTTTAACTCCTGCGCTCCCCGACCGCACTTCGCCCACCACTTCAGGAACTGAGCGAGAAGATCACGGTAATCGTGGTCTCCACTTCTACTGGTTGCCCGTTCAGCAAGTACGGTTTGTAACGCCATTGTTTGACCGCTGCGATCGCCTGCGGCACCAGCATGGGGTGCCCGCTGACCAGTTGCAGGTTCTCTATTTCGCCGTTGGTGTTGATGATTGCGGTGAGCACAACCTCACCCTGCACTCGTGCCTGCCTGGCCAACGGCGGATAGGTCGGTTCCACACGATGAATCAGCAAGCCTTTGGTGACGCCCTGCGAGATGCGCACTCTTTGCGGCGCTACCGGAATAAATTTCGGCACGGACGACGCCAGGTTGGAGGTGGCGTTCACGATGCCCCCAATCACTCCTCCCAACTGCCCACCCGGAATCCCTCCCGGGACACCTCCGACGACTCCACCGGAGGTTGGCATCGGCGGTGTCTCGTCTTCCTTGAGCATCTCGATCTTTTGTGGAATCTTGGTAGGGGTTCGCAGCTTACCGGAGGAGAGCAGGTCGGTCTCGATCTGCTTCATCACACGCTGCGGCGCCGCCGCCGGCGGCGGAGGGGGCGGCGGTGGCGGAGGCGCTACCAGGAACGTCAGCAACTGCGCCTTCGGCAAGTCCTCGGTGAAAAGCAGAGGTACCACCACCAGGATTCCGATGGCTACACAGTTGATGATAATCGAGGTGGTGGTGGCAAAGGCCTGCCGTTTCCGCGGCACTTGGAATTCCAAGAGGCTGTCGGAGAACATGGCCCTTTGCGGGATCTGCGGCCCCAACACCAATTCGGTACGTGGCAGGACCGCCGCAGGGGGACGGGTTGCTGGCTTTGCTTCCTTTACTTCTGGCTCGTGAATATCGATCGTGCTCATTACATCCTCCCGGACGACCCCGCCCTCGCGTCCTGGCGTTTGGCGGTGCTTGAGACGTGGCCCCCTCGGCTACATCCCACGCTGTCCGTAACCATCTTCCCCGAAGGCTTGGAACGGGCAAATGGCCGTCATCACGGTTCTCCGTGATCGGAATCACCATTTTGATGTTCACCGCAAACCCAAGTAATGAAGACGGATGGGGAATCTCGAGGCTGAATTGTTGTGTGCTATCGCTGGCCTTCCCGATACGAAGAAGAAGCAAAAGGAGGAAGCCGCGCCTCGAGGCGGGGTCCCTGAACCTAATGCGCCGCTCCGAACCCTCGAAGGTTCTCGTCAGCCAGAACCCTCAGTTCCTGGGCCGGGCTGTGAGGCGTTCTGCCAGGTGCGTGGCGTAAAGTCCTGCGATCAGACCCGTGAAAACATCCATGGTGTAGTGAGCGCGAAGAACGAGCACAACCGCGGCTTCGAAACATACGATCGTGACCCCACCCGCCGTGAGCCAGCGCCGTCCAAAACGCGCCCACGCGCATGCTCCAAGCACAGCGATTGCGGTATGTCCGGAAAAGAAATAGTCATGGGCCACGCTGTAGGTGACGAGCAGAGAGGGAACTCCCGGGTTGTGCCAGATAGCACCGGGCGGGGCGGGCAGCGCGACACATGCCTGCATGATCTGGCGCAGGCCAAGCACCATGACCAGACTGGCGAAGGGGCGAAGATCGCCGCGGAAAACCCACATCGACAATAGAAAAATGCCTAGCAGATCGATGATCGCGGAGCTGAAGATGAGCAGCGCGTTGGCCGCAGATGGATGATTGTGGAGATAAAGGTTGAGCGGAGCGGTGGCCGCATGGATACCGTCTCCGATACCGGAATCCGCCAGGCCTCGCGCTCCGATGAGTGACTGCGTCCAGAACCAGATCACTAGCGCAGCAACGGTCAGCACCAGCCGGATGGCTAATGATCGGAGATTGATTGTTTGTTTACCGAACGGTTGCCCGCCTGGCGCAGGGAGCATAAGTGCCGGGAATTATATCCTTTGAACCGCTCTTGTCTGTGGGGGGCCAAACCTCGCGGTAAAAATGACGGCCGCAGGAAGCGTGGACACCACTCTTCCCGCGGCCATTGGAACCCGTACTACCATACGGGTTACTGGCTTTCAGTTTGCAACCCGACCGAAGCGATTAGTCGTCGCCGCCGCCGTCGCCGCCGCCACCGGTGCTAGCCGTGCATCGAACCACCGTTGACTTTCCGTCCGATGATGCGACGCAGGTGTAACGTTTCGGCTTAATCGCGCTAGCCGGAACGCAGTTGATGGCGAATCCGGTTGAGTTGGGAGCGAGCGAACATGCAGCACCCGACTGCGACACGGTCACGTTGGCCGAGGCGGATTTGGTGGGATCGGTCACAGAAGTAGCCTTGACTACTCCCATCCCCACTTTTGTAGCAGTGAACAGTCCATTGGCATCGATGGTGCCTACCGCGCCGGTGGCTGTCCAGGTAACTCCTCCTGTTGAGCCGGACACCTTGGCGGAGAACTGTTGTTTTCCTCCGACGCTGAGAGTCATGCTGGCGGGACTTACCGAGACGGTTACGCCTCCGCCGCCTCCGCCGCTCGTCACCGTGACCGAGGCCGTTGCTTTTTTCGTCGGATCTTCCACAGAAGTAGCCGTAACCGTCCCGGTACCGACGGACACGGCTGTGAAGACGCCGCTTGCGTTGATCGTTCCAGCGCTGGTTGAGGTCCAGGTTACACCCTGAGTGGAGCCGGTGACAGTCGCGGTGAAGGTTTGCTGCTGCCCTGCGGTCACGGTAGCGGTTGTGGGCGAGATCGTGACGCTGATGCTTGAGGCCACCAGGTTACCGACCAGGTAAGTGGCTTCCTCGGACACCGCTCCCCCAGAATGGCCGACGCCATTGAAAGCGGCGGTGGCATCTTTTCCACAATATGGGGTGATCGGTCCGGGGCCAGCGGGATGAAGCGAGAGGAACGCCGTAACGTTGTAGACTTCCGTCTTGTTCAAAATAATCCAGCAATCCGTCGAACTGTTATGTGTGGCCACTTGCGCCAATGTGTAATTGGGCAACTGGGCCGCGACTGATATGGAGAACGTCAGCATCAACAGCAAAACTGCGAACATTGCCTTCTTCATAGGTAACTCAACTCCTCGAGGGGATTAAGCGCAGGGATGTCCCTGGGCTGCGAGCAGCGCGCAAAAGAGACCGCACGGATCTCCAGCTAATGTTTATGGGGCCCGGGTGGTCTTCGACACCACCAAGGCGGAGGGTTATGTGTTCGGTACCACGCTTGCTCCTTTCTTCAGAATCGCGTTTGCGCGAAACCGAAGGGGGACGAAGGATTTGTGGCCCAGGCGTTTAACGCCCGGTGGATGGAACGAGTAGTGCCGGAGGAAGTGGCTCGGACCAGATTGAAACTTGAGTGAAAATATCGTTTATCTACGAGCCACCGCAAGTCACGATGGTACAGGTACTATCAAGAGTCAACCCTGCGGTCGAGTTCGCCAACCTTCGAGTCGACTCGGAATTCTTTCGGTCCTGCGGAATGAAATTGAAGAGGGCATCGAGCCTGGTGCTGGCAATAGTCATGCACACAATTTCGTTTTGAGGAGACGATGTGAGAAATCGTGACTGGAGAATTAATGGAGCGGGAGACCGGGATCGAACCGGCGACATCCAGCTTGGGAAGCTGGCGTTCTACCGCTGAACTACTCCCGCTCAGCCGGACGAACATTGTTTAGCTTATCACCGCGCGCAAGCGGTCTCAACCAATCTGCAATTCGCGTGGTAGCTCAATTGAGTTTTGGTCCACGCGAGATCCTTCGCTCCACCTGAAAAGCGGCTGCGCTCAGGTTGACGCCTCAGTGGAAGACCAATCGCCGACTCTCAATTCGTGAATGCGGGCGGCGATTCGTGTTTAAATAGTCGGCCTGTGGGTTGAATCCTCTTCTGAACTCTGGGAGATTATGCGCCATCGTGAATCGAAACCCTCGCGCCGTGCCTTCGTCCGAAATGTGCTCACGACCGGCGCAGTTGCTACGATCTATCCCGCACTCAGCGCGGGCCGGGAGGTGGCATCGCCCGCAGAACCTGCCGCGCCTGAGGTCAAGCCCTTCGAACTGGATGAGATCACGATCACCGAACTGCAGGAGGGTATGAAATCTGGCAAGTTTACGTCGCGGTCGCTGGTTGAGAAATACACCACGCGTATCGAGGAGATCGACAAGGTCGGCCCGTCGGTCAACGCGATTATCGAAATGAATCCTGACGCCCCCTCGATTGCAGAGGCCCTCGACCGGGAGCGCAAGGACAAAGGACCGCGCGGCCCGCTGCATGGCATTCCAGTGGTGATCAAGGACAACATCGATACGGCGGACCACATGATGACTACGGCGGGGTCGCTGGCGCTGATGGGCTCGAAGCCGCCCAAAGACTCTTTTGTCGCGCAGCGGTTGCGCGCGGCGGGCGCGGTGATTCTGGGTAAGACGAATCTGAGCGAGTGGGCGAATATTCGCTCCAGCCACTCCACCAGCGGATGGAGCGGGCGCGGAGGATTGACGAAAAATCCGTATGCGCTGGATCGAAATCCGTGCGGGTCGAGTTCGGGCACGGGCGCGGGAATTTCGGCGAATCTCGCCGCTGTGGGCATCGGCACGGAAACCGATGGATCGATCGTATGCCCCTCATCGTCGAACGGGCTGGCTGGGATCAAGCCTACCGTGGGGTTGGTTAGCCGAGCCGGAATCATCCCCATCTCTCACAGTCAGGATGGCGCCGGACCAATGTGCCGAACGGTGCGCGATGCCGCCATCTTGCTGGGAGCTTTGACCGGCGTTGATCCTGACGATGCAGCCACAGCTGCCAGCGCGGGCAAAGCGCAGACCGACTACGCGCGGTACTGCGATCCCGATGGGCTTAAGGGCGCGCGCATCGGAGTCGCAAGAAAGTATTTTGGCTTCAATGACTCGGTCGACGCGTTGATGGAGCAATCCCTTGACGTGCTCAAGAAGGCAGGTGCGATCCTGGTCGACCCCGCCGACATCGAAACGCTGGGCAAGTTCGATGACACAGAGTTGCTGATATTTATGTATGAGCTGAAGGCGGACCTGAATGCGTATCTGGCGCGACTGGGCCCGGGCGCACCCGTGCGAACGCTGAAAGACATCATTGACTTCAATGATCGTAACCGCCAGAGGGAGATGCCCTACTTCGGGCAGGACTTATTCGTAAAGGCAGAAGCGAAAGGACCGCTTACCGAGAAGGAATATGTGGATGCGGTGGCGAAGAATCATCAATTGGCGCGGACCGAGGGCATCGACGCGCTCATGGATAAGAACCATCTTGACGCCATCGTGGCTCCAACAGGAAGTCCGGCGTGGCTCACCGATCTGGTCAATGGAGATCATGTGGCCGGAGGCAGCTCGAATGCCGCGGCGGTGGCGGGTTACCCTAACATTAATGTGACCGCGGGTTACCTTGCGGGTTTGCCGGTTGGAATCTCTTTCTTTGGGCGGGCGTGGAGCGAACCGGTCCTGATCAAGCTGGCTTATTCGTTCGAGCAGGCGACTAAGGCGCGCCAGACACCGCGGTTTCTGCCCACGATCGGACCGAGGTAGAATCAGGACTAGGAGCCGGAGGTAAGTTATGGCCAGGTTCGACGCTTGCCACTCTGCATTCCTGAATCTGACTAAGTGGGTGGTGTTGGGTGTTGGCCTCGGTTGCATCGCTTATGGGCAAGTCTTCGATACCGACTTGGAAGTGAAGGTCAGCGGCCTGCCGGCACTTATGGCGCGGTCGCACGACGCAGCGGACGTGCTGCCGACCGCGCTCGATACTATCTTTCATGACCGCAACGTTTGCTGCGGGAGAGATTCTGCCCTCGAAGACAGTGTGGCTGCGGCCGATCCCCAGTCTCTGAAGGATGTGGCCTCCAAACTGCAGGGAAGGCATCTTCTGGGCGACGGCCGTCCGATCCAGGTCACGGCCGAGTTCTGGCCGCCGAATGCGATCAATTCTGGTAAAACGATAAGCGCACTCACTGACAAACAGGCCCTGCTGATGATCTGGGACTCTCACCTGTATGTGGTTTACGGGGCAGTCTACCGGTGGGTCTGGGTTGGGGGCACAACAGAAGGAGGCGCGACCGCAATGACGGTGATCCGTAAGTTCCTGTTGCTAGATACGCGGTTCTCCGATTCGCGCCGCGAAGTCGTCTTCACGCGTGGCGTTGATGACGCAGACAAAGTACAAGGCTTGTTGTTCCTGCAAACGAAGCCACTATAGTTGCGCTTCCTCCTGCGCTTTTTGTCTAATGATTCTTTCTAATACTTCTTGGAGCGATCTTTTTCTTCTCAGTCCGAACATTTTCCCGTGTTAGTCTTGTCTCGAACATCAATGAGGGGGTAGTAATGGCTAACTTGAATACAGTGGTGACCTCCTTACGCGTTGAGTATTCCCGTCTCGAAAAAGAGATGGAACGCGTGGGGAAGGCGCTCGCCGCGCTCGGCCATGCCAACGGGAACAAGCTCAGGAAAGTAAAGCGTACCTTGAGCAAGGAAGCCCGTAATCGCATTGCCGCAGCGCAAAGACTACGCTGGGCAAAAGTGCGGAAACAAGCTGCCAAGCTAGTCAAATCGTAAGTAGCAGTAAACTTCGCAAGCACCGCAGGCGGCCTCGTTCGTAACTTCTGTTAGAGTTCACGGGCGAGGCCTTGGCGGGGCATAACACAGAAGTCTTTAACTTACTTCCGACTTAAGTCCAGCGGAACCACTTCAGCGCCAGGACGAACGAAATGCCTCCCCACAGAAGCATCACCAGCAAGCGCGGCCACTGCTGGAGGAGTGGCGTGCCCTCCAGGATGCTGGCCCGCAACGCATCGTTGAGCGCGGTCAAAGGCAGCGCCTTGATCAGGGGATGGATTACCGCCGGGAATCGTTCGTAGGAGAAGAACACCCCGGAGAAAATCCACATCGGCATCATAACCAGATTGATGAGGCCGCTCACCGACTCGATTTTCTGCGCGCGACTCGCGGTCAGCAAACCCACGCCGCCAAACGTCAGGGATCCGATACCCGCGAGCAGGGCAATGGCGGCGATCGATCCTAGAACCCGCATGTGAAAGAAAAGCACGCCAAAGATCAGCAGCAATCCGACTTCGATGACCATCAGGATCAGGCGGCTCGAGGCCAGGGCCAGGAGGAAATCTGTGCGGCGCATGGGCGTGCCCACGAAGCGCTTGAGCAACTTGCGCTGGCGCATATCGACCAGGGCAAAACCGATTCCCCACATGCCGGAGTTCATCAGATTCATACCGAGGAGACCTGGGATAAGGAAATCGATGTAGCGCGATCCAGGCTCGGACGACGTGACGACAGCCGTGGCGACAATGTCTTTGCGGCCGGCCGCGGCTTGCAGTGCGTCGTTGACTTCCGTTTTGGCCAACACGCTCTCGGGACGGGCGGGATCGTAGCGGTACTGGAAGCCTCCGTTGGCGCCGGGTTCGATGACGAGATCGAATTTGCCGAGACGGAATCCCTGGCGAGCGGCGTCTACGCCGAGGACTTGTGTCTTGAACCGTTCGTGCTGCTGCGAGCGCGCCAGCATGGCGGGCGCGTCCTCCGTACCCGCGCCTGCGACGATCGCAACCGAGACTGCGTCCCCGGGCTTGTTGCGGAACGCGATGCCCAGGCCGAGCGCGAGCAGCAGCGGGAAGATGAATACCCAGAAGACAACTTCGGGCTCGCGCTTCAGTTCGAGCATGCGCGCCATCAGCAGATGGCGGTAGCCGGACCAGCGGCCGTTGCGGAGCGGTGGCGCGGGCGCGGATTTTACCAATGTGACCGGTGGTTGCTCGGCAACGCTCATAAGGTACCTTCAATTCTCTCGCATTGAGTGGGCGCCTACCGTGCGATTCTTACGCCCCTGCGGGGCTTGTTCATCTCACCCCAATTTCACCCACGGCTTGCGCCGTGGGCTCTATTCTTGCGCCGCTTCGCGGCTTGTCCCGCAGTTCGGCGGTCTCACTCATCCCGCAGATGTCGGCCGGTCAGCCGCACGAAAACATCCTCCAAGCTTGCCTGCCGCGTGGTCAGGTGCTGTAAAGCACTTCCCTGCTTGTCGATTGCGTCGAGCAGCGCGGGGATCGTGAGATGCGGCTCCTTCACGTTGAGGGCAATGAGGCCATCGTCCTCGCGGACGGATTCGACGCTCGGGAGGCTGCGCCACACGGCTTTCTCCGCGTGGAACTCTGGCTTCCCTGTCGATCCGTGGTTGCCGCTCACGGAAAACTCCACCACGTGATGGCCGCCGAGGCGGTTGATCAAATCGGCGGGTGAGCCCTCGGCGATGATTTGTCCGTGGTCGACGATGGCCAGACGATCGCACAGACGCTCGGCTTCGTCCATGTAGTGCGTGGTCAGGAGCACGGTACCGCCAGCGCGTTGGAAGGTGCGAATGATATCCCACAACTGGCGGCGGCTTTGCGGATCCAGGCCGGTCGTGGGTTCGTCGAGAAAAAGAATTCTTGGATTGCATACCAGGGCAGTCGCCACCGCCAGCCGCTGACGCTGGCCGCCGGAAAGCTTGCCGACCCAGGCGTCAGCCTTTTCGGTGAGTTCCAGCTGCTCCAGCACTTCCTGAGATGAGCGCGGTTCGCGGTAGAAGCTGGCGAATAGTTCGATCGTCTCGCGCACGGTAAGCTTTTCCGACAGGCGCGTTTCCTGTAGAGAGATGCCGAGCCACTCGCGCATTTCGCGCTCGTTCTCCCGCCAGGTATTGCCAAAGATCGACACCTTGCCCGAAGTGGGCTGCAAGAGGCCTTCGAGAATTTCGATGGTCGTTGTCTTCCCCGCCCCATTTGGCCCCAGCAGGCCGAAACATTCTCCGGGCTGGATTTCCAGGTTCAGCCCGCGCACGGCCTCGACCTTGCCGTCGTAAGTTTTGCGTAAATCACGGCACTGGATGGCGGCGGTCATGTTTCGCATTCTACCGTGCAGGTATAATCTTCGCACCCTATGACCCTGGCCGCTGGCACGAAGTTGGGCCCGTATGAAGTTGTCTCGCTGATTGGCGCTGGCGGAATGGGCGAAGTGTATCGCGCCCGCGATGCGCGTCTGGGTCGCGATGTTGCCCTGAAGATATTGTCGGAATCGTTCGCGCGCGACCCGGAACGGCTGCGTCGGTTTGAACAGGAAGCGCGCGCGGTCGCGGCGCTGAACCATCCCAACATTCTGGGGCTCTATGACATCGGGTCGCAGAATGGCAGCCCCTACCTGGTTTCTGAACTCCTGGAAGGGCAAAGTCTGCGCGAGATGCTGCGTGGCGGGCCGGTGCTCGCCCGCAAGGCGGGGGATTATGCAGTTCAGATTGCGTCGGGACTAGCGGCCGCGCACGAAAAAGGGATTGTCCACCGCGATCTCAAGCCGGAAAACCTTTTTATCACGAAAGACGGGCGGGCGAAGATTCTCGACTTCGGGCTGGCGAAACTGACTCAAGCTCCTCCGCCCGGGCCGGCTGATTCCGACGGGCTTACCGTCACCAGTTCTCCCACGGTCGCTGGGGTCGTGATGGGCACCGCCGGCTACATGTCCCCGGAACAGGTGCGAGGCGAACCGGTCGATCATCGCACCGACATCTTCGCCTTCGGAGCGGTGCTGTACGAAATGATCTCGGGCCAGCGGGCGTTCCACCGCGACACCGCGGCCGAGACCATGACAGCGATCCTGAAAGAAGATCCGCAGGATTTTACCAACGATGCAAAGGTGATTTCCCCTGCGTTGGACCGCATCGTTCGCCGTTGCCTCGAAAAGCGGCCAGAACAGCGCTTTCAATCTGCTCAGGACCTGGCCTTTGCGCTGGGGGCGCTTTCGGGTACGGACGCCAGCGGCGCCACCCGGGCAACGCAGGCTCGAGTGCCGAGTACGAGCCGACGCTGGCTATGGGCGATGGCAGCATTGCTTCTTTTGGGCGTTTCCGACGTGATATGGCTTGCCTCGCGCAGTACCCAGCCTGCCCGCCGCATGCAATTCACGCTGCCGGTTCCGGGCGAGGTGAGCCAGGTGGCGCTCTCCGCCGACGGACAGATGCTTGCGCTCGTGTCACCTGACGACAAGACCGGCGTACCTACGATCTGGGTGCAGCGAGTCGGATCACCCACCCCAGTAGAGTTGGCCGGAACAGGAGACGGGAACTATCCCTTCTGGTCGCCGGATGATGCCTACGTCGGCTTCTTTGCCAAGGGCAAGCTGATGAAGGTGGCTGCTGCTGGCGGCTCACCCCAAGCCTTGGCCGTCGCCAGCGTGGCCCGCGGTGGCACTTGGGGCGCCAAGAATGTCATCGTTTACACTCCCGAACCCCAGGGCGGCCTCTGGCGAGTGAATGCAGACGGGACTGGCGCGGCGCCCTTGACGTCCCTTGGCAAGGATGAGCAGTCTCACCGTTGGCCTGTTTTTCTGCCCGATGGAGACCATTTCTTGGTCTGGGCGGGAAATTTCGTGAACAACCGCGACGACCGCGTCAGCGGTATCTACGAGAGTTCCCTCTCGGAAAAGGAGAAGAAACTGGTAGTTCTGGCGCACTCCAATGTTGGGGTAGGCCACGGCCAAGTTTACTACGCGAATGACAAGCGGCAACTGGTCTCTTCCGCATTCGACATGTCGAAGGCAACTCTCTCCGGAGAGCCCCAGATCGTCGCGGAATCGATCGGATTTCAGCCTTCGGTGATCTGGGGTGCATTTTCCGCCGCCGCCAACGGGAACCTGATCTATTCGACCAGTACCCAGACAACCGTGTCGGCCTTAACTTGGGTGGACCGGACGGGCAAGGAAGTCGGCCGGGTGGGAGAGCCGGGTACGCTATCGAATCCCACCCTCTCTCCTGACGGCAAACGGGTCGCGGTCGACATTGCCGACTTAAGGGAAAACAACGTCGATGTCTGGCTCGAGAGCCTGCAAGCCGGCTCCAACACCAGATTCACATTCGGCGCCAGCGAGGAAGTTGTAGGCGTGTGGTCGCGCGATGGAAAGACCATCGCTTATCGCGACGTGGGGGAACGCGTCAAGCTGCTATCGAAGGCGGTCTCGGGCCTGGAGCCGGAAAAGACGCTCTACTCCGGAGAGATCGCCGGGGACATTTTGCCCAATTCCTGGACCCTGGACGACACGAAGATCCTGTGCACGATGTTCTTCCCGACGCGGGTTGGAGACCGCATCACTGGTCTCGTATTAATGCCCGCAGCGGGCGGGCAGCCGGTTCCGTTTCTGGAAACCAAAGGCTCGGAACAGAATGGCCAGATTTCGCCCGACGGAAAATGGACGGCATATGCATCTAACGAATCGGGTGATTGGGAAGTCTATGTCACTACGTTCCCGGGAGCGGTGGGAAAGTGGCAGATCTCGCGGGGCGGCGGCGCCGAGCCTCGGTGGCGCGGCGATGGCAAAGAACTTTTCTACATCGGGCAGTCAGGAATGCTGATGGCGGCACCGGTGCAGACCGAAGGAAATTTCTCCAGCGGTACGCCCGTCCTGCTGTTCCAGGTTCGGGGCCGCTCGCACGTTTCGTCGACCGATGAATTTACCTACGATGTCAGCCGGGATGGAAAGCAATTCCTGGTCAATCGCTACCTCAAGGCCGATCATCCGAACCCTCTGACGATTGTGCTCAACGAGACTGCGGAAGGACGAAGGTAGCGGGTTCGCGACGAACCCAAAACGAACTCTGCTAAAATACCGCATCGCCGGAATCGCTTCTGGCATCTTCGTCCTATGCGCATTCCGCTGCGCGGCTTCACTTGATGGTGCTCTCGCTAAGACGCCCGTGTGTCGTTTCCAAATGCTGGTTTCTAAGCTCCGGTTCTGAGTTCCCAGAACCTCAAGAAGGATACGGTTTATGCTGCGGAAGACTTGCGTATTAGTGCCGCTGTTGGTCCTGTCCCTGGCCGCTGTGGCCCAGGAGTCCCGCCACTTTACATTTCACTATGCCTTCACGGTGAAGAATCTCCCGACGGGCAAAACAGTCCGCGTCTGGATTCCTGCCGCGCAGTCGGATGCTTATCAGGAGGTGAAAATCGTCTCCGCAAAAGGAGATCTGCCTTTGAAGACGACGAGCGAGTCGAAGTATGGCAACGAGATCTATTTCGCCGAGGCTCGCAGTGCCGCCCAGCCAGAGCTGCACTTCGATGTGGAATACGACGTCGTGCGCCACGAACGGGTAGCGCTCCACCCTGCGACGCACATGGTCGCCGCCTCCTTGACCAGCAAAGAGCGGCAGGAGGATCTGCAACCGGATGCGCTGGTCCCGATCACGGGCCTGCCCGCCGAACTGGCGGTCAAGGTTACCGATGGCAAGACGCAGCCGCTGGACAAGGCGCGCGCCATCTACGACTACGTCTTCACCACCATGAAATACGACAAGACCGGCACGGGCTGGGGACACGGCGACGTGCTCTACGCCTGCGACGCCAAGAAGGGCAACTGCACCGACTTTCATTCCCTTTTTATTGCCATGGCGCGATCGCAGGGCATTCCCGCGCGATTTGAGATCGGGTTCCCGCTGCCGCCCGACAAGCATTCGGCCGAAATCGCCGGCTACCATTGTTGGTCCGATTTCTACATTGATGGCAAGGGCTGGATTCCCGTGGACATCTCCGAAGCCTGGAAGCATCCAGACAAACGCGACTACTTTTTCGGATCACATGACGTGGATCGGGTGCAGTTCAGCATGGGCCGCGATCTACGCCTGAATCCTGCGCAGGACGGCAAGCCGCTGAATTACTTTGTGTATCCCTACGTGGAAGTGGACGGTCAGGAATATCCGAACGTCTCGCTGGCGTTCTCGTTTGCGGATGTAGGGTCGGCAGTGGCGAGTAAATAAGCACGAACACTCCGACCTCTCGAGCGCTGTCGGAGGAAGGGCGTCACCTGCTGTCGGCGACGATCCCGGGCCCATTTCCCGGGCCTTGAGGCGGAGTGGGAGGAGGCATTAGAGGCGGTGGGGTTTTTCCGTCGGAGGGCTTGGGAGCGTCTTCCGGGTCTTCTCCGGGGCGACGCAGAGTGGGGGCGTTGGCGGGCCGCTCTTCCTCTTCTCTCTTGGCCTCAGCCTCTTTGTCGGGACGCTCCAGAATGACTTCCTTTTCAGTGCGCAAGATCTTCTGGCCGCCAACTTTCATGGTCTCCACGCGCACGACTTCATCACCGATGATGCGCACGAAGTCCACGTCTTGCGGCGGTTCGCCGTAGATCCATTCTTCGTAGCCGGAGTCGCCGTCTCTCTCCCGCACTTTTTTCGGCGGTTTGCCCCTGGCGTGCAGCACCATCTCCGTGTTCATCCCGACCAGAACGTAGTGTGCCTGGATGGCCTGCTTGACTTTCGGCGGGACCGTATCCAGATAGGCCTCTTCTTTATTGTGCGCAGTGAAATCGAGCACGGGATAAAGCACGTCGCGCAATTGCTGCGCCGTCATCTCCGGGACGTATTTGTCGAAGAAAACCTCCAGGTAGGTTCCATGCGGATTCTGCTGCGACTCGGTCGGCGAGAGGGGAGCCGAGCCACCGTTGGCCCCGGAAATCTGAATGTGCTCATACCACTTCTTGCGATGGACGGGGCCGCCGTTGATATCGAAGTGAATGTGGTCGTCCTTAATCTGAACGTAGGAGATGTGTGCGGGATCGCCGGGCCGCACCGCGGGTCCCCACAAGGCCAACGCCTGCTGCAGTTGCTGGCCGTTGGGAGTGCTGACTCCATCTTTCAGTTGCAGCCCCTTGGCTCCCATCGGAAAAGCGGCACGGGCGTAAAAGATCTGGGTCTCAAAAAGGCGAATGATTTCCAGCCGCGTCTGCCGCGACATGCGTGGAGCGTTGCTGGCAATGGGGGGAGCAGCATGGCCCGGCACGGGCTGAGCCGCAGCGTCGGTAGCCGGGTTTGCGGGCTGACCCGGAAGGGACGAGCGGCCAGCGACTGGGGTTTGAGTCGATTGCCCCTGAGACGTCGGACCCTGAGATGACGGCACTTGTGGCACGCTCGGCTCGGTATTCTGCGCACGGAGGATTGCGGGGCAGATCAAGAGAAGAAACAGCAGGGATGAGCCGCGAAGACGCTCCATAAGAACCCCGGGACAACTCTGACAGCAATTATAGCTCCGCCCGATGCGTCAAGGAATACGAAATCGCGATGGACACCGAGCAAACCCCTAGGAATACTGCCCTTCCAGCGTAAGGGCTGATCTTTTTTCCATTGACAGCTATATTTTTTTACGACAAACTCAGACACAATCGCGCCATTGTCTAGTTCCTCGCGTCCGCTTCGTCCCTGGCCATTTTGATGGGGTTCAGGACGTGCCATGGGTGATGCCTTGTCAACCAGCTTGCCGGGTCCCGAAGTACAGAGTGAAGACCAACCGCTGAGCGCTATCCCATCGGAAGCAACGGAGCCGCCGGGCTCAGTTGATCTCCTTGTCGTGCTGCGTCAAAGCCTGGCGGAAGGCTCGAAAACACCTGCCTCGATCATGGATGCCACGACCGAGGTCGCACGAGTCATGACCGGAGCGGATGGGGTCGCTCTGGCGCTGCGAACTAAGGGTCTGATCGTCTGCAGGGCGCGGAGCGGTGAGCCGACGCCAGCGCTGGGCGCCCCCCTCAACACGGATTCGGGAATTTCTGGCGAGTGCATCCGCGCAGCTTCGATCATGCTGTGTCGCGATACGGCCAACGATCCTCGCGTAGATCCGGAAGTCTGCCAGGCGATGGGGATCGGCTCCATCGTAGTTGTGCCGTTGCGGGGGCCTTCGGGGGTGGCTGGAATTCTGGAGGCGTTCTCCACCCGCGCTCACGCCTTCGGTGACGAGCAGATCAACTCGCTTCGCGCATTGGCCGAAATCGTAGAGGCGGCGTATGACCGCGAGTACCGGGCACAACAGGACGCGGCTTTCGCCTCACTAAGATCGGCACGCAGCCGGGTGTCGGCGCCGGCGGCGTCCGTCTCTGGAAAGATTACGGAACAGCAGGTTCTCGACGAGGCGTCTCCGGCACGACGGTATTGGGTTATAGGGATCGCCGCCGTCGCGTTGTTGCTGTTCGCCGGGGTCTGGCTGAGCGGGCGGGAATCCACCCCGGAAACGGCCGCAGCCAAGTCGCCGACACCGGTTCATGGGGCGCCGACGGAGTCGCAAGCCACTACCCCGGAGCTTGTGCTACCCCCGAAACCCAAGGCCGGAATAGCACGCTCGCAGGGCAGCGCAGCTGGAGTGCTCAAAAATGCGGCCGAGATCGAAGATAACTCGCCCTCGCCTACGGAGGTAGCGGCCAACCTCACGCCTGCGCCAACAGTGCAAACGAAAGCGTCATCTGCAATCGCCGAGCCCAGCCCTGAGCCACCTCCGGTCTTGATCGCATCCGCCACACCGGGATCTTCGGAAAGCGCTCCAATCGCGGGATTGGCTACTGGAGCGGGCAGTTTGCCGACCCTGGACGCCAAAGTCTCTCAAGGCGTCACCGAAGGCAAACTAATTCGCAGGGTGGAACCGAACTATCCGATGCAAGCGCGGGCCCAGCGCATTGCGGGAACTGTGGCCCTCGAGATTACTATTGCCGAAGATGGAACCATCCGCAACATCAAGGAGATTAGCGGATCACCGGTCCTGGCCGCCGCAGCCCGCAGTGCGTTACAAGGCTGGCGGTACAGCCCGTTCTTGCTTAACGGCAAGCCCGTCGCAATTCAGAAGCAGATCACTTTTGTCTTTAAGCTTCCGTGAGGAATGCCAACGGGTAAGCAAAACACAAGCCAAAGAAGCCCCTGGCGTCTAGCTAATGTTGAGAGCCTTCTTGATGGTGCCGCGTTCCTTCTGAATTTTTTCCTGCAACAAAGTGATGGCGTAGATCAGTTGCTCAGGACGTGGCGGGCAACCGGGCACGTAGATGTCGACGGGAATCACTTGGTTCACGCTCTGCACCAGTGCGTAGTTCTGAAAGACGCCGCCTGAAGTCGCGCACGCTCCCATCGACAGCACCCACTTGGGCTCTGGCATCTGCTCCCACAGTTGGCGGATCACGGGCGCCATCTTGTTCGACACACGGCCGGCGATGATCATAAGGTCACTTTGCCGGGGCGAGGGACGAAAGACTTCGGCGCCGAAGCGGGCAATGTCGAACCGCGAAGCCCCCATCGACATCATCTCGATGGCGCAGCAGGCCAGGCCAAACGTCATGGGCCAGATCGAGCTTTTGCGCATCCAGTTCACGGCCGAGTCGAGCGTGGTCAGCACCACTCCCTCCGGCGTGGGATTGCCGAAGGTCAGGTCTTTGACGACCCTTTTGCCGTTTTCAACGTCGACGTACGGGCCGAAGTTCAGTTCGTGGGACATAGGATTATTTTAACCCACTTGTGTTGTCTGCAAGATTCCCCTCCCCCTCTATTTTCCGTGCGAACGCAAACGCTTCCGCAATTTCGCCTCCTACCGCAAGTACCTGGGATGCCCTGGCCTGAATCTCAACCACTTTGTCCCGGCAATGTAGCGCAAAAGTGGAGGATGTACCCGCGTGTCGCTCGCGCCATCAGTTATTGAAAGGCCGGACCCCGCAATGCTGGTCCGATTTCGTGATGCCGTTGCGACCTCGATGTGGCTAGAGGTAGATGTGGTGGGTAGCAGCGTCTTTCACGACAATATTGCACCCCTGAAAGCTCTGACGAACCGCATTCTGGTCGTAAGTGAGAACCTGCGTGTGTATCCCAGGCCCAGCTCCGGAGCCATTGTAGATGAGCACGCCACGATTGGCTGCCCCGCACATGCTTAAGACAGCGTCGGTCTGCTCCTGAGGAGTGAAGTAGCACAATAGATACATGGTGACTATGTAATCCCAGGCGTGACCATTGTTGTACGCGACCATGGCTGGCCCGAGATTGAAGATATTCGCGCTGACGGGAAGATTGTTGCGGTAGGCGGTCAGGGTCGGATCAATATTCTCCGCGAGTCGAGTAATCAGGGCAGCCATGGACGGCGGCGTCAAAGTTACGTTCAGCCGGTTGGTGTCTGCCAGCATTTTCAAGTACAGAATGGAGCGGGGGTAACGTTGGCTGACCGTAAGGGTTCCGTTCGGCACGAGGTTGTAGTTCAGGTCAAGCCCCGTCGTTGCGCAACCGAAGAGGGTTTCCATCTCGGCCCGAAAGACGGCCGCGCCACATCCGACGTCGGCAATGGAATGATTCGCCATGTTTTGGAGATCGCCGGGCGTCAAGTGAAGACGGGTCATGTAGCCCATATCTGCGAAGCCGTTGCACTCCGGGACCAATCCGGATCTCAGGACCAGGCCGCGCGAGGTGATATCCAGGTTGCCGCCATTGGGGTTTGGGACACGCGCCACATATCCCGTGGGAGCGGTCGTGACCCCAAAGCCCGCCGCATTCTCGCTGTAACGGAGCAGCGTTTCGTAATCGAATCGTTCGTTGTGGGGGAGAAGTTGGATGTACCGATAGAAATTGCCGGCGGCTATTACCGCGCTCGCGCCGGTTGCCGTTGGGTAATCGGACCCATTCCCCCACACCGACACCAGACGTTGGATCGCCGGCAGGTATTTTGTAATCCTCTGGTCGTTTGGGTTGCCGCACATTTGGACGGCTTGCATAACCGTGAGCGGCGCCGCGTGGTGCACGTGAGCCTGCAAGTAGTTAATCAAGGCTTCGATACTGGTCCTGGTCCCATACCTGTCGTTGACATTGAGACGGGGGTTCGTCTGCCGAACGTCGGCCAGAAACGCGGCCAGTTGTTGCTGCGCTGTCATGATCCAGGCTCCTTCTTGCTTGCGACCTTTTGGCTCAACAATTTAAACCACGCGCAACTCGCGATCAAGCCCGGAGGCGAGCGGCGCGAAGAACTGCCTTTTCTGCAGACTGAGGGAGCCTTACGGCGACGAAGTACCCCTCGGGATAAAGATAGTCTTCCCCCGATTCGTCAATCACACGAATCTGATGCAACTCGCTCGGGCTACGCGTCGTAAATCTGGTTCTTGCTGTTACGGGTTCACCACTATCTTCCCGAACATCTGGCTGTTCTCCAGCAATTCATGGGCGGCTCTTAGATCTTTCAGCGGAAAGGCACGGTCCACCACGGGCTTCAGGCGCCCGGCAAAGACGTGACCCAGGACTTCGTGCAACTCGGCCATGGTTCCCATATAAGACCCCAACAGCGACAACTGCCGGGCGAACAGGTGGCGCAGATCGATTCCGACGCTGGGCCCGGTGGTCGCCCCACAGGTCACCAGAGTGCCTCCACCTTTGAGGGACTTCACGCTCTCGTCCCAGGTCGCGGCGCCGACGTGCTCGATTACGATATCCACTCCTTCTTTGTTCGTGATCTTGCGCACCTCTTCGGAAAGCTTCTGCTTGTAATGGTTGATTGCGAAGTCTGCGCCCAGAGCGCGTCCCTTCTCCAGTTTGGCCTCGTCGCCGGCGGTCGTGATCACGCGGCAATGAAAGAGCTTCGCGATCTGGATCGCGGCAATGCCCACGCCTGAGCTTGCTCCTAACACCAGCACGGTTTGTCCGGGGCGGACGCCGGCGCGGCCGACCAGCATATGCCACGCTGTCACAAACACGAGGGGCACGCTTGCCGCCTGGTTGAAATCGAGCGAGTCGGGAATTGGAATCACGTTAGCCACTGGGACGGCGATTAATTCGCAATTGCCACCATCCACCCCATTACCCAGGACGGTAAACTCGCGGCACTGGTTCTGCACACCCGCGACGCATTTCGCACAGTGTCCGCAGAAATGCATGGGGGCAACCAGCACCCGCTGGCCGGTTTTGAATCCGCTGATGTACTCGCCGATCTCGGCCACCTCACCGGCAATGTCACTTCCCAGAATGTGCGGCAGCTTCACTCCCGGCAGTCCTTTGCGCACCCAAACGTCCAGATGATTGAGCGAACATGCCTTGACCCGGATGAGTACCTCGTCTTTGCGGGCCTGCGGATTGGGCACGTCCTCGTAAGTCAGAACTTCCGGCCCGCCGAATTGGTGAATGCGGACGGCTTTCATAAGCGCTCTCCCTGTGAAAGTTGACGCTACCACAAACGCATTCGGTGCGGGAATTGCTGGTTGCCAAGCGCAAATCGCCGATGCCTTTCCGCGGTGTAAAATCAGCCGTTCGCGCCGGCCCGTCCAGGACCTCGGAGCAGGCCAAGGAGACTTCATGGCACGCATCACAGAAATGCCGCGCGGCATTCTGCCGATGTGGATTCACGATGTGACCCACTCCGTCAGCTGGAAATGGTTTTGCTACCGGGACGATGTGCTACTGCTCCAGTACGCCCTGAACAAGTTCATGGCGAAGGAAAAGCTATCGGACTTGAAAGGCAAGCCGACGATCGGACCGATGGGGCGGGAGTGGCCGCCGCTGGCTCCACTCAAGGTGGATGGCATCTTCGGCAACAAAACTCATGGCGCGCTCATGGAGCTTCAAAGGAACAAGTGCGTGGCAGTCGATGGCGATGTCGATCCCGTCTACAAATACATCGCTGGGCTTGGTGGCGATCCGATTTCGCCGCGCAACCTGCAGATCATGACCAGCGTGTACGGCTTCACCATGTTCAAGCTGAACTCTGAAATCGTGAGGCTCTATGGCAGGTTGATGGACGACACGGAGTTGCCGGCAGACGTGCAGACGGCGCTGCGAAACCAGCACCGTTGAAGCCGAAGGCGCCCGCTTTGCGCTTGAGCAAAACTTGTCGCGGATTGATAATCTGGTAAGGCAGGTACAGTCCGTTCATGGACATCTACGAACAGATCGTGCAGCTTCGCCGGGAGGGACGGCGCGGGGCCGTGGCTACCATCGTCAACGTGCGCGGATCGATTCCGTCGTTCCGCACCGCGAAGATGCTGGTCCGCGACGATGGGTCGATCGCCGGCACGATCGGCGGCGGCTGCGTCGAGGCCGACGTGTGGCAAGCGGCCCGCGAAGTTATGGAGTCGGAAAAGCCCCGGACATTGACGTTCGATCTGAATCAAGACCCGAAATACGACACGGGGCTGGTCTGCGGTGGGACGCTTGAAGTGTTCATCGAACCTGTTTTGCCTCCAGCGTTACTTTATGTTTTCGGCGCAGGTCACGTTTCGCTAAGCCTTTGCCAGACTGCGGCAAATGCCGGATTTGATGTCGTGGTGACCGACGATCGCTCCTCTTACGCCACCAAAGAACGATTTCCGGCCGCCAGCCAGGTTCACGTGCTTGATTTCGAGGAGGCTACGAAAAAGCTCGACCCGAACGAATCTTCCTACATCGTGATCGTCACGCGCGGCCATCGCGACGACATGCGCATCCTGCGCTGGGCCGTACAGACGCGCGCCCGCTATGTTGGCATGATTGGTTCGAAACGAAAGGTGATACAGATCTTCAAGGCGCTGCGGGAAGAAGGTATACCGGAGCATCTTTTCGACCGCGTGCACGCACCGATTGGCTTGGACATTGGCGCCATCACACCCGAGGAGATAGCTATCGCCATCACTGCCGAGTTGATTGCGGTCCGCCGGCAGGCGACCGGCGCCCTACCGCATCTGAGCTGGTTCAAGGGAGTCCGTTCGGAGGCTAGCTCGGACGCGACCGCGGAGACGCTGGAAAAGGGCGATCCCGCTCACTGACTTTCTTTCCGCTTTCTGCTATCTTCCGCTCATGTCCCGGTCATTGAGTTTCGCCGGAGTGATTCTGGCCGCGGGCGCGTCCTCGCGCATGGGCACGGACAAGGCGCTTCTTCCCTGGCCGCCGCAGGCTACCGGGCAGCCGGCGTCGCAGGATAGTTTTCTCTCGGCCGCGATCCGCTCGTTCGCTCTTTCGACGGACTTCGTAGTCATTGTGACGGGCAGGAATGCGGATGCACTCGCGCCAGTTGTGTACGCCAACGGAGCATCGATCGTGACCAACCCCGAGCCGGATCGCGGCCAGTTCAGTTCCCTGCAGTTAGGCCTGCACGAAGTGCTCAATCGCGGCCGGGATGCCGCCGTGATTACTCTGGTCGACCGGCCGCCGGTCGCTGCTGCCACGATTGAATTCCTGCGCGCGGCCTTCGAAGCGGCACCGGCGAATATCTGGGCGGCGGTGCCTGAGTTCTCGGGCCAGCACGGCCATCCGTTTATCGCCGGCCGGGAATTGATCGAGGCTTTCTTACGGGCTCCCGTCACCGACAACGCCCGCGATATTGAGCGCCGGCATCAGGAGCACATCCAGTACGTCACGGTCGACGATCCTTGTGTAGCGTTGAACATCAATACTCCCGAAGATTACGCCGTGCTAATGGCGAAACCTTGAACCACAAAGAACACGAAGGTTGACGAAGCCCCGAAACGTAAAGGTTTTCCTTTGTGTACCTTTGTGTCCTTCGTGGTTAAGGCCTTACGAAATCCTCGTAGCCTTTTCTTCTACCAAAATTGCGCAATTCGGCTTCGGCACGCTATCGTCAAAGAGATGGAAATTTCGAACCCGCCCTCAAGGCACCTCACCAGCCACGACTTTCTCGACTCCGTTCTGCGGCTCGCGCCGCGGGTAGCGGCCTTCGATTGCGATGGCACGCTCTGGTCGAGCGATGCCGGCGAAACATTCTTTGACTGGGAAGTCAAGAACGCCGTCGTCCCCTCCGAAGTAGGCCGGGCCATGTGCGCCCGCTACGCCGAATATAAGGCGGGAAAGGTCAGGGAAGACGAAATGTGCGGCGAGATGGTTACCATGCACAAAGGAATATCGGAGGACGTCTTGATGCAGGCCGCTTCCGAATTCATGGCCCACGTGTTTGCGGGAGAGATCTTTCCCGAGATTCGTACTCTGATCCATCGACTGCATGAGGCCGGTAGCGAGGTCTGGGCGATCTCGTCGTCGAACGAATGGGTCATCCGCGCCGGCATGAAGGCCTTCGCCATTTCCGACGATCGCATCGTGGCTACCAAGCCTGTGCTGGAGAATGGGATTGTGACCGATCGCCTGGTCCGCATTCCTACGGGTCCAGGCAAAGTGCAGGCTCTGCGCGAAGTGGTCGGTAAAGAGGTTGACGCGGCGTTCGGGAATTCCCGCTGGGATACCGAAATGCTGGCGTTTGCCAAGCACGCCTTCGCAATCAACCCCAATCCCGATCTGGAAGCGATATCGCGGAAGCGCGGATGGACGGTCTATTTTCCCGACGGGACCCGGCGCGGCTAAGCGCCACGCCCAACCCTGCGCTTTACAATTGACCTATGTACTCCGCGCAGTTGCTCGACCATTTTCAGAACCCGCGTCATGCCGGCGACATTCCCGGGGCGGACGCCATCGCTGAAATTGAAAACCCGGTGTGTGGAGACCTGCTCCGCCTTTGCATCAAAATCAGCGCCGGTCGCATTGCGGAAATCGGATTCAAGGCCAAGGGATGCGTCGCGTCGATGGCGTGCGCGTCCGCGCTGACAGAATTGGTTCATGGCAAGACCTTCGAGGAAGCGCGCGCCGTCGATCGCGCCAGATTGATCTCGGCAGTGGGCGGCCTACCGCAAGCCTCCACTCACGCCGCCCAGCTCGCGCTCGACGCCCTTGCCACAGCCCTGAACCAGATTGACTCTCAAAAGCAATAGCGCTCAAGGCAACTGATTCAGATAGCAGGAACCACTGGTCGTCTGAACCGGCGGTGTCGGAGGCGTCATCCAGGGTGGAAAATTAAAGTTGAAGAACTGAGTCATGTTGATCTGAGCCGCATCCCGCTTGGTGAGCACGGGCACGTTGAAGCGCGCTTCGATTTGGACGCACTGGCCTTCGCGCTGCATCCCGAAGTCTTCGCTAGCACGTAAAGGAATCCGCCGAATTACCGATGTTCCCGCTTTCACAGTGTCGAATTCGAGAGCGTGAGTTAAGATTTCACCTATGCCGGTAGCTGACAGAGTTGGAGAGGTTCGCAAAGACCTCAGCGAATTGGCGGAGGAGGTTCCTACCGCCCACGACCTCATGCGGAAGATGGTGCAGCTGCTGCACCATCGCATGTTGAAATACAACTGGGTGGGCTTCTACATGCTCGAACCAGGAGCGCAGCCGCCCATGCTCGTTCTCGGCGCTTTTGAGGGAGCCATGACACCCCATACCCGCATCCCGCTGAACCAGGGCATTTGCGGCGCGGCGGCGTCGAGCGGGCAGACCGTGGTGGTCGACGATGTCGGCAAAGATCCGCGGTATCTCGCTTGTTCGCTGGAGACCAAGTCCGAGATCGTCGTGCCTGTTTTTGTCCACGGCAAGGTGGTGGGCGAACTGGACATAGACAGCCACTTCCCGGCTGCGTTCACGCCGGAAAACCAGGAACTGGTTCAGTATTGCGCCATGCTGGTAGGCAAGAAACTGGAAACCTCCGGCCGATGAAGCGGGTGGTCGCAGCTCTGATCGAGCAAGAGGGCAAGCTCTTGGTGTGCCAGCGCACTCGCCATCAGACCATGCCGCTCAAGTGGGAGTTTCCCGGCGGCAAGATCGAGGAGCGCGAGCAGCCGCGCGATGCCCTGCATCGCGAACTGGAAGAAGAGCTCGGCATTCTGGCCACGATTGGGGACGAGGTGGCTCGCATTCGCCACGAGTATCCCAATGGCGGCATGGTCGAGCTTCGCTTCTTTGTCGTGCGCGAGTACCAGGGCGAAATCGAGAACCGAATCTTCAAAGACATCCAGTGGGCCCAGCCTAAGGATCTCCCCAAATACGACTTTCTGGAGGCGGATCTGACGCTGGTGCGTGACCTGGCCGCCGGTAAGCTGATCTAGCCCAGGGCGGTCACCAGATCCGGCAGGGTTCGGCGTTGACCATCTTGTCGCCCTTCTTGCATTGGTAGGCCCGGGCAAAAGCCGGCATATTGCTCACCACGCCGTTCACTCGAAATTTCCCCGGAGAGTGTGCATCGTTGCGCGCGAGTTCCCGCGCCCGTTCGTCGGTAATGTTCATGCATCGCCATTGCGCCCAGGCCAGAAAAAATCTCTGCTCTGGAGTGTACCCGTCAATGGCGGCAGTCGAATGCGGCTGGCTCGCGAAGGCCATGTGTGCCAGCTGCAGACCGCCATTGTCGGCGATGTTTTCTCCCAGTGTGAGTTGCCCATTCACGCGCACATCGTCGATGATTGTGTAAGAAGAATACTGGCGCACGAAGCAGGCGGCACGCTCGTCGTAGTGGGCGGCGTCTTCCGCGGTCCACCAGTTTCGCATGTTCCCTTCCCCGTCGAACTTATGGCCCGAATCGTCGAAGGCGTGGCTCAACTCGTGACCCATGACAGCCGCGGCCAGCCCGAAGTTCACGGCACCGTCTATCTGCGGATCAAAAAACGGCGGCTGCAATATGCCCGCGGTAAAGACAACTACATTCAGCGGGTTGTCATGATAGCCCTCCACCGACTGCGGCAACTCGTAGAACTCGTCCCGGTCGACCGGCCTTCCGATCTTCGCCAGTTGCCGGCGGAATTCAAACTCCTGCGCGCGAAACAGATTCCCCAGCGCATCGCCACGCTTGATGGTTAATTGGGAATAATCCCGCCAGTGCTCGGGATATCCGATCATCAGCCGGATCATATCCAGCTTGCGAAGCGCCTCGGTCCGTGTACGGGCGCTCATCCACGGAGCCTGCTCCATGTCGGATCGCAGGGCGGCTCTTACCTGCTCGGCCATTTGCAGCACCTGCGCCTTGCTGGAGGATGGAAAGTAGCGCTCGACGTACTCTCTGCCTACGGTCTCGCCGAGATCGCGGTTGGTTAAGTCTGTGCACTGTTGTTCGCGTGACGACTGGCTCTTGACTCCGCGCAGAGTGTGTTCGTAGAAGTCAAAATCCGCCTCTCGAAACCGCTTCGGCAGCGCCGGAGTCGCCCCTCGCACCAACTCCCAGCGCAAGTAGTCCTTCCAGGCATCGATGGGCAGCGTACTCAGCAGCGTGTTCACGGCCTGCATGTACTTGGGAACCGCGACATTAACTACCGTGTGTGGGTCGATTTGGATGGCTGCAAAGTACCCTTTCCAAGGCAAGGCAGGCGCGAGTTCCTGCAACTGAACCAGCGTCATTTCGTGATACCAGAGTTTGCGGTCACGGCGCTCAACCGGGGTAAGCTCCGCCCGCGCGAGTGCGACTTCGATCTTGAGTACGTCGCCGGCTGCAGCCTGCGCGCGCTCGGGAGACTCCCCGATCAGTTCGAATTCGGTTTGCAGGTGCGCAAGATATCCGGCACGTGCCTTCGCGTTTTCGGCGTCATCGGATGTGTAGTAACTCGGTTCAGGCAGATTCAATCCGCTCTGGTCGAAATAGGCGATCACCTGATTCGCATCTTCCAACTCTTGATCCGCTCCGAGGTTAAACAGTGCATCCGAACCCAACGAATGGATGTGAGCTAATTCTTCTGCCAGGTCAACTGAGTTCTTGAGCGTATCGATCCTGTCGAACTCCGCCCGCAACGACTTGAGGCCTGTGTCTTCCAGAGCCGACTGGTCGAGGCAAGAGCTGTAGTAGTCGCCGATCCGCTGCTCGTCCTTAGAGCCCGGCGCGTGTGCTGCGTGGTCCAGAATGGCCGCCACGCGCCTTTGGTTTACGTCGCGCATTTGCTGGAAAACCGCCCAGTAAGAGCGGACGGCGGGAATGGGATTGCGCTTGAGCCAACCGCCGCAGGCGTACTGGTAGAAGTCCGCACACGGATCGGCGCTGCGGTCGACCGCCTGGACATCAAACCGGAGCGTATCCGTTGATTGTGCGCTGCAGCCCAGACAGGTAAAGAACAGAAGGAGCGAGATCCCCACACCGTGGACTTTCATACCAGCCCATTCTAGCGGGCACTGGCTTGCGGGCTTAAGCAGGGTGCCCGCTGCCTTTAGCCGCCCCCCGATCTCAGAGTCCAAAACCAGGCCACCGTCAGTCCGATCATCACGACGGTGGTGGCCCACGCGACGACATTGAACAGGCGCGTGTTGACGTACGCGCCCATCAGTTCTTTCTTGTTGATCAGCAGCAGCATGAAGATCAGAACAAACGGCAGCACCACGCCGTTCACCACCTGGGATAGTACGGCGATCTTCACCAGGGGCAAGCCCGGGATGAGCACAAACGCGCCACCCGCGGCAATCAGCAGGGTGTAGAGCCAATAGAATACGGGGGCCTCGCCAAATTTCATTCCCACGCCCGACTCAAATCCCAAGCCTTCGCACACGGTGTAGGCGGTCGAAAGCGGCAAAATCGAGGCGGCAAATAGAGACGCGTTGAACAAGCCGACGGCAAAGAGAATGTACGCATAGTCTCCCGCCAGCGGCCGCAAGGCCTGCGCTGCGTCCGCGGCGTATTTGATGTCGCGATAGCCGTGAACGTACAGCGTGGCGGCGCAGGCTACGATAATGAACCAAGCCACGATGTCGGTAAAAACGCAGCCGGTCACAACGTCGAGCCGCGAAGCTTTGAAGCCGCGCTTGGTGACTCCCTTTTCCACAATCGACGACTGCAGATAAAACTGCATCCACGGCGCAATCGTCGTACCCACCACGCCGATCACCATATACAGGTAAGCCTGGTCGCGGAAGGCATGCAGCGCGGGGGGCTTGATGGTTGCGATCGAGGCTTCAATCCACGCCGGTTTGGCCAGAACGCCGGCAAAAATGTAGGTCACATAGAAAAATGACGCGGCCAGAAAGACCTTCTCGACGCTTTTGTATTGTCCCTTGACCACGATCAGCCATACGATCAGGCAGCACACCGGCACGGTGGCGAACCTCGAAAGGCCAAACAATTCCAAGCTGGTGGCGATGCCGATAAACTCCGTCACCACGTTGCCGAAGTTGGTGATCAGAATTCCAATCATCATGAAGAAAGTGATCCGGAGACCGAATTCCTCGCGAATCAGGTCGCTCAATCCCTTGCCGGTGACGGCGCCCATGCGGGCGCACATCTCCTGCACCACGATCAGCGCGAGCGTGATCGGGATCATGGTCCACAGCAGAAGATGTCCGAATTGCGCCCCGGCGGACGAGTAGGTCAGGATGCCGCCGGCATCATTGTCGACGTTCGCGGTAATGAATCCCGGCCCGACTACGGCAAAAAACAGCAGGATCCGGATCTTCCAACTCTTTAGGAACTTCATGCACACATTTCGCAGACATAGGGGTGAAGCAGACGGCAGCTACAAACGACCGAACAGAATAAACGCAGGGGAGGAATCTGGCCAAAGGAAAAGTGGCAGGACTCGATGAATTGCCGTTAATCTTGTAGGATCAGGCCGTGCGAGCTCCGACGCAGAAACCGCAACCGGTTGCAGACCAACTGGCGAGTGAAACGTAAATCCTACAGTTTCGCCCGCAACATGCTGATCACATCGTCCGACGTGATGATTCCGGTCAGCTTGTTTTGCTCGTTCACGACAGGAAGGGTCAGCAGGTTGTATTTATCGAACAATTCGGCCACTTCGCTGTCGTCGACGCCTTCATGGCTGAGGATCAAGGGCTCTTGGGTTAGCGAGAGCATTGGCGTCGAAGGCGGCACCAGCACAATTCTTGCCAGGGGCACGGCACCCACCAGCGTGCCATGAGAATCGACCAGATAAATCGTGCTCACGGCTTCGACTCCTCCCTCGAATTCGCGCATGGAATCAATGGCATTCTGCACCGTAGCCCCGACTGGCAGGGCCAGAAACTCCGTGGTCATGCGGCCAGCGGCGGTTTCCTCTTTGTGCTCCAGCAGTTCGACCATATCCTGCTGCGCTTCTGGCTCCATTTGGACCAGGATCTGCTCGGTGCGCTCTTCCGGCAGATCGGCCAGCAGGTCGGCAGCCGCGTCAGGGTTCATCTCCTCGACGATGTCAGCCGCCCGCTCGGAATCGAGTGATTCGACGATCGCTTTCTGAACCTTGGGTTCGACCTCTTCCAGGGCCTCGGCCGCCACTCCTTCATCCAGCGTCTGGAAGACCGCCTGGCGCTCATCGGGGGCCAGATCTTCGACGATGTCGGCGATGTCGGCCGGATGCAGCTTGGCCAGGCCCTCATGCGAGATCTTCAGTTTCACCCGGCGGGCCGGGTCGGTCTCGATGACGTCGACAAAGTTCCACGGAATCGTGCGCGGAGGAATCTTGACCAGCAGCGCCTGCAGAGCCGCCTTAGGGGCGATGCCGCGCAACAGACGCCGGACCGCGCCGCGCGCCCCGACATCGACCGAAAACACGCGCAGAATGGGTCGTTCGGGGGGCGTGCCCTTTGGAGGGTCCATGTGCAGTTCGACGTCGTTGACCCGGACCACTTTTCGGCCATTGATGTCGATCACCTGCTGATCCAGCAGATCACGCTCCAGCAGAAACAGTCCTTCCGCGCCGTTGGCGGCCGGCCATTCCGCCGCTGCTGTGTTCGCCCGGACGCCTCCGTTGATCGCTGACACGGCGGTAAACGACAGCACCCGGTTGCCCGATTTGGTCCTGACGATCAGGGATGTGATACGCGAGCGGTCTTCCTGCGGCGTCATGGTGACTTCGCGCACACGTCCGCTCGCCGCGCCGGACGGGTCATACACCGTGGCGCCCAACAGTTCGCTGAGGGCAAGCGTCGTCATCCCGCTAGAGAATAACCAAAGTTGCGCCTGATTCGGAATCAAAATCTGGAGTTTCAGGAGTCAGTAGTCACGAACCAGCACAATCCCAACCCGTATAATTCATAAAGAGTGCGCCACGTCTTCGACATCTTCGGGCAGACCCTCCGTACCCTCTGGGCGCACAAACTGCGGTCCTTCTTGACGATGTTTGGCATTGCCTGGGGCGTCGGTTCCCTGCTGCTGCTGGTTGGTCTGGGAGAAGGATTTCGCTCCGGCAACCGCAAGCAATTCGACTCGCTGGGCGAAAACGTGATGTTTATCTGGTCCGGCCGGGCCCCGGTGATGCAAGGCAGCTTTACCGCGCTGCGGCAATATTACCTTACCTATCGCGACTACGAAGACGTCGCGCGCGAGTGCCCCAGCGTCGGCGCGGCTGCCCCGGCCATTTCGCGAGGCGACATTCGCGCCGTCAGCGATTTCTTTCAGGCCAGCGGGCAAATCGTAGGTGTTCCCGCCATGTTCAACCAGATTCGCTACCTTCCATTGAACGAAGGCCGCTGGATCAACGATCTGGACGATACCCAACGTCGGGCCGTGATAGTCATTGGAGACGAGGTGCGCCGCACGCTGTTTCCCGGGCGCCCCGCCGTCGGCGCAACGATTTTGCTCAACGGCGTTCGCTTCACTGTAATCGGGACGCTGCAAAAAGTCGGCCACGGCGACAATATGAACCTGAACCTGCGCAGCTTTGTCCCCTTTCACGCCATGCAGGACTATTTCCGCCCGCTGAACGCAGGCATTGCGACCGACGTCATATCCTTCATCAACTATCAGCCGAAATCGCGGGCTCTGCACCAGGCCGCGCAGCAGGAAGTCCACAAGATCATCGCCCGCAATCATGGCTTCGATCCCAATAATCCCGACTCCTTCGACGAATGGGACACGGTGAAGACCGTCGACCAAATCGGCAAGATTTTCGACGCCATGAACATGTTCCTGGGGAGCGTGGGGCTGGTCACGTTGGCCCTGGGCGCGATCGGCATCATCAATATCATGCTGGTGGCGGTAGCCGACCGCACCCGCGAGATCGGCCTGCGCAAGGCGGTGGGCGCCACCAATGCCAGCATTATGTTTCAGTTTTTCGTGGAAGGCGCCTTCCTGACCCTGCTCAGCGGCGGAATCGGCATCGCAGGGGCCGCCGGGCTGATGGCGCCGTTTTCCGGAGTCGAACTGGGGCCGGGATTCGACGCCCCGAAGCTGGTCCCTGCGACGGCGGCTCTCGCCGTTCTGTCGCTGGCCATCGCCGGCGTCGCGGCCGGCCTTTATCCTGCGCGCCGGGCTGCGGCGCTTGAACCCGTTGAGGCACTCCGCAAGGAATAGACATGGAACAATCGCCCAACCAGATGGCCGATGCCGGAGTTCTGGCAGGCGTTCCGGAAGCCCACGCAGGCGAAAAGCCGCACTCCCGAGTTGCTCTTGGTGCGCCGGTTCTGGTCGCTTACCGCGATCTTCTTCGCCAGGCCGTCTCCGCCATGCGCCACAACCTGCGCCGCACTTTGCTCACCATGGCGGGCATGGCCTGGGGCATTGCCACGGTAGTTCTGCTGCTCTCCTATGGCGACGGTTTTGGGCGGGCCATCCAGAATATTTTTGAAAGCTTTGGAGCCACCGCGGTTGGCGTCTTCCCCGGCCGCACCTCGCAGCAGGCCGGGGGCAACAAGGCCGGTGTGCTGGTACGCTTCACCAACGACGACGTCGAACTGTTGCGCAACAACGTCCCCCTTTGCCGCCACATCGCGCGCATGCTGCAAAAAGATTCGACCGTCCAGAACGAGAACCGGTCCTTCACTTTTCCCGTGATGGGCCTCGATCCCGCCATGCTCGACATCTGGAATCTCGAACTCGACGAGGGCCGATTCCTCGACGACGCCGACAACATGCAACACGGGCTCGTTGCCGTCCTCGCGTCAGAAGCACGCGACAAACTCTTCTCCGGCATGCCGGCCGTTGGCCAGACCATCCGCATCGACGGCGTCACGTTTGAAATCATCGGCGTAGGAAAACCGCGCATGCAGGAAGGTGACAACGACAACAATCGCGTGGTCTATGTTCCGTACAACTCGATGGACGTGGTCAAGGACAATCACTACCTCGACGGAATCTGGCTCGACTCCGCCGGCCTTGACCATGACAAGATGGAAAAGACGATCCGCGAGACCATCGCCACCGCCCACAACTTCAAGCCCGACGATCACCGCGCCCTGTTTGTGTTTGACGCCCAGAAGCAACTCTCGCAGTTCGGCATTATCAGCATGGCGCTAAAGGTTCTGCTGGCGTTTATCGGCACCATCACGTTAGGGATCGGTGGCGTGGGCTTGATGAACATCATGCTGGTTTCGGTGACCCAGCGCACCCGCGAGATCGGCGTGGAAAAAGCTTTGGGCGCCCGGCGCCGCGACATTCTAGTCCAGTTTCTGGCAGAAGCCATGGTCATCACGGCATTTGGTGGCGTGCTGGGGATCCTGCTTTCTTACATCGTGTCTTTGTCCGTGGGGCGGCTGACCTTGTATAGCGCGATGGCCAAGCACGCCGAGGCGGGCGACATCCGCCTTATCGTCTCGCCCATGATTCTCGTAGTGGCGACGTCCATCCTCGCCGTGGTCGGCGTGATCAGCGGTATGGTCCCGGCCATGCGCGCCGCGAACCTGGATCCGATTGAAGCACTGCGCTACGAATAGCCTGGCCGGCCTGCTTTAAACCTAGTGTTTCCCCGAAAGATCACGGATCAGCTCCGCTTCCGCCTGACGGTAGGGAGTTCCGTCGGGATGAAGCACCTCGTGAAACCAAACCGGCGGCGGTTCCTTCACATACGGATGCCGCCACGACTCCCAAGGCATATTGGTTTGAGTCTTGCCCACCACGAATCCCCAGTTGATCGCTCCTACGTGCTCTTGCTTCGCAATGGGCAGGATCGTGTCAAACGTGCTGCCGACTGAGCGCGCCATGAATTCAGTGCAGATCAGCGGCCGGTTGTACTTCCTCAACCACTCGATTTCGCGCCGAAAGTTCTCTGGCCAGCTGTAGTTGTGAAATGTGATGATGTCCGACTCGCGCAACTGAATGCGCTGCAGTTCGTCCAGGGCAGACTCATCTTTCCTCGTATCGACCTCCCACACGCCGCTGGTTAGAGGTTGGGTAGGTTTGGCTTCCCGGGCCCATTCGAACGCCTGCGGCAAGAGCCCCGCAACCAGGGCATGCTTCTCTTTCTTGTTCAACTCTGTCTTGGGATAGTTTCCCGTATTGTCAGAACCAGGCTCGTTCCAGACGTCCCAGGCCAAAATGCGGTCGTCGTTCGCAAATGCTCCCACGACTCCCTGCACGTACGCCTTCAGGCGCCGATACTGGGCGGGATCGGCCAGCCCCTTCGCGCCGGGACTTTGGACCCATCCCGAATTGTGCACGCCCGGAACGGGGGCATGCTGAACACCCAACTGGGGGGCCGGATCCCAGCACGAGTCGAAGATGACCAGGATTGGCCGGATATGGTGCTTGGCCGCGATGGTCAGGAACTGGTCGATGCGTTTGCGGAAGCCTGCCGCATCCTGCTGCCAAAGCAAGTCATGGAGAAACACGCGCATCGTATTCATCCCGAGCGCCTCGGCCCATCCCAGTTCCGTGTCGATCTGGGCCGGATCAAAGGTCGCCTCCTGCCACATCTCCAATTCGTTGATCGCAGACTTTGGGATGTAGTTACTGCCCACCAACCAAGGCTGCTGTGCGTACCAATCGTTGGCCTTCTGCTCGGTCCACCGCGAGTTCTGCGCCCAAGCAGCGCTGTGGAAAAGCGCGAGAATGCACAACACTGCCGTCAGAACACAGCACCTGAGATTTTTCACGGTCAATCCTCCGCGTGCATTTATACACCTTTTTCCCGCATGTGGGTCCGGATCTCAGACCCGGACAGGCCGAGCGGAACTCGGCTGCGCTGTCCTTTCCTTTGCCCTTTAAGTTTCTACACATGCCATCTAGTCGACGCCCAGACTCGCCAGAGCCTCTTCAAGTAGTGCCGCGTCGATCGTCAGTCGACGCCCGTCGCTCTTGACGTCTTCCAGCTCATCGAAAGCGCGGAACAACCGCAGCTTGACGGCGGCATACTGCTCGGCCTCGTTCAGCGAGCGGCCGTGCTCTTTACTCCAGGCAGCGAGCGGGCTTTCGGGAAGAAACACACTCACCGAGTAGGTCAGCTTGCGGTCGGAACTCACATCAAAGACAAATTCCGTTGCTGGGGCAAGGGGGTCGTCGGTCAGGGCCGCGCGTTTCCCGACAAAGTAATACTGGTAGACGTATCCCTGACCACCTGTGTAGGTCTTCAGACGCCGAACGGTCATGGGGACATTATGGAACGCGGACCCGCCCTCTGTCGTGCCCTAGAGCGGCGCCCACTGGGATTTGATCGTATGCTATTTCCATGGCCAATAAGCTTTTCGCCGTGACCGCGGTCTTGTTGGCGAGCGCGTTCGCTGCCGCTCAAAACACAACTCCCACCGCACGCCCCCGCGCCTCAGACTTGGGGCTGAAGGTGGGCATCCTGCCAACCGGGCCGCTCGATGCTATCACCGATGTCGCCGGCGTCGAAGTCGGGCATACGACCATTGTTCGTGGCGACAACATCCGCACCGGCGTCACCGCCGTCCTGCCGCATTCCGGCAATCTCTATCGTGAGAAAGTGCCGGGCGCGATTTTCGTGGGCAATGGTTTCGGAAAGCTGGCGGGCTCCACACAGGTCGAGGAAATGGGGGACATTGAAACGCCCATCCTGCTGACTTCCACCACGAGCGTGCCGCGCGTGGCGGACGCGCTGATCGGCTACCTGTTGGCGCTGCCGGGCAACGAGAATGTGCTATCGATCAACCCTGTGGTCGGAGAAACCAATGACGGCTACCTGAGCGACATCCGCGGCCGCCACATCACGCCCGACGACGTGGTCGCCGCCGTCAAGAACGCAAAGGGCGGTCCGGTCGAGGAGGGAACGGTGGGCGCAGGCACCGGGACGGTAGCCTTCGGCTGGAAAGGTGGCATCGGGACCTCGTCGCGCCGACTGCCTGGCAGTCTCGGCGGATACACAGTTGGGATTCTCGTGCAGACGAATTTCGGCGGTGTCCTTACGATTGGGGGCGCTCCCGTGGGCCAGGAACTGGGACAGTACTACCTGCGTAAAGAGCTGCAGCAGTCCGGCAGCGGGAAAGACAAGGCTGACGGATCATGCATGATCGTCGTGGCCACCGACGCGCCGCTCGACGCGCGCAACCTGAAGCGGCTTGCGGCCAGAGCTTTGCTGGGCGTTGCGCGTACGGGAAGCTCGGCGTCAAACGGCAGCGGAGACTATGCGATCGCATTCTCGACGGCGCCGCAGGTGCGGATCCATGCCAATGACAAAGCGCTGACTCGGAACGTGGAAGTGATGACCAATGACGCGATGTCGCCGCTGTTTCTGGCCGCGATCGAAGCCACCGAGGAAGCAGTGTACAACTCGATGTTTAAGGCGACGACGGTGACCAGCAACGGACACACGGCTGAGGCTCTGCCGATCGAAAAGACGGTGGAGATCCTGAAAGAACACCGAATAATTAAGTAAGGCCGCACCCGCGTCGAAGCCAGCCAACCACCCAGGGATCAGTCCGCAGAGCAAGTCGAAAGGAATCTCGGTCAACGCTGGTTGGGGACCTCCTCCAGACTGACTCCGTTCGACGTTTGATGACTACTTGTCCCTGAGCGGCACCTTACGTTGGAGCTCGTCGATGAAATTTTCCAGAAAGATCACGTGGCCCGAGTCTTGTTGGGTTGAGGCTGCGGCGTACGTGGCGACGGCGATGCGCTTGCCGTCGGGAGCCAGGTCGTACTGGGCGCCGACCGCGCCGCTCATGGTCAAAGCGACACTCTGTTTCGACCACACTCGCGGCTTTTCCCCCACGAATGAGTCGCCTTTTGCCGAGTAGCTGGCGACCATAATCCGATCGGCGGGGACATCAAAGAAAAACAACTCCTTGCCGTTTCGAGAGAAGATGGGCGATGTTCCGCCGTCGCTTGAGATCTGCCAGTGACCGCCTTTATCGGGAAACGCGCGCACATAAACCTGGGAAACTCCCGACTCGTTGGAGCTGTATGCCAGCCAGCGTCCGTCGGGGGAGAAGCTCGCACCTCGGTTCCCAAAATTCGTGCGCTGGAACAGTTCCGGTTTCCCCGCTTTCAATTGCGCTCCTTCGCGTTCCACTGGTACCGTCCAGAGTTCGAACCCTTGCGGCCCGCTCTGATAAAAGGCCAGGTGTTTGCCATCGGGCGCGAACGCAGAGGGATATTGAAATTCTTTGCTCTCAGTCAGAGGCTCGGGCCTGCTTCCGCCGTCGGCGCGCGCGAAAGAGATCCCACCAGCCTGATAAACAATGTATTGGCCGTCGGGTGTCCACACCGGATGAGTTCCATTCCGTTCGCCGGTCAACGGCGACAAGGTGTCGCGCCGAATGTCGTAGATCCAAATCCCAGAATGCACGTCGTCGTTTGCCACCGCCAGGCGCGCGCCGTCGGGAGAGAAGTGGGGATTTACGAAGAGGCCCGGCTTGTCGAGCAGCGGCTGCGACTTGCCATCCGCAGTCAACCATTGGATGACAACACGCGAGGTGTCGATGTCGCGGCTCCGATACACCAGCGTCCCGGTGCGCGAAAAGCCCAGCTTGGCGGAGCCGAACATCGAGGAATAAGAAACTTGCTGCAAGACGGGCTTGGGCGTGCCAGAGGTCTCCAGCTTCTCCTGATCGAAAGGAACCGTGAACAGCGTTCCCTGGTTCACATAAACGAGGTAGCCCTTGCCGTCTGACACAGCCAGATAACGCCCGTACGTTCCTCCGCGCTGCAGGGTTTTCCTACGGTGGTCCGCGAGAGTTACGACTTCAATTCTGGCGTCATCAAAACCGACCGTGGAATTTTCGACGGTGAAGAGGATCGCTTTGCCGCCAGGCAGGATCTGCGGCCACCGATGCGTGCGTTCTTCTCCCACAAGCTCCGTGATCGGGGTGGGAGTGCCACCAGAGGACGGAACCCGTGACAATCCGCCGGAGATACGCAGACTCGCGATAATATTGCCGTCTTCGCCCCAATCGGCGCCGGTGTAAGAAGAGGAGGCGTCACACAGGACGACCTCGGCGCCGCCATCCACCGAAATTTTTCTCAGTTTTCCGCTGGCGACAAAACCAATCCACTGACCATCAGGAGAAAAGAATGGGCTAGTCGCGCCCGGCGTGATCGGTAGTTCGGTAGCGCCCGCTTGGTCGAGCTTGCGCGTGAAAAGGCGGTTCCGGGAAAGGTAGGCAATACGCGTGCCGTCGGACGAAAGAATGATGTCGGACCCGCCCAACGCGTTCAAATAGACGTCGCGACCCAGATCCACTTCCAGCCGCACCAACGGTTTCAACTCCGCTGGGCGCGTGGAGTGGTAGGCGATCCATGAAGTGGCGGCCGTGACGAGGGCGAGCACTCCCGCCGCAACCCAGGGCAGCCATGTGGAACGTGCTGGTGGAGCATCTTCGGTGCCTCCGCCGCATGGTGCTTGTGCAATCCACTCCAACTCCGCTTTGAGGTCGCGAGCGCTCTGCCAGCGGTTCTCGGGATCCTTCTCCAAACACCGCTTGAGGACCCGGTCCAACGCTGGCGGCGCCACGTCGCCAATGGACGGCGCCGGACGTTCCATGATGGCGGCGATTACGGTGGCAGGGGAAGCGCCATCAAATGCCCGTTTTCCTGTCAGCATTTCGTAGAGCACCAAGCCAAAAGAAAAGATGTCGCTGCGGGCGTCGACCTCCTGCCCGGTGCCCTGTGCCTGCAATTGCTCCGGTGACATGTAATACAGCGTGCCCACGATTTCGTTCTTGCCGGTGAGCGCCATCGTGAGGGTGGCGTCGACGGGGCGATCGCCGGATTGTCCGCTCTTTATCGCACTGGACTTTGCCAGTACGATCTTGGCCAGGCCGAAGTCCAGGAGCTTGACGCCGTTCTTGGTGATGAGAATGTTCGCGGGCTTAAGGTCGCGATGGACAATGCCCTTCTTGTGGGCAGCGTCGAGTGCATCGCAGATCTGCACCGCGTAGTTAAGCGCTTGAGCGAGCGGCAACGGACCTCGGAGGACCGAGCCCTCGACGTACTCCATGACCAGGTAGTTCGGCCCGATATCATGCAACGTGCAAACGTGAGAGTGATTCAGCGAGGCCACGGCGTGGGCTTCGCGCTCAAAGCGCTCGGAGAACTGTTCGTTCGAAACTTTGACTGCGACAATCCGATCCAGCCGTGTATCGCGAGCTTTGTAGACTTCGCCCATTCCTCCGGCGCCAAGCAGCGCGAGGATTTCATAAGGCCCCAACCGGGTTGCGGGTGCCAGCGGCATTGGAATCCAGTAATTGTACCGTCTTGCCGACTACACCGCCTCGAGACCCGGGAATCGCTATTCCACCGTAGAAAGCGCCGTGTTAATGTGCCACGGAACAGATTTCCTTGCCAGAGAGGGAAACCGATGCACAGACGAACATTCATGATCTTGACGGCCGGCGCCGCGACTGCGCTGGCCGTGAAACCTTGGGCGCGGGCTGAGGAGCAAGGGCAGAAAAATCCAGTGGTCTATCCCGATCCGGCGGTCGAAGTGGTTGATCCGCGGTTCGCAAAATACAAAGTTATCAACGCCGCGGTCGAGCGCTTGTATACCGGCACGCGATGGGCGGAGGGGCCGGTATGGGTTGCCGATGGCCGCTATCTGCTTTTCAGCGACATCCCCAACAACCGAATGCTGCGATGGCTTGAGGACACCGGAGAGGTCAGCGTTTTCCGCAGCCCTTCGAACTACAGCAACGGCAACTTCCGCGACCGCCAGGGCCGTCTGCTCACTTGCGAGCACGACACGCGCCGGGTTACGCGAACCGAATCGGACGGCGCTATCACCGTGCTCATGGATCGTTTTCAAGGCAAGTTGCTCAACGCGCCGAATGATCTGGTAGTGCACTCTGACGGGGCGATCTGGTTCAGCGACCCGGGTTACGGCATCATGACGAATTACGAAGGACACAAGGCCACATTCGAGCTGCCCGCCAACGTTTACCGGCTCGATCCGAAAACGGGCCAGGCGACCGTCGTGGCCGACGACATGGATAAACCCAACGGCTTGTGTTTCTCTCCCGACGAGAAAAAGCTCTACATCGTGGATACGGGAATTCCAAAGCATCCCGGCGACCCGCGTCCGATTCGCGTCTATGACGTCGTGGATGGTGTGCATCTAAAGAATGGCCGGCTTTTTGTGAATATGGCGCCGGGATCATCCGATGGAATCCGGTGCGACGTGGACGGCAACGTCTGGTCCGCCGCCGGATGGGCCGGGGAAGGCTACAACGGAGTACATGTTTTCGCGCCCGACAGCACCCTCATCGGCAAGATCCATCTTCCGGAAACCTGCGCCAACCTCTGCTTCGGCGGCGCCAAGAAAAACAGACTATTCATGGCCGCGAGCCAGTCTCTGTATGCGGTCTACGTCGAGACCCAGGGCACCCAGGTGCCTTGACCGGATAGGTGCTGGGGAATTTGTTGAAGAGGCAAATCCCGCAACGAGAATCGATGAGCTACGTCGCAGGTTCGCGCGCCTTACAATCCTGCGCCGAGGGACGGCTCAAAGAATAAGATCGTGTTAAATGAATGGCATGAACACGGCAGATGCGGCTCTGCAAACGCTCCGCGGCGAGGTGATCGACATCGTCCTGGGGACCCTTTTCTTGACCATTGGAGCGACCGCCTGCGCGATCGCGGCGATCCGCTGGCGTAAGGGCGGTCCCATCCTCGTCTGGTTGGGAATCTGGAGCGGGATGCACGGGCTGCAAAAACTGGTCCAGACGCCCGTAGTGGTGGAGGTTCTGCCGCACGCCCTCAAGTCTGCCACTCCCTACGTGAGTACGGCGGTCATGTACCTGCTCTTGGTCTCTGCGTTGTTCGCCTGGCGAGAACTGAGCCTCGGCAAGCTCAGGCTCCTCATGCAGCTGGAAATTCTCGTGGGAGTGACGATCGCTTCGGTAGGTATTGGCACGTTCGTCCTCGGTGGCCCAGCCGACAGATGGATGTTCTACAACAACCTGCTCGCAGTGCTTGCCATGCTTGTCTTATTAGCCGTCGTGTTGGTTCCAAAGTTCTCCAAGTTACTCGTTGTACCGAATCACCGCGTTCTCGCAGCCGCTACGCTCATTTTTGCCTTGGAAGTGCTGTACACCAACTTGTCGACCGTATTGCACTATCGCACGCTGCCTTTGGTTGACTCTTTGGGCTTTGCTGCACTCCTGTTTTCGCTGGGGTACGTGGCTTTGGAAATATTGTTTACGAACGAGCGCCGTCTGCTTTCAATCGAGACAGAACTGGAGATGGCCCGGCAGATACAGTTTTCAATTCTTCCGGCGAGTGTTCCCGAACTTGAGAACCTTCGAATTGCTGCTTCTTATCATCCGATGACCGCCGTTGCGGGCGATTTTTACCAATTCGTCCGATCAGACAACGACCATCTGGGCATCCTTGTGGCAGACGTTTCTGGACATGGCATGCCGGCCGCGCTTATTTCTTCGATGATCAAAGTGGCCATCCAGTCCGTCGCCGTCCATGCCGACGATCCCGCGCGGGTGCTTGGCGGCTTGAATCGCATCCTGTCGAGTGAGGCGCACGGCCAGTTTGCCTCGGCGGCTTATGTTTGGATCGACACGGAGAACCGCAGCGCGCTCTACTCGGCTGCTGGACATCCGCCGCTACTGTGCTGGCGGAATACGAGGGGCGAAATGCAGCGCATCGAAAGCAACGGGCTGCTGTTCGGAGTCGCACCTGACTCTCGGTACCCGGTGTGCAATGTACCGTTTGAATCATCCGATCGTTTCCTGCTCTACACCGATGGCGTGACTGAACCTGAGAACGCCGCGGGAGAGGCGTTTGGCGACCGGCAACTGGAACGGGTAGTACGCAACAATCGATTACAGCCCGCCTCCGAGATGTCACGTCAAGTGCTCGGTGAACTCCAGAGGTGGCGACCTGCTGCAATGAACCAGCAGGATGACATTACCCTTATCGTAGTCGATGTTCTTTAGCTGACCCGGCATCGAAGAGACACTAAACAGCTTTGGCAACTTGTGGACAGGCGCAATCCTGTGTTTTAGTGCGGCGAGCGGATATTGGCTGGCTGAGGACATCGGACAGCAATCTCCCGGATGATGCTTGGTGCGCTTGAAGCGGAGTCGTTGCGTTGTAGACCCGCCACGTCGGAGTTCCCTGCCCTAGTGAAACGTGGCTCGGACGTTGGGTCGGAGCAAGTAGAACAGCAACGCTCGGAAAATCGCGAGGCCCGTGGCGCCTCGTAGCAAGTCAACCCTTTACTTGGTGCCCGACAGGAAACACCCTATTCGTAACGCAATGCCTCAATAGGATCGAGACGTGCGGCGCGTATTGCTGGAATCATACCGCTGACCAATCCCACCAGCGCCAGGATTGCGGTAGAAATCAATACGCTGACTGGTGAAATGATGAGACGAATGTCGCCCGCCTCCCCGTGCTGGGCCAGCGCACTGTAAAAGGTGAGATTCCCCACAGAGAAGGAAATGATGTAGGCGAGCACAATACCTAAAAGGCCGCCCAGAAAAGTAATCGCGAGCGCTTCGGACAAAAACTGCAACAGGATATCGAAGCGGCGAGCGCCCAACGCCTTCTCCACGCCGATCTCACGCGTTCTTTGGGTTACGCTCACCAGCATGATGTTCATGAGTCCCACGCCGCCAATACCAAGGGTCAGAGTCCCAATAAAGGCAAGCAGCACCTGCAGCGCCATCGTAATGATGCGAAATTGGGAAAGCTGCTCCATCATGCTGAAAACGAATAGAGCCCGCTTATCGTCGGCACGAAAATTGTGTTGTGCTGCCAGCGTATTGCGAACCGACTTCTCGACCCCCCCGTAGTTGTAGCCGAGAAAATCTAACCAGATCATGTCGATGTAGCGTGTATTGCGGAAATCGCTCAGGGTGGAGAATGGGATGTAGACGACGCGGTTGATACTGTTCTCGGTGCCTTCCTGGGGTCTGGGCTTAAGCACACCGATTACTTCGTAAGGAATGCCGCTGATACGAATCTTCTCGTCCAAGGGGAAACGGCCGGAAAATAGCTTTTCCCTGGATTCCGAGCCCAGCACACAGACACGCGCGCGCAGTTGCAGATCTCCGGCACTGTAGAAACGACCGAGATCCAGTTGCAGGTTCTGAATTTCCTGGAGCGCTGGATCGCCTCCATGAACGCTCCAAATATACGAACGCCCCTCGTAGCTGACGGGCGCATCGGAAAACGATTCGGGAGTTATGCGGGTCACTTCCGGCACGTTGACCAGGACACGATCAATGTCATCCCTGGTCAGCCGGATACTGGTACCGGCCTTGTTTCCTCCGGCCTGCATCGAGGTGCGCCCGCCCGCGATGCCCATCGCCGCCATGCTGGCATAGCTCCTGAATATGTTGACGATGGCCGTTGAGAAACCAGTGCCATAGGCCAGCAACAGCACTACGGTGGCGATCCCCCAAGCCATACCGAGCATGGTTAGCGCACTTCGGTGGCGGTTCTGCCTGAGCGATGTATATGCTTCCGAGAAAACATCTTTCGCCTGGATCATTCGTTACTCCTGACGAAGGGCTTCCACGGGCTGGAGTACGGCCGCCCGCCGTGCGGGATAAAGTCCGGCGATAATGCCAGCCAAGGCAAGGCTAGCCATGGCGAGCACAGCAGTCGCTGGGTAAATGTGAGGCAATTCGAACCCATCGATCGGCGGCACAAGTCCGAATAGCTTGGTGGCCACGTAGGCTGCGCCCACGCCAATGGCGCCGCTGATTGCAGTAAGCATCAGCCCTTCCAAAAAGAACTGGAACAAGATGTTGCGTTTGGTAGCGCCCAAAGCCTTGCGCAGGCCGATTTCCCGGGTGCGCTCCGTCACCGACACCAGCATGATGTTGATCACTCCGATTGCGCCCAGACCGAGTGTCACCAGACCGACCGCTCCCAGGAATGTATCCATGGCATCGGAGATTTTGCCCACCATCTCGGCCGTGGCGATCGAGTCCCAGTCGTCAAAGGCGTCAGGCGTCTCGGGATCAAAGTTGTGGTTTCTCGCAACGATACTCCGGACGGCTTTCTTGGCTTGTTCGTGCTGCTGCCTCGTAATCGGCTGGTAGGCAACGTACTTGATCGCTTTAGCGTTACCTGCCCCCTGCATCGGGAAATAAATAGCCATGGTGGTATAAGGCATGATCAGGCGCATGTTCTGGCCGTTGTTGTTTCCGTGGCCAACCTTCTGCATCGTCCCAACCACCTCGAACGGCACGCCATTGATAAGGAGTCGGCTACCTACGGCTGGCCGACCGGGGAACAATATGCGCACAAATTCGCTTCCAATCACGCAGACGTTATGTCGCTCGCTTTCGTCATTCCAATTCAACCAGCGCCCTTGCTCGATCGGCTGGTAGCGAATCTCTGAGAACTGCGGCTCGGAGCCATCCACATAGCCGTTGCTGCTGCCATACTCGCTTACCAGGCGAAGGTCGCCGCGGTAGATGATCGGCGTGGCATTACGCACAAACTGCGAGTTCCGAATATCCAAATAGTCCTGGTAATTCAGGTAGTACTGGCGAGAGGAAAGTTGGCTGCTGCCAACCGCCGGAACCCGTCCGTTGTAAATCTGCATGAAGTCTTCGCCGAAGCTCGCCAGATTCTTGGCGGTTCCCGCGCGAAAACCCTCTCCTAATCCAACCAGGAGCAGCAGCGACCCCACTCCCCAGGCAATACCAAACATTGTGAGGAAGGAGCGAAGTTTGTGCGTCCACATGGCACGCAAAACCTCGTCGAAGCTGCCGAGAAATCGCCTCATAACGAAGCTACGAACATTAGAGCAACAAAGGTCCTATTGACTCCGATGTTCATGCGTTGTCTATACCGTTTCTGCATGCTCTGATGGCTGATCACGGCTTTGTGGACACCTCGTCTCGCATTCGGTACAAAACGGCGAACACCTACTCCGCTCCATTCCACCGTCCGTTCCATGATGGAAGTATGGAGGAGACTCCGAGGGGGATGCAGTGACTGGTATCACTTCCAATTGTGACGCTCTTTGGCAAGGGGTTTTTCGGTTACCCATGGGCCTGGGGTCATGAAAATGGTCAACTTGGGCGTATAGGCTCATGAAGCGTGGACGGCGAAGGTCTGTTTATATTCTGGGTGAAGTGAGGCCGTTCGGAACGCGCGTTTTGAGCCAATCTGTGTCGCGGCACTCCTGCGCTGCGCTGCGGGGGGCACCCGGCGAAGTTGGATTCCCGGATACCCCACACCTAAATGAGGAGGGGGATCAATACTTGAGAGTTACCTGCTTCGGCAGTGTTCCGCCGTAGCTGCATTGTGGAGTCAATCCCGAGGACAGGTTGGTTACGGACCAGGCCGGGTTGGCGATCTTGACAAAGCTGTCATTGTAGAGCCCCAGGTTATAGAAATTGATTGAGCTATTGGAGGGGTAATCGCCGCATTGGACGATGTTGTAGACCTCCAGGGCGCCGGCAAAGGCCCAATTGAAGGTCTGCCCCTGACTCGAGGTATTGAGCAGTTCAGAGTACTTTCCCGAGGTCAGATCCCAGGTAACAATGTCCCACGTGGGGCAGGACAGGGTTCCCGCAGCACATGTGTCGAACATATAGCCGAGGATCACATCTCCGGAATTGACTCTTGTCGGCGGGGCCTCAAAGACAGTACCGCTCGCGCAGCAATTCCAACTGGCAATGCCCCACGCTGAGGCGTAATCGGAGTTCCACCCCAAGACCGGCTGAACGATCGTCACCACATCCTGGTAGTCCTCCAGGCCAGGGAACAGGTATACGGTCTGGCCGTGGTTAGTGCTCGGCGCTGGGGGAACGTTCCAGTAGGCAGACAGTTCGCCATAGGAAGAAGTCGTGGTTGTGCTGGCATATTCGACCCAGGCATGGCCGATCGTGGGCTGCTTCAAGGCCCGCTCATCTCCGATGACCTTTTCTCCGTCGGCTTTGAAATGGGGATAGGGGCACACATGGATGTTCTCGGAGGTTCCATTCGCGTGCCGGATGGCGTTTTCATCGTGCCGCACTTCATCACCCTTAGCCAAGTGCGCGACGCAGCTGGGATGGAAGTAACCGAATGGCGTAATCACATAACCTGCCGGAACTGTCGCTGGGCGCATTGGTCCAGCTGGGCTTTGAGCTTGGGCCGCGGTCAGGCCAGCAACAAGCATGGTGAGGGCGATCGACTTGAGAAACCGGGAGTACGCTGAGATACAGAACATCGTTTTACTCTCCTGTGGGAGACAGGGCTTTGGCACGCGGTGCGTTGCCGTGAGGGAGTTCATCAAGCGAATTCGCCCGCCCCGTCCACTTTCCCGATCTAATAGTGGGGTTCCACGGGAAATTCGTATCACGCATCGAGGAAAACAACCGGCTTACTCGGCGACCGTTGCGACCGCCGATTGATTTATTCGCTTCCCCGAGGAGACATACGCTTCACAATCCTCGGCAGAGACTACTGACGACAGATTCGAATCTATCCACCAGGGAGCATTACGGTGGGAGGCGGGCCTTCAGGGTGGTCGCGCAAATACTGCTGGAATGGTTCGTTACGTAGCATAAAGCGGAATCCTCTCCGCGTGTTTGCGTCAACGGTGGTTTGCAGATCCAGCGTGTCGAAAGGAATTACGTGTTCCGCTGGTTTCGCACGATTCTCTTCAATCATCGTGAAATGAAGCTGGTCGCCGACGACCCAGTAATCGGTCACGCTGAGAATCGTGCCATCTTTCAAGAAGAGCTGCGGCAGGTCGGGTCTCTCTTCACCGTAGACGTACACCGGAGTCTCGTTCACCTGCGAAATATAGTTTGTCGGACCAGGGGAGGAGATATTCGTGAACCCGAGCGTCCAAGACCAGAAGAGGTCACAGGTCCCCGCCCCACAGGAGTTCAATCCCGAGAATGGCCCACCGAGAAGAAAGGGGTATTCGTAAACGACCAACACTGGCGGAAATCGGCGAATCGGACGCCGAGGAGGAAGAAAAACAGCCGTGCCGGGTGCGCCCGCAGAGGGGGTTATCGAGATTCGAGGAGTCGAAATCGGTGCGTGGATAATCGGGGCTGAAGCAATTGGAACGTGGGGAATCGGTGGGGACGGTATATAAACAACTCCTCCAGTCCGAGCAGCGGGGTGCTGTGCCAAAGTCAGCGTAGTTGACGCACAAACGGCGAGACTGCAGGAAACGACGATGAGCAGTTTCGTGAGGATCGGGCGGCGAACTAAGGGCGACATATTCTCACCCTCCTAATAGTCGGCGCGGATGGCGCTGAGTATTACTGACAAGTGTAACCCCTTAGCCGCCCGGTTGCTATTTTAGGGCTGGGGAGAGGTCATATTTCAACAGTTACACTCTTCTCCCTGTCCGGCTATAGTCAAGAAATGAATTCTGCGACTCCGGTGGGTGCAAAGTTGACACCGGCAATGATGGCGGTCGGAGCATTCTTGGTCTTCGGAGCTTGCATGTCTGGTCTTGGCGGAATGACGCTAGTTTGGCGGGGAACAACGCTCGACAGAATGTGGGCACTGAACCCGACTGCCTATAGAAAACTCGCGCCACTTGGCCGGACTGTCGGTCCCCTGTTCCTGCTCCTGAGTGCGACCATGGTCATCGCCTCCGTGGGTTGGTTCAAACGTCGCTTTTGGGGATGGGGTTTGGCTGTCGGCATCATTTCCACTCAGGTCGCCGGAGACTCTATCAATCTGGCAAGGGGTGACTTCGTGCGCGGTGGTACGGGCCTTGCGATTGCTGGCGCTTTGCTGCTTTACCTACTGCGCCGCCAGGTCCGAACTACGTTTCACTCTCACTCGGTCGGTTCTACAAAACGATAGCGCCCATTTCAACTGCGCCAAGCACTGCCCAAAAGATCGCTCTCCGACGCTCCCCCGCCAGCCAATATCCGCTAGCTGCACTGAAGCAAAGGATTGCGCTTGTCCATCCACTCGCCCACGCCGCAGGCTTGCTCAGCATCTTCAGGAATTTCATCGGATTATCCTATCGAAGAAAATGGCAGTGCCGCATGCTATCCCTCACGACTTTTCTTTACCCCGCAGATTGACAACTGTTGAGAACAGATAGATGGCGCTCGTGAGGTTAGAGTGAAAGCCGCAGCCCATGCTACGAAAAATCAATTTGCCCGAGCGGCCACTGTTGCAAACTCGCGTAATCACCCATCAACCGCAAGTCAAAACAGTCTTTCCCCGCGCTCACTTGTGATGAGGCTTGGTTACGCCATCGAGCGCCCAGTGGCATCCCCAGACATGTTGAAGTCGAGTCGCATTTCATTGGTGGGCCTGAATCCAAGTCGCTCGTATAAAGGACGCCCGTCATCGCTCGCGTGCAGCGCAACACTTGAGAAGTCGTTCTCTCGACACCAGGCAATCATTCTCTTCATCAGTTCACGCGCCACGCCGCGCCGTCGATGCTCGCGCTCCACATATAGGTTGAGAATCATCGCCCTCTTTGGGTGAAGCTGCCCAAGGACGCCGGGCCAGGGACTCATGACGATCCCGCCACCACCGGTCACGTTCCCGCTCGCATCGACTGCAAGAAAGCCACGATAGGAACCTTGCGGCAACGCTTGTGAGAAATATTCGGTTGCTGCTCTTTCCATCAGGTCGAGCGCGGCCTTGTCGCGTCGCCCCATGTCCCACCACATCAGGCGCCGGTGCCGCAGCAATACGGGTATATCTGAACTCGTTGTCTCACGGATCAACACCTGAGCCATTTTCTCGGTCTCCCATTTCGTCCGCTTAGAGATTACAAACAGTCGCCTCATCACTCATGGACCACTCCAGATCTGTGGCCACTCTGTCCATTCGTGGAGTAGACGGGAGGTCAATGAGTCAACCGCCTGGGTACGTCAGCGCGACAACTGCTTAGCCTCCTCATGTTGCGGCTTCTTGACAAAGACGTGGTAGGTAACGGCGTCCCAGGCGTTGTGAATGCCTGTGAAGAGCAACAACAGCGCCGCCGCTGCGATGCCAAACATGGGCACGTAAAAATGGGTGTCAGCCGCGTATGCCGATACCGCCAGCAGGGCGTACGCCACGAAGGGCAGCAGAGCATGAAACAACCAGTCTTCGAAGACGGGCTGATACGCGGTTTGCACTCGCAGACGCCGAGCCACGATGATGGCATACGCAAGTCCACCGAGGCCTAGCAGGAGACAAATCACCGAGGCTCCGACAATGCCGTGCCAGGGAGCGCTTAGGACGGCGGAGAGTAGCAGCACGGATCCGAAATGAACGATGGTGGGCGTCGCATATGCGCCGCCAGCCTGCTCCTGGCCTGGTGTGTGAGGCATGGTGGCGACCAGAGTGATGACCACGAACTGCAAGCCGATCAGGGCTCCGGCCGAGGATCCCACGATTACGAAGAAGTTCGCCCAGCGCGCGAGTTCGGTCATTTCATCACCAATTCAGCTCGAGTGCCTCGCGGGTAAAGATACTGTAGTCGACGAATTGGGTCACGCCCACAGTCGAGTCTCTTGACGCAATCTGGCAATGTCTCTGGTTGGCGGACTTCCGAAAAAGCGGCTGTATTCGCGGCTGAACTGCGAAGAGCTTAAATAGCCCACGCGCTGACTCGCAGTGCCCGCGTCCATCATGGTCGACAACATCAGACGCCTCGCCTCCTGCAAGCGCAGCACCTTCTGATAGTGCAGTGGGCTCATCGAAGTGACGGACTTAAAGTGCTCGTGGAAAGAAGACACACTCATGTGCACCAGACCGGCCAGCTCTTCCACCTTCATGGGCTGAGAGTAGTTCTCACGCAGCCAGGAAATCGCCTTTGCAATACGCTGCACGCTGGATTCGGCAAATCCCATTTGAGCCACGCGGACACCGATGGGGCTGCGGAGGAGCCGGATCAGGATCTCATCCATCACCAGAGGAGCGAGAAGTTCCGAATCACCGGGTTGTGCCAGGCATTCCATCAACCTGGTAGCGGCGTTGACAATGCTCTCATCGACCGGAGCGACATAGACCCCGCTTCTCTCCTGAGCAGGAGGCAAGCCGTGAGGAAAGACCCGCAAGACCAGCCCGGCAATCTTGTGCGGGTCGAGGTCGAGCTTGAGAGCGAGGTACGGTTCGGAATGGCTGGCCTGCGTGATCTGGGCCGCGACTGGCACTGCCACGGAAAAGACGATCATGCGCTACCCGTCGTACTCGTACACGTCCTGCCCCACGATAACGGTCTTCGCTCCTTGTGCGGCGATGCACAACGAGGGTAAGCCGAGGGCATGCACACACTCGCTGTTGACTCGGGAATAGCGGCTGGCGTGCAAGCCGGGGCTGCGCAATTCGAAACTGCCGTCGTGAGGGGCATAGGCGGCAATTAAATGGGCCAACTTGGCTAAGCCTGGTTGACTCGGCCCCTCAACTTTGGCGGGCTTGGGGAAGGACGCGATTTTTCCGTTGGTTTTCACGCCTTCGAGAATACTTGGTTTGGTAATCATAATGTTGGTTCCAGGGTAGTCCTCAAACGCTTACGTCTTCAAAAGCGCTTGCACGTAAGCGGGCTTCATGCGGAAGCCGCCGAATGACCTTTCCCGGTTGCGTCGTGGAGCGCCGCTGCGATGGCGGGCGCAGCGAGCGCATTCGCCGCTTCCGAACCTCCGCCGTATGCGCCGACTTTCGGATTGTTGAGCAGCACGACTTTGATCTCAGGTATGTCCGCCATGGTCGGGATGGGATAGGAAATCCAGTCATCCGTGGTGATTCCGCTCTCATCAAACGTCGACCTCTTCGAACAGCGCATGGCTGATTCCCATGACCGCGCCGCCCTCGACCTTCCGCTTCAATTGCATCGGGTTCACGACGATGCCGGGATCGACCGCGATCGTGTACTTCTCCACTACGATCGCGCCGGTACTGGGAGTGACGGCGATCTGGCAAACGCAGGCCCAGTAGGTTCCGCTGCGCAACATCAGCGAAACTCCGCGACCTCGCACGGGCGTTGATCCGGTGGACACAGCATCAGGACGCGGGGAGGGGCGCGTATCCCATCCGGAAGCATCACGGACTGCCTTCAGCACGCCGATAGCGCGCTCTTCGCTTGCGTGGTCGATGCGGAACTGGATGGCGTCCGCGCGCGCAAGCGCTGCTGCCTCGCTCATCGCCAGCTCGCGCGGATAGTTCTGCTGGAACTGCCCCGGCGTCCGCATGCTGTGATCGCGGAGACCGACGGCGAGTCGGCGAAGCTTTCTGTCCCACCTGGAACGTGCCATGGCCGCGCTCCATCACGTTCGGAACTGGAGCGTAGACCCACGGATCTTCAATGCCGTTGACGGTGGAAGTTACGAACATCAGAATGCACCTGAGGGGCAGGCATGGTGGGCAGCCCCGCGAGGACCGCACCGATCGGCCGATCATCCTGCATGGCGGGCATGTAGTGGTCGATTTGATACGCGGCCATCTTGCCTTTTTCGTCGATGGCAACCTGAACGTCGGAGAAAGCGGCCGCCGATTGCGTGGACCACTGCATATCGTCGGCGCGCATCCACTGCACGCGCACCGGCTTGCCGACGGCTTGTGACAAGAGCACCGCCTCGTCTTCCGCGCCTGCGTTTCCGCCATTCGACCTTCCGTAATGGCCGGGCCCGGGATACGAATGCACGATCACATGATCGGGCGTGGTGCGGAGCATCATCGCGATTTCGCCACGAAGCGCCTGTGGATTCTGGTTGTGCGTGTAGATGTGCACCGTGCCGTCAGGCTTGACATCGGCAACGGCCATGGTCGGGCCAATCGGCGCGTGCTTCATGTAGGACAACTGATAGGTGGCGGAAAGCTTCTTGTGAGCCGACGCGAGCGCGGGGTCCGACATCGCCTTTAGATAGTCTTACTCTTCTCGACAGGTGCCGAGGTCCAATCTGCTTCTTCCCGAAGGTGCTGGTAGAGTTTTGCGTTGCCGGGCAGGCCCTTCCACTCGGTCCACTTCGTGGCGCCGGCTACCTGGTCGGCTGCCTGGATCGCTTCCCACTCCGTGGGCGCGACCACTCCGACGAGATTGCCCTTCACGATGACTTGCGAATTCGGGAACTTGGTTTTGTCCAGTTGACCGGCGGACACGAGTGTCGAGCCCAGCGTCTTGGGATGCACCACCCGCGCGTGCAACATGCCCGGCAGGCGCACATCGGTCGCCCAGGTCTCTTTCGCAGCGACTTTCGAACTAATGATGGAATTCTTGAACGACTTGCCGATGACTGTATACTCGCTAACCGGCTTCATCGGCGGATTGCCCTCGATGGTCAACCCAAAGATGCTGGTGAGGTCGCCTTTCACGGGGATCGTGAGCTTCAGTTGCTGGTTCTTTACGAGGTCGCCGTAGGAAATGCTCTTGCCGCCTCCTGAAACGATGCCGTCCTTCGACGGAAAGCTTGTCCTTCGGCACGCCGAGTTTTTCCGACGCGAGATCGAGCAGAGCCTGGTAGGTATAGGCGGCCGCCTTGCGGATGTTCGGCGTTCCATGGCCGAGAAAATCGAAGGCGCCGCTGCCATCCGGCGTGCGATCGGTATCTCCCGCTACGACCGTGGTGATCGCTTCGAAGGGTACGCTCAACTCTTCGGCCACAATCTGCCGGTAGGCGGTGAAGGTCGAGCCCTGGCCGAAGTCGCTCTTCCCGGTACGAATCAGGACCGTGTCGTCCGGGTGAATCTCGATCCAAGAGCTGGGGAGGGTGGGATCGAGCGAGTTCTTGAACGCGGCGGGCTTCGCGGTATCGCCCGTTCAAAAGCTCCGGGCCGACGAAACTGAACCCCACGACCAGGACGCCACCCGCTTTTATGAATTGACGGCGCGATAGCGTCGGTCCGAAAACATTTGCTGGTTTCTCGCTCATGGTTGCCATCGCTTACCTCCCCTTCGCCATGATCGTGGCGGCATGTTGTACGGCTTCAATGATCGCTACGTAGGTTCCGCAGCGGCAAAGATTCGGCGACACTCCGGATGTGGTGAAGGCCTCTTTGATTTGCGCCAGGGTTGGATTGGGATTGCTTTCGAGCAGTTCAGTGGCCTTGATCATCATCCCGTTCTGGCAAAACCCGCACTGCGGAGTTTGCTCTTCGATCCAGGCTTGCTGCACGGGGTGAAGCGTTTTTTTCGCCTCTTCCGCCGAAAGGCCTTTTTGCTTTGCCCACCTCGCGGGCAGACCTTCGAGCGTAGTGATTTCCTGTTTAGCGACGCTCGCGACCGGCGTAACGCAGGACCGCACTTCCTTGCCTTCGATCAGAACCGAACAAGCTCCGCACTGTGCGAGTCCGCAGCCAAACTGCGGACCGATCAGTTGGAGATCGTTGCGCAAAACGTAGAGTAGCGGCGTGTCGTCAGGCGCCTGGACCTCGCGCCGGACCCCATTCACAGTAAGCGTGACCATAGGCAACTCCCTTCAAAGGCACTTTTCCAATGCGGATGACTCGCTTGCTGAAAACCCCTCGGTCCCCAGTCCGCCAGCGCAAGAGTCTATTTTGCACTTGGCGGAAAACCTTAACTTGCCTATACGCTCGCTCTGCAATCGATTGCAAGCGACGGTGGCGATTCATTCTCAAAAGCCCACGATCAGCGTATCGGGACGACAACGGCAACATCGAACTTTGAATAGTACTTCTTCACGTCGCCGGCTCCGTACTTGTCGCGGAATTTCTCGACCACGGACGACACCTGTTTGGCCTCAGTGACAGGAACAACCTTGACCTCGGCCTCTGTGCCCCGCGCATCGACCCGCATGATGGGGTTCTTCAGCACGTTTTTGTACCACTGTGTCTCCGAACCCCGTACCGGCAGCAGGTAGAGCTTGTCGTCATCCAAAACGAACCAGACAGGGTTTGAAATACTTCGTCCGGACTTTCTGCCCGTCACACTGATGTTGAGTTCGCGATATCGGGAAAGGCGGTCTTTTAGAGCATCGTTCCGCTTTGCCATGTGGACTCCTGTACCTAACGTGTAGCTTGATAGCTCCCGGCTTTCAGACCTTCGAGAACACCTCTTTCGCGACCATGATGGCACTCATCGCATTCGGCCAGCCTGAATAAAAGGCCAGATGGGTGATGACCTCAATCAATTCTTCCTTCTTCATTCCGTTCTGCACGGCATAACTGAGATGAAACCGCAACTGATCCGGACGGTTCATCGCAACCAGTGCGGCCACAGTCGCGAGACTACGATCCCGCTTGGAAAGCTCAGGACGCTCCCAAACGTCGCCGAAAAGGACACGATCAGTTAAATCAACAAGTTTGGGCGCGAAATCGCCGATCATCTTCTGGGCTACTGAAGGCTCTTTGCTCATGCCTTACTCCTTCCGGTGAGTTTGCGTTTTTTGCATTGTTTCTCATCCTTTACACAACGCTAGTAATGCTCCCACGCAACTCTCCAGTGTTCATCCGGGCGAGTCGACTTTACGATGAGCTGTTTCCCCGAGAAATCGAAAGCGCGCGGCAGATCTCTGCTGATAAGGGTACGGACCAGTGCGCCCTCAACGTGATAGGTGAAGGTGTGAGCGCGTTCGTCGATTTCGTATGTGCCAAAGGAGGCGTCGTAGCCGCCCTGCGCGTATTGCACGGGCGCAGCGCTGGTCCCTGCCAGCGGGTTCCGATACATCACCTGGACTGACATGTGGCCGTCGTGCGTGTAGACAAGGAGCCCAGCACAGTCAGCCCTCTGAATTTTGCCGTCGGCGCCTTCCTCTTCGAGCCAGGCCAGTCGCCACGCTCCCACAAACCGGTCCCGGACGCCACCATCTCCACTGAGGTCCTGGCTGCCGGACAGCGTCATTGCGGATGCAGCGATAAACAAAGACACTACGGCGAGCGAAAGCAGTTTTTTCATGCTCGGCTCCTCGTCACTAGTGCCTCCTTCGTGGTCAGTTCCCGGGTTTCCTAGGAGGCTACTCCAATTTGAGAGAAGCCATATCGATCGAGAAGCGGTACTTCACATCGGATTTAAGCAGTCTCTCGTAGGCTTCGTTGACCTTCTGGATTGGGATCACTTCGACATCGGCGGTGAGGTTGTGCCGCCCGCAAAAGTCGAGCATCTCCTGGGTTTCGGCGATGCCGCCGATTGCCGAGCCGGAGAGACTGCGGCGGCGCATGATCAGCCCGAATGCGGAAACTGCAAGAGGCTTTTCGGGCGCCCCGACGAGGGTAATGTTGCCATCCCGGCGCAGCAGATTGATGTATGCGTTCATGTCGTGATCGGCGGAGACAGCGTCGAGAATGAAGTCGAAGCTCTCGACGTGCTTCTGCATCTCGTCCGCGTTGCGCGAGATGACAACCTCGTCCGCGCCGAGGCGGCGCGCGTCTTCCTTCTTGTTCGGCGAAGTCGTGAAGACAACCACGTGGGATCCGAGCGCATGCGCAATCTTCACGCCCATGTGGCCTAGTCCGCCGAGCCCGACCACGCCGACTTTCTTGCCCTTAGTGACCCCCCAGTGGCGCATCGGCGAGTAAGTCGTGATTCCGGCGCAAAGTAAAGGAGCAGCGCCGGCAAGGTTCAGGTTGGAAGGGACGCGCAGAACAAACCTCTGGTCGACGACAATGCTGTCGGAGTAGCCGCCATAGGTGACAGCTCCCAGATGCTTGTCGGGGAAGTTGTAAGTTAACGTCAAATTCGGACAGAACTGCTCGAGACCCGCACGGCACTCCGGGCAGGTGCCGTCCGAGTCGACCATGCAGCCGACTGCGGCGAGGTCACCGGGCTTGAACTTGGTGACCGCCGAACCGGTCTTGGTGACCCGGCCAACGATTTCGTGGCCGGGGACGCACGGGTAGACGGTCGGCATCACGCCGCTCCACTCGTTGCGGACTTGGTGAAGATCGGAGTGACAGATGCCGCAATACAGAATGTCGATCTGGACATCGTGTTCGGTCGGATCGCGCCGCGTGATCGTGGTGGAGGCCAGCGATGAGGTCGCACTGGCAGCGGAGTATGCTTTCGCTTTGTACATGGATTTACCTTTCACAGCCCCGTCATTTTCTCGATGGCTTCGGGGTATCGCGCCCCTTCCACCGGAATTTTGGAGGCAGCGCTTTCGATCTCACGCAGGTCGCCGGACGTCAGTTCCACTGCCACCGCACCAATGTTTTCTTCGAGGCGGTGCAGCTTCGTCGTGCCCGGAATCGGCACAATCCACGGTTTCTGAGCGAGCAGCCAGGCCAATGCGATTTGAGAAGGAGTCGCTTTCTTCTGCTTCCCGATGCTGCCGAGCAGGTCAATCAGCGCCTGGTTGGTCTTGAGAGCGTCCGGCGTGAAGCGAGGAAGTTTGCTGCGGAAATCGGTGCTGTCGAATTTCGCGTCTTCTTTGATCGCTCCCGTCAGGAATCCCTTGCCCAGGGGACTATAGGGCACAAAACCAATCCCGAGTTCCTCGAGCATCGGTATCACTTCCTGCTCTGGCTTTCTCCACCACAGCGAGTATTCGCTCTGCACCGCAGTGACTGGCTGGACGGCGTGTGCGCGGCGAATCGTCTTTGCCGCTGCCTCCGACATGCCGAAGTGCTTGACCTTGCCGGCTTGAATCAATTCCTTCACCGTGCCGGCCACATCTTCGATGGGCACATTCGGGTCGACCCGATGCTGGTACAGCAAGTCGATGCTCTCCACTCTGAGTCGCTTGAGCGAACCCTCCACTGCCCGCTTGATCTGCTCGGGTCGGCTACTCACGGGCGGTGCTCCCGGCCGATTATCGCTGCCGCTCAGGTCGAACCCAAACTTGGTCGCGATCACTACCTTCCCGCGGAAAGGAGCGAGGGCTTCGCCCACAAGCTCTTCGTTCAAGAACGGGCCGTAGACTTCGGCTGTGTCAAAGAAGGTGATGCCGCGTTCTACGGCGGCACGGAGAAGAGAGGTCATCTCCTGCTTGTCCTTAGGTGGCCCGTAGGAAAAGCTCATTCCCATGCAGCCCAGGCCGAGAACCGAAACTTCCAGGTTGCTTTTTCCAAGTTTGCGCGTCTGCATTGTTTCTCCTTCGCTGCGAACCCCAACTGCCTCCAGGGCACCACAGCCCTAAGCATAGTTTCTGGGCCCTTGGGGCGCTTGCCTATTTCGATGAAGTTCTTGCCAGATTCTCCGAAGTTTTCCAGGCAGGTCATCCCTTCAGAATGCAGCCGGCGTGAGAGAGCCCTGGTCGGAAGTAGATTGTCGAAATAAACGTTGTGCGGAATGGCGACTTGCGAATCATTTGCGATGCGGGCCCACTCAGTCCGTCTCGTCGAGCTAACAAAAGTCTCGGCGAAGCGATAAGATGCCCCTTGATCGTTCCGGAGGGACCATGAGCAACGAAATTTCTCGCAGACAGTTTCTTGAGAATATCGGATTGGGAACTGCGGCCAGTACAAGCCTCTTGCTACTGAAGAATGTTGCCAGCGCAAGTCCGGGCACCGATCTTATTCCCTCGCGGACTCTGGGACGAACCGGCGCCAAGGTGTCGATTCTTGCTTTCGGCTGCGGCAGCCGCTTCCTTATGTACAAGGACGAAGAGAGTGCCACGGCGATCCTCAGTCACGCGATTGATCTGGGCATCACTTATCTGGACACGGCTTACGCTTACGGAGACGGAGAAAGCGAAACTCGCGTCGGCAGGGTGATGGCTTCGCGCCGCAAAGACGTTTGGCTGGCAACGAAGATTCCCGATCGCTCCCGCGACGAATTCCTGCGCCGCCTGGAGGCCAGCCTGAAGCGCCTCAAGACCGACCACGTGGACCTGGTGCACATCCACAGCCTCGGCCAAGCCGACGATTTGGCAAAAATCGAGGCCCCGGACGGGGCTCTTAAGGGTTTGATGGAAGCGCGCGACCAGAAAATGGCGCGCTTTGTCGGCATGACGAGCCACACCAACGGAGAGGTAATGGCCAGGGCTATCGAGCGACACGACCTTGATTGCGTGCAGATGGCTCTCAACGCTTCCCGTAATGGCCGCTTTGAGGAACTCGCCCTACCCGCTGCCAACGCCAAGAACCTTGGCGTGATCGCCATGAAGGTGACCGGTCAAGAGTTTCTTGTGGGCGAAGGTCCGGGAAAGGCAGAGATGAACTCACTGCTCCGGTATTCCATGAGCCTGCCGGTGACGACTGCGGTCGTAGGAATGCCCCGCCCCGAAATGCTGGCCCACAACGTTGAGATCGCGCGGAGTTTTTCACCGCTTAGCGATCAGGACAAAGAGCGCCTGAGGCAGCAACTCAAACCCTCCCGGGAGGGATTGGAAAAAAGACTTGTCGGGCACCTGGATGGACCGACAGCGAACCCGGAAATGTTCCTGGCGTAGGCATACATTTTTGCGGCGTGCATTTCGCGTCTGCCATGATTTGACATTGTCTAGAAGCGTCTTTGGTCTTTGGAATTCGAAAGATCGGTTATGACGAGCTCCCGCTGCGCAACTCGCAGCGGGCACGAATTCATTTCGCTCGCGGATGGGTTTGATCGTAAACCTGAAGGACGTGCTTCATAGAAAGCTGCGTGTAGCGCTGCGTCGTCGCCAGACGTTCGTGGCCCAGCAACTCCTGGATCGCACGCAGATCAGCCCCTTCTTCCAGCATGTGCGTGCCGAAAGCATGCCGCAGCGTGTGCGGATGCACATCCGGGGACAGCCCTTTTGCCACCGCAATCCTCTTGATGATCCGACCTACGCTCCGCGTGGTCAGCCGACCTCCGCGCCGGTTAATCAGCAGGGCAGACGAGTTCTTGTGCAGCTCCGCGAGAGCAGCCTGCCGTGCGGGAAGGTACGCGACCAGCGCGCCTTTCGCCGATCCGCCAAACGGAACGTAGCGTTCTTTCTTTCCTTTTCCGCGAATCAGGATCGCCTCCGCGCTCAGCCGGATATCGTCGAGGTTGATTCCGGTCAATTCGGAGTTGCGGATACCGCAGCCGTAAAGCAGCTCCAGCATCAGCAGGTCTCGCTCCGGGAATGCGGCCACCTCCGGCATTTGCCCATCGAGAACCGAGTTCATTTCTTCGATGGTCGGCACCCGCGGCAGCTTCTTTGGCAGCTTGGGAGTAGCCACCAGTTTCGCGGGATTCTGTTCTACCACGCCTTCCTGCGCCAGCCAGCGATAAAGCGATCGCACCGCCGCCAGTGCCCGCGCCACCGAAGTCTTCCCGAGGCCTTTCTGATAAAGTTGCGAGAGAAATCCACGGATTGCAATATGATCGATGTCACCCCATCCCCGCGATCCGGCGTAAGCGGAAAATTCATCGAGATCCCCGCTATAAGCCTTGATCGTGTGCGGCGAAGCATTCCGCTCGCGCAGATGGCGAAGAAAATCCGCCACGGCCTTCTCAATGATCGTGCGTGCTGTCGCCATAAACTATTTCAGATTGCAGATTGTAGATTTCAGATTCGCCGCCTTGAATCTAGAATCTGAAATCGCCTACCTCGCCTTCGCCCTCGGATGATGCTTCTGATAAACCGTCCGCAACCGGTCCAGCGCCAAATGCGTATACACCTGCGTCGTCGAGATGTCGGCATGGCCGAGGATAGTTTGCACCGTCCGCAAGTCCGCGCCATTCTCCACCATGTGCGTGGCGCAGGAGTGCCGCAACATGTGCGGCGAAGCGTGTCGTCCCGTGGCCACCGACGCCGCCCCGACCATCTGCCAAACCCGCTGTCGCGTCAGTCTTCGCGCCCCGCGCGCAATAAACAGCAAAGGAGAATTTGCGGGTGCCCCACTTCTCGCCCGTTCTTTGCGCGAGAAGGCCCCCTCTGAGGCTGTCGAAAGGTGGGGATTTTCGATAGCGCTAGTCGAAACGTGCGGATTTTTCGTCGCCCTCATCCCAGCCAGAATCGGCCGCGCCTCGGCCAGATATTGCGACAATGCATCCTGGGCCGACCTTCCCAACGGCACCACTCGCTCCTTATCACCCTTCCCTCGAACCAGCATGTACCCCGACTCAAGCTTCAAATCCTCAAGCTTGGCGTTGATCACCTCCGACACGCGCAGTGCCCCGGCATAAAACACCTCCAACATCGCGCGATCCCGAACCGCCAGAGCCGCCGACTGTGGGGTCTGTCGATGCACGCCAGCACCCCGCGCCAGAGGAGCCGCCAGCGTAGTTTCCATCTCCTCGCGCGCCAATGCCTTGGGTAAAACCTTCCACTGCCGTGGCGACTCAATATTCAGCGTCGGATCGTGCTCGATCCTCTTGTCCAGGAGCAAATATCGATAAAGATGTCGCAACGCCGAAAGCTTCCGCCCGACGCTGCGCCCGTCCACCTGATGGGAAAACAATTCCTGCAGAAACTCGCGCACATCGCTTCGCCTCGCAGTCAGCAGCAGCCGCTTCCGTTTTTCCAGAAACTCGGCGAACTGGCAGATGTCGGTCGCATAGGCACCGATCGAAAGCGCCGCCAGCCCCTTCTCGATCCGCAGGTAGTCGAGAAACCTCGAAAGCAGGCGCGCATTGGCCTCAGAAGCCATAACCAGAGCAATTGAGTATGCGCGTTATCGGACCCAAAGAAAAGTGTTGCCGTGGGTGCGTGCTAAGACGTTCCTTGCAGCCGCAGCCGCCAGACTGGGCGGAATTTCCGATCCGCGTCAGGCACCGTGTCTATTAATTTACTACTATGAAATTATGTTTTATTATTGAGAAACCATGGCGGGCCTCACGGACACGATTTCAGAAGGCTTGGGGCGGTATTCAATCGGCGAAAAGCTGCGCACACTCCGGTTGCGCAAGAGTATGGGGTTGGTCGAACTGGGCAAGCATACGGGACTCTCGGCGGCCTTGCTTTCGAAACTGGAACGCGGAAAGCTGTTTCCAACCCTTCCCACTCTGCTGCGCATTGCGATGGTATTCGGGGTGGGTCTGGATTACTTTTTCGCCGACGATCGCCAGCGGCGTGTGGTCGGAGTGGTGCGATGGCAGGAACGAGTACGCTTCCCGGAGCGTCCGGGGGCGCAGGACGTGCCTTATTACTTCGAGTGTCTGGATTATCGGGCTACCGAACGCAAGCTCAGCGCCTATCTGGCCGACTTTCAAGAAGTGCCCGCCGCCAGGCAAAAACCACATCAGCACGCAGGAGTGGAGTTTCTTTATCTTCTCAAGGGATCGCTGGCACTGAAGATTGCCAGCGACGAATTTGTGCTGGAGGCTGACGACGCGATTTACTTCGACTCCGGAGTTCTGCACAGCTATAGCCGACGCGGCGCCAAGTCGTGCGTCGGCGTGATTGTCACCGTGCCCTAGACACGGGACGGTTGGTTGAAATCCCCCGCCGCAAAGTGCGCGACGAAAACAACGCCATGGACCCAAACCAACCATCCCCAAGCCTGGGGGTTTGTTCTCCGGGGATGATAATATGGACGATTCCTTGCGAATGGAATGAAGGAAACCGCGCCCCGAAGTCGATCGGGTTCGATCTTGAAAGACAAAAGGCTGAGAATCCCGAGGCCGAGATTTTCGGTCGATGCGTCATTCTGCGCAAGGGCGAGGCGGGCAGCCTTTATGTCGGCTCCTGAATCGAAGCTACTTGAACCGAAAACCTGCTCATGTTGAGATTCGAGTCGTTGTCATCCATCTTGAGATTGCGTAACCCACACGGCGGCGTCCTGGTTTCATTGGTATTCGTCCTTTTCCTGGGGATACCGTCAGCGTCAGGGCAGGCGGGATTCACCCTGCAGATGACTACGTTTTCTGGCAAAGGCACGGTCGACCCGGGCGGCGAGGCTACGTCGAGCCTCACGCTGGGAACGACGAATGGGTTCAGTGGAACAGTCGATCTCTCGTGCCAAGCAACATCGAACGAGACTATAACCGTTTTTCCGACGTGCGTGGTGAGTCCGGCCTCCCTGGCGCCGCCAGCTAGCGCGACGGCCATCGTCAATACGGTCACGAATGCCGGAACGGCCACTCCCGGCCTCTACTTAATCACAGTCACGGGCACGTCCTCCGCAGGCACTTGCGCCAACGCTTCCGGATCCGGTGGCGTTTGCACGGTGCAAGCTTACCTGACGGTGGTTTCGGTGGCTCCCGGGTTCACAATTACTGTCCAGACCACGGTGGCGCCGAGCAGCGTGCATGCCGGCAGTGGAGGCCAGGGCGTGATCAACATAAATCCGCTGAACGGCTATTTCACTCCGCCTGGCGGCGGCGTAACCCTGTCATGCGCCTCCATCACACCTTTGGTGACGATCCCTCCAATATGCTCCTTTAACCCCAATCCGGTAACGGTGAACGGAGTGGTTAAGCCCTCGACCATCTCCATCAGCACGTTCGGTCCTATAATCACGGGGTCGCTGGCCCGCCCAAACGCGAGAGGCTTCTCCGCTCTGTGGCTGCCCCTGCCTCTGCTGGCGCTCGCGGGCGTGGGTGCGGCGGTGGGCGGAAAGCGATCGCGAAAAGCCTGGGGCGTGCTCGCTCTATTTGTGCTGGGAGGGACGCTACTCCTGTTGCCAAGCTGCGGAAGCAACACCAGCACCCCCACGACGACGCCGAACGGCGTGACGCCGAACAACACCTACACTTTCACTATTGTCGGCGTCGACACGCTGGGAAATGTGTCGAGCAATACCGGCACCGGAACGACGACCTCCGCTCCTACCGTCAGCCTGACGGTGGACTAAGCTAGAAGATAGTCATGTGCCAGCCCCGGTGTCGCGTGCGGCAGCGGCGGATGTTGGCCTCTGCTGCCCTGTTTGCGGCAATCGTGCTGGCAGCGGCTTCCCTGCTCTTCTCGGCGCCATTGCGAGCCGAACCCGGGAAAGATAAACCTAAGATTCCCGCCGTACGCTGGGATGAGGGGCATCCGGGCTGCACATTCTCGTTCGGCGACGATGGCAGATTTCGCTACGGATTATGGTCGGACGATGTGGGCGTGACGCTGTCGGTCGATTCCCAGGAACTGGAAAAAGTTCACCGGCGACACGAACCGTTCTTCGCCGTCTTGCTGGACGTGCGCTATCGCGGTCAGGCGCCACTGGAACTCGCTACGGATATGATCTCGCTCGAGTTTGTGAATCATTTCCGAGTTGTGCAAACGCCACTGGATCCAGAAGAGTTCGCGCAAAAAGTACAGGACGACGCCGACGCTGTGGATCATGAGGCCGCACGCGAAGGCCAAAAACATCCGGAGCGGAAAGAAGAGAAAGAGGCCTACGTACGGGCCTTTCAGAAGGATTCGGCGGAGTTGCTGGAGTTTGTCACCAAGAACAGCCTGCGGCCCACGCGGCTGGGACCGGGGCATCCGGAGACTAGCGGATGGGTTCTATTCAGCACCCAGAATAAGTGGATCGGTGGATGGAAGAAGCAGGAGGAATTCATCCTGCGGCTTCCGGTAGAAGGAAGAATCTTCGAATTCCCGTTCAAATTGCCCCCCAAGCCGGGGGAAGCCCTGCTGCGGAAACGGGAGTGACGAGCATGCACAATTTTTCCAGCAGCCTGGAAGAAGCCCACCCCTCTCAAAACAGGAAGCGTACTCGGAGTCTTTCCACGCCGCTACGACGCGGCGCGTCGCGTCTGGCGCTCGATTTCGGCCGCCTGCCGCATCAAGATGTCGCGCAACGAAACCAGTCCCTTCAATTCTTTGCCGTCGACGATGGGGAGGTGGCGAAACCCAAACTCCCGCATGATGAAGAGGCACTCCTCGATGCTTTCGTCAGCCGCGACCGCGCGCGGGTTCGCGGTCATGACTTCGGACACGGCGGTAGTTCCGGGCGTGCGACCGACCGCCACAACGCGGTTCATGATGTCGCGCTCTGACAGAATGCCCGCCAGTTCTCCGTTGCGAAGGACCGGTAAGGCACCGATATTGTGCTCCATCATGAAGCGGGCAGCCTCGAGCACGCTACGAGTGGATTCGACGGAATAGACTCTGCGGTCTTTCACGAGGTCGCGGAGGGTGGTCATGGATCGCTCCTTTAGCGGTGGAAAATCTGGGCGGACGCGGCTAGCCCCCACGGCCAGCCTCTTGGTGGGCAATACTCTATCACAGGCAAGGCTTTGCACGCGGCCGGGCTTAACCGTGCGGAACGAGATGGTCTTCTTCTTCCAGGGCGTCGTGCTCCAGAACATCCGACCAAGCCTCTGGAGTAGGCGACGGCAGGGTTGCCTGTTCGAGGTTGGGCGCAGGTGCTGAAGATGGGACAGGCTTGGTGTACTGCAACAGCGGGAGGAATGGGATCATCAGCAGGAACACCACCCCCATCACCCAAAAGGCTTCGACAAAAGCGAGCATCGCGGCGTGCTGCTGCACCATCCCGTAGAGGGCACCGAGAGCCTTGCGCGCGGCGGTGACGCTGTCGGCGCCTTGTGCGTTGAAGTGAGTACGCAGACCTTGCAGGTATCTCAGCGTTTGCGAATCGCCGGCCCGAACGTTGGCCACAAGATGGTTCTGGTGAAGTTGGGTGCGGCGGGCCAGGAACGTGGTCATAATGGCGATGCCCACGCTGCCGCCGATATTGCGCATCAGGTTGAAGATGCTGGTCGCGTTCCCCATTTTCTCAGGCGGGATGCGGGCCATGGCCAGGGTCATCAACGGAATGAACAGAAAACTGAGGGCAACGCCCTGCAGGACCTGAGCCCAGAGAATGTCCCAGAAACCGGCATACAGATTGAGCCCGGACAGGTCGAACATGGTGATGGAACCTAGAACCAGACCAACGACCAGCAGCCGTCGCGGATCAATCTTGGTGGTCAAGTGGCCAGCTAGCGGGGTGAATAGCAGCGCGCCAATGCCCCGCGGAGACAGCGCCAGGCCTGAGTTGTAGGCGGGATATCCCATGAGCGTTTGCAAGTACAAGCGGCAGCAGGACCAGGCTGGCATAGAGAATAAAGCCGAGCATACCGATGAGAAATACTCCCGCACTGAAAGAGCGGTTCCTGAGGACGCGCAGATCGACGACGGGATGATCGGTCTTCAACTCGCGGATGACTAGAGCGACCAAACCAATCACACAGAGCACGGTGAAGGTGCGAATGTAGCTGGAGGAAAACCAATCTTTGCGCTGGCCGGTATCGAGAAGGACCTGCAGAGAGCCGATCCCGAGGGCCAGAAACCCGATCCCCCAAAGATCCACCCTGCCTGTTCCTCGCTTGACGTAATGGGGATCGACCACGAACCGGCTCATCAGCACCAACGACAGAATGCCGACGGGGAGATTGAGATAAAAAATCCAGCGCCAGCTGTAATTGTCGGTGATCCATCCGCCGAGCGTGGGACCGAGAATGGGAGCCAGCAGAATGCCGATGCCGAATGCCGCCATAGCGTGGCCGTGGCGCTCTTTGGGAAAAGTTTCCAGCAGAATCGCCTGGGCCAGCGGCTGCAGGCCGCCGCCCGTCAGGCCCTGCAGAATGCGGAAAATAATCAACTGCGGCAGTGAAGTCGCAAAGCCGCACAACAGCGACGTGAGGGTAAATCCGGCGACGCAGGTCAGCAAAAGCCGTTTGCGGCCCATATAGTTCGCCAGCCATCCCGAAATCGGCAGTACGACGGCGTTTGAAACCAGATAGGACGTGACCACCCACGTGCCTTCTTCGTTGGTGGAGGCCAGATTGCCGGCGATGTGCGGTATCGAGACGTTGACGACGGTAGTGTCAAGAACTTCCATGAAGGTCGCCAGCATTACGGAGAAAGTGACGACCCACGGGTTCACCAGGCGTTGTGGATAGGAGTCCACTGGGCTTTTTGCGGGCGGACGATTTCCGCCCTGTAAACTCTTGACTATCGAGGAGACGCAAAACTCCCGCCGTGACAGGGGTCACACGGGAACGTGACGGAGTTCTTGGAACGGGCAGTAGGCGGCGAGAAAAAGAGGTGCTGAAAAGACTGGCGGCCTGTGAAAGGCCGCCAGTAAGTATCGGGTTTTCGCGAGATTAGAAACGGAACTGCGGCCCGAAGGTCACCCGCAGGTTGTTGTGGGCTCCGCCGATGAAGTAAATGTCGTCACCTACTTCGGCACGAATCCCGATTGGGCCGGCGAAGGCTTCAAACCCTCCCCCGGGATAGACGGCGAAGGCGGTCTTGCCGGTGGTTAGACCAACGGTGTTCACGAAGCCCGTGGTTGCACCCTGGTTGTCAATGCTGAAGTTATCGAATCCGACCTTGCCGGTGACGAACACGCGAAAGGGGCCGGAGCCCGTCTGGAATTTCGGCCCGAAAAATCCATGTAGCGTGCGGAATGACGTGTTGACCACCTCGGTCGTTACACCGTTGCTGAAAGTATTAGTAAAGTTCCGCTTGAAGTCGTAGGCCATCTCGGCTTCGATCTGAACGCTGGGTCGAACGTTAAAGGCCGCCCGGCCGCCGACGCCGATGAAGTTCCTGACGGGTGTCGCATTGCTGTAACGGAAATAATCGAAGAACGCGCCGACTTCAGCGTGATCGCTGTCCTGCTGCGCCATCAGTATAGGTGCTGCCGCAAAGAATAGCGATGTTGCGATGAGTAATAAGGAACGCTTCATGTTTGTTAACTCCGTTGATGGTTTGGTTTCGCACACACGTCTCCCCTCCTTAAGAAGAGCCAGAGCGGGGGGCATAGTGACGTTCACTTGCTTTCGATGCTTGACCGTATGGTGAGGTTGGAAGACATCACGCTCAAGCGGGGGGCTGCAGAAATTGCTGTAGTAAGTCACAGCAAGCAATTCAAAACGGCGCGGTTACTGGACCCGCGCCGTTTGTTTTATGTTGTCTCCTACATGCTTTACTGCAGGTGATTAAGCCGTGATGGCGCGGCATCCGCCGTGCTGCTGTCGGAACGTGGAGTCATCGAGACGACGAGATATTCCCGCTCCTTGCCGTCGAGATCTTCCACGCGCAGATGCATTTTGTCCTTCTCCAGGCGGAACTGCGCGTACTCACCAATGGGTAATAGCGCCGGGTGTTTCTCGTCGTGCGGACGAATGCGGTAGATTACCTTCTCGGCCTGCAGAACATATTCCTGGCACAGAACCTCCTGCGTTTTCTTGCTGCTCGAGTCGATGCCGAGCATCTCGCCGGCAAAACTCTTTCCGTCCTTTTCCGCCGTACCGCATGGAACCGAATCCATCTGCAACAACTTGCCTGACTGATAGCGCTTCGGCTCTTTGGCGTAAGCCGCGGTGGCAAAGCCCAGAACAACACACAGCATCAACTTGAAACGCATATTTGTATCCCCCAGAAAGTTAAGAGAGAACCCCATTTGAAGACGGGGGAAATCAGGCGGTCCCCGACTCGTCGAATATTGTTCTATGCGTTAGGGCAAGCTGGACAGGTCACTCTGGTAATAGTCCGGAGGTTACTTCGTCGATGGTGCGTTCGGGTCCTGTTCCTCGCGAGCACTGAAGGCTAGGCCTGTCTTACAGTTGCTGTATCCCCAAACCGCTCTGTCATCAGAGCGCAGCGAGGGATCGAGGTGTTTCCTTCCGGCGGCATCACTTCTGGTCCGGGCACGGACCTGGATCCCTCGCTTTGCTCGGGACGACAGAGTAGTCTAGTGCAGGCTATGTATGACAATGGGCTAACGTTCGACGACTTCGTCCAGTGTTTGGAAGAAGGCTGGGTAGGAGATTGCAGCCGATTCAGCACCACGAATGAGCGTTTCACCCCGGGCGCGCAAAGCTGCCACGGCGAAAGCCATGGCGATGCGATGATCGCCGACTGAATCGAGTTCCGCGCCACTGAGCGTCTGGCTCCCAGGAATCTTCAGACCGTCCTCCCGCTCTTCCACCTGCGCACCCATCAAGCGGAGGTTCGTCGCTACAGCCGCAATCCGATCGGACTCTTTCACGCGCAGTTCTTTGGCATCTCGCACTTCGATGCCCTGCTCGGTGTAGGGTGAGATGGCCGCCAGCACAGGAATCTCATCGATGAGCGCAGCGGAGTCCCCACCCGCGAGGCTGAGGCCTTTCAATTTGCCGCCTTCAATCTGGAGCGATCCGATCAGCTCGCCATGAATCTCTTCGATCTGCGTGACGGTGATTCGGAGTCCCATCTGTGCAAGGATGTCGAGCAGGCGGGCACGCGTGGGATTCATGAGGAGATTGGGGATGGTCAATTGCGAGCCGGGAAAGAGCGCTGCGGCACACAGAAAAAATGCAGCGCTGGAGAGATCGCCTGGGATCCGCGCTTCGATGCCGCGCAAGCGTTGACCACCGCGGATCCGGACTTCGTTTCCGTTCACGCCGCTGCCTTTGCGGCCGAGCTGTGCGCCAAAAGCGCGCAGCGCCACTTCTCCGTGGTCGCGAGTGCGCAAGGGTTCTACGATTCGGGTCTCGCCGTCCGCAAACAAACCCGCGAACAACAGGCAGGACTTCACCTGCGCGCTGGCAACCGGCATTTCATAGTCGATCGCTTTCAGGGACGACCCAGAAATGCGCAAGGGAGGCTTCCCTTCCCGCGACTCGATTCGTGCACCCATGGCGCAGAGCGGCTTGATCACTCGTTCCATAGGGCGACGCGAGAGCGATTCGTCTCCGATCATTTCGCTGGTGAAGGTCTGGCCGGACACGATGCCGCTGAGCATCCGCATCGTTGAACCGGAGTTACCGCAGTCCAGCGCCCCATCAGGAGCGGCTAGGGACAGGCCGCGCCCCTGCACCTCGATGACGTTGGCGGAGTCCGCCTTGCGCTCCCAGGTAACTCCCAGCGAACGCATACAACCGAGAGTGCTCGCGCAGTCCGCACCAGTCGAGTAATTGTCGAGGCGCGACGGACCTTCCGCGATTCCCGCCAGCATGGCATAACGGTGGGAAATGGATTTGTCGCCGGGGAGTTGAACGCTGCCGCGAACGTTGCGCGCCGGGCGCACGATGACTTGGGACTCGGATTTCATGGTGAAATTAATATAGCGGACGGGAGGGGCAACAATTCTTAAGCCAATGCTTTCGCCTCGGCGCGGGCTTCGTTCAGAATGTTGGCCGGGATCCATTTCATGCTGACGCCGAATTCGAACATAGGCGTCTCCGTACCGCGGCCCCAGCGTGCGACCTCCCAATGGGCGCGCACGAATTTCACCTGCGGATGCGCGGTTAGATCGAGCACCAGTTGGGTCTCGCCGCAGTAAAACTTTTGCGGAAACGCCACGATCGATTTTGGCTCCCATGCCGCACCATCGGCCGAGCCGTAGATGCTGACGTCGAGCGATTCCTGCTCGATGATTTTCGTGATGGCGAGGGTCACGAGAAACGCGCGAGTGGTGGCGTTATTGACATCAACGGTGGAACCATCGCCTTTGGCGGTGGCCAAGGTGTTCGCGGGAACCAGAACGGCATCTGTCATTGTCATTGCGAAAGGATTCTAACAAATCTGGCCACCCAGACTTTTAGGCGCGCAGAACCTGTCTTTTGTACGACGGCGACAACCGCCGCAACCGGGCAACGATCTCAGGCACCAGGGCGAGTGCGAAATCGATGTCCGCGGCGGTCGTCTGTTTGCCGAGGCTAAAACGGATGCTCGCGTGCGCCCGATCCGGTCGCAACCCCATGCTCACCAGGACGTGGGACGGCTCGACCGCGCCCGACGAGCAGGCAGATCCGGCGGAAACTGCGAGGCCCTTTAGGTCCAGCGAGATCACGAGCGCTTCGCCTTCGATGTGGTCGAAATAAATGTTGGTCGTGTTCGGCACGCGCGGCGCAAGTTCGCCGTTCACTCCCGCTTCCTGAATCTGAGTAAGGATGCCTTTTTGCAAGCGGTCTCGCAGTGCGGCGATTTTCTGGTCATCGCCGCGATCCATGCCCTCCTTCGCCAGTTGTGTAGCCTTGCCGAAAGCAACGATTCCCGGAACATTCTCCGTGCCGGCCCGGCGTGAGCGCTCATGGCGCCCGCCATAAAATAGCGGCTGGATTGCGGTGCCTCTCCGGACGTAGAGGGCTCCCACACCCTGAGGCGCGTGGATCTTGTGACCGGAAATCGAGAGCAGGTGGCACCTGATTTGCCGTACGTCAATGGCAACTTTACCCGCGGCCTGCACTGCATCGGAATGGAAATAGACACCGGCCTCTGCCGCGATCTTGCCAATCTCTTCGACCGGTTGCAGGACCCCAGTTTCGTTGTTCGCCATCATGATCGAGATCAGTTTGGTGTTGGGCCGCAAAGCGCGGCGCACATCGTCGGGATCGATGAGGCCGTGAGCGTCCACCGGCAGAGCGGATACTTCGCACCCCACCTCTTCGGCGTGCTTGCTGGCATGGAGCACCGCGTCATGCTCGATGCTCGATGTAATGAGGTGATCACCTGGCGCCACCAGACCGAAAATCGCCAGGTTATCGGCTTCGGTGCCGCCACTAGTGAAAACAATCTCCGATGCGTGACAGCCGAGCAGCGTCGCCACCGACTCGCGCGCATTTTCGACCGCTGCACGGGCGTCCTGTCCGTGACCGTGGATCGATGAGGCGTTACCGAAGCGTTCCCCAAAATAAGGGCGCATGACCTCAAACACCTCGGGCAGGATTGGCGTGGTGGCGTTGTTGTCGAGGTAGACTCGGTGCATATTCAATTTATTTTACGCTGTGGACACCGCCGCCGTAGAGACGTTGCTTGCAACGTCTCTCTCACCACCATCCGGCATGCCGCCAGCAAAGCAACGTCCCTACGATCACGATCGCTGATCGACCGGTACGTAGGGGGCGGGATATTCCGGACCTAAGTAATCCGCCCGGGGACGGATCAGGCGGTTGTCGTCGAGTTGCTCGATCACGTGAGCGGCCCACCCGCTGATACGGGAGACGGCGAAGATGGGGGTGAATAGATCCACGTCGATGCCGAGCGTGTGATAAGTGGATGCCGAGTAGAAGTCAACGTTGGCGTTCAGTTTCTTGTCGGCCTTCACGAACTCTTCGATTTTGTGGGAAATCTCGAACCACTTGGCCTGTCCGCTAGAGTTGCCCAACTCGCGGGACATGGCACGCAGGTGCGTCGCCCGCGGGTCTTCAGTGTGGTAAACGCGATGGCCAAAGCCGGGCACTTTTTTCTTTTGCGCCAACATACCCTTAACGTACTCGATGGGATCGGCGCCGGAGGAGTCGATCGCTTCGAGAATACGAAAGACCGCTTCGTTCGCGCCTCCGTGCAAGGGTCCCTTGAGAGCGCCGATTGCGGAAGTGATGGCGGAGTGCATGTCGGACAAGGTCGCGGCCGTCACCCGGGCGGCGAAAGTTGAGGCATTAAGCTCGTGGTCGGCATGGAGGATCAGCGCGATGTCGAGGGCTCTCTCGGCCGTGGCACTCGGATTCTTACCGTTAAGCAGGAGCAGAAAGTTAGCAGCATGGGACAACGTACGGTCGGGCTCGACCACAGGTTGTCCTTTGCGGATGCGGTCATAGGCCGCGACGATCATGGCGATCTGCGAGGTCAGGCGAATCGCCTTGTCGACATTGGCCGTGCGATCGTTATTCTTCTCTTGCGGATCGTAGAAAGACAGCGCCGAAACCGCAGTGCGCAGCACATCCATGGGGAGCGCATGACGCGGGGCTGCACGTAGCAAAGAAATTATGGAGGCGTCCAGCTTGCGCTCTTCCGCCAGGCGATCATGCAACTCGCGCAACTCGCGGCTCGTGGGCAGCTTGCCGAACCAGAGCAGGAAGCAGGTCTCTTCGAAATTTGACTGGTGCGCGAGTTCGTGGATGTCGATGCCACGGTATGCAAGGACGCCGCGATCTCCGTCGATGTAGCAAATCCGGGATGTGGTGGCAACGACGCCCTCAAGTCCCTTGGGAGCAAGATTTGTGGTGACGCTCGACATTCGTTTTTCGCCTAAGGGGCTGGAATCTGGTTGCCGGACGGCCCGACCCGCAGCGTCCGGGTCTAATTATCTTTTATACCTGAAATCCGCGCGACTCTCCAAGCGCCCAACGGTCGCCGGACTCGGAGCACCGACTGGAGGCCGAGGCAGATGTAACGAAGCAGCCGAACTCAGGCTGGCCAGATCCCTAGCGCGGTTTTGCTGAGAATCTGTCGCTGGACGTTCTCAGGCAAAGCAAGCGCGCGGAATTCGTCGAGATTTTTCTTGATGTCGGGCACGCCGGGACCCGGCCAGTCTGTGCCGAACAGCGTCTTGTGAGCGATTTCTTCCAGACGAGGAAAATACTTGAGCAGGGTCTTGGGCGGAATGCCGCTGATATCGAGATAGACGTTAGGGTGACGGCGCACAAGAAAAAACGCGGTCTGCATCCACAGTGGGCGGCCGCCGTGGGCCAGCAAGATCTTCAGCTTGGGGAAATCGACCGCGACATCGTCCACATAGATCGGATCGCCATACTTATTGCGGGCACCCGGAAAAATGGACGTTCCGGTGTGAAACATCACGGGCACACCATTGGCCTCCGCCGCGCGGTAGATGATCTCGAGCTCTTTGACGCCATTGAGATAGTCATTGGGAAACAGCAATTGGTGCGGCGGATGAATCTTGATCATCTTCAGTCCCAGCCGTAAGATCTGCTCCACATCTGCCAGGACGTTGGTGGTGTGCCGCGGGTGCAGGCTGCCACACGAGAGCAGCCTGGTTGGATCTTCCTTTACATAGTCGGCGACGAACTGATTCACGCCGTTGGTGAAGCCGATTACTTCCGGCGCCACATAGTTGATCAGCATCGCTCGGTCGATGCCGCTCGCGTCCAAAAATATGAGGAAGGCCTTGGGTGAGCGGCAGAACTCGACGATCTGATCGAAGTTCGACCGCTTTCGTTTCATGAGCTCCAGCGCGTCGGCTTTGAACATCTCCATCGGCTGGATATGGATGTGGCAGTCGGTGATCACAAGTGGTTCGGGTTCGGTCTCTCAGGCCGGAATTCTATCAGTCTGCCATCGTCTTCGCCGCAACTTGCCAACCCACCGGCTATGCCGCTGGACAAGGCTGAAACGACAACCAGTCGATGCCCCGCTGAAAATGCTCGTCCGGTTGAAAAGTCGTTTTGAAGGTAAAAGCGAACTCCGTTGGCCCGTGCTTTTCCAGGTGGGCAAGACGCTTCCTCGCCTCGTCGATCCCGGGACGATGACCAGCGGGCACCCACCACAACGCAGTGTAAGTGCCCGCGAACTTTTCAAACCATTCGTGCCGCTGCCGAAGTAGCTCTGCATGGACCGTCTGATAGACGTAGTGCCGGAGTGCGTCAATCGTCTCCCAGACTGACATGTTCATCAGGATTCGCTCGTCATCATAAGGCCGAAAGTACGTCGCGTTTCCTTCAGATGTTTGCAGACGCCAGACAAATCCGGGACTGTAATCCGCAAGCGCGTTGAGATCGTCCAACCGCGCGACAAATCCAGCCATCAACGGGTCCCCGATCGGGGCTCTCACTCGCCCAATGTTGACCTGAGCGATATGGTAACGAGTCATGCTTCTCTCCCTCCACTGGAATGAATTCGATCAGCTTTGAACGGCCACTTGGGCTGCTGCCATCACTGCCCTCTTCGTAAATACGCGAATCATCTCGCGGCGATACTCGGGCGTCAGGGCAGAAGTAGTGAGCGGCTTGGCGGTCTTCGCCGCCAAGTCTCCAGCGGCTTCGGCGAGGATTTCGTCGACGACCTTGCCTGAGAGCAGCTCGCCTGCTCCCTTCACTAGCACTGGGGCGGGATTGACCGCAGTAATGCCGATGCGGGCATCGGCTACATGGCCGTTCGAGCGCTTCATGACCACTGCTACTCCGGCCAGCGGGTAGTCGATCGATCCGCGAACCCGTAGCTTACGGTACACCCCGCGGTAGTCGGCAGAGGACGCGGGCAGAAGCACGCGGGTGACAATCTCGTCAGGCTGCAGCCTGCGATAGTTGTCGCCCAGGCCGGTGTAGAACTCGTGCAACGGCACGCGGCGCAGCCCAGAAGCACTGGCGATTTCGATCTCGGCATTCAGGCAGAGCAGCGCAGCAGGTGTGTCGCCGGAGAATGCGGCCCAGCACTTGGTTCCACCCGGTGCAACATGGCAGAGGTCGCCGTCTTTCTTGATGCAGAAGCCGCATCCCTTGCGCCAAGTAAGCGACTGGTTGTACCAGAGACAGCGCGTGTCGAGACAGATGTTGCCGCCAATCGTCCCCATGTTGCGCAGCACGGGCGAGGCCACGGTGGCCGCGGCTTCCGCGAGAACGGCATAGTGCTCGCGCAGGAATGCTGACCGTTCGATGGCGCGCAGCGTGGTCAACGCCCCGATTTCGACGCCACCATCGGGGAGCGGGGAGATTCCGCGTAACGCCGTGATTCCGGACAGATCCAGAACGTACGCCGGCTCGAACAGCTTCTGCCGCATTGAGGGGATCAGGTCAGTGCCGCCGGCCAGCACGCGAGTGTTTCCCATGTGCGTTGCAAGATAGCCGATAGCCTCCTCCACCGACCGCGGGCGCAATAGCTTGAACTCGGGCAAACTCAATCCGCGCCTCCGGTAGATGCCGCACGCCGCGAAGGGTCGAGCGCGTGTCGCTGTGGTCCTTTGCCTTCGAAGCAGAGCGATCCCCCATGTTCCCGAAAACGGGTGGGCGCAGTCGGGTCGACCCCCTCGGTCAGGTCTAGAGCTTTGGCACACTTTTTGGCGCGCAGGGCCGCCAACACCCGCTCCGGAGTGAACGGCGATTCATGCAAGCGCACTCCAACTGCATCGTAAATGGCATTTGCGATGGCAGGAATGGTTGCGGCCAGTGATCCCTCGCTGCACTCCTTCGCGCCGAAAGGACCCTCGGGATCGATGCTTTCGACAATGATCGGTTCGACCGCCGGGGATTCCACCGACGAAGGGCTGCGATATTCGAGCAGCCCGGGATTCATGAGCATGCCGTCTTTCCAGACCATTTCTTCAGTGAGCGCCTGCCCCATGCCCATCCAAACGGAACCAATGATCTGGCCTTCGACGGAAACCGGATTCAGAGCCCGGCCGCAGTCGTGCGCCGCCCAGACTTTGTGGACCGTGACTTCTCCGGTTTCCTGGTCGACGCTGACCTCGGCGACCTGGGCCGAGTAAGAGTACGCCGGTGAGGGTCCTACGCCTCCGCCCTTGTGTTTGCCGCCCCGAGCTTCTGGCGGCGGAGCGTACGAACCGGTTCCCGTGAGGGCTCCGTGAAAATCGATCGCCGCGACCACTGCCTCTTCGAAAGTGATCCAGTCTTTAGGGCCTTCATCCTTGCGTTTCTGCTGCAGCGATCCGCGCAGAATCTGGCCCTCGACGCGTCCGCTAACCGAGGTTTCGTTCTGTGTGGGGCGGACACTCCTGTCCGCCAACTCTGTCCACGTAGGTGATGCCGCCTCTTTCCTGAAAACCCGATCGTTACGAAAGACAAGGTAGTCGACGCTACATCCCATCTTCTTGGCCGCGGCTGCCGCAATCAACTTCTTCACTTCCCCGGCCGCCCGCAGCGTCGCGTTCCCCGCCATGAACGTAACGCGGCTGGAGTAAGAACCGATGTCGATGGGCGTCAGATCGGTATCGGCGGCGATGACGCGCACGCGGGAGAGCGAGCAGCCCAGAGCTTCCGCTGCGATCTGCGCTGTCATCGTGTCCGAGCCCTGGCCGATTTCCGAAGCGCCGGTGTACACCACAACCCCACCGTCGCGGTCGATCTTGATGTTGACCGTGGAGTGCGGCATGTCGGACCGAATAATGGAATTCGCGGCGCCACTGACGTAATGACTGCAGGCGATGCCCAGGCCGCGTCCTGCTGGCAGTTTGCCGTGGCGCTGCTTCCAGCCCGAGCGCTCGACCGTTTTCTCAATGCACTCGGGCAACCCGTAGCTCTGCACGCGCAGGCCGTTGACCGTGATGCAGGGCGGCTGCAACAAATTACGCCGCCGAATTTCGGCGGGGTCCATGCCAATCGTGGCTGCGAGTTCGTCGAGCTGCGATTCGAATGCGAAGCGCACGTTCACCGTCCCGTGGCCGCGCATCGCGCCACAGGCGGGTTTGTTGGTCAACACGCGGTATCCGTCGTACTGAATGTTTGGAATATCGTAGAGCGCACCGAGCAGCGCGCCGGAATAAAGAATCGTCACCACACCGTAGGAGCAGTAGGCGCCGCCGTCCTGCACCACGCGCGCTTTCACGGCGGTGATGCGGCCATCTTTCTTCACGCCCGTTTTCAGATCGATGATGGTGCGCGGACGTCCCCGATGCGCCCAGAAGACTTCCTCGCGGGTGTAAGTGATCTTGACCGGAGCCTGGGATTTCCGCGCAGCCACGGCGGCGATGATTTCGAGCGGAATGACTTCGCTCTTCCCGCCGAAGCCGCCGCCGACCAGCGGCTTGATCACGCGAATCTGCGCCATCGGCATTTCGAGTACGAGTGACAGTTTGTGCTGAAGGTAGTAAGGGACTTGCGTCGACGACCAGACGGTGAGGCGTCCAGGCTTTCCCGTGTGCGGATCGATTTCGAACGAGGCCAGGGTGGAATGCGGCTCCATGGCCGCATGCGTGACCTCGTTCGCAATGAAGCGGGCTTCGGCCACGTGATCGGCGTCAGCGAAACCGCGATCGGGATCGCCGAAGACGTGGTGATAGTCCTTCTCGATGTTGCCGGGCTTGTTGTCGTGGATGAGGTCTGTTGTGGCCTTCATCGCCTCTTCTGGATCGAAGTAGGCCGGAAGGACCTCATAGTCGACGTCGATGAGTTCCAGGGCCTTTTCGGCGACTGCTTCGGAAACAGCAACGACGCAGGCAACGTTGTCGCCCACATAGCGTGCTTTGTCGAGCGCAAGAGCGTGTTCGTCGTGGCCGACGGGAAGAATGCCGTACGGGTTAGGCGCGTCTTCGCCGACGACGACGGTAACCACGCCCTCGAGTTTCTCTGCGCGGCTCGCGTCGATGCGTCTCAGCCGAGCGTGGGGATACGGCGAATGCAGAATCTTACCGACCAGCATGCCGGGCAGGCTCAGATCATCGGTGTACTTGCCAGCGCCGGTGGTCTTCTCCGCGGCGTCGATCATGGCGGTAGGCTTGCCGATGATGGAAAAGTCGTCTTTCATCTCATCTCAGGTGTGTCATTCCAGCCCCGAGCGAAGCGAAGGGGAGGAATCTGCTTTTTCGCTTCGCTGCGCGAAATTACTTCGACCCGATCAATTCCTTTTGCTCCGCTGCAACCGCTGCGCGAATCGCTTCATACATCTGGTTGTACCCGGTGCAGCGGCACAGATTGCTGCTGAGCGCGGCGCGAATGTCGTCTTCCGATGGGTTCGGGTTCTCCGCCAGCAATGACTTCACGGTCATGATGAAACCCGGCGTACAGTATCCGCATTGCGCGCCACCCCAATCTCCGTACGCTTTTTGAATCGCCACCAGGCCGCCGTTCTCACTGACTCCTTCGACGGTCGTGAGTTCCCGCCCTTCGCAGCTTGCTGCCAGGAGAGTGCAGGACATCCTGGCAATCCCATCGACCAGCACCGTACAAGCGCCGCACGACGAATCATCGCAGCCGCGTTTCGAGCCCGTCAGTTGCAACTCCTGACGCAACACATCGAGCAATAGTGCGCTCGACTCGATGGCGAGTTCATGGGCCCGTCCGTTGATTTTCAGTTCGACGAGTTCTTTTTTCACTATGCGGCTCTTAGCTCTTAGCTGTTCCTCGTGCCAAAGTAAGCGCGCTCTTAATACATCGGAACTTTCCCGTCTACGCGGCGCGACCAGGCGTCGATGCCACCACGCATGGACTGCGCTTTCTCGAAACCCTGCTGGCGGAGCCAGACCGTAACGTTCATGGAACGGACGCCATGATGGCAGAGCACCACGATCGGTCCTTCGGGATCGAGTTCCTGGTGCGCCCTGGAAGGCACGTCCCCCATGGGGATCAACTTCGCACCGTCGATACGGGCGGTTTCGAATTCCCACGGTTCTCGAACATCGAGCAGGACAAACCCCTCTCCCGCGTCGAGCTTAGACTTCACTTCTTCGGGAGTAATTTCGTAATCCATAAGTTGCGCTGCGTTATTTCCCGGTCCAACTGGGCGCGCGCTTCTCCATAAACGCGCGGACACCTTCCTGCGCATCTGCGGTCTTCATTAGCTCTTCCAAATAGATTTTCTCTGCCCGAGCGAGGCCTTTGTCGAAGTGCATGGAGTCCCAGGCATAGGAGGCTTTCTTGGCGATTGCCAGAGCCGCTGGGCTTAGGCTGAGCAGAAGCCCCACACACTCCTCGACGGCGGCGGTCAATTCGTTCTCGGGCACAGCACGAGTCGCCAACCCGATCTCTGCGCACTCCTTGCCGCTGATCGTGCGTCCGGTAAGAATCAGCTCTGCCGCCCGCTTCTGGCCGACGAGCGCCGCGAGCGCCGTGCACGCCACCGGAGGATAGCAACCGAGCTTGATTTCTGGGAATCCCCACTGGGCCGACTCAGTTGTGAACGCCATGTCACAAACCATCGCCAACTCTGCTCCGCCGCCCAGGCATGGCCCATGAACCCTCGCGACCGTCACCTTCTTCGTTGCCAGCAGAGCCCGGACCACGGCATGGAACTTCGTCAGCATCTGCTCAACTTTGTCAGGAGTATGCGCGGCCACGTCCACGCCCGCTGAAAATGCTTTTCCCTCGCCGCTCAGAACGATCACGGAAACATCTGCCCGAGGATCAAGCTCCGCCAGCAAGTGCGCCAATTCCTCCATCATCGGAACGTCGATGATATTCAGCGCGGGATTGCGCAGGGTGATCCGAACCACGGGAGCGGCCACGCTGACTGCGAGACGGGACACGGTGGTGGGCGTCAACGGCATATAGTCAGAGTTCCTTGCACACTGCCTCAAGCCGTGCTCTTCCCAAACGTTCCATGCAACCTCCTACAGGTTGATCGCAGACTTCCGCACTTCTCCAATCGTGGACAACGGGTCGCGAGCCCCGGTCTTTTCGGCAATCCATTTCTTCTCCGCGTCGATGATGTCGAGCAGCAACTTTTTATCTTCGGCGGACGGCATGGATTCTTTGAAATGCTGTTCGTAGTCGCGATCGTCGAGCTCTTCGCCAGTCTGGGCGTGGAATTTCTGCCCGGCCCACCGGCCGATCGCGCGATTGAACCTGATGTGCGGCGCGTAGAGCTTCGGCGCAGTCGGATCAAGTGAGGTATTGAAGCGCTCGATAAGCCCGGCGACTTCCTCCCGATAGAGGTTGCGGTTGTAGTCATTCAGATCGTCTAGATCCGGCGCCTTCTCATTCTTGGGTTCGTCATAGCGGCCTTTGACGCCCCAAACGTAGGCCCAGTGCGCCGAAGAAGAATGGTCGGTGCCGAACAGGTCGTACGAACACGAAATCCATTTGTTGAGATACTTCTGAATCAACCACGGCGGGATCACGCCCGCCTCCACGATGCGGCGGAGTCCATCGTTGCCGGCGCCCATGTGGAACGCCTCTTCCCGCAACATGTAGGACATGGAGCGGCCAAGCGGGGCAAAGGCCGAGTACTTCAGCATCTGTAACTGAAACTTACCGTCGCGGTCGACGAAATCAGTGTAGGTAAAAAAGTCCATCCAGTTGTCGACGTCCACATTGAACGCGCCGAGCAGTCGCTGATTGTGAAAGGCCCGCCGCTCGAGCATTTTCTGTGCTTCCACCTTGCCGGAGTACCCGAAGTGGTCAACCAGCAGGGCGCACATCTGCCAACCGTGGCGCATCTCTTCGATCATGACGCGGGTGATGGCGCGACGATCCCAGCCGGTCGGGGCATTCTGCAACAGGTTGCGCTGCTGTTCGACACTGGCAAATTCGGTGTCGCCCTGGTAGACGATCATGTTCATCAGCGCATCGCGCATCTGCTGCGTCGGAATCTGGCGCAGGTTCTCCCACTTACGCCGGCCTTTGTAGGAGCCAAACTCGATCTCTTCCGTTTCGATCGCGCCGTAAAGCGTGTCGAAGTGGAAGGCTTCGATATCATCGGTGTTGACCCCGATTTCCTTGCGCCAATCGTTGAACAGACCCATCCATTCACTAAACGTTCCGATTTTTGCGACTTTGCCTGGCATAGTAAAAAGCCTCTCTAACCACAAAAGGACAACAGCCTTGATCTGTCCGCCCCTCTGCTAACTCTGTGATTCATGCATTTACGCCATGTTCAACCAAACTGTTTTCAGTTCTGTGTAATGCTCCATCGCATGCGCGCCCAATTCGCGGCCAAAACCGGAACTCTTGTATCCGCCAAACGGGAGCGACGCGTCCATCAGGCCGTACGTGTTGATCCATACGGTGCCCGCCTTTAGCCGGCGCGAGACGGTGTGCGCTTTTTTTACGTCCCGCGTCCAGACCGCCGCGGCGAGACCGTAAGGGTTACTATTTGCCTGCTCCACGACTTCGTCCAAGTCGTCGAAGGTCAGCACGGAAAGTACCGGACCGAAGATTTCTTCGCGGGCAATCTTCATGTCGTTCTTCACGTCGCCGAAAATTGTTGGCTCGATGAAGAATCCCTTACTACCGTCGACCGCGACTCGGTTACCGCCTGCGACTAACCTGGCGCCGTCCTGCTTGCCGGCTTCGATATATTCCAGCACGGTCCGCATCTGCTCTTGGCTGACGATGGCGCCCAGCCGCGTCTTCGGATTGAGCGGATCGGCCGGCCGCATTTTCGAGGTACGGGCTACGAGCTTTTCGGTGAATTCGTCTTTGAGCTTGCTCTCCAAAAATAGCCGCGACCCTGCGTTGCAGACTTCGCCCTTCCCGTAGAAAATGCCGTTAATCGCACCCTTGACCGCGCCGTCGACATCAGAGTCTGCGAACACGATATTCGGTGACTTGCCTCCGAGTTCCAAAGTCACGCGCTTCAGCGTATCGGCCGCACCGCGCATGATTTCTTTGCCTACCGCGGTTGAACCGGTGAAAGCGATCTTGTCGATACCGGGATGCGCGACGATCGTCTTGCCTGTCTCCGGCCCGCCGGTCAGGATGTTAAACACGCCTGGCGCAAAACCCGCCTCGACGACAAGTTCTCCAAGTCTCAGCGTCGTCAGCGGGGTCTGTTCGGCAGGCTTGAGAACAATCGTATTGCCACACGCGAGAGCCGGTCCGACCTTCCACGATGCAAGCAAAAGCGGGAAATTCCACGGAACAATCAGACCAACTACACCGACCGGCTCGCGGAGCGTATACGTAAATGCGGTCTCAAGGGTGTTGACGGTCTCACCGTGAATTTTCGTCGCTAAGCCTGCGTAATAGCGCAGAACGTCGATCACCATCGGCAGATCGACGTAGCGCGATTCGAAAATTGGTTTGCCGTTGTCGAGTGTTTCCAGTTCCGCCAACTCGTCAATGTTTTTCTCCACGAGATCGGCAAGCTTCCAGATCAGCCGGCCGCGCTCGCTGGCCGAGAGTTTCCGCCAGGGGCCGCCGCGGTCTTCGAACGCGCGGCGCGCGGCAACGACGGCACGGTCCACGTCAGCGGGCGTGGCCTCCGCGATTTGCGTGAGAACTTCGCCCGTAGCGGGATTGATGGTGTCGAAGGTCTTCTCTCCCTCGACCCACGCGCCATCGATTAGTAGCCGGCCGGGCTTCAGATTAACTTTGGTCGCCGCTAGCATCGTTCATCCTCATCAGAGCGTCGGTCGTCGCTTAGCGGACGGGCAAGGAGTGCCCGTCCCCACACGAGCCGCCTATTTCGCCTTGAAGTTCGCTGGCCGCTTCTCTACGTAAGCAGCCAGTCCCTCTTTCGCGTCCTCGCTCTGGAAAAGCAGTTGCTGGTTCTCGCGTTCGACCGCCAGCGCCGATTCCATCGGAATCTCCCAGCCAGTCTGTACCGCGCGCTTGATCCGTCCGACAGCTTTCGAGGCCTTATTGGGCGGACAGAACTGTTTGGCGTACTCCATGATGTTTTCCATGAAGCCGTCGCGCTCGAAAATATCGTTGACGATGCCGAGTTCCTGCGCCTCCTCGAACGAAAACGTGTTGCCGGTGACCATCAGCTCAATGGCCTTGCTCTTCCCCACCATCCGCGAGAGGCGCTGCGTGCCGCCGGTGCCGGGAAGTACGCCCAGGTTCACTTCCGGCAGGCCGATCTTACCGGCATCTTTGCGTGCGATGCGAATGTCCGCTGCCATCGCGATCTCCAGCCCGCCACCGACACAGTGGCCGTTGATCGCGGCAATCACCAGCTTGGGCGTGTGTTCGAGGCGCAGCAGCATCTCGTTGGCATGCAGGCAGAAGTAGTACTTGAATGTTGGATCGACGCTGGAAAGCATCTTGATGTTGGCGCCGGCGGAGAAGAACTTGTCGCCCGCACCCGTCAGCACGATCACGTAGACGTCGTTGTCCATGCGAGCTTTCAGGATCGCGTCATCGAGTTGCCGATTCATCTCATAGGTGTAAGTGTTGGCGGGCGGATCGCACATCTCGATTACGCCGATGCCGCCATCGGTGCGGTAGTTGATCAGTTGTTTCGTGGTTTCGCCGGTCGCCGGCTGCATTGTGGTCGCCATGTCAAAGACTCCTTGATCGGAATGTCAGAAATCGAATTGATGCCCGGTTCGCCTCACCGCTCTTTGTCCTTGCGCGCCTTCGCTGGCGTCACCACGCCGCGCAGAAAAATGTCGGCCATCTCACGGGCCATCGAGAGCGCGTCGGCATCCACGCGCGGGTTGTGCCAGGTGTAGATCCAGTTCATCATGCCGAACAAGCTAAGCACGGCGATGCGGGTCGAAAACTGCAAGTCCCGCTCGCCCTTCAGGTCGTCGAGCAGACCGACGCAAATGCGATAGTACTCGCGCTTGATAGCGGCCACTTCCGCCGCGAATCCGTTCTTCAGTACCTCGGCCTCGTGTGAGAGGACCTTCATCGCCGCTTGGTTGGCTAGGAAATATTCGAGGTGGTTGAGGATGAAAATTCGGATGCGTTCTTCCGCATCAGTCACGCCTTCCAACCGCGCCTTGAGTCTCTCTACGATCGTCGTAAACGTGTGCTTCTGGATCACGAACAGCAGCCGTTCTTTGGATTCGAAGTAGTAGTAGAGGCCGGCAAGCGACATGCCACTGGCACGGGAAAGATCGCGCATCGAAGCGCCCTCGTATCCCTTCTTGCAAAAGACCTCCGTGGCGTGAGTCAGGATTTCCGCCAGGCGCCGGTCGTAGCGTGTGGCGGGAGCAAGCGCCGCCGGGTGACGGCGCACGGAAATTCGTCTAGCGGTCGAAAGCGTGGCCATAACCAATTAATTCGAACGTTCGTTCGAATGCAGTATACGCCTGATGTGATTCTGATCACAAGTCACCGGCAACTACTGTGATTTCTTAGTCTTGCCCGCCGCTTGGTAAGCTCTGGAGAGCCACTCGAGGCCCTCGTGCAGGTCCGCGTCGGAGGAGAGTTCAAACGTGAACCAGCGCGCCTTCTGCATCCGGGTAGAACCGATGCGGGAATCCTTGTCCAATCGGTCGAGCGAACTCGTGGGCGCATTCTCGAATTTGAACCCGAATGAGTTTGCCGTTCCCATACCTCGACTGCGGGGCAACACGGCGAAGATTTTGTCTTTGCGATAAAGCGCTGTGAGCCCGAAGAAGGCTCGCGACGCGACCTGCGGCCAGCCGCTGATCTCGCTCGCTAAAGCGGCGGACCAGGCTTTCATCTGCTCAGACACAGGAGGCAGATTCGGGCGCGAGGACTTTTCTTGCGTCACCGGTGTAGCCTCAGTTTCTTATGTCGGCCAGGGCGTGCTCTATTTCTGCCTTCAGGTCGGCGGTCAGCGGAAGGAATGGCAGCCGCGATGGGCCACCGAAATAACCGTTGAAGTCCATGCCGTGCTTCACGCCCGGTATGCCGAGGTCGCTGGCCACGCGCACGGCCGCCTTGGCGATGCGCTCCTGCTTGAGACGCGCGAGTTCTGCATCGCCTTCCTTCCACGCGGCGTAGATCTCGTAGCAGGCTGTGGGCGCCGGGCAGGCGAAACGCCAGGATCGCTCCGACCGCGCCGGCGTCGAGCGAAGGCTGGAGCTTCTGCGCGGCGCCGACCAGCACTTGGAACCCGACTTCCTTCTGGCGCGTTTTCATCTTGCCCACGACCGTGACCGCCGACGACGAAGGCTTGGGTGCGGACGCTCCCGACAGCGCACCCACCGGCACCAGTTCCCCGCCCTCGCTGGCTCCCGAACTCGCCGCCGCCAGCATGCGCGGCGTGACCGCGTCAAAGGTCTCAGTGACGGTCGCGCTACGCTTGATGTGGCGCGTGCCTTCGACCATCTTGCGGACTTTTTCCACGTCGCCGCTCGATTCCTTGATGCCGATCAGGTTCGGATGCTCGGCCAGTTCGATCACGACTTCGGCAGGCATGTCGTATCCGGTGGCCTGCGGGAAGTTGTAAATGATGACCGGCAGCGGCGAGCGGTCGGCCACGGTGCGGTAGAAGGCGAGGAGGTTCGGCGTCTGCATCTGCTTCTTGTAGTAATGCGGCGTGCGCACCATGGCCACGTCGTAGCCGAGTTCGGCGGCGTATTCGGTGAGTCGCAGCGTCTCGATCGCCGACTCGATCCCCGTGCCCGCGATCAGAACTTTGTTCGGGGCAGCCGCCTCGCGCGCGGCCTTCAGCACGTCGCGCCTCTCCTGGTCGGAGAGCAGGATGGCCTCGCCGGTCGAGCCGAGCACGACAATACCCGCTACTGGAGTGCGCGAGTAGCGCTCGACATTCGATTCGAGCTTTTTGAAGTAGACGTTGCCGTCGGGATAGAACGGCGTGGTGATGGGAGGAAGAATGCCGTGCAGGAGCATAGGGGGACGCCTCCGGTGATTAGGATACTACGGCTGCTGGTGACGGAATGCGAGCCTTCGCCCGTTACCGCTGGTTGGCATGGCGCTCTGCGTGCAGATGCTGCAGGGCCTTCACGTTGACCTCGCCGCGCTGCAACGCCGCGATGCCCTCTGCGGCGGCCCGCGCCGCGGCTAGCGTTGTGATGGTAGGAATGCGCGCCGTCACTGCAGCGCGGCGGATCGCCTTTTCGTCGAACCAGGGCTCCAACCCTGTGGGCGTGTTGATGATGAGCTGAATGCGCTGGCCTTTAATGAAGTCGACCACGTTGGGGCGTCCTTCTTTTACTTTGTAGACGCGTTCCACGTTCATGCCCGCGGCCTCGATCACGTCGGCAGTGCCGGCGGTGGCGACGAGTTTGAAACCCATGGCCACGAACTTGCGCGCGACTGGGGCGACGTGTGGCTTGTCGTGGTCGGTCACGCTGATGAAGACTGCGCCCGTGGTCGGAAGCTTCTGTCCCGCCGCCAGTTGCGCCTTGGCGAAGGCTTCGCCGAAATTGTCGGCCACGCCCATGACTTCGCCGGTGGATTTCATCTCCGGTCCTAGCACGGTATCGACGCCCGGGAATTTATTCCACGGAAACACCGGGCTCTTCACGTAGTAGCAGCTTCCTGTATCGAGGTCGGCGCGGCGCTCGATGTACTCCGGCAGAAATTCCCGCAATTTGCGGCCGGTCATGAGGCGGGCCGCGATCTTCGCCATTGGAATTCCCGTCGCCTTCGAGACGTACGGCACGGTGCGCGAAGCGCGCGGGTTGACTTCGAGAACGTACACTTTGCCACCTTCGGCGCCGTTGCCGGTCGAGTTGCCGTCGCCGCGCGGGATGGCGAACTGAATGTTCATCAGCCCGACCACTTTCAACGCGCGCGCCAGCTTGAAGGTGTAATCGCGCATGCGCTCGAGCAACGGCTGTGGAATGTCGACTGCGGGCAGCACGCACGAAGAATCGCCGGAATGAATACCGGCTTCTTCGATGTGCTGCATGATGCCGCCGATAACCACGTCCTCTCCGTCAGAGAGCGCGTCGACATCCACTTCGATCGCATTTTCCAGGAAGTGGTCGATCAGCACGGGGCGATCGTGCGAATATTCGACCGCTTCCTTCATGTAGCGAGTGATCATCTCTTCGTCATAGGCGATGACCATGGCTCGCCCGCCCAGAACGTACGAAGGCCGCACCAGCACGGGATATCCAATCCGCTTTGCGCCTTCGACCGCTTCTTCAATCGAGGTGGCCATGGCGCCGGGCGCCTGCGGAATCTGCAACTCTTCGAGCAGTTTGTTGAACTGCTTGCGGTCTTCCGCAAGATCGATCGACTCGGGCGAGGTGCCGATGATGCTGACTCCTGCGGCTTTGAGCGGCAGCGCCAGGTTCAGCGGCGTCTGCCCGCCGAACTGCACAATTACGCCGACGGGCGCGCCCTTGGACGTCTCATGCTGGTAGATCGCCCAGACGTCTTCGAAGGTGAGCGGCTCGAAGTAGAGGCGGTCACTAGTGTCGTAGTCGGTCGAGACGGTTTCGGGATTGCAGTTGATCATGATCGTCTCGTAGCCGTCTTCGTGCAGCGCGAACGAGGCGTGGCAGCAGCAGTAGTCGAATTCAATTCCCTGCCCGATGCGGTTGGGCCCGCTGCCCAGAATGATGACTTTCTTCTTCTCGGTGGGCGCAGCCTCGTCCTCTTCTTCGTAGGTCGAGTACAGATAGGGGGTGAAGCTCTCGAACTCGGCCGCGCACGTGTCGACGCGCTTGTAGACCGGCAGTACGCCATGTTTTTTGCGCAGGTGCCGGACCTTCTCCTGGCCCTCCAGCCGCCAGACCGCCGCCAGCCGCCCGTCGGAAAAACCCATGCGTTTCGATTCGCGCAGCACCTCCGTGGGGATCGACTCCATCGGATGCTTCTCCAGTTCGAGTTGCTGGTCGTTGATTTCCTTCAGCTGATAAAGGAACCACGGGTCCATCGAAGTCATGGTTGCGATCTGCTTCACCGTGTGTCCCTGGCGCAGTGCGTACTGCACGTAGGCAAGGCGATCCGGATGCGGAGTCACCAGTCTCTGTGTCAGAATCTTCGGCTCGATCTTGACCGAGCCGACGCGTTTACCTGTATCCAGCGAGCGGATGCCCTTCATCAGGGCTTCCTTGAACGTGCGCCCGATGGCCATGACTTCGCCGACGGACTTCATCTGTGGGCCGAGGGTGTCGTCGGCCCCGGGAAATTTCTCGAATTGCCACTTGGGAATCTTCACCACCACGTAGTCGAGCGTCGGCTCGAAACACGCCGGAGTCTTCCGCGTGATGTCGTTGGGGATTTCATCTAGCGTATAACCCACAGCCAGTTTCGCGGCGATCTTGGCGATCGGGAATCCGGTGGCCTTCGAAGCTAGTGCCGACGAGCGCGAGACGCGCGGGTTCATCTCGATCACGACCATGCGTCCGGTGGCCGGATTGACTCCGAATTGAATATTCGACCCGCCAGTATCGACGCCGATTTCGCGGATCACTGCGATCGAAGCATCCCTCATGGCCTGGTATTCGCGGTCGGTGAGCGTCTGCGCCGGCGCCACGGTAATCGAGTCGCCAGTGTGCACGCCCATGGGGTCGAAGTTTTCGATCGAGCAGATGATGATGACGTTATCTCTGGTGTCGCGCATCACCTCGAGTTCGAATTCCTTCCACCCCAGCACGGACTCTTCGATCAGGGCTTCGCGCACGGGCGAGAAGTCGAGGCCGCGGCCGAGGACGTCGATCATTTCTTCCCGGTTATAGGCGATGCCGCCGCCGGAACCGCCCAGGGTGAAGGATGGCCGCACGATCACCGGGAATCCGATCTTGCCCGCGAACTCTATGCCATCTTTCACATTGTTGACCAGCGCCGACTTGGGTACGTCAAGGCCGATGCGCTGCATCGCGTCTTTGAAGAAGAGCCGGTCTTCGGCTTTCTTGATGGCGGCAACGTTGGCTCCGATCAGGATCGCGTTGTATTTTTCCAGCACGCCGCCGTCAGAGAGTTCAATCGCCAGGTTCAGCGCGGTCTGGCCGCCGACGGTGGGGAGCACGGCAAATCCCGCGCCCGGCGCCATTTCCCGCTCGATGCGAATGATCTCTTCCAGGTACTCCAGCGTTAGCGGCTCAATATAAGTGCGGTCGGCGAACTCCGGGTCGGTCATGATGGTGGCGGGATTCGAGTTCGCCAGCACCACTTCGTAGCCCTCGGACTTGAGCGCCTTGCAGGCCTGCGTGCCGGAGTAGTCGAACTCCGCCGACTGCCCGATGATGATGGGTCCGGAGCCGAGGATCAGTATTTTTTGGATGTCAGTGCGTTTAGGCATTTATGCGATCTTGTCTTGGTCCTTGGCCAACATTGTTCGTTTGTCACCTGCCACAGGTCTGGTTTGAAAGGGCGCGGCTTCAGCCGCGCCGTCCAGGTTAGCGAGAGAAGTGGGCTTTAGCCCCTGAGGTACCGGGTCCAGCTCAAAGCTGGCCTGCGCGGACGAATAGGGGAACTCCTCGGCTCGCTCGCACAAATGCTTACGAACCGGATTCTCCCGAACGTACGCAACGTGGCGCACGTAGTCTCCGGCATCGCGAATTCGATGATCCGAAAATCCCTTTTGCCAAACTTCCATATTCGAGCCCAACTCTTTTTTGGCGCGATACGAAAATCCACCCTTGATGAATTGGACGGCCTTCTCCAAGCTCGTTCTTGGTGTGAGCAGAATGTGAATGTGGTCAGGCATCACGACGAATTCGTGCAGCAGGTAAGCGGAACCACGGTAGTGATACAGGGTGTCGATCAGAAGCTTTGCCCAGGGTTCACGTTGAAAAAGAGAGCGGCGCCCCCAGGTGGCGGAGGTGATCATGTAGGTGTTGCCCGTGTTTGTCGCGTGTTCCCTGGTTGGTCTCACAACGGTACCCCAGCGGCTAAAGCCGCAAGTCTTTCGCTGCCTCTTACGGCGCGCCTCGAAGGCGCGCCCTTTCAAAACAAACCCCGATCATCACGTCCGACCGCGCTCACCCCTTCCACTCCTCCATCATCTTCGTGAACTCCTTGAACAGATAATGCGAATCGTGCGGGCCCGGCGCGGCTTCCGGGTGATATTGCACGCTGAACAGCGGCAGGTTGCGGTGGCGCAGGCCTTCGAGCGTCTGATCGTTCAGGTCGACGTGGGTCAGTTCGACTTCGCTGTCGGGGAGCGAATCGGGATCGACAGCGAAGTTATGGTTGTGCGCCGTGATCTCGATCTTCCCGGTCTTCAACTGCTTCACCGGATGATTTCCGCCGTGATGCCCGAACTTCAGCTTGAAGGTTTTGCCGCCCAGGGCGATTCCTGTCAGTTGATGCCCTAAACAAATGCCAAAGATCGGCTGCCGTCCCATCAGTCGGCGGATCGCGTCGACCGCGTAGGTGCACGGCTCCGGGTCGCCCGGACCATTCGATAGAAAAACTCCGTCGGGCTTCAACGCCAGCACATCCTCCGGCGGCGTCTGGGCCGGGACAACGGTCACCTTGCAACCTTCGCCGCGCAGCTTGCGCAAGATGTTCTGCTTGATCCCGAAATCGTAGGCCACGACGTGGAAGCGCGCCGGTTCGTCCTTCACTCCCACCACGGCCACCGGCTCGTGCGAGCGTTCACCGACTTCCCACACGTACGGGCGCTTAGTGCAGACGACTTTGGCCAGGTCCATGCCATCCATCTTGGGAATGGCGCGCGCCTTGGCAATCAGCTTGTCGGCATCGCTCTCGATGGTCGAAACCACACCGCGCATCACGCCGTGATCCCGCAGATGCCGCACCAGCGCGCGCGTATCGATATCCGACAGCACCGGCACCTTGAACTGCTCCAGATATTCTTCGGCCACCTGCAGCGAACGCCAGTTCGAACTGACGCGCGAGAACTCGCGCACGATCAGGCCCTCGATCCACGGGCGCGTAGCTTCGTTGTCTTCCTGGTTGGTGCCGTAATTCCCGATTTCCGGGTTGGTCAGAACGACAATCTGGCCGGAATAAGAAGGATCGGTGAAAATTTCCTGGTAGCCGGTAATGGAAGTATTAAAAACGACTTCGCCGTAGCATTCGCCTTTGGCGCCGTAGCCTTTGCCTCGGAAGACGCGGCCGTCTTCGAGTGCAAGGATAGCTTGCATTCTCGCTCCAGGGAGTGGATTTTCAGGATTTTATCAGGGAATGCAGCAGCGGCCAAGAAAAGAACGCCGTCGCAGCAGAGAAAACTTTGCTGAAGAAAATTCGCACCGTTGCTGGCGGAGTCTAGGGCCCGACCGCGGGCAGAATGTAGTCGGTCAGCAGTTTCTCCGTCTGCTCGTGCATCCCGCGCGTGTTGTAGTTCGTGCTGGTGATCACGACATCCAGATCAAGTTCGGGGAATACGGCGACCTTGTTCCCGCCGTTGCCGCTCATGAAATACGCGGGATATCCCTTTCCACCGGATTTGAACGTTTTCAGCCACCAGAGGTAGCCATACTCGGTCTGGTCGTCGATTTGAGCATGCGGCTGGGTCGACGCTTTCACCCAGGCTTCCTCGACGATGCGCCTTCCATTCCACATTCCGCCCGTTCGGTACAACTCCGCGATCTTCAGCAGATCACGGCTGGTCAGGCGCAATCCCCCACCGGTTTGCGGGATGTTGAGCGGCGAGTAGACCCACTGCGCGTCGGTGATTCCCAGCGGCCCAAACAATTTCTCTTGCGCATAATGATCAGTGCGCTGGCCCGTCGCCTTCTGCAATACCTCACTCAAGACGAACACTCCCCCGGTGCAATAGCTGAAATACCGGCCGTATTTGGGCGGGTCCTCCTTCTCGCCGAGATGCATGTGTCCTCGCACCGGCAAGTCAAGAATGAACTGCGCCCAGTCCTCGATCACGTACATGCGTTCTTCGTTGCCGCGAGAGGCGTCATTCCAGTCGTCGCATTCGAGCGGCGACGACATGGTCAGGAAGTCTTCGACCGTGATCTTGTCTTTGCGCGGATCGGGGTTCTGCATCTTCCGCGCGCGCTCCAGCAGCAAAGCCAGCACGCGCGCCTCGACGCCACTCAGCTTCTTTTCCTCGATCGCGATTCCCACCAGCGCATCGGTAATGCTCTTGGTCGCCGAGCGGGTATCGCGCAATGTGGCCGCATCGCCGTCAAAATACCCTTCGTACACCAACTTCCCGTGTCGGGCCACGACCACGCTGCCGATCTTCTTGAAGTCCCCAGCGTGAATCGCGGCTTCCATATCACGCAACGGCTTGATCGCAACCGCAGCCGACTCTGGAGCGGCTGTCACCCAGCCGTCCTTTCTGTCGTCTGGAGCCGCGGAGCCAGCCTGGGCTCGTCCCAACAAAGATCCGCCAAAAGTCACAAGGATTCCCAGGCTAATCGCGAAAGGTCTTGTCATGTCCTTAAGACGGATGAACTGAGAAAAGGTCGGGGCCCGCTCGTGTGGTGACGACTCGTGTGGTGACGGGCACTCCTGCCCGTCCGCCGGGCAGAGAACTATCGCACGCGCCCCAGCTTATCCATGGGCCAGTAGCCGAAGACGGCTTTGCCATAGATATAGCTTTGATTCACCGGGCCGAAGTCGCGGCTGTCGTTCGACATCGAGCGATGGTCGCCAAGCACGAAGTAACAATGCGGTGGCACCTCGGTGTCGGGATAGGACCGGGCGTCCGTGTAAGCAGGAGGCACGTAATCTTCGTCGAGTGCCTCGTCATTCACATACACTTGGCCGCCGTCGATGCGAATGCGGTCTCCCTCCATTCCGATCACGCGCTTGATGTAACTCTTGGAGGGATCGCGTGGGTAACGGAAAACCACAACATCCCCGCGCTCAATCGGTTCCAGACGATATACAAACTTATTCACGAAGATCCGTTCCTGATCCTCGAGCGAGGGCATCATACTGGTGCCCTCCACTTTCACGGGCTGGTAAAGGAAGATAATGATGAAGGCAGAAATGCCCAAGGAGATCGTGAGGTCACGCACCCAGACTGCAAAGCCGGTCCTGAGTCGCGGGCGGGCCCCTGCCTCCGGCACAGCGTCGGCGGGCGCCATGCTTACGGATGTCGGATTCTGAACGGGACTACCCTCTGACATGTTTTCCTATTGTATACAGAACTCGCCGGAGTGGCGCAGGGTTGTACGTCCAAAAGTTACCGGGCTTCACGGGCGGAACTTCCGGCTCCCCACACCTGCAGGTTACAATAACCAGACCGAGGAAACCTATGACTGTTCGCCTGCAGCAGCACAAAAGCGTTTACCGCAGCCTTACCCTGGCCTTCCTCTTCTTGGTTACGCTGAGCATGTCGGCTCAGTGGGCCGCGCCCCAAAAAGAAGAAGGCGTCCCTGCATTTAATTCCGCTCCTCCCCCGAAGGGAACCAAGCTGCCAGCCATCCTGACCAAGGCCGATCTGTGGGGCGCCGACGCACAATACCCCTATCAGACCCATGCCTACGAACTAGCGGCGAAGATTCCCAACGTTCTACACCAGCAACCCTGCTACTGCTATTGCGACCGCATGGGCCATAACAGCCTGCACAGCTGCTTCGAAAACACGCACGGCGCGCAGTGCGACACTTGCCTGAAGGAGCTTTACTACTCCTACGAGCAGCACAAGAAGGGTAAGACCGCAACCCAGATTCGCGCTGGGATCATCAAGGGTGAATGGAAGCAAATCGATCTGCAGTCGGTCGCGGAGATCAATTAGAAACAGCTACCAGTTGCCAGTCATGACAAAAGCGTTTTTTATACTGGGTGCTGACGTTGCCCTCCACCCTCCCTTTGAGTAATACTTTACTGCTCGGACACTGGACGAGACCGCAAGGAGTCCCTTATTAACAAGAGCACAGGAAGAATTTTGCACATGGCTCAGAAACCCACAGCGAAGAAGTCCATGACGGAGGACCCGCGCTACACCCAGGCGCTCCAAAGTTATGAGGCCGGCCTGCGAGCGATGCAGGAGCACAAGTTCGACAAGGCGAAGCCGCATTTTCAGAAGATCGTAGGCGGACCCAGCAAAGAATTGGCCGACCGCGCCAGCGTTCATCTCAATACCTGCAACCAGCATCTGGAACGCTCCACAGCGGCGCAGTTCAAGACAGTCGAAGAACATTTCGACTATGCGGTTTCCCTGATGAACCTTGGCGATTACGTCACTGCCCGCGAGCATCTGGACAAGTTGCACAAGCAGAGTCCCAAAGCGGACTACGTGATCTATGGGATCGCCGCTCTGGACTGTCTCACCGGACACGTTGAGGACTCCCTGAAGCGGCTCGATGAGGCCCTGCATCTGAATCCCCAACTCCGCTTCCAGGCGCGCAACGATTCGGACTTCCAGAACCTGGCAGAAGATCCGCGCTTCACGGAACTGCTCTATCCGGATCCCGGCGCCGACCTCGGTTCCTCTGACGAAGATCTCCACGAAACCGAGCCCGTGTAGGCCGTCTGCCGAGGACCTCGTGATGGAGCCCAAGACCGCCGAACTTCTGCCCCAGGAAAAAACCGCGCGCGAGCGTGGTCTGCGGGTTGTTGCGATTGGCGGCGGGACCGGCCTTTCCACATTGCTGACAGGACTGAAGCGTTTCGTCCTTTTGCCCACGGAGATCCGCGAGGCACAGGCAGACTTGCCGGTCATCCGCGAGCTTTGCGCCGTGGTCACCGTGAGTGACGACGGCGGATCGAGCGGGCGTCTGCGCAAGGAGTTCAACATGCTCCCGCCCGGCGACATCCGCAACTGCATCGTCGCCCTCAGCGAAGACGAGGCCCTGCTCTCCAAACTGTTTCGTCACCGCTTCGATAAAGGGTCGGGGCTCGAAGGCCACAGCTTCGGCAATCTGTTTCTGGCCGCGCTTACCTCCCTGACCTCGGACTTTTCCGAAGCCGTGCGCCTCTCGTCGGAAATCCTGCTCACCCGCGGCCACATCTATCCGGCGACCACATCAAACATCGAACTCGAAGCGCTGTTTGAGGACGGATCACGGGTTCGCGGCGAGACCAAAATCACTGCCAGTAAAGGACGCATCCGGGAACTCTTTCTCGTGCCGCCTGACGTCGGTCCGATGCCGCAGACTTTGGAAGCAATCGCCGGGGCTGATGTCATTACCATCGGGCCGGGTTCGCTGTTCACCAGCCTCATCCCCAACCTGCTAGTGCGTGGAATCTCGGAGGCCATCTTGGCCTCTTCGGCCACGAAGGTCTACATCTGCAACCTGATGACGCAGGCGAATGAAAGCTTGGGCCTCACGGCGGCAGACCATATCCGAGCCCTCGGACGCCATGCGCAGAAACAACTCTTCGACTACGCGCTCATTAACCGCACTCCTGCCTCCGAAGAACTGAAGGCCAAGTATGCCACCGAAGGAGCCTGCCAGATCGTCAACGACCTCGATGAGGTCGAAGCCCTCGGCGTAGTGCCGGTGCTCGGTGATTACCTGGAAGAAGCAGGCGTAGCCCGCCACAACACCGCCCGCGTCGCCCGCGACCTGCTGGAACTCGTCGCCCACGAACCCGCGCACGTCAGGGGATAGAGTCATCAAGGTTTGTCATTCCGACCCTGAGCGAAGCGACGGGGAGGAATCTGCTTCTCTGCCGGCATTCGCCCAATCGCCGTTTGTCGTCGTTCAACTGCATCCTGTATTGTGATTCTTCAGCCTCGAGGATTTGCCGTCCTCGAAGCCAATCAGAACCATGCGCTCTTCCCTGTTCATTCTTTGCATTCTTCTAATTGCTTCAGCCGTTTGCCCCGCTCAGGCAGCCCCTGAAGAAGGTGGCCATGAATTCCAGATCTGGGCAGGCGGCGGCCACTCCGTCCCCGGCGGCACGAGGAACACGGGTGCATTCAACGCCGGCCTTCGCTACGGCTGGATCTTGACCGGCCCGCATCTACCGGGCTTTCTCCGCGGACGCTTCGAATATGCGGTTGACGCCGTCCCCGTCTTCTTCGTGTTCCAGCCCGCGAATACCGCGTTTGGCGTCGGTTTCGACCCGCTCGGCCTGAAGTGGAATTTCCAGCGCCACGGCCACCTCTCTCCATATCTCGAACTCTGTGGTGGCACCCTGTTCACCAACCACAACGTTCCGACGGGTACGAATACGGTGAACTTCACCGACCAAGCCGCATTGGGCGTGCACATCCTCGGCGCGAAACACAACGTGAGCCTGGAACTGCGCTACATGCATATATCGAACGCAGGACTGGCCACGCCGAATCCCGGAATCAACACAGTGCAGGTGCGGCTGGGAGTGGGAGAGTTTTTCAACCGCGCGAAGCGCTAACTGACGAAATCATTCGCTCTCCTAACCTTGCGCCACGCTCTGCCCCCCGGTATGCTCTTCCGTTATGTCCACGCTCGTCGCATGTGTTCCGAATTTTTCTGAAGGCCGCGACAAAACCAAAGTTGACGCCATCATTGACGCGATGAAGATGCCGGGCGTCTATCTTCTCGACCGCGAAAGCGACTTCGACCACAACCGCTCGGTCATCACACTGGTCGGCGAGCGCGAGGCGATTCAGGAAGCGGCCATCCGCGGCGTGGGCAAGGCGGCGGAGTTGATCGACCTCAACGTCCACTCGGGCGCGCATCCGCGCATGGGCGCAGCCGACGTTGTGCCGTTCATTCCCATCGATGGCGTCACCATCGAAGACTGCGTGGCCATGGCCGGCCACGTCGGCGAGGAAATCTGGAAGCGTTATCAGATTCCTGTGTATCTCTACGAGGCCGCCGCAAGAATTCCCGAGCGCCAGGGTCTGGAAAACATTCGCCGCGGCCAGTTCGAAGGCATTCGCGCGGAAATTGCGACCAGCCCCGCCCGCCGCCCCGATTTTGGCGAACCACGCGTGCACCCTACGGCAGGGGCCACCGTTGTGGGCGCGCGCAAATTCCTCATTGCCTACAACGTTTTTCTCAACACCGCAGACGTCGTCATCGCCAAAAAGGTCGCTAAGGCGGTACGTTTCTCCAACGGCGGAATGCGCTTCGTAAAAGGCGCGGGATTTCTGGTGCGCGGCCTGGCCCAGGTTTCGATGAACCTCACCGACTTCGAACAGACCCCGGTCCACCGCGTCTTCGAACTGGTCAAACGCGAAGCGGCACGCTACGGCGTGATGCCGTTGTCCAGCGAAATTGTCGGCTTGATCCCCAAGAAGGCTTTAGAGCAAGCCGCCGAATGGTTCCTGCAGGTAGAGAATTTCGATTCGTCGCTGATTCTGGAAAACCGCCTCGCGGCCGTGATGGGCGGAAAGATGGCCGTTGGCGGCTTGCGCGCCGGAATCGAGCCATTCGTTGAGCAACTGGCTGCACCCACAGCCACACCCGGAGGCGGCAGTGCCTCGGCCGCCTCCGCCGCGATGGCCGCCAGCCTCGCTGCCATGGTCGCCTCCATGTCGCGGAGCAAGAAGGCTTACCTGCAATACGAACCGCAACTCAGCGCCACCATCGCCCGCCTGACCGCGCTGCGGGAAGAAATGAAGGCTGCAATCGATGCCGATGCCCAGTCTTACAACGCCGTCATGAAGGCCTACAAGCAGGCCAAGGCCGCGACCGACGAACAACACGCCGAGGCGCTGATCGAGGCGGCCTTGAAAGAAGCGACCTCCGTCCCCCTCTCGGTCGCCGAGAAAGCTCACGTGATCGCACAAATCGCGCAGTCGCTCGAATCCATAACCAACCCCAACATGAAATCCGACTTGACTACAGCGGTCGCGCTGGCCCACGCCGCCATCACCGGCGCCCTGGCCAATGTGGAAATCAATCTGACCTCATTGAAAGATCAGGCCTTCGCCGCCCACGTGCGCCAGCGGACGGCGGTTTTGTCGTAACTAGGCCGCCAATCCCGGTCCTAAAGAGCTCATAAGCGACGCTCCCCCCAAAAAATCGTGCGAGTGGAATTCCTTGGGTTGGGGTTGAGGCATCTAATGTTCGATTTTGCGGTCAATTAGGAGATCGTTCATGGGTCGAACCGCATTCCTGTCCCTCTCGTTCTTGCTGCTTTCGGCAAGTGCCTTGCTGCTGAGCTTGAATGGCTGCGGCACGAGCATAACCCACAGCACCATTGTTCCGGGAAAACTGCAGCATATCGTCGTCATTTTCCAGGAAAACCGCACCCCCGATAACTTGTTCCACGATCCGGTGCTGACGGCCAAGGGCGCTGACATTGCCAACAACGGGATCAATTCCGCAGGCCAGACGATTCCTTTGATGCCCACCTCGCTAGGTGTCGACTACGATCTCGACCACAGTCACAACGCGTTCCTGGCGATGTATGACGGCGGCAAGATGGACGGCGCTGACAAGGTCCACGCTGGTTGCGCCACCAACTGCACCCTGCCCCCGAACCCGCAGTTCTATTACGTGCAAGCTTCCGACGTTGGCCCTTACTTCCAGTTGGCCGAACAGTACGCGTTCGGGGATCGCATGTTTCAGACCAACCAGGGTCCCAGTTTCCCTGCCCACCAATTCATCATTTCCGGCACGTCCGCACCTTCGGCTGATAGCAAGTCGTTCATTGCGGAAAACGCCGGCGGCGTGCCCAATGCGGACGGAATGACCGGCTGCATCGCTCCGCCAGCCGAATTCGTCTCCGTGATTGATTCCGCCGGCCAGGAGACGAGCAAGATCTATCCCTGCGCGGACCACCCCGCTCTCACCGACGAACTCAATGCCCAAAACATCAGTTGGCGATATTACACCCCGACGGCCGGGTCGCTGTGGACCGGCCCAAACGCGATTCAGCACCTGTGCGGGCCGAACAACCAGCCGCCCAATGCCACGGCTTGCACCGGACCCGACTGGGTCAACAACGTAATTCTGAACGACACCCAGGTTCTGACCGACATCGCCGGTAGCAAGCTTTCCCAGGTAAGCTGGGTCATCCCGAGGGGCGCCAACTCCGACCATGCCGGGTCGGTGGCCAACAAAGGCGGACCCTCCTGGGTCGCTTCCGTCGTAAATGCCATCGGGAACAGTTCCTATTGGGCCAATACCGCCATCGTCATCACCTGGGATGACTGGGGAGGATGGTACGATCACGTTCCGCCGATGAAACTTATCAACAACCGCACCAATTGGGGTTCGGGTTACGTCTATGGGTTTCGTGTCCCTTTAATTGTGGTCTCGCCGTATGCCCGGGCAGGCTACATCTCACACACAAATCACGATTTCGGCAGCATCCTGAACCTGATCGAAAGATCCTTCAGCTTGCCGTCGCTCGGATATGCCGATGCCTACGCCGACGATCTCTCTGATTGCTTCAATTTCAGTCAGACGCCATTGTCGTTCAAAACCATCAACGCACCCCTGGACGCGGCACACTTTCTCAACGACACAAGTCCGAAGACGGATCCCGACGACGAGTAGAAACAGGCTGTTTTCAGCGGAATCGCTTGTCTTGAACCTTACCGCCCGACTTCGACCGGTCAATGGGGATTGTACTTTTGGTCCATACTCGAGGGCTGCAAGTAAAATAGAATAAAGCGTTCCACCGACAGCGCCGGATCGTGCATCCAAACTAGGGGTGCACGCCATCCTTTGATTCTGTGACTTTCGAGGGGTTATGAAACTCTTTAGAATTTTCCTGACTTCGGCCTTGCTCGTAAGCATGGCTTACGCCATGCCGCTGAATTCCTCCGCCCGCACCTGCATTCCCGCCGATCTGCTGCAGTTGATTTCGGTCGACTACCGCACGCTCAAGGACTCGCCCACGGCTATGGCCTTGAAGCAGCAGTTGATGCCCGACAACATCAAGCAGTTCGAGGCCGCCCTGAAGAACATCGGCATCGATCCCGATAAGGATGTCGACACTCTCGCTTTCGCCTCGTTCCACAGCGGAAAACAGGGCGTTAAGGGCGTCGGCGTCGCCAGCGGACCCTTCAACATGAAGGCCGTTCTTAAGAAAATGAAGCTCGAGAAGTTCACACCGAAAAAATACGGCACCGCAAATGTTTATCCCATGGATGGCGGCTTCATCATGACCTTCCTCGACGACAGCACGTTGCTGTTCGGCGATTCAACCGCACTGCATGCCGCCCTCGATACGCGCGACGGGAAAACTTTGAGCCTCGACACCAACGGCGATATGGCCGACATGATGACCAATGTCGACTCCGCTCCGGTCTGGAGCATCCTCGACCAGCAAGGCACGCAGAACATGATGCGCTCGGCTCTGGGCGATGCCTCCAGGATCGCTGACTATGAGACCCTCAAAAAGCGCCTGCTAGGATCGCGTTACACCATGACCTTCACCAGCGGCGTGAACTTCGATCTCTCGGTCCTCACCTCGGACTCGGTGACCGCGGCAACTCTGTCGTCACTGGTTAAGGCTGGTATCCTCTACAAAAAGATGAACGCCACGCCCGCCGAGAAGGTCGCGGTCGATAACACCACGGTCGACTCCGACAGTTCCAACCTGCAACTGCACTTCAAGGCCAGTGACCAGCAGTTCCAGTCCTTGATGCATTCGGACTTGTTCGCAGCAGTCTCGCACTAGGCTGCTGGCCGAGGCGCCGTTTCTTATGTTCGAAAAATCCCGTTTCTAACGGGGGCGTCATTCTGACCGTAGCCGTTCTTCAGGCGGAGGGAAGAATCTCCCGGCCGGCAACGTATCCCGCGGAGATACTTCACCCGGTCGAACTGCGCCGGGTTCGGGATGACGCACCGCAAAAGTAGAGCACTGGATCCAAACGGTTACTTGGATTTGCGCGCAGCCCGTCTTTCCCGCGCCCAGCCTTCTTTCACGATTTGCCGCGCGCGGCCGACGGCCAGCGCATCCTCCGGAACGTCATCGGTGATACAGGATGCCGCTCCAACATACGCACCTTTGCCCACGCGGACCGGCGCCACCAGCGTGCTGTCGCTGCCGATGAACACTCCATCGTCGATTATGGTCATGTGTTTGTGGACGCCATCGTAGTTGCACGTGATGGTCCCCGCGCCGATGTTGACGCCGGCGCCAATTTCGGCGTCGCCCAGATACGTCAAGTGATTCGCCTTAGATCCCTTGCCCAGCTTGATCTTCTTCGTCTCGACGAAATTTCCCACATGTGCCCCTTCACCGATTTCGCTTCCTGGACGCAGATGCGAATAGGGTCCCACGATCGCGCCAGCACTCACGCTCGCTCCTTCCATCACGCACCCCGGGCGCACGAGGACCCCGTCCCCGATTTCCGAATCGCGAATCACACAGTACGATCGCACGCGGCTGGCCGTGCCGATCCGCGTTTTCCCCAGAAGTTGCACGTACGGCTCGATCACCGTATCGGGCCCGACCTCCACGTCGCCATCAATCACGCAGGTTGCGGGATAGAACACCGTGACCCCGTCCGCCATCAATTGGCGGCACTTCGCCATCCGCAAAAAGTGGTCGATGTCGGCCAGTTCGGCGCGGGTATTCCCTCCCAGAACCTCGGCCGCGTTCGCCGTCTTCCATGCCGCTACCCGTTGCCGCGCCTTGCGCAGCACTTCCGCCATATCGGTCAGGTAGTACTCGGTGTGCGCATTATCGGTTGAAAGTTTCCCGATGTGTGCAAAGAGTTCCTTGACCGCAAAAACGTAGAAACCAGAATTGATTTCGCGGATCTTCTTCTCCGCCCCATTCGCCGCCTTTTCCTCGACGATCGCCAGCACCTCGCTGCTACGTCCTCCTCTCCTCACGACGCGGCCGTATCCGGTAGGGTTCTCCAGCTCCGCGCTCAACAGTGTCATCGCCGCCTGCTCCTCCAGGTGAAAATTCCGAAGGTGACCAATGGTCTCGGGAGAAATGAGGGGGGCGTCGCCTGAAAGCACAATGACGTGGTCGTATCCCGCCAGCGCCTCGCGTGCCACCATAAGCGCATGGCCGGTGCCCCGCTGCTCGGGTTGGAGGACAAAGTTCACACCCATGCGCTGCGTGGCGGCCTGTACACGCTCGGCTTCGTGCCCGATGATCGCGTAAACATCCTTCGCGGGCACGATACTCACTGCGGCCTGAATGACATGTTCCAGCAGCGGCTTGCCGCCCACCTCATGTAACACTTTAGGAAGTTGCGATTTGAGCCTGGTGCCCTTACCCGCTGCCATAATGGCGATGGCGACCCGAGGCCCCGCGGAAATGGTCTTAGCCGCCGCCCGCGACCCCAAAGGCGCTGCTCGAAACGGAACGACCTTCGATTTCTTCATCCGCCCCAATATACCGCGCTCCTTCCACGATGGCTATTTTCCGCGCCTTGTCCTAGAATCTTTCCTCGCCGCGTGGGCCCTGTACCTTAAACGTGGCTCACAGGAGGACCAATGCCGAAATATGTGATCGAGCGCGACATCCCCAACGTCGGCGATGTCACGCCAGAGCAAGTCATCGCGATTTCTCAGAAGTCGTGCAGTGTACTCAACAAACTGGGTCCGCAAATCCAGTGGCTGCATAGCTACGTTACCCAGGACAAGATCTACTGCGTCTATATCGCGCCCAACGAAGAGATGGTGCGGGAACATGCCCGGCAGGGTGGCTTTCCGGCCAATCGCGTTTCCGAGGTCAGGCAAGTAATCGATCCAACCTCGGCCGAGGCGTAACCGGCCCCTAAAGTCCCAGCCCTCCGTCCACCGCGAGAATTTGTCCGGTAATGAACTGCGGCGCGGTGGCGAAGAACAAGACCGCTTGGGCAATCTCTTCGCCCCGCCCGTTGCGCCGCATTGGCGTCTGTTTCGCCATCCGGCGCATGAATGCGGCCGCGGCCTTCTCCCCCAGGTCAATCATTCCCGGGGCCACGGCGTTCACCGCGATTTCCGGCGCCAGCGCCTTGGCCATCACTTTCGTCAGCATGTGCAGGGCGGCCTTCGACGAGCAGTAATGGGCGTGAGTCGCCCATGGCCTCAACCCGCCCAGCGATCCCATGTTGATGATCTTCGCCTCGATGGGACCCTTACCGCGTTTGCGCCGCATCCACTTCAGCGCCTCCCGCGAAACCAGAAAGGGACCGCGCGTGTTCGACGCGAAAATCCCGTCCCATTGCCGCGTCGTCAGCTTCTCAAACTCAGCCGTTTCGTAGTTTGCGGCATTGTTGACCAGGATATCGATCCGCCCCAGTTCGCGCCCCGCTTCTTTCATCATGGTGCGCACGCTGGCCTCGTCAGTGACATCACATCGCAGGGCGAACGACCGCACGCCGTGCGCCGACAGATCCACCACGGTCTCGCGAGCCTCCCGCGCGGAGTCGCGAAAGGTGATCGCAACATCCGCGCCCGCGCGAGCCAAGGCCAGAGCCGAGGCCCTCCCTAAACGACGGGCTGCGCCTGTGACCAGTGCGGTTTTCCCCTGAAGAGATTTTGCCTGCGGGTCTGACATGAGGACGATTCTACCGCCTGCGACTCATAGCGGGCGCTATGAGTCGTGAATCCGCAGGCGGTGAGTCATCAAAGGCCCTAAGTCTTCACCAGGCTTTGTAGCGCCCCATGGAGAGTTTGGGTCTCCTCTGATTTCAAAACCACCGCGTCAGCCTGCGCGGTTGCTCCCGGAGCCAAGGTATTCGGGTCCCCGATCAGCATAAGGATGGGCACAGCTGGGCGCAGTCGCTTTATCTCAGCCGCGATCAGCGCAGACTCCGACCCATCATCGTTCAGGTCAAGGACAACCACATCAACCGTTTCCTGACCGAACCGGGTGATTCCGTCGTGGCCAGTGCCCGAACTCAGCACACGCCAACCGTGCTCGCGGAGAAGCGCACAGCGCAGGTTTAAATTTACCAAGTCGTTTCCGATACAGAGGACGGCCTTACCAAGTATCTTTGTCACCGGCATCCCCCCTCTCTCAGAGCCAGGCGTACAGTCCTGAGTGCCGGCCGCGAGACACTGCCTTGCCATAGGTATCACATTGTGTAAGTGACGCGCCGTGATTGCCGTCACGTGTCTTTCCTGGTGCCTGGGAGGCACTTTTCTCACCTGGTCGTCAGATCCTGGCTCGGATTCGCTCCACGCGGTCTTCTTGCTGGAAAAACTTCAACTTGCCGCGCTAGAATCTAGCCGCATGTCAGATCCCCGAACCGTTGTGGTCTACTCTCGCAAGGGATGCCACTTGTGTGAAGTCGTCAAAGAAAGCCTCCACAAGCTCTCGCGCCGCGGCGGCTTCACCTGGCAGGAGGTCGACGTCGACGCCGACGCCGCACTCCGCCGCGAGTTCAACGACCAAGTCCCGGTGGTCTTTATTGATGGGCGAAAAGCCTTCAAGTACCACATGGACGAGCAGGAGTTTCTCCGCAAACTCGCCAGCTGAACTTCCTTCACAGAAACCGCCCCCGCTTCCGCTACAATCTCTCCCGGCATGTTGCGCACGCGACTTTACTCCGATCCACACAACCTCTTCCTCCACGATCTGGTGCTCGACTCCTGCCGCCGTCAACCCAGGAAAACCGCTCTGGTGGATGCTTCCTGCGGTCGCCGCATTACCTACGCGGAATACGGAGAGGCGATTGAATCCCTCGCCCGCGGTCTGATAGCGGCCGCCGTGAAGCCCGGCGACGTCGTCGCCATCTTCCTGGCCAATTCCTGGGAATTTTGTGCCGCTTTTCACGCCACCCAGCTCGCGGGAGCGATCCCTACCCTGCTCAATCCCACCTACCGCGAACGCGAGGTCCGCTATCAGCTGGAGAATTCCGGCGCCGTCCTGCTCATTACAGACGGCGCCATCCTCGAAGGCATTCGACTCGACGGGTTGCCCAATCTGCACCGCGTCTACACCACGCGCCAGCCGGCTTCGGGTGCCGACACTTTCGCCAGCCTGCTCAAACCGGGGCTCGCAGCCTATCCCAAATCCGACCAGTCGTCCGAACAAGCTCTTGCCGCGCTTCCCTATTCGAGCGGGACGACCGGCCTGCCTAAGGGTGTCATGCTGACGCACTACAATCTGGTCGCGAACGTTTACCAGCTGATTGGTCCGAACGCAACCTCGCTCAACGGCAACGACAATATTCTCTGTTGCCTTCCGCTCTATCACATCTACGGCCTGAACGTGATTCTCAATCCGGCTCTGATGCTGGGCGCGACGCTCATCCTGGTTCCGCGCTTTAATGTCGAACAGCTCACCCGGCTGTTGATCGAAGAAAGCGTCACCATGATGCCCCTCGTACCGCCCGCGATAAACGCTCTCTGCCAGGCGGCGGAGGCAGGACATTTCCCGCGCGACCATCAGGTCCGTTGGGTCAAGTCCGGGGCGGCGCCACTGGCTCCCGAACTGCCCCGGCGCTTCACGGCCCTCACCAACATCCTCGTCTGCCAAGGCTACGGAATGACGGAAGCCTCTCCCGTGACTCACGTTGGATTCCTCGAGCCTGCGCTCTATCATCCAGATTCCATCGGCCATCCCCTCGCAGAAACCGACTGCCGCGTGCTTTCCCAGTCGGAAGTCGATCCCTCCGAGACCGTTGACGACCTGACCGAAGCTCCGTCGGACCAACCGGGCGAACTGGTAATGCGCGGACCGCAAATCATGCTCGGCTACTGGAAGGAACCAAAGGCCACCGCCGCGGTCTTGCGCGACGGCTGGTATTGGTCGGGCGACATAGTCACCCGCGACCGCGAAGGTTTCTACCGCGTGGTTGACCGCCGCAAGGAGATGATCAAATACAAAGGTTTCCCCGTCGCTCCCGCCGAAGTCGAAGCCGTGTTATTGGAGCATCCCGCAGTCAAGGAGTGTGGAGTGGTTGGCCGGGCAGATGCCACAGCAGGAGAAGTGCCCGTGGCTTTCATCGCGCTGCGCGATGGATTCGTTGACAGCACTACGCTCGGCGAAGAACTCTGCGCCTTTGTAGCCGACCGCCTAACCCACTACAAACAGCCGCGCGAAGTTCGCTTCGTCGACGCAGTCCCCAAGACCGCCTCGGGAAAGATCCTCCGCCGCGAACTCCGGAAGTCGATCTAAGCTGATCCTCGGTCCGCTCCCCCGCCGGACTGCAAGTCTCGTTGTTATTGAGATGTGACACCGTTTTGACAACTTTCTGACAATTCCCAGCACTCGTCGCCGCACACTGCCTTCGGTAAGCGTGATGGTCACGCAACCGGGAGTGCCCTCAGATGCCCCGTCCTTTCTGCCGTTGGCGGGCCCGGAGCACCAGATCTGGTAATTGCCAACACCCCACAGGAGGATAGTCATGACTTCGTCGCAGAAGAAAACGTTGGCCGCGTCGGTCTTACTCGTTGTAGCCAGCTCCCTCGCAGCTCACGCCCAGGGAAATCACTTCAACACCCGCGGCAACATCCTGATTTCTGATCAGTACAACAACCGTTTACTAGAAGTAAACCCGGAGAATCACAGGGTCGTGTGGCGCTTCGGAAACGGATCAAGCGTTGCTGGGCCGCATTCGGTCGTCGGGGTCAATGACGCGCAGCGCGTCGGTCCATTCACGCTGGTCGCAGGGACCGGCGTCCCGGCCGGTGCCGAACCCACTTGCCCGAATGGTTGCGCCGACAACCGCGTGATGTTAGTTGATCCGGCCGCCCAGATCCTCTGGCAGTACGGGAAGGCTGGCGTGACCGGATCCGGTCCCAATCAACTGAACACCCCGGTCCAGAACACGTGGCTGCCCAACTTCCACATCCTTGTCACCGATCAAGGTAACCAGCGCATCATTGAAATTACGCTCGACAAGAAAATTGTCTGGCAGTATGGCCAAACCGGCGTCAGCGGCGACGGCCCCAACCAACTCAACAGCCCCAACAGCGCTGAACTCCTCCGCAACGGACACATCCTCATCGCCGACGAGGCGAACAATCGCGTCATTGAGGTCACCCGTAAGCACAAAATCGTCTGGAGTTACGGGTGCGCCACCTGCACGCAGCTGAACGGGGCCGCCTTCGCCAGCCGGCTTCGTAACGGCGATACTCTCATCACCGATTCCAACAACAATCGCATCCTCCAAGTCAGTCCGATGGGCAACGTGGTCTGGTCGTATGTCACGAACATGCGCCCCGGAAGCATGTCGGATCCATTGCCCACCCGTGCGGTGAGACTGCGAAACGGCAACACTCTGATCAGCGATCAGAACAACATGCAGGTGATTGAGGTCAACCCGAAGGGGAATATCGTCTTCACCCAAGGCAAGATCGCCGTCGCCGGGACCGGTTTCGACATGCTCAACGGACCCTACGACGCCAAGGTGATCGGCGACTACACCGGCCTCACCCCGCCCTTTTTCGATGGGGACAACAACTAAGTCCGAAGCTAGGCTGAGCAGTGAAAGCCCTCCGCGAGGCGCGGAGGGCTTTCTATTTGGGCAACGGAACGGAAGAATTCTCTTTCTTTTCTTCGCTCGCTCCGGGCAACCTTCGCGTCACCAGAAAATTCCAGATGACTTCGTTGGCATTCAAATCCTGACTGGTTTTGCCCACGGTATTCTCGGCTTCGTATTGTTCGCCGCCCGGCCACGTATTACCCGCGCCTTTAACGCTGTAGAGCATGACCTGCGCGCCCTGTTGGCAGCCGCCGTAGCTATCGGTTTTTGCTTCCATGCCGCCCTTGGAGTGCTCAGGCACCTTGGCACGAACCGGCTTTTCTTCACAGCGATCAATCTTGGCCCAGGCCTTGGCGCTGTCTTCAACCGATATCGTTGCCAGATTCAAGTTGTGCTCGGTGCCCCCGCCGTAAGGCACCACCGGATCCGAGGTACCGTTGATCATGACCAGCGGCACCGGACGAGAAGGCAGGCAGATCATGGTCTTCGGCATGGCCGCGCCCACGGTAGCCACCGCCGCGATGCGATCGCTCAGCGCACAGCCGAGTCGTAGACTCATGAATCCACCCTCAGACAGTCCGGCCGCGTAGATTCGAGACGTGTCCGCCGAAAACTTGGACCCAAGCTGGTCGAGCATCTGGTTGAAAAAAGCGATGTCGTCCGCCGCAGCGGGTCTGTCCTCCTCGGGCTCGCGATTGCGAGGTTGCTGCCCTCCGCCCCCGCGCGGATAACCACCTCCACCGCCCGGATAACCGCCGCCACCCCCTGGATAGCCCCCGCCCGGGTAGCCTCCTCCACCGTGGTGCCCACCTCTGCCTGGCCCCATCGTCATGGGGCGGCGCTCCTGCGCCCGCACCCCCACGTTCCACCGCCCGTGCAGCGCCACGGGATAGACCGTGATGATGCCGTCCTTATCGGCCAGTTCGCTGAAGCGGGTCAACCGCTCCATGTCAAAAGCATCCTGATTCATGCCGTGCAGGAGAATCACGACAGGATAGTGCTGCTCCGCGCTGTACCCCTGCGGCAACCGCACCACAAAGGTTCGGTCCACGTCGTCGACTGTGACCTTCTCCTTGGTTTCCTGTGCCCAGAGCGACTGGGCCGTGAGTAGCAGGGACACCATCGCGATCCCGGCGGAGCTTGCCGCGCAATATTTTATGATTTTCATTAGGTTTCCAGAACGACGACCCGAAAGGCACCCAAGCGGAGGTTCCCTTCCTTAGAAGCGTTACTGTCGACTGGAGTTGGCCGGAACGGAACTTTCCGTCGCCTGCCCACGTATCTTCCAGTGACACCGACTAAAGCTCGGCTAGATAGTCCGAGCGGCTTGGGGAAGGAGAACTACAATGGATGGAATCACTGGCCTCGCAGCAATCGTGATGATTTTTGGAATGCCCACGGCGGCGATAGCCATGTACACCTTTTACCGCGTGCGCAAGTTGCGCACGGAAGAGCGTCTGGCAGCCATGCAGCGTGGGGTGACCGTCCCCATGGAAGCGGAACTTTCTGAAGGCGCACGCTCCCGCCGCCACGGCATTTTGTGCATCGCCGGCGCGGTCGGCTATATGCTGACCTTCAGCATCATTGCCCGGCTTGAGCCCGACGCCCTGATCGCCGCGGCATTCGGCGCCATCCCCTTCACGCTGGGATTAGGCTTCCTGCTCGATTCAGTTCTGATTCGCCGCGACACCCGCGCAGCGTAATAGGCAACCTTCCTCCGCAGTGGGTGCCCCATCCTAACGTCGCGCCTTTTGCGACGTTAGGGTGGGGCTTTTGACTTCCTATCCGCCGGTCAAGAACTTGAACTGCGCCTCGTTCAGCGGCACCACGCTCAGCCTTCCCTGCCGCACCAATGGCGACTCGGAAAACAAATGGTTGGCCTTCGCTTCAGCCAACGTGACCGGCTTCGAATTCGCCTTGCCCACTTTAATCTTCACCTGCGGATTCCTCGCGTCCGACGCATCGACCGACACCACGGTCGCCGTGCCTACCGCACTCTTCTCATCCCCGGTGTGGTAAATCACCAGCCGTTCGCCCGGTTTCATCGCCCGCAGATTCTTCAACGCCACTGGATTCGACACGCCATCCCAAATCGTCGATCCCTCGCGCTGCAAATCGGCAAAGGAATAAGTCGACGGCTCCGTCTTCAGCAAATAGTCCATAGTGCCTGCCTGTTTCTGAATTGATCTCTGCTCTTAGTCCGGCTTCTTGTCTTTCGGATCCGGCTGAGGAGCGTCCGATTTCGGCGCGTTCGGGTCTTTCGCGTGATCCTGATAGATGGAGTATTGCCCTTGCGGCCGCTTGAGCTTGATGGTGAAATCCATCTTCGGCTTCTCAACGTCGAAGTCTTCACCGTAAGTCTGATAACCCTGCGCCAGCACCTGCACGCGCAGCATTCCGTACGGGATTCCGTCGAAATTCGTCTTCCCGTCCGGATCGGTCTTCAGCTCCATGTCGCCTCGTTCCTGCTTGCCCTTGGAATTCACCGCATGCATGATCACCGCCGCATTGCGCACTGGCTTGCCGTTGTCATCCTTGATCACTAGAAAATTCACCACGGACGTGGGCTCTTGTTCTTTGTCCTTTTGCGCCAGCGCCGGACTCGCCATCGCCACCACCGCCAGCACCGTCCCGGCAATAAGGATTTTTTTCATGAGAGCCATTTTATGCAGTCGGGAGGGCGGATGTCATCTCCTCTCGTCTGCGGCCTGTTTACAATGCAGGGGTGAAGACCTGGGACGTAGTCATCGTCGGCGGAGGCATCATCGGCCTCTCCCTCGCGATCGCTTTGCGCAAGCGCGGCGCAACCGTTCTCGTAGTCGAGCGCGGCGAACCGGGCCGCGAGGCCTCCCACGCCGCTGGTGGAATGCTGGTCGACTGCTCCTTAGAAACCCCAGCCGCTCTACAACCTCTGGCGGTTGCCAGCGCCCGCCTGTACCCGGAGTTCGCTCATGAACTGGAGGTCGAGTCAGGAATGAAGGTCGATCTGCGCGATCAGGGAACCATCGTCTTCCCTCCACCGGAACACGTCCACGAACGGCCCGGATTCACGCTCTCGCGCTTGCTACCAGCACCTGTCGCCGAATTGGAACCAGCCTTGGCCGACTCCCGCCGTCCCGCCTTCTATTTGAAGGAGCGGAGCGTCGACCCGCGCGCGTTAACTGCTGCCGCGCTCAAAACCGCGAAGAACCGCGGGGTCGATTTTTCCTCGGGTGATCCTGTCACTGCGGTCAATCAGTCGGAAGACCGCGCGACCGGCGTCACGACAATCAAAACCTCCTTCCGAGCCAAGAAGGTAGTGAATTGCGCGGGTGCATGGTCCGGCCAGATCCCACCGCTAGCGCTCCCCACTCGCCCGGTGAAAGGCCAAATTCTCTGCCTGGTGATGCCGTCGCGTACGCTGTTGAGCCATGTCATCCGCTCGCCCGAGGCCTATCTCATCCCACGCAGCGACGGCCGCCTGCTCGTCGGCGCCACCGTCGAAGAGGCCGGATTCGACAAGCGCACCGATGCCGCAACGATTCAGCGCCTTCATCGAGCCGCTATGAGTCTGGTCCCGCAACTGAGCAACGCTAAAATTCTGGAAGACTGGGCGGGCCTCCGTCCCGGCACTCCTGATGCGCTCCCGATCCTCGGCAAAACAGCAACGCCCGGTTATTACGTCGCTACCGGCCACTTCCGCGACGGCATCCTGCTGGCCCCGATCACGGCGCAAGTGATGGCGGCTGTTATCGAAGGTCGCGCGCAAGAGCACGACCTGACTCCATTCTCGCCGGCACGATTCCGGTGAAATCCAATAGGATCCGGGTGCCCCAAGTCTCGGGCTTTTCCGAGACGTGGGGATTTTGGGAACTTCCGTTGAGTGTTCTCCGTTCCTCCACTACGCTGTTTCCCCAGCGGAGGACTCTTGCAACTCTCGATCGAAAATGTCAGCAAGCGCTATGGCGCCGCCAACTGGGCGCTGCGCAACTTCACCCTGCAATTAGGACCGGGCGTGCTCGGACTACTCGGCCCCAACGGCGCAGGCAAAACTACGCTCATGAGCATCCTGGCCACGATCACGCGCGCCACCGATGGCCGGGTCACCTGGAACGGCGCCGACCTCGCTAGGCAGCCTGACGCGCTACGTTCCAACCTCGGTTACCTGCCGCAAGACTTCGGCGTCTACCCAAACTTAAATGCGGTCGAGTTCCTGGAATACATGGCGGCGGTCAAGGGACTCGACGCCGAGTCCTCAAAAAAACGCATCGACGAACTGCTGAACCTGGTCAATCTGACCGACGTCCGTAAGCGCCCGCTGGGCGGATACTCTGGAGGAATGAAGCAGCGCATCGGCATCGCCCAGGCCCTGCTCAACGATCCCCAGTTGCTCTTTGTGGACGAGCCCACCGCCGGTCTCGATCCCGAAGAGCGCGTGCGCTTCCGCAACTTGCTCTCTGAACTCTCCGGCGAGCGTATCGTCATTCTCTCCACCCACATCGTTTCCGACGTCGAAGCCACCGCGACCGATATCGCCCTGATCTCGCAGGGCACGCTCGTCGCCCACGCCTCTCCGGAACTCCTGCTGCAAAAAGTGGAAGGCTGCGTGTGGGAATGGGTCTTGCCCAGTGCCGACCTGAACGCCGCGCGCCAGCGCTACCTGATCAGCAATACAGCCCGCCGCAGCGACGGCGTTCACGCCCGCGTGATCGCCCCAGCGCCGCCCAACGGTGCGCAACCGGTGACGCCCAGCCTTGAAGATGCGTACCTCTACTGCCTCTTGCGGCACCGCGCCGGAGCCGCCGCATGAATTCAACTCACGTGCTCTATCACATGGTGCTCGCCGATTTCCTGGAGCGCGTGCGCCGCTGCAGCTTTCTGGTCACGCTGGCGGCCGCCTTGTACCTGGCTTATGAAGTCGCCGCCGAAAAGATCTGGATCGTCGTCGGCAACGGCTACCGCGGCGTCTACAATTCCGCCTGGATCGGCATGCTCATGACCATCTGCTGTTCCACATTTCTGTCGCTGGCCGGTTTCTATATCGTGAAAAACTCGGTGCAGCGTGACACCGACACCCGCGTCGGCCAGATCCTCGCCGCCACGCCCATGCGCAAGGAGTTCTACACGGTCGCGAAGACTCTCAGCAACTTCGCCGTCCTCGCCTGCATGGTGGTGATCCTGATGCTGGCCGCGCTGGCCATGCCTTCGTCCTCGCCCTCGGCACATGGACCGGTAGCAGCAAAGCATTTGAGGCCATCTACACCGTGTGGTGGTACATCGGCCCCGCCCACCAAATGCCCGGCCTCGACTTCATGAGCACGACTCCCGCCTCCAGTTCCCCCGCACCCTACGCGCTAGCGGCCGCAGTTCTGCTGGCCGCAGCCTACTGGCGACGCCGCCAGGCCCTAGGCTATGCCTGAGGTCTTCCTTCGCGTCCTTTGTGGTGAAAGGCCTTGCTGTCTAAGCACGCCCGTCCGCACCGCGCTATACTGATTCGTTTCCTCGGACTCCCGACCCGCACTCATGCGTTGTCCGCCGAGATCCAGATCGTCGAATGAAGAAAGGACTCACCATGGCCTCTCCGGCAGTCGATTTTGCCCGCAGTAATCAGCAGCGTTTCCTGAACGAACTCAAAGATCTTCTCCGCATCCCCAGCGTCAGCACTCTCGAAGAACACAAGCCCGACATCCAGAAAGCCGCCGACTACGTGGCCAGCGAACTCCGCCGCATCGGCATGGAAAACGTCGAGCTCATTCCCACCCAGGGCCATCCGCTCATCTACGCCGACTGGCTGCACGCCGCGGGCAAACCGACAGTCCTCTGCTACGCCCACTACGACGTCCAGCCCGCCGAGCCGCTCGACGAGTGGAAGTCTCCGCCGTTCGAGCCCACCGAGCGCAACAACAACATCTACGCCCGCGGCGCCGTCGACGACAAAGGCCAGCTCTGGATGGAAGTCAAGGCCCTCGAAGCCCTCATGCAGACCGGCGGCGGCAAGCTGCCGCTCAACGTGAAGATCATTTTCGAAGGCGAAGAGGAAGTCGGCGGCGAGTCGATCGCCGAATACATCCGCAAACAGAAGGCCAAGCTGAAAGCCGATTTCGCGCTGGTTTGCGACACCGAATTGTTCGCCCCCGATCTCCCCACCCTCTGCGTTGGCCTGCGCGGCCTGGTCTACACCGAAATCGAAGCCTACGGCGCCAAGACCGATCTGCACTCCGGCATGTACGGAGGCGCCGCCCCGAACCCGTTCTTCGCCCTGATCGAAATGATCAGCAAGATGAAAGATTCCAAGGGCAAAGTCCTGATCCCCGGCTTCTACAAAGGCGTCAAGGCTCCGACCGCAGCCGAACTCAAAGCCTGGAAGCGACTGCCCTTCAACGAAGAGCACTACCGCAAAACCGAAGTCGGATCGAAGGTTCTCACCGGAGAGCCCGGATACTCAGTTCTCTACCGCACCTGGGCGCGTCCGACGCTGGAGGTGCACGGCATGCCCGGAGGCTTCGTCGCCGATGGCGCCAAGACCGTCATTCCGGCCAAAGCGAAGGCGAAGGTATCCATGCGCCTCGTGCCCAATCAGGATCCAGATGAAGTCCTCAAGAAGTACCTGGCATTCGTGAAGAAGCTCACGCCGAAGGGGATCGAGACCAAGGTAAAGATCTGGAGCAAAGGTCCGGCCTGCGTGGTGAGCACCGACAACAAGTACATCGAAGCCGCCACCGAAGCGCTACACGACACATTCAAAAAAGATACGGTCTTCATCCGCAGCGGCGGCTCGATTCCCATCGTCACCGACTTCCAGGACGTACTGAAGATTCCCAGCGTGATGATGGGCTTCGGCCTCCCCGACGATAATCTGCACGCGCCAAACGAGAAGTTTCACATCCCAAACTTCTACCGCGGGATCGAAACCATCTGCCGCTTCTTCGAGAAGCTGGGAGGATAACACTCACCTCGCCATTAAGCATTGGTCGGCAGATGAAAGCGCCCTTCGGGGCGCTTTTTAGTCGCCTCAGCATTCGGCTAGTTCCGAATTGAGAGCATTACTAGTTAGTACCCCCCATCCTCCCCCCGGTCTACTGGAATCATAGAGTTAGCGCAAAATCGCGAA
>CAWFUU010000016.1:0-104494 GCA_963819035.1 uncultured Acidobacteriaceae bacterium | reverse complement strand
GCTCCATCATTGCCTATTGCTCCTTGAGCGCCTCGAATACCGATTCCGCGTCGCCGATCACCCTGGTCGCCCGAGCGGAGTAAAACGGTTCCACCAGTCATTCCCAATAGCGCATCTGCTACGGACAGATTTCCACGTTGGCCGATGGAAGAGGCCCAGTTCGCTTTTGGTTTGAATTCGATTCCTTCAGCATCGTGCGTTGTGCTCACAGGCCCGAAGACTCGCTCGGCGGCTTCGATGGCTACCCTCTCGATCAAGCTGCGTTCTGCCTGCACGCCCAGCGCACGTAAGGTGACCATGAAGTCTCGGTGGCTGCGCCCGTGCCGGTACTCAGGTTCACGCAACGGATGGCGCAAGACCTTATCCGCCAGATCGAAATCGAAGTCCACCAGCAGCGTGCCGTGCACGAGCAGCGCCTTCCATCGGCGGGCCTGTGCGTTCCCCGAGATTTTCCGGTCCCCAACCGCCACGTCGGAGGTACCTTCCGGCGCACCAGCAATCCCGAAAGCGGCAAGGATTGCGCAGACAACATCTGCGCCCTGACGAAAACCGGCCTTCAAGTTGAGGTGATCAGGTGCGGGCATTACCAGCGAGTAGTTCAGCACGCCGCCGGTCTGAAGCACGGTGCCTCCTCCAGTGCATCGCTTGAGGACTTCCACTCCATGCCTTGCGCAAGCGGGGCCATCCACCACCTGTTCCGCCCGTTCGTTGGAGCCCATCACCACGGCGGGAGATCCGCCCCACCAGAAGCGCAGCAGATGCCGTCCCGTAGACCACGCCGACCTGGCCAGAGCCTCGTCAAACGCGAGGTTCTCAGCCACGGTCGGAGCCGTCCAGCACATGACGTCCATCATTTCGCCGGCTTAATGCCGCTCCTGAACTCCTGATACGCCGCAACCAGTGCGCTTCGGTATTCCGCTTCCTCTTCGGGCGCAACACCGTGATAGATCTTCACCACGTCGAGCAAGGCCGCACCGTCGCTGTCGTTCGCCGCGATGGCGCGTTCGGCACACTGCTCAAAGATCAGTGGTAAACCAGGTATTCTGACCGTCTTTCCCTTGATGGTGAGCTTGCCGCCGGGCATCGGACTTGAGCAGGCGCATTGGGCCACGCTGCCTTCCGTCACCGCGAGATCGCCCGGCGCCACCTCTCTCAGAACCGTATCCACCTCGGCAGCGATCCGTTCGGCAACGGCCCAGACCGCTTCTTTGTCCACCTGGGTACCATCGCGGGAGGCCCTATGGCACGCTGAGCTTTCCGTCCCCAGAATGTCCGATACGACAAGCGCGCCGCTTACCGGACCGCTGTGCTTTTCCGTACCCCACTTCGCACACTGTTTCGGGCAGCCGTCGATGGTAATGGTCGGATGGGTACGGGCAAAATTCCGTTCCGCGTCGTTGCCGGCTAGAAACAACGGCAGGCAAAGCGTCACCGTCACATCCGGGCGCAGCAGTTCCAGTACTCGCCGCGTTGCCAGGCGTGAGATCGTTCCTTCCGGAATCGCTTCGCCGCTGCACGAGATGATGCCGACCTTAGTGATTTCCGCGCTCATCGCATCGCCTCCTCGTCAGCGCGCAAACGGGCCGCTTCGCATGCAACATCGCCAGCGATGTCGCGGGTGATAGCCCAGCCTTCGTCCGTTAGGAGGGTTGCGTTGCCCGGCTTGGCCCCACGGTAGTTCTTGAATGCCTCCGCCACCTGGATCGCCTTCGCGACGCGTCCACCAGCCATTTCAACGTTCTTCTGCGCGCATGCCTTGGCGCACCCGTCAATCGTGATACAGGCATGGCTTCGCACCGCGTCGACCGCGTCGCAGTCGCCCTTCACCAATAGCGCCAGGCAGAGCGTATCCGTCTGCTGCGGGGCCAACTCATCCGTCACCAGATAGGCCGCTTCGCGGCTGATCAGGCCGTGCACTTTGCCAATCCCGCTGCACGGGACAACTAGCGCTGGATTCTCCACAATTTCCTTTCTCATACGCCTCTCACTCCTCCGCCGCTTTGCGCTTCACGACCTCGGCATACGCCGCCGGGTCTATCAGCATTTCCTGATCTTGTGGCCAACTGCTCAACTTCATCTCGACAACCCATCCGCCGCCATAAGGATCTTCATTGATGAGTGCTGGGTTCGCGATTACCGCAGGATTAACGGCGGCAACCTTGCCGCCGGCGGGTGAAATAATCTCGAACACTGCTTTGGCCGACTCAAGACTGCCCAATTCACCGAACTGTTCGACCGTTCCATCCCCCTTGGGCGGATCGAAGTAGCTGATGTCGGTCAGCTTCTGCTGCATGTAGTCGGAAATGCCCACACGCGCCACGCCGTCCGCCGCGCGCACCCAGACATCGTTCTCGTTGAACAGGTAGTCCACCACCGGAATGCGGAACTCGAACTTGTCGTGCGTCACTGTCAAGAACTCCGTTGGCGGTTCGAAAACAGTCGCTGGTTCGGGCGATGCCGCAGGCGCATCCAGTTTGCGCATCAGTTCGTCGACAATTGTCTGTGCCAGCGCCAGGCCATCAGGCCCGAGGCTGAGCGTGGATTCCAGCGGCCGGCCGGAAGTTTTTACGGCATCGGAAACGAGCACCCTCCGGTCCACTTTCGCCTCCAACCGGCTCGCCAGTTTTGTAGCGCAGCGCGTCGAACAACCATCGACGACGATGAGCGAACTCTCGCCGAGCGCCTTCTTGTAGCGCGCGGGTGCGCGGTTCAGCAGTACCGGACAAATGATTTCACTGCCGGTCGCGCTAGCAACACGAATTGCCACCTCGCGTGCCACCGACCCCTCGGGTTTGTCCAAGCCATTGCAGGAGAGAATTGCGCGCTTCATTTGGCATTCTCCTCCTCACGAATTTGCTTGATGAGCGCAATGATCTCCGGCTTATTGGGGAATGAGAGAGCGTCCGGGCCGCAGGTCTTCGAGCAAGCGCGGCAAAACACGACGCAGTTGTTCGGGTTGGCGACCACCAGTTTGCGGTCTTCCTCCCGCCGCTCGAACACGCGATGCGGGCAGAACGTGTCGCACTCCATGCAGAAGGTGCATCTGTCGTAATCGATCGTCGGAAACCACGGGATCTTGTCTCGGGCTACCCCCATGAAAGTTGTCTCAGACATTTTCTTTTACTCCTATCTCACGAAGCGCCGAAGCAACCTTCTCAACGGCCTCTTCGGTCGACATGTCGCGGATATCCAGCGGGGTCATATCCCGCTTCACATCCATTCCTTTTTCGGCGAAGGCATCCCGGAACATCTTGTATTGCATGTTAGGTGCGCAGGCCGCGATCACCAGCGGTCGCTTCACCTGAAGGAAGTCAGCCAGGAACCGGTCTCCATCCTGCTCGCACAGTTGGGGATGAATCACGCCAAAATCGACCGGCAGTTCCACCCGCGCCCGGTTAATAAAGTCCCAGATATCCATCTTGGAGAACCCCGGACACTTGCCGGTGCAGACACACATCACCAGCCCAGGACGTTGTTCAGTCATTTAATTACCTCCGGCTTCCAGCAGCATTTGCTTGATTTGTTCAGGAGAGGGAATCCGGCCTGCGGTCTTGATCTTCCCGTCAATCACCAGGCCGGGGGTCATCAAAATCTGGAATTTCATGATGTCCTTGATGTCAGTCACCTTTTCGATCTCCGTCTGGAGACCAAGTTCCTGAACGGCTTTCTCGGCGTTTGCGGTCAGCATCCTACAGCGGGCACAACCGGTTCCTAATATCTGGATTTTGAACATGTGTTCTCCCTTTGTTGTTGCTCCAGACAGACTCCTTTTCTATGCACGTTGCACCAAGGGTCCACGTGAGCTGGTAAGGGCAGAGTACGGTCTCCACGCACTCGCGTTGCAGCAGCCTGCCTTCACCGCCTCCTTCAGTTTGCGTGAATCTTCGACGAACACTTCCTCGTTCTTAAAAGCGGCTTGCAGAAAACCGAAGAGTTGACGCCTGAGGCCGTCGTGCGGGTCGGAAAGGCTATAGCACATGCGCGAGCCGTCGCGGCGGTCCTGCACGAGCCCCGAGTTCTTGAGATATGTGAGGTGGCGAGAGACGTTCGGCTGGGGTGACGCGAGCACGTACTGGATGTCACACACGCAGAGTTCACCGTGCAGTAGCAGGTTCAGAATGCGCAGGCGGTTGGTATCTGCCAATCCCTTGCATATGCGTTCCAATTCCTTCATCGGCTCACCTCCGGGTATCTGCAAGCGCTATTCATATATCCGTATACATTTATAGATGTATGCTCATATCAGTGCTGTGATCGGCGTCACCGCTGCGCGTGATCTTGGTAGGCACTGGAGACGATTCCTGGCGGCGGACATGCGGACGCCTATTCGCTGAGAACAGTGTGGGACAGGAAGTGCCTGGCTGCAGAAACTTGTGGCTAGGCAGGGAAAGCTTGGGGTGTGGTGCGAATCCTTACGGACGAGGAAGAGACCCGCACTCGGCTGACGAGACTACCTTTTGCCAGCTTATTCCAGACAATCACCATGGCGATGCAGCGGGCCAGTCCAATCATGATGAGACCGGCCATGTATTCCGGATAGCTCCGCAAGAACCCAATCGCCAGTACGAACATTAGAATCGGGCCGATCACTCAGTTCTGTAAGAGCGATTGTTGCGGAAGACCTCGTGTAGTTCCTCGTATCTCTCTTTCGTGAAGGGCGGGTACATCGTCACAATCAGTCCGATGGCTATCGGGATCGAGGTCGTGCCCATGCTGAACTTGCTCAAGAACGGCACGATTCCCGGCATCAGCCATCCGGCAAGCACCCCGATCGCCATCGCGGAGAAGATCCAAGCGCTGAGATAACGATCCAGGAAACTTAGTACGGTCGTAAACAGACACGCTTTGTTGTAACAAAATCTGCGTTTTCTGCATTCTTTCGCTAGAGGCCAAAAATAGAAACCGTGACCGAGACTCTGGGCGATTTCGTCCGCTATGGCTACGTAGCCCTGCCACTCTGGGTGTTCGCCGAGCAGATCGGCGTCCCGATACCGGCTGCACCAATCCTGTTGGCGGCGGGCGCCATCGCGAGCACGGGCCGAATGAACCTGTTTTTCCTCACCGCATTGGCCCTGGCCGGTGCACTTGCTGCCGATCTGATTTGGTATCGCGCCGGGTACGCGCATGGCTCGCGGGCGCTTGGCCGACTGTGTCGGGTGTGCCTGGAGCCAGACTCGTGCGTCCGTCGCGTCAAGAATCTTGTGGAGAAACACGGGTTGCGTTCGCTCCTGATCGCCAAATTCGTACCGGGCCTGAATGCGATGGCAGCGCCCGTCGCGGGCACTATTCGCATACCTTGGTGGCAGTTCGTGACTGTGGATAGCCTGGGCATCATTATCTGGGCCTCGACATTTGAATTGTTAGGTCTTGTTTTCTCCAAGCAACTTGAAAGACTGGCCGTCTACGCATGGCGGATGAGTGCATTCTTCCTGGTCGTTTTAGTCATCGCTGCACTGACGGCGTGGTTGGTCCGCAAGTATGCGCGGCGGCAAAGGTTTCTTCGCGACCTGCGAATGGCCCACATCAGTCCCGAAGAGCTAAAGCAAAAGCTGGACCGGCATGAACCGGTCACGGTGATTGACCTCCGACATTCTCTCGATTTCCTGCCCGAGCCCTACACGATTCCAGGGGCGCTTCGAATTCCCATGGAAGACTTGGACAAGCGCAACCGCGAGATTCCCCGACAGCAGGAAGTAGTGTTGTACTGTACCTGTCCGAATGAAGCCAGCAGCGCCATGACTGCAATTCGATTACAGAAATACGGTATTACTAAGGTTCGTCCACTTCATGGGGGATTTCATATGTGGCGCGACTTGGGGTTTCCGCTGCTCTCGGAGTTTGCCCCCCTCCGGGGAGGAACACAAGTGGCAGCGCGACACACCAAGGTGCTGGTTCATGAATCCTCTGTTTTACGTCTGCAAGCCCCAATTCCTGTTTGTGAGCGAAGAGCTTTGTTTCTCCCGCTAAAGGCCGCTGGATCAAAACTCCATTGCGCGGCGACCCTACGAGAAGGTGGTTGCTCCGGAGCTTATGTGTCAACTACAGGTAAGATGCAATATCATATAGTGTACGGTCGAGGTGCATTGGGCACCGGACAGGAACAGGAATATGCCTCGCAAACCGTGTCCTCGTCATCATGGAAAATTCGCTTGCACGTGCGGCATGGGACATCTGTATCGGTTCGTAGAGCCCGCCATTTTGCTACTGTTGCGCATGAAGGGTGAAGCCCACGGATACGAACTCGCCAGCGAACTTCCGGAATACTCTCTAACCGATGCAGAAGTCGAGGCCGCATCTCTGTATCGGACTCTTCGGACTCTCGAACAGAACGGTAACGTCACATCACGCTGGCACACCGGTAAAACGGGGCCTGCCAGACGAGTGTACCAATTGACCGAAGAAGGCGAAGAACACCTCCGCGATTGGGTGGCGGTCCTCAGCCACATGTCGAGTTCCATGTCCAGCTTCCTCAGAGCAGCCCGAAGCCACGTGCGGCCATCTCGAAAAGGAGCAAAAAAGACACCATAGCTTCGGTAGCCAGATAACTTCCGGTGAGGCTAATGACCGGTTTCCCGTGCCGGGTTGCTCCGACAATACAGGAGACAAGGCAATCTCCCACCCTGAGATCGACCCTGCGCTGGCACTCTCGCCAGTAACCAACAAAACGGGAGTCGTTGCCCTTGGTCACCTACCTCCGTGACCGCAGTCACAGTTTCACATTTTCGCAAATTGTAAACTGCCTGTAGATGTAATTGACACATAGATGGGGATGACTATGATCGTATTCAAAGCGTCTCACCTTCTGAGCTGCATCGGTTGTCAGTTTCATCGGGTGAGCGCTGCTCACTGGCAGGTTAGGAGGCGGACCATGAAACGCAGAGTCGTGAAAGGGTTTCTTACTCTCGTGAGTTTACTCGCACTAGTCTCTGGATTTGCGTTTGCAAAGGCACCCCCGGAGCGAGCGCGTTTGTCCGTGGCGGTTACGGAACCCGACATCGAGGCCATTGTCGCTGCAGTGGGCGGAAGTGAGGTGGATACCTTCAGCTTGTTCAAGGGCTGCATTCTGCGGGAAGACCTGAAGGTTGAATCGGCGGTCCAAAGCCGCCTGGCAAAAGCGAATCTCGTTGTCTGGACCGGGTTCCTCAACGAGTCGGCGGCAATCACGGCGAGTCTTGGCACTTCCACATCCGGGGCTAAGGGACAGGCATCGGCCGGGAAATGGATTGACGTGTCGAAAGGCGCTGTGCGCACCACTGGCCCTGTTTCTAACTGTTATGGCTATGTAGATCCAAAGTTGATGTCAGGCGACCCCTTCTTCTGGCTGTATCCCAAGAATGGGTCCGTTATCGCCCACAATGTCGCCGAGGGCTTTGGCGCCGTCTGGCCCGAAAAGCGTGCCTTCTTCCTCGCCAACGCGAATGCGTTCAAGGTGTCTCTTGAGAGAGACATCGTCCGTTGGAAGGAGGAACTTAAGCCACTCGGTCATTTGCGTGTGTTCAGCGCTCAGTGCGGTTGGCAGAACTTCGCCAAACTGGGTGGCCCCGCATTCGCAGTATGCAAGGGAACGCCCGGAGTTCTGCCGACTCCCGATGTTCTAGTCGAGCGCGTAAAGGAACTAAGAGCCCAAATTATTATCGTGGACCCCAATACACCGCCTGAGTACGGGGAGGCGTTCCGTGAGCGGTCCGGGGTCAAGGTGATCGAGGTAGCATCTTCGATCGACAAAATCCCTGGCGCAAATTCGTACAGCGCTCTGTTTGACAACATGGTCCGGGCTCTGCAAGCCGCTGTTAGGAACGAGTAACGGACTAGACGTCCGTCAGGAGCGCAATGATGGTTCGTGCGTGCCGCATCATCCTAGGAATCGAGCTCCTTTTTGTCTCTGCGTGGGGACAATCGTCTCCACCGCCCTCCGGGGAGCAAGCTTCTTCTGCCGCAAAACCGAAACTCACCCATCCGGCGATCGTGCTGAAGGACGAGTCAGGCCAAAATGTTTTGACTACTGGGAAACCGATCAGCACACGCCAGACTTGCAAAGGGAACTGTCACGATTACGAATTCATCACGAATAGTTTCCACTTTCAGCAGGGGAAGAACGAACTGGACCGGAGTCTCCTTGCATCGCATGAGATAGCCACGTTTAACGTCTCGCCCGGAATGTTTGGAAAGTTTTCCATCATTCCGAATCGGCAACTCACGCATCCCGACATCACAGACCCCCTTGACGCGGATTTGAGCCAACCGGAATGGCTCACCCGGTGCGGCGGTTGTCACACGGGTGCTGGCATTTCCGAATACGACCTCCGCGATCACCGCTTGCTGACACCCGAAGCAAAGCCGAGTGGGCCGTTGGACCCAAGCTATACGATTCGCGACCGGGAGAAAGGCCAAGTCGTTGCTTGGGATTGGAACAAGAGCGGCATTGCGGAGGCAGACTGCTTCTTGTGTCATGTGCCCAAGGCCAGCCGAGGCGCCCGGAAAAAGGAAATGGCCGCAGGAAACTTCCGTTGGGCAAACAACGCGACACTCTTCGACACAGGTATCGTGGCGAGAAAGCAAGATGGAACCTTTGCCTATGAGCACGCCGCATTCAACGCAGACAGCACGGTGAAGCAGGAATTCCTTGATCTCTCAGATCCCACTTTGGAGAACTGCAGCCAGTGTCATGGTTTCACAGCCCGGAATGCGACGACCATCCAGGCCATTCAGCACGCCGACATCATGCGGGGCACAGAGAAATCGGGATGGATCTACAACGGAGCGAAAATCAGCGATACGGTATCGCCGAACATTGTGGGCAGAGACAAGATGAGCTATCCATGGGACGTCCACGCTGCCCAAGGTGTCATCTGCATTGACTGCCATTTCTCGCTGAATAATCCCGGGCGAATGCTGCATGACGACCCGAAAGAGAATCTTCGCTACAAGCCCTTGGGCGAAGACATCGCGGTTTATCTGAAACGGCCGGACCACAATTTCGCACGGGGCAACATTCCTCCAGAAACCGTCAATGTTTCGCACCACAACACGATGCGAGGTTGCGGCGACTGTCACGATGCCGAGAAAGCCCACGCCTTCCTTCCCTACAAAACGAGGCACTTCCGCGCGCTCGCCTGCCAGACTTGTCACATTCCGGCAGTTCACTTTTGGGCGTATCGCAGCGATGACTGGGGCTTCCTCATGGACACGGGTACCAGCCGAATCACTTACCGCGGCATTGACGGCGCAATCGTCGATCCCGAGTCCGAGGTGACAGGCTATCTGCCCGCTTATATCCCCACACCTGACAAGAACGGGAATCAGCAAATCCGGCCGACCAATCTGATCACGGGCGTCTATTGGTTCGACAAGACCAAGGGCCGACCGGTTTTCACATGGCAAGTGCAGCAGGCATTCTTCACAAGCAGACCTGCTGAGGGCGAGTGGACCTACCGCCCAGAAATTGTGAAAGCGTTTGCCGACAAAGATGGGATCATCGACATTCCTCAAGCCGTGTATGACACGCCAGAGAAAATCGCCCTGGTCCGGGGACTGTTGGAAAAGTACGCCGGTGTGACCGATCCCGAGCTCCGGATCGAAGTCGTGCCCTGGGCCATGAGCCACAGCGTTGTCGGGAAACAGCAGGCGACCCGCGAGTGCACAGCTTGTCACGCGAAACGGAGCATTCTGCACCGACCGCTCGACCTGAATAGTTCGCTCCCCAAGGCCGTTCCGGTTATTTTTCGCGGCAGGAATGTCGCCGTCGTCAACTATGACGGTAAAGAGCCGACTTTCGACAACCGCACGCTGTTGAATTCGTTTTACATCATCGGAAATAGCAGAGTCCCATGGATCGAGTGGTTCGGCTGGATCAATATCGTCGGAGTCTTTCTGTTCAGCTTGTTGCATGGCGCTCTGCGCCTGCTGGGTGGTCGCCTATGAACGCTCCTTCACCGTCGTACTCACTTCACGAAAGAGTCTGGCACTGGCTGCAGGCCGCTGCAATTCTTCTGCTCATTCTCACAGGTTTGGCTATTCACTACCCTGATCGCTTTGCGATTCTTGGTTCGATGGCCAATGCAATTCGCTGCCATTCCTGGGTTGGCATTGCCCTACTTCTCAATGCATTCCTTGGCATCTTCTATCACATAACGGCGGAGAAGTATCACCATTTCCTTCCTCGCATGGACGATTTCACCGATGCCGCCATCTCCCAGGCTCGCTTTTACGTGTACGGTATCTTCAAAGGGGAAAAACATCCTTTGGACGCCGATCCTCGCCGGAAGCTGAATCCACTTCAGAAGATTACCTACCTCGCGCTCCTGAACATCTTGCTGCCGTTTCAAGTCTTCACCGGCCTACTGTTATGGGGAGCCGACCGCTGGCCTCAACTTTTCGACAGAGTCGGCGGCCTTTGGGTACTAGCGCCAGCTCACACTTTGGGAGCCTATCTGTTTGTTGCTTTTCTGATCGGACATCTGTATCTGGCAACTACCGGAACAACACCTTGGAGCCTTCTCCGCGCCATGATCACGGGCCACGAAAGGCCCCTTCAGAATGCCGGGGACTAATTATTACAGGTGCTCCTAGTGTCCTGTCCCGGAAATACGTTCACATAGTCGCTGGACTTTAGCGAAGATGGAATCTGCTGTTGCCGTCCAGACGAAGGGCTGGGCGTTCTGGTTATCGTTTGCGACGAATTGATCGATCTTGGTCACCAGTTCTTTCACGCTGCGAAAGGTTCCGCGCCGGATAGCTCGTTGCGTGATCCGGTGGAACCAGATCTCGACCTGATTGAGCCAAGAGGCGTAGGTCGGAGTGAAGTGCACATGAAAGCGGGGTCGCGTTGCCAGCCAGCGCTTCACCCGCGGATGTTTGTGGGTCGCGTAATTGTCCACGATCACGTGCACGTCCAGGTCCGGCGGCACGTTGTTGTCGATCTGCCGTAGAAAGTCCAGATATTCTTGATGCCGATGTCGTTGCCGACAGCGCGTGAGCACCGTGCCCTTGGCTGTGTCCAGCGCGGCAAACAGGGTCGTGGTTCCATGACGCCGATAATCGTGGGTGACGCCTTCGACGTACCCCAGCCCGATGGGTAGCATGGGCTGGGTGCGTTCCAGCGCCTGAATCTGGCTCTTCTCGTCCACACACAGGACCACCGCGTTTTCCGGGGGATGCAAGTACAGTCCCACGATGTCGCGCACCTTCTCCACGAAAAACGGATCAGTCGAGAGCTTGAAGTGGCGCTGCCGGTGCGGCCCCAGCCCGAAGGCCCGCCAAATGCGGTGCACCGTGGATTTCGAAAGCCGGGTCTGGCCTGCGATTTGCTGCACACTCCAGTGCGTGCCGCCTTTCGGTTTTGTCTCCAGTGTTTTGCGCACCAACTGGGCCACTCGTTCATCGCTGATCGGTCGCGGACGGCCTGGGCGCAACTCGTCATGCAGTCCCGCCACCCCCTGCTCCACGAAGCGTCGCCGCCATTTGCCCACGGTGGCGTTGCTCAATCCCAATTGCCGGGCAATCTGTTGGTTCATCTTTCCCGCCGCGCTCAGCAAAACAATTCGTACCCGAGTTACCAGTCCCGCCGGAAGCGAACGGGAACTGGCCATGCTTTCCAGTTGCGCACGCTGCTCCGGGCTCAACACCAACGCCGCTTTCGGTCGTCCCATCGCCATAGGCACCTCCATTGTGCATCAGAGACACCTATTTACCTTGCAATACTAATGCCGCTTACTTATGGGACACTACACTAGTTCCTGCGGTATGTTCTTGCGTGTGAAATTGGCACCCTTCCACGGTCTGCTCGACTTGTGCAACGTACAATCTACGAAGGCTGTCTTGGTCAAGGGAATCCCTTGATTCTGCTGAACACAGCCAGGGAGGCTAACTAGATCCATGTCAACTAAACCGCCAAACGCATTTGCAGCAATGAACCGCAAAGATCTGTTGCGGGCACTGGAAATGTTCGCCAAGAACTAGTTTGCCCACGATGGCTGCTGGTTCCTTGCAGCGGAGGAACGTTTCGACATGGAGACGGCCATCGAGCTAGACGCCGGCTCCTGGAAGCGCTTCGCCTCCGCTGAGGCCCGCCGCATCATGACCACATTCAACATTCCAGCTGGTGGTGGGCTTGAGGCCCTGGAAAGAGCCCTGAGTCTGCGCCTCTACGCCCTCATAAACTCGCAGCACACTGAATGGTCCGACGACTGCAAGCGTCTGCATTTCTTCATGGATGTCTGTCGAGTACAGGAAGCCCGGCGCCGCAAAGGCCTGCCGGATTTTCCCTGCAAGAGCGTGGGCAGCGTAGAGTTCGAAACCTTCGCTTCAACGATCGATCCGCGAATTCGTACGATCTGCCTGCATTGTCCGCCCGACGCAGCTCCCGGCCAGTATTGTGGGTGGGAGTTCACGATTGCGTGACTAGCTCCCATCCCGTAGCCCCGCTGACACTGGGGATTCTGATGCTCATCGCCGCGTGATCCAGGTCACCAACACCGAGCGGTAAGTCAGTTACATTACTCTCAGACGATTAGGCCGAGCATTGGGCATTAGATTGCCGTACATGTGATTTGACGTCGGGGAGTCCGATAGCGTTCACCTTGGAGAAAGTTGAGCCCATTCTGTAACAAATTTCGCGACGTCAGCATTTCTTATAATGAAGGAAGTGAAATATGAATACAAGCTACAGTTTTGAATCCTCAGCTCGTTGGACGAACGGCCAGCAGGGCGTAGTCGCAGGACACGAAGTCAAGCCACTAATTAACTTTTCCGCTCCGCCGGAATTTCACGGCCAGGCAGGGGTCTGGACGCCTGAACACTTCTTCACCTCCGCGGTGGCTACGTGTTTTATCACGACATTTCAGGCCATTGCGGCGTATTCGAAGTTCGAAGCGCACGCTCTAGAGGTGTCTGTCGAAGGCCAGGTGGAAAAGGGAGATGGCGGATTCCGGTTCACCCGCGTCACGATTCGTCCGATGTTGACGATCAATAGTGAATCGGATCGCGAGCGCGGGTTACGCCTGCTTGAAAAGGCAGAAAAAGCGTGTTTAGTTTCCCGCTCACTCCGAAGCCAGATTATTCTGGAACCGCAGGTCGTCCTGGTTCCAGCGGCGGCACCAGTCTAGAGTTGTGGAACTGATCGGCCTATCAGCCGTTCGCAAGAACCAGGAGTTCGTGATGCCCCTTTATGAATACCAGTGCCGCAGCTGCGGCAAAACGTTCGAGATGCTGCGTCGGATGAAAGACGCCGACACCGAACTGGATTGCCCGAATTGTCACTCCAACAAGGTTGAGCGCCAGTTCTCCACCTTCGCTGCCGGTGGCTGCACGGCCAGTTCGCGCGGCTTTACCTGAGCGCGATAGTCCGCGGCCGGTCGGTCGCAGCATCAGACCTAGAGTACGGCTCCCTGCTACTGTGGCTTGGTTTCGGCAGGTCCGGTCGGGGCTGACTTCATCGGGCTCATGCCGCCACCCATTCCCATGCCGCCTATCATCATTCCGCATCCCATGCCTTTGGCCTGGGCGTCTTCCATGTGTTTCAGCATCTGGTCGTAGTGGTCCAACATGGACTGCCACATGTCAATATTCGCTTGCCAGCGTGCCTTCTCATCGGCATTACTGATGGAGGCAACATTGGCCTTCATCTTGTCAAAAGCGGAATGCATTTTTTGCGCATCCGTCTTCATGGCTTCGATGTGTTCCTTGCACATCGCCTGCATCTGCTCACGCCGTTCTGCCCGCTGGCCCGCCCGTACGCCGGGTGCAGGCGACGTTCCCGCTTGCGCCCCGCTTGAAGATTGCTGGCCAGACGGTGCGCTCTGGGCCAAAGCCAACGAAGTCAGCATCAATAACAGAATTGGTAACAGTTTGCTACGTTTCATGGCATTTCTCCCTTTCAACTCTTTCGATTTATAGGAGTCCGCGAAATTCGAATGATCTTTTGTCCTCATTCTCAGGGTTGCACGAGAATGCCGAGCTCTGTCGCTGCGCCGCGCGTAGATAATATGGCCTCTAGCTCGTGCGACATCCGCATGGTCGCCAAGCAGGAGGCAACAGCGCGCAGATCAGGCGGCACAGCGCGCAGAGGCGCGAATCCCAGCGCTCATAACATTGAGCCACGTGCAGTCGTTTCCAAAGTCGAATTGAGAACCTCGAGATCCCAGGCTCATCGCAGGCCAAGTCTTCTACTAACGGACGCACGTTGGGATGGGCATAGCCCAGCCTGGCTCCTGAGCCTGCAAGCCAGGCCAGCACGCTCCGGCCGGTCTCATCAACCTCAACAACGTCTCCTAGATCAAGGATTGCTTTGCGGCCTTTCAGTTTGCTTCGAACCTCTGCCCAATGCTGGGTAAGCAGAGGCACAGTCTCAGTCGTAAGCCTCCCTTCCAGCCGCAACTTAACCGTATACGGTTCGTCGAAAACAAAGATTCGCAGCATGCTTCGTTACCTCTGTGGCATAAATGCCAGAACAGTGCGATCCGTTACACGCACCTGCATAACCGACCGCCTTGCTCAGGCCCCCGAATGGCCTATTTCTTCGCTGCCAATGGACACGTGCTCAGCCCCACCAGACGGTAAAGCGGGCAAAACCGGAGCGCCGCGGTCATTAGAGGTACGACACTGATAAGGCCCAGCCATCGAGCGTCCCCGTTCAACACAAATAGCAGGCTCAGCAGAGCCAACCCGATGACGATACGCACGCCACGGTCTACGCTACCAACATTGGCTTCCATAGTCCCTCCAATTAATCAATCTCTGATCAACCAAGGCCGAATTCGAGAATCTTTACTAACTCAAGATTGACGCAACCCAAATTTGCGAAGCACGAACATCGCTGGGCACCAGTTCGTCAGTCCAGATTGAAACAGGTTCAGTCCAACGAACGCTGTGAACAGATACCAGTAGGGGCTCAGCCAGTGTCCCAACGCCAACGAAAGTAGGATGAAAGTTCCTGCCATCAATCGAAGCGTACGTTCTACGGTCATACGTTTACCTCCAGAAGATGAGATTCCGCGGCGCCCCGTTTCGTCTGGTCTCGCCGCTGGCTCATGTAGTAGAGAACAGGCACCGCCATGCGCGAGAGCACTGTGGAAGCTACTTCGCCTGCCATCAGGGAAAGCGCGAGCCCCTGGAATATGGGATCGAACAGGATCACGCTTGCGCCCACCACGACCGCGGCTGCGGTCAGCAACATGGGACGGAAGCGCACCGCGCCCGCATCGACGACGGCTTCTTCCAGCGGCATGCCCTGCGAACGCCGCAGTTCGATGAAATCAACGAGGATGATTGAGTTGCGCACGATGATTCCGGCTCCAGCAATGAATCCGATCATCGAGGTCGCCGTAAAGAAAGCGCCCATCATGGCGTGGGCCGGCAAAATGCCGACCAAGGTAAGCGGAATCGGAGCCATGATGACCAGTGGCGTGATGAACGAGCGGAACCAGCCCACGACCAGCACGTAGATCAATACCAAGACCGCCGCAAAGGCGAGGCCCAGGTCACGGAAGACTTCCACCGTAATGTGCCACTCGCCATCCCACTTCATGGAGAAGCGGTCGGTGCGCTCGGGCATGGTCGTACCCTTGTATTGCTTCACCCCGTAGCCATCGGGCAACTTGATCTTGTCGATCGCGTCGCTCATCTTCATGATGGCGTACACAGGGCTTTCTTCTCCGCCCGCCACATCTCCCGTCACATAGACGACCGGCTGCAGATTCTTGCGATACACACTGGTATCGATGGTGGTCTGCTGCAGATTCGTCACTTCTTGCAGCGCGATCTGACCGCCGGAAGGAGTCGGGAGCTTAAGGTTTTCGAGATCCTGAATTCCGGAACGATCGGGCCGCGACAGGCGCACCTCGATCGGAACATCCTCGCGCGATTGAGGATCGTGCAGCAGCCCGGCATCGGCCCCACTCAGTCCCACCTGCAAAGTTCGAGTGACGTCCGCGGCGGAAATTCCATGGAGTGAGGCCTTGTCGAGGTCCACCTTCAGGTCGTACTTGGTTTGCGGGTCCTCAACATACCAATCGACGTCCACGACGCCCGGTGTCTGTTGAAAGACGTTCTTGATCTGAGCTGCCAGTTCAATTTGGCCTTTGTAGTCGGGTCCGTACACTTCGGCAACCAAAGTTTGCAGCACCGGTGGACCGGGAGGAACTTCGGCAACTTTGATGCGAGCGCCAAAGGGCGCGGCGAGCTTATCTAACTCCGGACGTAAGCGCCGCGCGATTTCATGGCTTTGCGCTTTGCGGTCATGACGGGACAACAGATTCACCTGAATGTCGGCCTGATTGGGCTGCCGTCGCAGGAAATAGTGTCGGACCAGGCCGTTGAAGTTGTACGGCCCTGAGGTGCCCGGCATAGATCTGGTAATTGATGACCTCGGGCTGCTGCCCCATATAGCTGTCCCAGCGCCTGCGCCACCCGCGTAGTTTGCTCCAGCGGCGTGCCATCGGGCATATCGATCATGATCTGAAACTCGCTCTTGTTGTCGAAGGGCAGCATCTTGACGCGTACCCACTTCAACGGGACGAAAGCAACCGCCGCGAGCAGCAGAATTACTACCCCACCAAAAAACATCCAGCGGCGGCGCGCATCGAGAATGAGCGGGTTCATGATCCTGCGATAGAAGCGCGTGGTCCATCCCTCGGACTCGTGGTGGCCGTGTCCACCGTCTCCGGCGTAATGCCGCAACAGCCGCAATGCCGCCCAAGGCGAGACCACAAACGCTACGATCAACGAGAACATCATCGCTGCCGACGCTCCGACCGGGATCGGCCGCATATAAGGACCCATGAGGCCGCGGACAAACGCCATCGGCAGAATCGCACCAATCACAGCGAATGTAGCCAGAATCGTGGGATTTCCCACTTCGTCCACGGCTTCCACGGCAACGTCCACCAACGAATGCCCACGACTTTCGGGCAACCGAAAATGACGGACAATGTTCTCGACCACCACGATGGCATCGTCGACCAATATGCCAATGGAGAAGATAAGCGCGAATAATGTCACCCGGTTCAGCGTGTACCCAAACAGATAGAAGATTGCCAAGGTGAGAGCCAGAGTCACCGGCACGGCCAGTAACACGACGCCGGACTCGCGCCAGCCCAAGGCCAGGGCGATCAACAGAGTGACGGACAACGTTGCGATGAGCAGATGTTTGAGGAGTTCGTCCGACTTGTCCTTTGCGGTTTCCCCGTAATTTCGCGTGACCGTGACATTCAGGTCTGCAGGCAGCATATAGCCGCGCATTGCGCTCACTTTTTCCAGAACATTGTCAGCGATGATGCTCGCATTTGTACCCTTGCGCTTGGCGAGTGTGATGGTCACGGCGGGATATTCAGAATTGGCCGCCTGAGCACTCGTCCCCTTGGCATTTGCGAACATCACGTAGTTGTCGGGCTCGGCTGGGCCATCCTCGATTTTTTCCACCACGTCGCGCAAATAGACCGGACGGCCACCGTGAACTCCGACTACAAATTGCTGCAAGTCCTCGGCACGAGCAAAAAACAAACCCGCTTCCACCTGAAACTCGCGGTTGTCACGGGAGAAACTGCCAACCTGTTCGCGAGTGTTCGCGCTCTCCAATTGGCCGACGACGGCTCCGGGCGTGAGACCGTAGGCAGCGAGTCGCTGTGTATCCAGGACCACGCGAACTTGGCGTGGTTGCCCGCCGATGATCGTCGTCTCCGAAACGTCATCGAGTTTCTTGAGCGAGTTTTCCAATTCGCCCGCGATCCGCCGCAGATGAAAAGCGTCGTAGTTCTTTCCCCACAACGTCAGCGCCATAATCGGAACGTCGTTAATAGAGCGAACCTTGATAACCGGCTGCGACACACCGGGCGGTATGCGGTCGAAATTCGAGTAGAGCTTGTTGTAGGTCTGTATGATCGCGTCTTCTTCTTTTGTGCCCACATAGAAGCGAACGATCAACCTGCTCATGCCGGGATGGCTGATCGAGTAGATGTATTCGACCCTCGGCACTTCGCGCAGCAATTTCTCCATCGGAAGGCTGACGCGCTGGGCAACCTCCTGCGAGGACGCGCCCGGCATCTGCACAAAAACATCAAGCATCGGAACCACGATCTGCGGTTCCTCTTCGCGTGGTGTTTCGAGGATGGCGAATGCACCCAGGAGCAGGGCGGCGACAATGACCAGCGGAGTCAGCTTTGAATCGATGAAGACATGCGCGATTTTCCCTGCCAGGCGAAGCGCTGGGTGCTGGTTAGCCTGTCCGGAATTGCTGTTAGCAGTGCTCATCCATGACTCCCTAGTGCGACTCGATCTTCTTGCCGCTGAGTTCCCGGCTACCCGGATCGGAAACTAGCGTTTCGCCCGCCTGCAAGCCGGCAAGCACCTCCACCTGGGCGCCTGATGGTTTACCGAGCGTGATATAGCGCAAGCCGGCAATCTTGTTCTGATCGAGCACGTAGACTCCCTGCAATTGCCCGCGCTCCACGACCGCAGTTCGCGGGATTAGAAGGGTTGACTTTTCCCCGCGAGAGAACTGCGCCCGGCCAAAAAGCCCCGATCGCAGCGCCGGGTCAGATGGTATTTCGATTTTCACCAGGAAGCTGCGGCTCGCTGCGTCTGCCGCAGGAACAATTTCGACAACCCGTCCTTTGCGCTCTTTATCTCCGACGGCATCGATGATGACGGGGATCTGCTCACCCATGCGGACGTACCGTAGATCGGTCTCGTTGACGGTGGCTTCCAGTCGGTAGCGGTGAAGGTCCTCCACGGTAAAGATTGGCATCCCGGGGCTCACGAGCGCACCGACATCCGCTTTCTTTTCGGTCACAAGACCATCGAACGGAGCCAAGATACGGGTGTACCCGAGAGCGGTGTGTGCCTGTTGGAGGGCCGCCTTCGCCTGCGTCTGCCCGGCACGAGCCATGTCGCGGCGCGCCTCCGCCGCCTGGTAACGGGCCTTTACTTCGTCGAATTCTTGCGGGCTGACCGACTTCTTCTCGTACAAGGTCTGATACCGCTTGAAGGTGGATTCCGCCAAGGCAAGGTCGGAGTCGGCTGCCGTGATTCCCTGCTGCGATGCGAGATCTGCCGCCGTCGCGCGGTCGAGAGCCGCACGCGGCTGGGCTTCGTCGAGGACGGCCAACACCTGTCCGCGCTGGATCCGGTCTCCTTCGTGTACCCGAATCTCAACGATGTTCGCCATCATCTGGCCGGCAAGTTGGCTCGTCTGCGCCGCGCGGAGCGTCCCCACCGCGTCCACCAGGTCCGGAACGTTCGCCGGTTGCACAGATAACACCGATACGTTGCTTACCGTCTCCGGGCCAGCGGTGGCAGTTTCACGCTCGCTTGAGCAGCCCCCCAGGGTCGCAAGAGCGAGCAAAAGGAGACCCGCTGTCACCACGGACGCGAGTTTCATTCGGTTTCTTTGTTTCGCAGTAGAAATCAGATTCATGGATTGACCGCCGGTGATTGCAGATTCAAAGTCCCACTCGCCAATTCCAGATTGGCGGAGCTGATGTGAAACTGATATACCGCCTGCCAGTAGTCGGTCTGGCTGCGGCGTGCCGCTTCCTCTGCGCCTAGAAGGTCGGTAATGGTAATCAGGCCACCCTCATAGCGATCCTGGTTGATGCGCAGACTCTCTTGTGCCTGCGCAATCGACAAGCGTGCCACTCCCACCTGCTGGCGGTTGGAATCCAGGTCGAAGTAGGCTTGGCGCACCTCCAATCGCACTGCGTCGCTAGCCGCTTGCTTCAGTGCCACCATCTTTTCGGCGATTGCATGCTCTCGCGACAGAGCTGCTCTTTTCGCGCCACCCTCAAAGAGGTCAAGCTGCAACTCGATCCCTCCGAGCCAGTTGTTGCCGCCACCACCGGCCAGCAGAGTGGGATTGTCCATCTCCCACCCGGCAAAGGCGTTCAGGCGTGGACCGAACGATGATTTGGCGATGGCAACACTCAGTTGTTGCGCGGACTGCTCGGATTCAATCCGCTTCAGGTCTGGCCGGCTTGTGAGTGCGTTTTGCTCCACATCAGCGAGCGAGGGAACCGCTAGACTCCGCTCGGCAAGCGGGTCTGCGGGCTGATATAAAGCATCCGCAGGGACACCCATCGCGGTATTCAGTTGGGCTCGGGCGAGTTCCAGATTGTTTTTCGCGCGAATGAGTTCTTGTTCGCGGCTTGCCAAGCGGACCTTCGCTGTAAGTAGGTCCGACTCCACCACCAGACCGCTGTCGAATCTCGCCTGGCTGCGATCCATGATCGACTTCGCCGTTTTTTCCGCCTGATCGGACACTTCCAGCTGCTTGGCTGCAAGCAGAACTCCGTAGTAAGCCTGCACCACGCGGAACAAAATCTCCTGATCGGTACGTTCTAGCTGGTGGGTGGAGGCGGTATTCATCTCCTTGGCGCGACTGACTCCGTGCCAGGAGGCAAAGGAATCGAACAGGTTCCAGGTTCCGCCGAAACGGGTGCTGAAGTTCCCGTACGGCAGTGGCGTGTTCAGTTTGTTCAGGGGTGGTGCAAAGATGTCCGCCGTGAAGCGCTGTTGCCGGAGCCTGCTGCCGAAGACGTACACGGGATCGTCTCCGCGCGTCGCCGTTTCAGAAAAGTTGATTCGGGGCATCAGAAAAGAACGGGCTTCCTGCACACCTGCCGATGCGGCTTTCGTATCCGCCAACGCCGCTTTGCGCAGCGGGTTTTTCTCCAGCGCCATGCTGGCGGCCTGCTGCAATGAAAGGGGAGAGGGCTCTGGCGGCGCCTGAGCAAACAGGATCCCAGTGGTACAAAAGACAAGTGCAACCAGTTGAGGAACCGGAAAAGAACGGCGAGCACCAACAAGGACATTCATAGCGGCAAGACCCAATCTAGAAAAGAATCGATATGCTCCCTTCATCGTCTTCCACGGACGAATGCTCAGGCCGTGATCTGGATCACTGAGTTGTGAGAAAAGGTATTGCATTGGGAATCTCTTAAGCCTGGGTCGCAGCGGGCTCTGTCGGATTCATCCACTCCGTCTTTTCGGCAACGATCTCAAACGTAGTGTGGAAACTGGCCGTTTTTTGGACCATCGCTCCGACCGAACAGTACTTCTCTTCCGACAAGTGAATCGCTTGCTCGATGGCGGATGCATCAATGTCGAAGCCGCGGACTACGTGATGAATTCGAACTGCCGTGAACACCTGTGGTGGACGCTCCGCCTGATCCGCTTCCACGCGCACTTCGTACCCCGTGACTTTCTGGTGGTATTTCTGGCGCAGAATCGTGATCACGTCGAATGCCGTGCATCCGGCCAGTCCGGCGGCGACCAGTTCAATGGGTTTCGGGCCACTGCCGCCTGCAGCGTCGTCCAACAAGAAGTGGTGCTCACTGCCGGTTCGCGCGACGAATTGTCTCTGCTGGCTAAGTGGCTGTGTCAGTTCAACTTTTGCAGAAATCATGGTCTCTCCCTCGCTTGGCTCCTGCATGGGAGCCACACGAATAAATGCAATCCCTACGAATTCTGTTACAGGAAAAAAGAAGCAGAATGGAGAAATTAAGGAGCAGGCATCGGAAGGCTGCCCAAGGTTCTTTGATCCAGTCACTTCCCGCTGGTGGCGAGTGCTCGGCTATAGGTTGCGAGCAGTTGTCTTCTTAGGGCAGCCGCCCTTTGGCGGTCCGGGCAGTCAGCAGGAGAGCGCTGACAGCTTTGTATGGTCGCCTCCAGACTGCGGAGAAACTTTTTACAAGGTTCGCAATCGTTCAGGTGAGCCTCAATTTCTTTACAAGAAAAGTCATCCAGTTCGCCGTCGAGATAATCTGAAAGCCCCGCGAACATTTTCCGGCAACCGCCCGCACCGGGCGAAGGTACAGATCTTCTTCGCGACCCTCCCGCTGCGCTGTCTTTGGCTTCCTCTTTTGCCTTTGCCAGTTCCCTCCTAACGAATAGACGGGCTCGGTGCAGTCTCATACGGATGGTCCCAGGGCGCAATCCCGTGATCTCCCCAACCTCTTCGTCGGTGAAACCTTCCATGTCGCGTAGCACAATGACAATCCGATAGTGCGGCGGGAGATTGCCCATGGCATCCCGCAACCGCTGCCCCTGTTCTCCTCGAACTGCAGCGCTCTCCGGGTCGATGCCAAGGGGCCCGTCGAGTTGCGCCAATTCCTCCCGGTCGGGCATCAACTCTTCGAGGGAAAGCTCCTGCTTCGGTGCGAACTTGCTCTTGCGGCGGCTCATGAGGCAACGATTCTTCGCCACTCGGTACAACCATTTGGCTAAAGCGCCGGCGTTATCAAACTTTGGCAGGTACGGTATCGCCTTGACCAGCACCTCTTGCATTGTGTCTTCGGCATCTTCGCGCTGGCCGCAGACTCTCATCCCGAAAGCGAACACAGACTGCTGCAACAGCGCGACTGCCTTCTCAATCGCATCTTCGCCCCCGCGCTTCAGCAAAACGATGGCTTGGTCGATTTCAGTTCGCATTCAAAGGACTCCAGCCCAGATATCGCTGTAACCTAGCCATACGCCCGTGTCTTCCTGTGAGGTCTGGCACGCCGCCTGCGTCAACACACTCGTCCCAGGCTCTCAGATAACCCTGCATGTGTACACTCGAACAGTCCTTCTTAAATCTAATCGATTCTTGCTATCCCTGACCAATCGCCTTGGTGGCCTTGGTGGAGGGAACCGGGTACCTCTGGGCCTTCTCTAGCCGACGGAAAAATATCTTGTAACAAAAGTGACCTCCTCCGCATTTATTGTTTGACATTATTCCGCGGGCTCTAAACTCCGGGCTTCATAAGCCCCGCCCCTTTGCACGTCGATCGGGGCGGTCAGCAACAGGGAAGAGGTAGTTCCATGGCTCAAGTGGTCGTCCTCGGAGCCGGAATTTCGGGGCATACGGCTGCCCTGTTTCTACGCAAATGGCTTGGCAAGGACCATTCGGTCGTCGTCGTCTCGCCGAGTGCCAATTACAACTGGATCCCCTCCAACATCTGGGTCGGCGTCGGCCTGCTCAAACCTCATCAGGTGATGTTTCCCCTCGCCCCGGTTTACCGCCGCGCGGGCATTGAATTCAAGCAGGCACGAGCGGTGGTACTTCATCCGGAGGGCTGCGGCGCGAACCCGCAGGCCTACGTTGACATCGAGTGGACCCTCCAGGGAAAAGCGGGCGAGAAAGAGCGAGTTGACTATGACTTTCTCATCAATGCCACGGGGCCAAAGCTGAATTTCGGCGCGACCGAGGGATTGGGCCCCGAGAAGAACAGCCTTTCGGTGTGCGCGCCGGGGCACGCCGCCGAAACCGCCACGGTCCTGCTCGAATTGATTGAGCGCATGAAGCGGGGCGAACGCAAGCGCTTTGTCGTCGGGACTGGCCATGAGAACTGCACCTGCCAGGGCGCAGCCTTTGAATATGCGGTGAACCTGGAATTCGAACTCCGCGCTCACGGAGTCCGGGACAAGGCCGAGATCATTTACCTTTCCAACGAATACGAACTGGGCGACTTCGGGATGGGCGGGATTCACATCCGGCGGGGAGGCTACGTCACCCCGAGCAAGATCTTCACCGAGTCGCTTTTTGCCGAGCGCGGCCTCGACTGGATTACCCAGGCCCACGTGAAGAGCGTGGAACCAGGCAAGGCACACTACGAGACCCTTGCCGGGCAAGACCGAGAGATTTCGTTCGACATGGCCATGTTGCTTCCGCCTTTCTCCGGTGTCGGGATTCAGGCCTTCAACCGGAAGGAAGAGGACATTACCCGGACAATCTTTGCGCCCAACGGCTTTATGCGGGTCGACGCCGACTACGAAAAGAAACCATTCGAGCAATGGCGTGCGCAGGATTGGCCACGGTACTACCAGTCATCGGCGTACTCGAATCTCTTCGCTGCCGGAATCGCATTTGCACCGCCTCACCCCATCTCACAACCTCGCTTCAGCCCCAAGGGGACGCCCATCCCGACGCCGCCGCGGACGGGGATGCCATCGGCCATGATCGGGAAAGCGGTGGCGCACAGCATTGCCGACATGGTGCAAGGCAGTGAGCGGCCAACTCACACTGCATCCATGGCGGAAATGGGCGCCGCTTGCGTGGCCTCGGCGGGTCACAATCCCTTTACTGGAACCGCCGCGTCGATGACGGTTTATCCGATCGTGCCAGACTACGAACGCTATCCTGACTACGGCCGCGATGTGGATTACACGTTCGGAGAGATCGGGCTTGCTGGACACTGGATCAAGATCATTTTGCATCACCTTTTCTTATACAAGGCGCACATGTGGCCGGGCTGGTCATTGATTCCCGAATAGACCGTCACAGTGAAGGAGTGAACTATGGACTCGCAACGAGAATATACGGCGCAGCAAAAAGCCCATATGCGGGCGGCGTTCTTCGCCACACGCCCGACGCGCACCACGGTCTTCTTACGGACGTTCTTGCCTTGGCAATTCGTACGGTTCCTTTGGATCAACCTGAAGATGGTCATCATTATCCGGAGAAGCCACCGGGCTCACTAAATGGCCGGCCCCAGGGGTACCGCTCGAGGGAGACCTGTTGGCAGGGCGGGCGGCAAGCTCGCCACTTCAGGACCGAAGGAAAGGAGAAGGGTGAATCATCTAACTCCGCGACAGTTGAGGCTAGAGGCTAGAATCAAATAGAACATTACTGGGGTGAACTGAATGCCGCAATGGGCATGGATGATCGTTTTTGTTGTCGCTTACCTGGTGTTGACCCAATGGCTGCTGCCCAAGCTTGGTGTGCCAACTTGACGCACCAACTCCTGTTCTGTCGAGTCTCGACGGAGTGAAAAGTCAGGTAACAAAAAAGTAGAGATTAAAGACCACCATGGGCGATCGCCTTTTTAAACCACAGGATGCACACAAACTCGATGATCCCGAGCGACAGGTCTGGCTGCCGGTTGTCGATGTCATTCGAGCGATAGCGATTCGGCCTGGAATGCACGTTGCTGATATCGGAGCGGGGACCGGCTACTTCGCTATTCCCATGGCCCAGGCCGTCGATTCTAGCGGGAAGGTGTACGCGATCGACTTGCAGCCCGAGATGCTGAGCCTTCTACGGGAAAAGATCAAGCGACTAGACGCTCCCCGCAACATCGATTTGGCACAAGGCGAGGCGAGCAGAACAACTCTCGGACCGAAATGCGCCGACGTTGTATTGATAGCGAACGTTTGGCATGAATTAGACGATCATGAAGCCGCATTGCGGGAGGCTGCACGCATCCTGGTGCCAGGTGGAACTCTGGCGTTGCTCGACTGGCGTCCGGATAAGAACTCTCCTCCGGGACCACCCTCAGACCATCGCCTGTCGGCGAGTGATGTCGTGCAGTTTTTGACCAAGCACAACTGGACGACAGCGCCACCGATCAATATTGGGCACTACAGCTACCTCATCAGCGCCCGTCCGCCACACTCAGTCGAGTCAATCTCTGCATAACACAACTTGGGAGAAAATAGTTGACCTGGTAACATCTGGGAGCTCTTCTGACGGGGGTAGTCATCGGTTTTCTGGGTGGCTTCTTTGGAAAAGGAGGCAGCGCGGTGGCCACCCCCTTGCTCAGTTTGCTGGGTTTCCCTGGGTTTGTCGCGGTCGCATCTCCGCTTCCTGCAACCGTACCGAGCACCCTGGTTGCCTCCGCAGAATATTGGCGCTCTCAGTTGTTGGACTGGGAGATCGTCTGGTGGAGCATCGGCATCGGTACTCCTGCTATCGTTGCCGGTTCGTTTTTGTCTCATGTGGTCGGGGCCAGACCATTGCTAATCATTACAGGTATTCTGGTTCTCGGTTTCGGAGTCTCCTTTCTTTTCTTTCCCAAGGACCGGTCTCTGGCCAAAGCCGCTATTGATAATCCTGAGGGCCGACGGCCATCCTTCTGGCGAATTCGGATGATCGCAGTCGCCACTCTGGTCGGCGTGATTTCGGGATTGCTAGCGAACGCTGGCGGCTTTCTCTTGGTACCGAGCTATACGGAATTCCTCAAGCAGCCGATGAAGAAGGCTTTCGCGTGCTCGCTGGCCGTTTCCTCTGTACTGGCTATACCCGGCACAGTCGTTCACGCCTACCTCGGTCACATCTCATGGCCCGTTACCGGGTTGGTCGCACTGGGCGCAATCCCCTTCTCTCGCCTGGGAACTCGCTGGGCACTTCGATGTTCCGGGCGTGGGCACGGACGAGAGGAGCCGCAACCGATTCCGGTCTGGCTTGTACGCGGCTGCGCGGATGGACAGAGTCTCCGTGCGCGGGCTGCCTGACGGGAGCGTCCGCGTCACGAAGATCGGGGAGTGGTCGAGCGTGGGAGGATAAGGGAAATTGAATGCAAAGGCAGCGAGGTTCTACGACACTTGGACGGTAGGCTCAGAGGCGACGCGCCCCAAAACGGAGTTTGCGTAAAACTTTGCGTAAACAATTTCTGAAAAATAGGCTGGGAATCTGGGTTTAGAGTCGTCGAGTCCGTTTGTGAGATTGGCTCAACCCATTGAAACCAAATGGAGAATTTGGTTGCGGGGGGTGGATTTGAACCACCGACCTTTGGGTTATGAGCCCAACGAGCTACCAGACTGCTCCACCCCGCATAAAGATGATAACAACCGTGCGGAGGGCCGTCAAACGGTGGCGCGATGCGGTGATGTCACGCAGCTTGTGTAAATAGGTTGAGGGTGCGGGTTTTCCATTCCAGGGTAAAGCGCTGGAAGATGGAGTAGATAATTCGGTCCACGCTTTTCACGTTCACAAAGCAAACCATGGGCCGGGTGCGGCGCCGCACCTCCACGAAACATCGTTCGATGACGTTGGTAGTACGCAGCTTCTTCCACATGTGCCGGGGGAAGGTAAAGAACGACAGCAGTTCCGGCAGGTCGCGTTCCAGCCGCCGCACCATAGGCCCGTACTCCCGTTGCCAGCGGCTTCGGAAGGCGCGAAAAGCGGCCTCGGCTTGACGTCGGTTCTCGGCTCGATAGATGGCTTGCGCTGCCCGTTTCACTTCGTCATAGTCACGCTTGCGCACGTGTTCCAGGATATTGCGCATTTTGTGCACCCAGCAGCGCTGGTGCAGCACTCGCGGATAGACCGTCTGAATCGCCGCCGCCAATCCCGCACAGCCGTCGGTCAAGATCAACTGTAGATTCTCCCCTTGTAACCCGCGCCGGTACAGATCCCCCAGCAGTCCCTCCCAAGCGCTTTGACTCTCCCCCTGACTGCGCAGAAAAGCCAACAACTGGCGGCGCCCGTCGCGTCGTACTCCGTAGGCGACCAGCATTTGCACCCGCTTGCGTCCGCTCGGCCGCCGCACCCGCAGGCTCACGCCATCGAGGAACAGGTATGCCCATTCATCGGCCAACGGTGCTCGGTGAAACTCACAGACCGCCTCATCCAGGTCGCGAATCAGCCGCGACACCGTCTGCGCGCTCACCACTTCGCCCGTCAGGGTGCTGACCACCCGGCCCACCTGCCGCGTCGACAGCCCGCGTAGAAATGCCTCCCGAATCAACATCGCCAAAGCCGGCGCTCGACGCTGAAAATGCTTCACCCCGGGCGGCAGAAAATTCTTCCCCCGCGCCCGCGCGATCCGCAGCCGAATCGTGCCGAACACCGTGGCAAAACCGCGCTCATAGTACCCGTTGCGATACCCTCCCGCCTTCCGCGGACCTCGCCCATGCTGCGGCCAGCCGGCGTAGCGGTCCCGCATGCGATTCGACTCCAGCTCGAAAAACCTCTTCCATGCTTGCCGGGTTCGCCCGTACAAATCTCCCCAGAAAGTGTCTTGTAACTCTTCCACAAAATGTTGGAACCGCTCATTGATCGGTATAACCTTGGCCATGGGGTGTAGGTCTCCTTTCGGATCGGCTTTAGCTTGCGAGGCCAAAGCCAACTTACACCCTCTTGCTTTTTACACAATCAAAGTTACGTCACCGCGCGATGCGAATCGGTCCGAACGCGGTTTCTTCCGTCCACCGCGGCCCCGCCGGCTAAGTCAGAACCCTTCTAGTGTAGTGTCCCATAAGTAAGTGGCATTAGTATTGCAAGGTAAATAGGTGTCTCTGATGCACAATGGAGGTGCCTATGGCGATGGGACGACCGAAAGCGGCGTTGGTGTTGAGCCCGGAGCAGCGTGCGCAACTGGAAAGCATGGCCAGTTCCCGTTCGCTTCCGGCGGGACTGGTAACTCGGGTACGAATTGTTTTGCTGAGCGCGGCGGGAAAGATGAACCAACAGATTGCCCGGCAATTGGGATTGAGCAACGCCACCGTGGGCAAATGGCGGCGACGCTTCGTGGAGCAGGGGGTGGCGGGACTGCATGACGAGTTGCGCCCAGGCCGTCCGCGACCCATCAGCGATGAACGAGTGGCCCAGTTGGTGCGCAAAACCCTGGAGACAAAACCGAAAGGCGGCACGCACTGGAGTGTGCGGCAAATCGCAGACCAGACCCGGCTTTCGAAATCCACGGTGCACCGCATTTGGCGGGCCTTCGGGCTGGAGCCGCACCGGCAGCGCCACTTCAAGCTCTCGACCGATCCGTTTTTCGTGGAGAAGGTGCGCGACATCGTGGGACTGTACTTGCATCCCCCGGAGAACGCGGTGGTGCTGTGTGTGGACGAGAAGAGCCAGATTCAGGCGCTGGAGCGCACCCAGCCCATGCTGCCCATCGGACTGGGATACGTCGAAGGCGTAACCCACGACTACCGGCGTCATGGCACCACGACCCTGTTTGCCGCGCTGGACACGGCCAAGGGCACGGTACTCACGCGGTGTCGGCAACGACATCGGCATCAAGAATATCTGGACTTTCTGCGGCAGATCGACAACAACGTGCCGCCGAACCTAGACGTGCACGTGATCGTGGACAATTATGCGACCCACAAGCATCCGCGTGTGAAGCGCTGGCTGGCGACGCGACCGCGCTTTCATGTGCACTTCACTCCGACTTACGCCTCTTGGCTCAATCAGGTCGAGATCTGGTTCCACCGCATCACGCAACGAGCTATCCGGCGCGGAACCTTTCGCAGCGTGAAAGAACTGGTGACCAAGATCGATCAATTCGTCGCAAACGATAACCAGAACGCCCAGCCCTTCGTCTGGACGGCAACAGCAGATTCCATCTTCGCTAAAGTCCAGCGACTATGTGAACGTATTTCCGGGACAGGACACTAGATCTGCAGGCATGAAGTACGATGCGACACGCAGAGAAGCAGCATCCTTTTGTGGTCAGCGGTATCTAAGTTGGAGTGGTTTGCGCCCCTGGAGTCCCCCATGTTAGCGTTCATCACCCGCAGAACTAAAGGAGGTCGTCATGCCGAGGAAGGACGTTTCCGCTACGCATCAAGCCACCCTCAACTCGCAACCGCGGACTCACCAGCACGCCCGGGAGATCCAAGAGTACGGCAAGGTGTTGCATGCTTTGCCGCTGGAACTCGAAGAGCCGGTACGTCAGGAAATGACCGAGCAACTGAATCTTCTGCTTGCCGATACGATGACCTTGCGCGATCTCTACAAGAAGTCGCACTGGCAGGTCGCTGGGCCCACGTTCTATCAGTTGCACCTGTTGTTCGACAAACACTATGAAGAGCAGGCGGAGATCGTCGACACCATTGCCGAACGTATCCAACTGCTGGGCGGAATCTCAATCGCCATGGCGGCGGATGTCGCCGAGAACACGCGGATCGAGCGTCCCCCGCGTGGCAGGGAAGAGGTGCCAGTTCAGATTTCCCGCTTGCTCGACGCGCACCAGATCATCATCGGAAATTGTCGGCAACTGGCGCGCCGCGCCTCGGAACTTGGCGACGATGGCACCAACGATATGGCGGTGAGCGATGTGCTGCGCCGTAACGAACTGCAGGTATGGTTTCTGAGCGAGCATCTTGTTGATATGCCACTTGTGCATGCAGAAGAGCCGAGTGCGCGAAAGGCCGGCTAGAGTCGATAAGAAGAATGCGGGCCTGGTCCGAGCCGGGCCCGCTTTGTTCTGCTGCGGTGAACGGGATTATTCGGTCGTTGCGGCCCGCACATTGTCATGATCGTAATATTCGTAGGCCGACATCGGCTTCTCGCCGCCTTTCCTCCACAGACGGGAATCCTCAGGCAGCTTGCCTAGAACGCGAGCCATCTCGCGGATGTGCATCGCGACTGTGCCGCAGCATGCACCAATAAAGTTGATGCCGAGTTCGCGCGCTTGCACCGCATAGTCCGCCATCTCCTTGCGCGTGAGTTGCAGAGGATCGAGCGCATAGGGAAATTCCGGCAGACTGGTGAAGTCCGGCTTTTCTTTCGACGTGCGATAGGCGACCGGCTGGCAGGCCAGGTATCCGGACACCGCCTTCCGCATCTGTTCCATCGGGCCAAGAATATGCGTCGGCGGACGGAGACAATTCATGCCAACGATGTCGGCCCCCGCATCGAACAATGCCTTGGCCGCGTCGGCGGCATTTTTTCCCTCTGCGGTTTCGTCCTTGTTCTCGAAGCAAATCGTAACCATCACGGGCAACCCCGTTTGCTTGGCGCGCTCCACGGCGATAAGCGCTTCGCCCAGCCAGGAAAAAGTTTCTCCGATAATGAAGTCGACGCCCTCGTCCACCTGGACCGCAAGTTGTTCGTCAAAGGTCGCACGCACACGATCGGCGGCCGATGGACTTCCAGGTTCGTACATCCACGTGAGGCTGAGATTTCCGGCGACCAGGCAGCGATCGCCCGCAACCTCCCGCGCCACCCGGACTGCGGCCCGGTTGAGATCCTCCAGTCGGTCCTGCAGTCCAACCGTCGCCAGTTTGTCGCGACTGGCGTAGAAGGTGAGAGCTTGCAAAACTTCGGCGCCCGCCTCGCGAAACTCAACGTGCAGTTCCCGAAGCGCATTCGGATACGTCAGCGCAACCTCCGGCGTAAACGGACCCGCGCGCACCCATCCACGCTTTTCCAGTTCCAGAAGATAGCCACCATCGCCAAGCACCGGCCCTTCCTGCAAACGTTCGAGAATGCCCTTCTTTTTCATGTCAGCTCCTGAGAGTTACTAATCGTCTACATATTCGTATTCCGCTTGAATCGGCTGGTTGAGGGAGAAGCGGTCTGGCCGAAACGCTTGAATGTCCACTGTTTTTCCTTGGCCGTCGAGTACAAGCTCGCTCATGACCAGCCCAATCGCCGGAGAAATCTTGAACCCCATTCCCGAAAAACCCGCGCATACATACAGCCCGGCGATCCCGGAAATTTCGCCGAGCAGAGGGCGCGAGTCAGGCGTCATGTCATACACGCCAGTGACGCCGCGCATGACTTCCGCACCGGCCAGTTTCGGAATGCGGCGGCACGCGCGGTCAATGATTTCCTCCAGAGACTCGTCAGAGGCCCGCTGCGGAAAATCGTCCGGATCGACAGGGCGTCTTCCGTAGAAATCTCCTACCAGAAACTTGTCATGCGCATCGGAGCGAAAATACGTGGCTGAGACGGAATCAATACAGGCACAGCCTCCGCCTCGCATGCCAGCCGCGTTTCGTAGAATCGCTACCTGGTGAAACTCGCACTCGATGGAAAGCTCGCATCCGACCGCTGCAAACAGCGCCCTTGTCCACGGTCCCGTAGCGGAGATGACGACGGGCGCTGTTATGGTGCCGTGGTCGGTCATCACTCCGCGAACCCGCCCGGCCTCAACCATGAATCCGGTAGCCTGAGTGCGCGAAAGATAATGAACGCCCAGATCGCGGGCGGCTCCTAGAAAATCTCCCGCGACCGCGGCACCGTCGCCGTATCCGGAATCTGGCTCATAGGCGGCGAGTTCCACTTCGTCGACCTTCCAGTCCGGCTCGAGTTCGTGCAGTTGAGTCCGGTCGACAAGTTCGACCTGTGCGCCGAGAGAGCGTTGCATATCCACATTCCGCTTGAGTCGCTGAGTTTCGTGAGGATGTACGATGCGTACGAATCCGGTCTTATGAAAGTCGCCGGCTTGCCCCACGATCTCCCGCCAGTTCTGAAACATATGCAGGCTGATGACCGCCAGCCGCACCTCCGGCGGAAAACTGTAATGCATGCGGATCAGCGCGGAGGACCGGCCACTCGCGCCGCGCCCGACGTGATCTTTCTCGATCACCACAATCTTTCCCGCCTTGCGCCGGGCGAGGTGAAAGGCGATCGACGCGCCCATTACCCCGGCGCCGAGGATTACGATGTCGGCCGTGTTCAATCGCGAATTGGAATTTCCGTTTGTGGATGTCACGCGGCCGCCTCCTGCAATCGACCTTTCTTCCAGTCGCGAAGGGCCTGATGCGCGGCGTTGCGCCCGGGTGCTCCAGTCACTCCGCCTCCCGGATGCGCCCCCGCACCGCATAGGTACAAACCGACAATCGGAGTGCGGTACTGCGACCATCCTGGCACGGGACGCATAAAGAAGAGTTGCTCCAGGCGCAGGTCTCCGTGAAAAATGTTTCCTTCGGTCAAGCCGTACGTGCGCTCAAGGTCAAGCGGAGTCAGCACCTGCCGCGCGACGATGGAGCCGGGCACGTTGGGCGCATATTCGGCAATCTTCTTGACCACGCGGTCGCCGAGCAGTTCGCGCTTTTCGTCCCAATTGCCCTCGCGCAGGTGGTACGGCACGTATTGCACAAAGCAGGTCAGGATGTGCTTGCCCGGAGGAGCCAGCGAATCGTCGGCGTTCGAGGACACGACACAATCCACCCACAACTGTTCGGGGATTTCACCGAACTTGGCGATGTCGTAGCAGCGCTCCGCGAATTCGAGCGATGGGACCAGCGTGTAGAAGGTGCGCTCCAGCGCCGTGGCCTGCGGCGAAGTTCCCGTGAACCTGGGTTCCTCCGCAAGGACCATATTCACCTTGGCGCAGGGGCCGTCCATCTTGATCGTACGCACCGCGAACACGAAATCCTCCGGCAACTCTCTCGTATCCACGAGTCTCAGAAATGTGCGCTTGGGATCCGCATTAGAGAGCACCATGCGGGCGCGAAACTCCGTGCCGTCTTCAAGGATTACGCTACGCGCTCGGCCGTTGCGTACCTCCACGTGAGCAACGGATGCAGAGGTAAGAATGTCCACGCCCAGTCTCTTTCCCGACGCGGCGAGAGCCTGCGTGATCGATCCCATGCCGCCCATCACGTGTCCATAAAACCCTTGCAGTTCGTCCTCTCCGCCACTCAGCAGATGGAAGAGCAGGCCGATCGCAGTTCCTGGTTGATACGGCCCTCCATGTTTGCCATAGACGTTGTTCGCCAGAAACATGGTCTTCATCTTCTCGGATTCATAGTTGTGGTCGAGAAACTCCCCCAGGCTGCCGGTAAGAAAGGAAATGAGTTGTGAAATCTCGGTGCTCGAAATGCCGCGAAACCGTTTGCCGACCCGGAACAGATCGGCCCAACCCTTCATGGTTGAGGTGTCGATTTCAGGTGGTGGTTCCATGAAAAACGGTTGCAAGTAGCGTGCCAGCTTTTTCAGCTGATTGTCGACTTGCACAAAGCGCGCTGCATCTTTTGCGGAAATCTTTGAAAATTCTTGTTGCGCCCGAGCGCGGTCGACCCACCAGGGCACAACCTGACCGTCAGGGAAGGGAACCTGGATTGCCGGATCGCAGGGAATCATGCGCAAGCCGTGGTCCGCCAGTCGCAACTCCGAGATCACTTCAGGCCGAAGCATGCTTGCCACATAAGAGGTAGTCGAGACCCGACAGCCAGGAGCAATCTCTTCGGTCACACAACATCCGCCCACAATGTCTCTGCGTTCGAGTACCAGAGTGGAGAGACCGGCGCGCGCAAGGTAGGCAGCGGCAGTCAGTCCGTTGTGGCCGGCGCCTATGACAACGGCGTCATACACAGCGCGCGAGGGCATAACTTTCGATTGACTGGAAGTCACGAATTCCATCCGACAGCCGCATAACATTATCCCAACTGGCAGCAAAAATGAAGTTGAAATCGATACCAGCGTACGCTATGCTTTCGTGACTTAGAGTCATTCTATGCCCGGGATCGCAAGCAACCGAGTTACACCTCCGCTTTACCAGCGGCAGCCCCCACTCCGTCCTCGTTCTGAGGCGAAGCGCGCCCGCATCATCGAGGCGGCCACGCTGCACTTTGCGGAACACGGCTATCACTCCGCGCGGGTCGGCGACATCGCGACCGCGGTGGGCATCGCCAAGGGATCGATCTTTCAACACTTCGGCAGCAAGGACGGCCTCTTCTTCGAGGTATACAAACGCGCCGTGCGCTCGTTCGCCAAATATCTGGACGCGCCCTCGGAGGTCCGACTGAAGGGATTCTTCGAAGTGCTCCGATACTGGCTGGTGCGCACCGAACACCTCTTGCATGACGACTGGATCCCGTATCGCATCTCGCTCCTCGGCAACTATGGCACCGACCTAGTGCTGAAGCGCGAGATCAACCGTTTTATGATTGAGGAAGATCCCTACGGCACGGTGAGTTTCGTCCGCTTCGGTCTGGAGCGGAATGAACTGCGCAAGGACATGGATATCGAGATGATCGTCTCCATCCTCGACTGGATGATGGAGCGGTTTCAGGACGCGCTGCTCACCGCCGAACTCGATCCGGGCCTGTTCCGTCGGCAAGGCGAGCCGGCCGAGAAGAAAGAGGCCAGGATTCAGCAATTTCTCGCCGTACTGGAGCGAGCGATCGGCGCCGACAGCGCGCATCCAGCAGGCCAGCGTGGGCGAGACCATGCTCGCCGTTAGAATGTTGAGGCGTCGGTGTGCCACTACTCGATGCCCATTTCGCTTATCCGGTCTGAGAACTCACACATGCAAACCTCCATCGAACAGATTCTCTCCAGCTACGACGATCGTGCTCCTTTGGCCCAAGCTTCGACCATCCCGGCCTCCTGGTATGTCGATCCGCGGGTCGCGGAACTCGAGCGGCTCAACGTGTTGAGCAAAACCTGGCAACTTGTTGCCCGCACCGATCAACTGCAGACTGCCGGAGATTTTGTGACCACCCGGCTCGCCGGCGAACCCATCGTGGTCGTGCGGGGCGGCGACGGAGTCCTACGGGCTTTTTACAACGTGTGTCGTCACCACGCTGCCGCAGTCGTGACCCAATCGTGCGGCCAGGCCTCGATCCTGCAGTGCCCCTATCACGGCTGGAAATACGGGCTCGACGGTTCGCTCAAGGGCATGCCCGAGTTCGAGGGCGTGCAAAATTTCGACCGCGGGCAGAATGGCCTGGTTCCCGTTCGGGTCGAGACCTGGGAGTGCTTCGTATTCGTGAACCTCGATCCCCAGGCCCTGGCTCTGCGGGAGTTCCTCGGCGGATTAGTCAGCCGCCTGGCACCTCTGGGTGTGAGCAAGCTGCACTACTTCGACCGACGCACCTACGACATCCACTGCAACTGGAAGGTCTTCGTCGACAACTACCTTGACGGCGGCTATCACGTCCCTCATCTCCACAAGGGGTTGAGTTCCGTGCTCGATTACAAGCAGTACACCATCGAAAACGAAGATCGCTATTGCCTGCAGTCAAGCCCCATGGTTGCATCCGACGAGGACGCGGCTACCGGCTCCACGCGCAAAGGCGATCGCGCCTGGTATTTCTGGCAATATCCCAATCTCATGATCAACTGCTACGAGGGGTACATGGACACGAACTACGTGATCCCCGTCGACGCTGATCACTGCTCGGTGATTTTCGATTTCTATTTCAGCGACGTCAGCGAAAGCCGCCGCGCGTACAACACGGAGTCGGTGAACGTCGGCAACCGCGTGCAGGACGAAGACCTTGGAATCTGTGAAGACGTACAGCGCGGCTTGAAGTCTCGAGCCTATGGCGCGGGCCGTCTTTCGGTGCGCCGCGAAGCCGGAGAGCAACTGTTCCACCGCCTGCTGGCCGCTGACTTGAAGGGAATTCCGGCAACGTCGATTGCGGCCGCAGACTAGACCTTCGTTCGCTTTGGGAAAGGTAATTGTGAAACTCCCACTGGCCGTCGTCGTTGCATGCTGCGCATTCGCCGCCGTCGCACCGGCTCAAGAAACGGCGATCCGCGCCGGGAAACTCATCGACCCGGATTCGGGCACAGTCTTGTCCGATCAGATCATCCTCATTCACGACTCGAAGATCGAAAAAATCGGCAAGGGTCTGGCAATTCCGTCCAACGCGGTGGTCGTTGATCTCGGTAAGATGACCGTTCTGCCCGGTCTGATTGATTGCCACACCCACCTCGCTGACGGGGCCCGAACGGGTGACCCGATTGCGCAATTTAAAAAGACAGCTGCGCAAATTGCTCTCGAGTCGGTGCCGAATGCTCGCGCGATGCTGGAGTCGGGTTTTACGACGGTGCGCGACGTCGGCACCTACCGGGCACTCGGCGACATCGCACTCCGCGACGCCATCAACCGGGGCGACGTCGTTGGCCCGCGCATGTTCGTTGCAGGGGCGTACGTCACCATCTCCGGCGGCGCAGGCGCCCTGACGGGACTGGCTCGTGACATTCAACTTCCTTGGGATCTTCACTACGGAGAAGCAAACAGCCCGTGGGAAGTACGCAAAGTGGTTCGTCAGCTTGCCCACGATGGCGTCGATCACATCAAGGTTCTTTCCAGCGGCGCGGTGCTGACGCACGGCAGCAATCCCAAGTCACAGGAGTTCACGCCGGAAGAGCTGCAAGCCGCCGTCGATGAGGCGAGCCACTTCGGACTCCGGGTCGAGGCGCACGCGCACTCGCCGGAAGGAATCAAGAATGCGATTCGCGCCGGAGTCGCGTCGGTCGAGCATGCCACCATGATCGACGATGAAGGCATCGCCCTCGCTAAGCAGCACGGCACCTACCTCGATATGGATATCTACGACGAAGAGTGCATTCAGGAAGATGGAAGAAGAGGCACGGTCCCGCAGGATTTTCTGGAACACGATGCCGAACTAGGGCGGATTCAACGGGACAACTTTCGCAAAGCCGTCGCAGCAGGGCTGAAAATGTCGTTCGGAACCGACGCCGGTGTCTGCGAGTACGGCACCAGCGGAAAGCAGTTTGCTTATATGGTGAAGTATGGAATGACGCCGATGCAAGCCCTTCAGGCCGCGACCAGCAATGCCGCCGACCTGCTCGGTCACGCCAACGAGATCGGTTCCATCAAGCCCGGCAAGTACGCGGACATCATCGCCGTCTCCGGCGATCCGCTGGCCGACATCAGGCTGCTGGAAAATGTCCCGTTCGTAATGAAAGCCGGGAAGATCTACAAGCACTGACTAATCGTAGAGACGTAGCTTGCTACGTCTTCTCGCCCGAGGCACGGATTCGTTGACCTACTGATGGTCCCTGGGAATCGCCTCCTGCCAGGTTTTCGACTTCAGCATCTGCCCATCTTTCAGCAACTCGCGCGTGTATTTGTAATAGAAATTCTTCTGGTCCGTGGTTACCAGAAGATGTCCGCGCCACACCAGAGTCCGGCCCTTCAGCGCAAAGATGCTCTCGGCCTCCCCACGCACAGAGCAGGTTTCCGGATGCGCATCATCCCCTTCATACGTTAGATTCTCAAAATCATCTTCCGTGCCCCACGGATAAACATAACCATCCTTGCCCTTCCAGTGCACGGTTGTTTTCTGGCGGGCTTCGTCGCGTTCCACGGTCCACTCTCCGGGCCAAGGGAAGCCTTCGTTCTTGATGTCGGTCCGCTGTTCGGAAGGTTGCGGTGGAGAAAATTCTGGTGCGGGCGCTCCCTGTAACGGCATGACAGGCAACGATAGCCGCGACCCGCTTCTGCCGCCAAGTTCGAGCGATGTCGTCATCGCGTAAGGCGTTGGCAGGACCATCGGCCACAGCGCGTTGGAAATCGCAACGCGAATACGGTGGCCCTTGGGAAACACCCATGACGTCAGGTGCATCTCGATGTCGAGGGGGTAGACCTTCCCGGGCTCTAGATCCCGGGGATCGTTCATCGATTCGCGGTGCGCGCCGTTGATTCCCGCCCCGGTGATCTGCGTGACCGTGCCGTCGGGCGCAACGTCGGAGAGCCGCGCGAACCAATCCGCCAACGATGCCGTAGCCGAGGCCTGCAGCAAAGCATGCGGACGCCCGAGAATCGCCAAGTCTTCGGGCAGCGGCGGGGAATCATAGACGAGACTGAACGCATCGACCGGCCGCGGATCGCTCAACAACTCTCCCCACCAGAAACCAGCCTCGACGCCGATCGTAGGGACATACTTCAACTGATGTGTGGCTTCGGCCGCAACCGAGTCTGCCAGTCCGTGATTCGGCTGCAGGAAAAGAGTCGTGTTCTTCGCGTCCTTCGGCGGCCAAACGTCTTCGCACTGCCATTCACCCGGCACCGTCTGCAAATTGGGATCAGGCGGATGCCAGTGCTGCATATAAATGATGAGGCGCGGATCCTGCAGAACTCCCGTGTCGCGTCCTTTGAGCCAGTAGTCGAACCAGCGCACCGCCTGGTCGCGCCATTCGATCTGCGGACCCGGCACGGCATCATTCGGAAACGTATGGTTCCACGGGCCTACGATGGCCCTGATCGGAGCTTTCGACTGCATGAGCATGTCGGGAATATTGTCGCGGTAGCCATCGAGCAGTCCGCCGATCAGAAAACTTGGAGTCGTAATCTCACTCAGCGGCCGCACCCGTTCGCGCCAGAACGGCCCGTCGTGCTGGTGTTTCAGATAGAGCAGAGACCATGGCGGGGAATCGAAGCGAGGACCAAGGACTCTCTCGTCCAGCGAATAGTCGGGGGCGCCGACCCAGCCCTCCGCCATGTCCATGTTCAATTCGAATTCATCAATGTGGGCCATGCCGTCGATGTAGTGAACGTCGTCGTGAAACAGTTCCGCAGTGGCATCAACCGCCAGGATCGCTTTCAGCCCCGGCGCATGCCGCATCGCCATCTGCAACGCTGTGAATCCGCCCCACGAAATTCCGAACATCCCTACATTTCCGTTCGACCACGACTGATGCGCCAGCCACGCGATGACCTGTTCGCCGTCCTCTTGCTCTTGCTCGGAATACTCGCGCTCCGGTGGAACTCCTTCGCTGGCGCCGAACCCTCGAATATCAACTCGCACGCTGACATATCCGCGGTGTGCGAAGTAGGAATGCTTCGGATAGTCGCTGGCCGCCGTGCCATCATCCTTGCGATACGGCAGATACTCGAGCAGGGCAGGGAACTTTTCTTCCGGCTTCGCTCCGCCTGGCATGTACAGAGTTGCAGCCAGGCGCACCCCGTCTTTCATCGGAATCCATTCCTGCTCCATGCGTACACCGTAAGCAGGCGGCGACGGCGACTCACTGGCGCGCACGCGAAGAGGAGAGAGACAGAAGACGAAGCAGACGATCCCGATCGGGGTGCAGGCTGTTTTCGCCAAGATGGTCTCCGGAGCGCGCACAAATGACTCTAGGTCAATCCTGCGCGCCTTGCTCGCGCCGCAGCGCGCGCAGGTCGATCCCTAGTTGCTCCGCCTTCTTATACAGGTGACTGCGCTCGAGGCCAAGAGTTTTCGCAGTCAGGCTCATGTTCTGGCGAGTGCGCTTCAGTTCAGCCAGAATTGCTTGTCGCTCGAATGACTCAACGCGGTTCGCGAGCGGGCCGGAGCCGAGAGAGGTTGCAGACAACCCAGTTCCCGCCGAAGTTTTTGGCAGCGCCGTTTGTACCGTTGCCAGGTCAACCTGACCGTTGGTCGCAAGCAACATGAGCCGCTCCACCATGTTGCGCAGTTCGCGAACGTTACCCGGCCATGTGTGCTCCTCCAAAGCTTGCATTGCCTCGTTAGTGAAGGGAACCGGTTTCCATGCATTCTGCGCGCACACTTGCTTGGCGAAGTGCTCGACGAGAGCCGGAATATCTTCCCGCCGGTCACGCAATGGCGGCAGCGCAATGGGAAAGACGTAGATTCGATGAAACAGATCCTGCCGGAATGTTTCTTCGCGGACTCGCGCTTCCAGATCCCGGTGCGTCGCGACCACGACGCGAACGTTCACCGCAATTGCCTTATCGCCGCCGATGCGTTCGACTTCTCCTTCTTCGAGCACCCGCAGGAGTTTGGCCTGCATGCTCAGTGGCATGTCGCCGATTTCGTCCAGAAAGATCGTCCCCTGGTCGGCCTGCTCAAACTTCCCGATGTGACGCCCGGAAGCCCCCGTAAATGATCCTTTCTCATGGCCGAACAACTCGGACTCGATCAACTCCGCGGGCACCGCCGCGCAATTCAGAGTCACGAAAGGCCCGGCCGATCGCGCGCTTCGCTCGTGGATGGTTCGTGCCACCAGTTCTTTGCCCGTACCGGTCTCCCCCAGGATGCACACGCGCGACTCGCTCGCGGCTACACGCTCCAGTTGCGCCATCAGCCGCCGCATGGCTTCACCCTTCCAAACAATCTCGTGTTTGCCCAGGCGCTGCCGCAGTTGCTGGTTTTCGCTTTCCAGACGCTGCAGCTTGAGTGCGTTCTCCACCGTGAGCAGCAATTTATCGGTGGAAATCGGCTTTTCCAGAAAATCGAGCGCTCCCAGACGCGTCGCCCGCACTGCCATCTCAATGTGTGCCTGCCCCGACATCATGACGACCGGCGCGGCCACTCCCTGCTGTTTGAGTTCTTCGAGAAGGGCCAGTCCATCTTTTCCGGGCATCACCACGTCAGAAAGAATCAAGTCGAAGTTCTGCGCCTTAGCCAGTTCCAGAGCCTTCGCCGCGTTGTCGCACACCATAGCCTCGTGCCCAGCCAGGCGGAAGGCACGAGAAAGCGAGGCCAGAGTGTTGGCCTCATCGTCGACGATCAACAAGTGCGCTTTGCGTGGCACACGTTCCCCTTTCGTTAATGCCGCAGTTCGGCTGCTTTCTCACTTCGCACTGTGGCGGCCGCTTTCCGTCGCGCCTCAGGATTGTCGGGCAACTCGATCACGAAAACAGTGCCCCGCTGCGGTTCGCTGCGTACGCTGATCCTCCCGCCATGGTCGCTGACCACCGATTGCACAATGGCTAGCCCCAGGCCCGTTCCGTGCTGCTTACTGGTGTAGTACGGAGTGAAAATTCGCTCGCATTCTTCGCGCGTCAGCCCCGAGCCGGTGTCGGCCACTTCGATGATCACCTTTTTATCGTCGTGCCGGCTGCGGAGAGTGAGCGTCCCGCCGTTGGGCATGGCGTCCATGGCATTAAGCACTAGATTCGAGATGGCCCGATGCAGCAACTCCGGATCGGCCGCGATCGGGTCGAGTCCTTCATCCAACTCAAGCTTGCATTCTATCGGCTCACGCCCCGGCGCCTGGAGTTGGGCCTGAAACAATTGAGCGACACCTCGCAAAATTTCGTTCACCTGCGCCGATTGCAACTGCGGGTGCGGCATTTTCGAAAATTCGCTGAAACGGCCGATGATTGCTTTCAGGTTCGAGATCTCCGCCAGCAGGGTTTGCGAACTTTCGTGGAAGACCTCGTCAAATTGTTGCGGGCTCTGCTCTCGCGCCCGCACCAGGTTCTCCACCGTGAGTTGCAGCGGGAATAGCGGATTTTTCAACTCGTGCGCCAGGCGGCGCGCCAGTTCGCGCCACGCCGCGACTCTTTCGGCCTGCACCAGCCGTTCTTTCTGCGTGAGCAATTCGGTGGTCATGCGGTTGAACGATTCGGCCAGTTGCGAAAGCTCGTCGCCCCCCCCCACCTCCACACGTGTATTCCAATTCCCCGCGGCCACGTCCTGCGCGGCGCGCGCCAGTTGTTCCACGGGTCTGGTCACGCGCGCGGCGGCCCAACCGCTGAGCAAAATAGCCAGAACAATTCCGCCACCGCCCACCAGAAGCGCGGAATCGCGGATGCGGCGCTTCAACTCCACGTACGAACGCCGCGAGTGTCCGATCAACAAAATCCCCAGAAGGGGATGATCCTTCCCGACACCACGCAGCGGGATCGCGTGGAACACCTCGTCATCTGCCTGATCGGAGGACCAATGCACAATCCCGGTCGTCTCCTGGTTGTAATGCTGCACCGCCTCTACCAGCGTAGCGAACTTGTCCGCGCCGCGCTCTCCGCCGGCAGCGTTAGCCGGCGCCGACGGATCCACCAGCGACTCCCCAGAAAAATGATCTCCGCGATTTTGGTAGAGCAGCGCGCGCATGCCAGGGGGCAAGTCGAGCGCGGAGAGAAAATTTCGGTCCAGCCGCCGTCCTCCAATGACGAAAATAGAATGCTCTCCAGAATGCGACGTCCGCACTGCGAACAAACCAAGACTTGTGGAGTCCTGCAACTCCTCCTGCATAAGGAAGGGGATTTGCCCATTCGAGGCTGAGACATTCTCGAAGCCGCTGACGGGATAGCCAAACTTGGCCGGCCACTCGGCCGAAGAAATGATTGTTCCATGTTCGTCGACGAGTTCGAGGAAGTCGAGTTGGTGGCTGTCAGCCATCGACTTGGCGAGGTCCAGGTACCCCGCCGAGTCTGCCGCCGTGCCACTCAGCGTGATCGCCATTCGGCTGACTGCCTCGGAGCCGGCAACAGTTTCGACACGCCGCGCGACGTCTTCACCTTGGCGATTGAACTCCCGTTGAAATTGCGCTACCAGTGCGGCTGTCCTCTCGTCCTCGCTTCTTTCGAATGCACGTCGCGTGACCGCCAGCACCAGGCCTGCCACCGCCGCGACCGACAGAAATACGGTTAGTGCGAACACGGCCAGCAGCTTGCGGCGAAAAATCATGGTTTGCCGTTCCCCAGCCAAACGTCGGCCAGATTCCAGCTTCCGTCGGGCCGCAACGTACCAATTCTTAAGCGAGGCCGATGCCGCGTACGTCACCGGCAGATGAAATAGCGGAATGATCCGCTGGGTCGCGAGCATCGCCTGCTCGGCCGCATAAAGGTCCTCGACCGAGCCGCCTTCATTCTTGGGCACAGGAGCGCCGGCGACCGACGCTACACCTGCGAGGGCGATCCACGGATCCGCCGACGCCAGCGGAATTCGCACCAGCCGCAAATCCGCCGTCGCCCGCCGAGGTTGGTTGCAAGGTCAATCCCGCATCCCTGCCGTTGAGCGCAACTCGCTCGGCCAGCAACCGGGCCACCGCGTCGCCGCTATCATATCCGACGGTCCATGTCGGAATCGTGCGCACCTGCTCGCGGGCGTGCCGTGCCCGCGCCAGATCCGCATTCGTGGAAAAGATGAACCCGTAGCCGCTCATCCAACTCGGAAGAACGCCGGCCGCAGGTTGTCCCGCGCCCTGCAGCAATACGCTTCGGATGGATCCGCGCTCCACGCTCCAGGCGAGCGCCTCGCGCAACGATTTTTCCCCCGGCGTCTGTACGTCGCGGGTGAAGAGCAGAGCCAGCAATTCCATGGGAGCCGAGTTCGCCAGCCGGCGCGTATCGAGCGAGACCCGGTGCGCCTGCTCGGGCGCGATCTCAACGAGATCCGCACGGCCCAGTTCGAGCGCCGTCATCTGATCGCGAAAACTTCTGCCCATCTCGATCTCGATGCCGTCGAGAAACGGGCGCCCGCGCCAATAACCTTCCTCGGCCGCCAGCGTCAGCTTTTTGCCCGGCTGCCAATCCACGATGTGAAAAGGCCCAGTTCCACTCGGATTGCCGTTCGAACTTCTCTTCGCGATTGCATTTTGCGGCAATGCCAACTCGGCCAGCATTTCCGGATCCGCGATGTCGCGCTCGATCACCACCGAGTCGCCGTCGACACTCACATTCCAGGTGGGATTGCCCGCGCGCAGGGAAGCGGCCGCGACCTCGGAGGTAAGGGCTGTGCCGTCGTGAAACGTCACGCCGCGACGCAGGTGAAGCTGCCACCGCTGATTGGTCGGCGAGGCCTGCCACGAAGCGGCCAGCGCTCCACGCGCGCGCCCGGAGTCGTCGGTCGCTACCAGAGTGTCGAATATCAGTAGAGTGAGATTGCGTCGAGCGAACGAGTCGGTTTGCGCGTTCTCCGCCGGATCGAGGGACGTCGGCGCCGCTCGCATGGTCACGCGCAGCGTGCCACCGTACTGCGGCCGCGTTTCGGCGCGCGCCGCCAGCGCCAGCATCAACAGGCTATTGACCGCAAGCCATCGCCAGACGAAACGCTTCATAACTCCCGGTCTCTCGATTTCTGGCGACTGCGATTGCCGAGTCGCCTTTTGCTTCCGTCCACAGCGCGGTAACGGGCCCGGCGAAATCGACGGCGGCACTGACTGCCACCGGATCGCGATCGGGGAACTCATAGGCGCGCACCGCGTCGTCAGCCTGATCGTCCTCAGGCCCAACTGCGGTGCTGGACAGAACCTGCCAGCCCGCGCCGCATGCGGTCTTCACGCTGGTCAGATCGCTGCCCCAGCCGAGCTTGGCTGCCTGGTCGCTCACGCCATCCACCAGGTGTGTCTGTCCGTCGACCGCCGCGAAGAGCCACAGCGTGTATTTCTCGCGCGGCAGCAACGCGGCGGAGTAAAACTTGGGCACGGTCGTGAACTTGCCCACGCCTGGAGTCAACGCGCCAGTAAAGAAGTTGCGCCGCGGAGCAAAGAATGCTTTCATCTGCGGTACAACCGTCGAGGCGCCACTCGCCAACCCTGCACTCGGAAAAACGGACAAAGATCCCCCATTGAGAGTTCCCGCAATCAGAGGCCAAGGGTCGTCACTCTCGCGGCAATTCAGCGTTAGCGGCAATGCCGAGGCGCTGGAACAAATCACTCCGGGAAGATACACATCGAGGAGGTGATCTCTGGGTGGGATGAGCCGCCCGCGCAAATCCCGTGGCCATGGCCGCGAGTGAGCGATGGTCAGCACCGCTTCCTGCTGCCACGCTCCGCCTTGCATGTGGTAGAGCGAGACCTTCTCCGGATCGAGGACCGCAATGCGCGTGGGAGAAGAGCCCTCCTCCAGCACCGCAACGTCGAGGATGGGATCTTCTTGCGTCCACAGCGGAGTTTTGCGCAGGCTAAGGGGCACGGAATCCCGCGCCGCAGTCGAGCCTTCCGGACGCGCGGTCGAGACCATGACAACAGCAGACTCCTCCCCACCCTGGTGAACTTCCGCGACCCAAACGTAAGATGTGGGATTCTCCGATAACGAGATCGTAACGGTGGCGGCGGCCTGGTCGGCCTTCACAAAGCGAAGCCCGACTCCATCGAGCGTGCTGCGCAGGCCGTTCTGGATGATGTCAAAATCCCGCTTTCCCAGCGAAGAGCGGTTCTCTACCGTAAGCGCTACGGCGCCCGGTCCAGTCACGGCGACGATCTTGCGGGCCAAATGCTGCTCGGGAGTGTTCCAGTCGGTCGCGCAGGCGGTTATGGCGAGCCCAACCAGCGCAACGAGCAGATACGGATGGCGAAGGTCGGGCAGGGCGCGCAAGGCGGAGATCACGAGCTTCAGAATTAGTGAGATGGCCGAATTATAAACCGCTTGACACATGCGACCGGCCTCCTGCCCTGTACTGTTTGGACACCACCGGAAACCCGGGTGCCCCATGTCTCGCGTACTTTGCGAGACGTGGGGATTTCGCCGGATTATTCAAAAACTATCTCTGCTCCTCCGGTTGTTCGGCCTGGCTGGCCGGGTTCCCCATGTTCATGCTGCGCAACACGTCATTCATGAAGAACTTGCCATCGGCCGGAACCATCATGATCTGCAGCTTGTCGGATAGCCGTTCGGCCACGATCTTGTTAATGAGCAGCGGATTCTGTTTCAGAATGTTCGCCTCACTCTGCATCCGTTCAGCATCGGCGGCCGCAGTCACGCGAATGCGGTCGGCCTCAGCGTTGGCCAGCATTTTCCGCCGTTCCGTTTCCGCTTTGCTGTCGATCACCTTTGCCTGGGCAGCGGCTTCCGCGTTCTGGATGGTCGCTTCCTTGCGTGCCTCCGCTTCCAGCTTGCTTTGCTGAATCTGTTTTTCCTTCAGCGGCAGCGTGTACTGCATCGCATCGGCTTCGCCCTTGGCTTGCAGCACATGAACCTGCGCCTCGCCCTCCGCCTGCTTGATCTGCTGCACCTTGGTCGCCTCGGCTTCGAGTTCCGCGATCTTCACCTGCTTCTGCTTCAACTCGGTCTCCACGCCCATGCGGTCATTTTCCTGCTCTTTCAGGAGCAGTGTCTCCAGCCCTTTCGCGTAATCCTCGGGCAACTGGATGTCGCGCAGCATGACTTCCTTCACCACGATCCCGTCCGCGGCCAGTTTCTGCGTGATCACCCCTGCGGCCCGCTGCCGCACTTCCTCGCGCTTGGCGGAGAAAACATCCCGCACCGTGTAGTTCGGGACCAGTTCCCGCCACACGCTGGCCACGACCGGCGGCACGATTTCCTTTTCCACCGGATGCGGCAGATTGCTTTGAATGTAGTCCAGCCGTTTCGGGTCGAGCCGGTAACGCACGGTGATGGCGAGGCCGAGCGTCAATCCTTCCTTGGCCTGCACGTCGAGCAGTTGCGCCTTCGACGCGACATTGGCGGCCGCATTCTTTCCATCTTCCGAGACGCCCGTGGTGAAGACCTGGTCGCGGGTGTCGAACAGTGCGACGTCCTCTACCAGCGGCGCCACGAAATGTACGCCAGGATATAGCGTTCCCGGCACCGTCCCGCTCATCTGGCTGACTCGAATCCCAGCCGTTCCACTCGGCACCACCACGATGCTGAAGGCCAGCAGAATCGGCCCCCAGGCCAGCAGCGCCAGCGCCAGAGAAGTCCGCCAGCGCAATTGCGGAAGCGCAGGCACCGGGCCCGCTTCCGGCGCGGCCAGCGCTTTCCGGTACATCAATTCGCGATACAGGTCATAGCCCAAAATGCTCACGGCCACGAGAATCATCCCGAGGCCACCGGTAATCAGCAAGTACTTCAACGCCAGCATGGTCGTTCTCCTTTGCGAGCTCCTTCGCGGAACTCGTTCCTCTGCAAATCCGTGCTCTGGAAATCATTCCTTGTGCCCTTGTCTCGCCACTGCCGTCCGCTGGGCCAGCTTGCTCGATGCGAAGAACAGACGGAACACTTGCCCGAAGATGAGTTCTTCCGCCAGCAGCGCCACCGCCAGCGAGAAGATCATTCCCGCCACCACCGCCATGAACGTGATTGCCATTTGCATAAAGTCCTCCTGAAATTTCTGCTTCTGATTTCAACTCCCGATCTAAATCCTCGTCCGCCGGTTCACTGGCCGCCGGCCAACGGTGCGACCTGTGCGTCTGCCACGGTCGTGTCATTCGTGCTACCGCCGAACACTCGCGCGATCTGCTCGTCGCGCTCGCCGCGAATTACAACCGCATCGCCGACTCGCAGCATGGTGAACAGCTGCTCCATATCGCGATTGCGCAGCCGGATGCAGCCGTGCGACGCCGCGTGTCCCACCGATTTCGGCGCATTCGTTCCGTGAATGCCGTAGCCCTTCTGACTGAGTCCCAACCACCGCGTGCCCAGGGGATTGCTCTTGCCGGTTGGGATCACCTTGCCCGCGTGGTAGTAGGTGGGATTGGAGACACGGCTTACGATCTGGAATTCGCCGCTGGGGCTGGGGCTCACGGCCGCGCCGACCGCGATGGGAAATGTGGCGATCACGTCGTCGCCTTCCATGACGGCCAACTTGCGATCCGGAATGCTGACAAGCGCCACGCGCCGGGCCAGATCAGCTTTCGAAAGCTGTGCACTCTGCGCGCACGCGGGGATCGCCAGACTAACCGCCAGCATTGCCAGGAAAGCCCGCTTGGTTGTTGTTTTGCCGTTGGCCCGTTCCATGACCGCCCTCCTGTAGATCTGCCTTGCGCTGATCTAGAGGGCAGGATTGAGACCGAATCGTATTTAACAGAAACTAAAGGCGTTAGGATGGGATCGTAGAGGCGCAAACCGTGGCGCCTCGGCCACGCTGTGTCAGCAGGCACACACTTTCACAGTTCGCATGGCGGCTCGAATAGCGATGTCGTTGTTATTTTTGGGAGGTGGGGGAAGGCTACTGCAAGCCTTCAAGCGCCCGGCTCCCGCCGTCTGGGGTAACGGCTTGTGGGGTTCTGTGGGTGGAGCCGGGCGATCCTATGACTAGAAGGCCTAGTTCAATTGTGCCTATTTAAACCGGTTCGCCTTCGCATTTCTGTGACGCCCATCACAGTTTCGTGTGATCCCCGTCATCCGGTCGGCGCTCCCGGGCACTCTTCGTCCTGTCCGTCCGCTCCTGTCCCGTGCCGCACTCCACCAACGCACATTCGTGCGTGATCGCAATCACGGCCAGTCCCTTGGAGCGTTCTTACACTGCCTTTGAGAGAACTGGAAGTACTCATTTCATTCTGGAGATTGAATTCATCATGGCCTACGTGATTACGGACTCTTGCATCAAGGACTCCCTCTGCGTCGAGGTCTGCCCGACCGATTGCATCCATCCCAAGCAGGACGAGCCCGGCTTTGAGGCGGCGACTCAGATGTATGTAGAGCCGGACGGATGCATCGACTGTGGCGCTTGCGTCCCCCTTTGCACCTCCGATTCGATCCATGCCCTTGACGATGTACCCGATGACAAGAAGGAGTTCATCGAGAAGAACGCAGCCTACTACCCGCACTAATTGGCGGGATTATTTCCTCGGGATCACTTCCCGGGCTGCTCCGCAATCGCCGGGCGTCGGATGAAAAGGTAAACCAGCCATCTCCCATGCCCGGTGATTGTCTGGCGTCTAGCAGGTCCTTACTTTGACGCTTTGGGTGGAGCTAAGCGGCCTAACCAAAACTCTTTTTCCTTCTCAAACGCTTTTTTGTCTTCGTCCGTAATCTTCGCAACACTACCTACTCCGTTGGTGACCGACACCATTTTCCGTAATCTCCCCTGAGCCGAGGTCAAATACAGGGTTTGGTTGTTCGCCCCCTCATCCACCACAAAAAGAACAATGTCCTTCTTGTCCTCAACCGAGACGTCAAATCCCTGCACCATCCTCCCGGTCCGCAATACACCTTGCTTGACTGGAAACTCTGACTCCTGCGAAAGCCCCAGCAGCGTCGACAGGTGAGGCGGTATCTTCGCATCCAGACCCTCCCGCAGAACTTTGGCCGCGGCTTGGCCTAGCCCGTGTTGAACTTGGGACCCTGATCCATGTTTGGCTTGCCCAATCGCCGGAAGACTCACCGCCGACATGAGGATCACCACCTCCATCAAAGAAGCTAGCCTGCTAGTGTTCAATCTATCCCCCGGCAAAGCGGCAGTGTAACACCCCCAGTTCGCAGTTCTCCAAAGGGCAGTTTCCCGCACCTCGTGCTCTCCCGTTGACTTCGCCTCCTCTCCCCGCTATCGTGCGCGCTATGAACGTCATTAAAGCGACGCGCCAGTTCGAAGAGTGGCTGGGCCATCGCACCGACCTGGTGAAAAAAGATCTCCGTCTGAAACACGCAAACATGAAGGCAGCAGTCTTTCCTTTCTTGCGCGCCACGTATTATCGTTGGGCGCAGATCTGGCCCAAAGTCTGCCCCGATCTTGCCCAGGCCCCGCCAGTGCTGGCCGTCGGCGATCTCCATATCGAGAACTTCGGTACCTGGCGCGACGTGGAAGGCCGCCTGATCTGGGGCGTCAACGATTTTGATGAAGCTTACCCCATGGCTTACACGAACGACCTGGTTCGGCTGGCGGTGAGCGCTCATCTGGCGGCGGCAGCGAACCATTTGCCGCTCCGGCGCAAGGACATCTGCGACGCGATCCTCGACGCCTATCGCAGTGCCATCCGCGAACAAGGCCGGCCGTTTGTTTTGGGCGAGGACCATTCCTGGCTGCGGCAGATTGCCGAGAGTAAACTGCGGGACCCGGTTCACTTCTGGGCCAAGATGGACGCCCTCCCGACCCTAAAAGAACCGGTACCAATCAGCGCGATCGATGCCCTCGAGCACCTGATGCCCACCCGCGGCCTTCAGTACCGGCTGGCCCGTCGCGTGGCCGGATTGGGCAGCCTGGGGCACGCTCGCTACGTTGCCATTGCCGACTGGAGCGGCGGGCGAATTGCCCGTGAGGCGAAGGCTCTGGTCACGTCCGCCAATTATTGGGCAGCGGACCGCGAAGGGCCCGCGGAGATCCTTTATCAGACAATCGTGAGCCGGGCCGTGCGCTGCCTCGATCCTTTTGTACAGCTACGCGGTCGCTGGATTGTGCGCCGCCTTAGTCCCCATTGTTCGCGGATCGAACTGGCCACTCTGAAGGCGCAGGGCGAGGAAATGCGTCTTTTGTCAGCCATGGGCTGGGAGACGGCGAATATCCACTTGGGAACCAGGACCGCTCGCAACGGTATCCTGCGTCACTTGCAAAAACAGAAAGCGAATTGGCTGCACGCAGCCACCGAGCAAATGTTGCGGGCTGTTGGGGAAGACTGGAAGGACTGGAAGCGAGACGGATACGCCTAGAATACGGGTAGCGACGTCAAGCGATCTCGCCGCAAACAGCGCCCAGTGCAACCGGAGCGCTGGCAATCGGGCGGCGCAGCGGCGCTAGCCCAACTCCATTGTCGCCGTCGTACACCAGCGTCCATTGCGCCGCGCACTCATCGCACAACCAGTAGTGTTCGACTTGCCGTTGTGGTTGGCGGGCGCGAATGAAGGGAGGCGAAACGGATTCTCCCGGTTTCGTCAACCGGTTCGTCTCCACCAGAAACAGCTTGCCTTCCCTGAGTTTAAGAAAGGGTTTCGAACATCTCGGATTGGCGCATCGACTGAGCATAATTCTCACTCCACGGCTACGCCATAAATCGATCTTTCGGAGCAACCGGATTCCGCTTTCTGAGCACTTCGCGTGCCATCAGGGTTTCCCCGTTGTACTTCCTGCTTTGGCGACCTGCCCAAACGTTGTTGTGAGTGACGATTCGCCATCTTCTGCCGCCTAATCGGCAATAGATGCCGATTGATCGTCGCCCAACGAGTTGCTCTCGCCACAACTGATCGCTACTATCTCTACTTATGCGGAAGAGTCGGTAGTGTCCACCAAATTATTTCGATGTAGGCAATCAGAAAAAAACCTACAGCATGCGAAAACCCGCAGCGGACCGAGCAAAAACGCGCAGTGAGTGAAAGTCGTTGTGTGGTGTTTTTAAGCAGCGTAGATTTTCATCCGGCGAGAAAATCGATATGGCAGTTGTGGTGAAATGCGCAATGATTCTTTCCCCTCGCATTCATGAACGCTAGTCCTATCTTCATGCCGCCCAATCATGCGCCCACCCCCGCCTTGGTTCGTGCTGCTCGCTTCCCCGGGCTGCGTGCTCTGGCGTGGTCCGGCGATCTGCTCTACGCCTCGCGGGGATATCAGCTCTTGCGTTCCAGCATTGTCGATCTCTCGCCGGGCTTGGCCTGGAAACCGGTGGCTGCATTTCGCCCCACCTGGCAGCGCCGGTTATCCGTGACGAATCGCCTGAGCGCGCGCCTGTTCCGTGACGGCTTCCACGCTCTCACAGTTTTGGCGTCCGGTGGAATCGTCGCCGCCGTTGCCCGATCGATCGTTACGCTTCGTGCCGGTGATAACGAATTCCGTGCGACCCACGCGATCGCTCGCGGCACGCGCCCGCTGCACATCACTGCCGTTCCCGGCGGCACTGTCTACTGGGGAGAATACTTCGATAATGCCGCCCGTGACGAAGTCCACATCTACGCATCTTCCGATGCTGGAGCGACCTGGGCCGTCGCCTACACATTTCCTCGGGGCGCGATCCGCCATGTCCATAACATCGTCCACGATCCGTGGGAGGAATGCCTCTGGGTCCTCACCGGCGATTACGGTGATGAATGTCGCATCCTGCGCGCCTCCTGCGATTTCAGCCGGGTCGAGACCGTACTGCAGGGCAATCAGCAGGCGCGCGCGGTCGCTCTTGTACCCATGGCGGACGGGCTCTATTTCTCTTCGGACACTCCGCTCGAATCGAACTATATCTACCGCCTCGACCGCCAGTGGAAGTTGTCGCGGATTGCTCCCATCAGCAGTTCATCCATCTACGGCTGCCGCGTCGGAGACCAGATATTTTTTTCCACCATGGTGGAACCGAGCGAGGTGAATCGCGACCGACATATCCGTATCTATGGCGGCCGCGGCTCGGACGGCTGGCAGCCCCTGCTCGCGTGGCGTAAAGATCGCTGGCCTATGGGCTTGTTCCAATATGGCAATGCCTTTTTGCCCGACGGAAATAACACCACGCCTTACCTGGCGGTGACTACGATCGCCGTGGAATCCGATGACCTGACCACTTCGCTCTATCCCGTGAAGTCTTGAACTCGCGACTGCCGTAAGATGAATTGCGAAATCGCTCAACTCTCGTGCCTGGTCTCAGCTACTATCGACGAATATTCAGTGCCTACCTCTTCGGCGGGAAGAGCCATCTCACCTTTTGGCACGAGACGCCGTTAGAGAATTCGAATGCGAGTGCCTCCGAACTCGGCGAATACTACATGTTGTTCGCGGAGAAGGCTGACTATCCCGGCGCCTACGATCCCTCCGGTGTGCCGCTGCTCGACTATCACGGCCGCATCGGCCTGCAGTACAACCCGATCGCCATCGCGCAATATGGCCTGGGGAACTACAATCTTTTCCGTCGCAGTGGCGATCTTGAACGGAGAAAGAAATTCTTCCTCAGTGCCGACTGGCTGCGAGCGCATCTCGAACAAGATAGCCGCGGCCTCGCTGTCTGGAACCATCACTTCGACTGGGAATATCGCGATACTCTCAAGGCTCCATGGTATTCGGCCCTGGCGCAAGGGCAGGGAATTTCTGCGCTGGTGCGAGCCCACAAAGAATCTGGAGACGTGCGCTATCTGGAAGCCGCGCAGCGGGCTCTCGCCAGCTTCTTCCAGCCGACTGACGCCGGCGGTGTCGCATTCACCGATGATCGTGGTGACCTGTGGTTTGAGGAATACATCGTCTCGCCGCCCACCCATATTCTCAACGGATTTATCTGGGCAGCGTGGGGCGTATACGACTACTTCCTTGCGACTAACGATCGATCCGCTCAGGAATTGTTCTCGCGTGCGGTGCAAACTTTGCTGCACAATCTCGATCGCTACGATCTGGGATTCTGGTCGCTCTACGAGCAGTCGGGCACGCGCCTGCCCATGGTGGCCAGTCCTTTCTATCATCAATTGCACATCGTGCAGCTGCGCGTGATGCGCCGACTGAGCGGAGAAGACACCTTCGCGCGTGTCGCCGATCGCTGGGAGAGTTACAGCCGCAGCCGCAGCAAACGCACCCGCGCCCTGTGCTACAAAACTGCGTTCAAACTCTGTTACTACTAGATTTACAGGAACCCCTGATCAGGGAAATTGCCGTTGCGGTAGGGAGGTTTATGGTTGGCTTGCCGGATCCACCGTAGTCGACTCAAGTCCTTCTAGTAAGAGATGGCCAGTTCCGCCAAAAACTTCTGATCTTCCGGCGTGAGCATTCCCTCGCAACTGGTTTCAGGCAAAGGCTGACTCTGCTGCAGGAGCACCCAGGCACATGCCGGACATAAGGCGGCAACGGCCGAACTGGCTTGGCAAAAAGGGATATGCTCATGTGGATTCTTCATATGCGGCGGTCTCCATGCGCCCTTAGACCACTTCACAAACTTACCTCTTATATCGGCACATTTGGATGCATATATTGGCGATAACGATAACCTAGGTAATGCATCCCGCATCACCTACCCAGAACCCGCATTAATGAGATAGCCTCTAGTCTCGCGTGAAGATCCTCTACATCTCACAATATTTTCCGCCCGAGATGGGAGCGCCTGCCGCTCGAGCGTCCGAACTGGCGCATCATTGGGCCCAGGCGGGCCATGACGTTTCCGTGCTGACGGGATTCCCCAACCACCCTACCGGCGTAGTCCCCGGCGAGTGGCGCTCACGACTGCGCCGCCTGATCTACAACGAAAAAATCGGGAAGGTGAAGGTCTTTCGCAGCTGGCTCTGGCCCTTGCCCAATCGCAAGGCGCACGAGCGCATGCGCAACTACGCCTCTTTCTGTATCTCGGCCGGGCTCCGCGGGCTCGCTCTTCCGCGTCCGGATGTGATCATCGCGACCTCTCCGCAACTGTTGGTGGCCGTCTCTGGATGGTGGCTCGGGTTCGCGCAGCAGGTGCCGTTCGTGTTCGAAGTACGCGATCTCTGGCCGGAATCTCTGATCGGCGTAGGCATGGGCGACGAAAATTCTCTGTTGCATCACGGACTGGCGGCCGTGGCGCGCTTTCTGTATGAGCGAGCCCACCGCATCGTCGTCGTGACTCCGGCGTTCAAACAACATTTGATCCAACGCTGGCGCGTGCCTGAGGAAAGAATCGCCGTCGTTGAAAATGGCGTCGAGGCCGATCTTTTTGCCCCGCAACCGCCCGCGGCCAATCTTGCGCTGCGCCAGCAACTGGGCGCGGAAGGGAAATTTCTAGTCTGCTACGCCGGCACCATGGGCATGGCGCATGGGCTCGAAACCCTGCTGGACGCCGCGTCCCAGCTGCAAGCGCAGAATCCGCAAGTAATGTTTCTTCTGATCGGCGAAGGCGCGGAAAAAGAACGAATCAAGTCCCGGGCGCAAGATCAAGGTCTGCGAAACGTACATTTTCTCGACCAGCAGGCGCGCGAAAAAATTCCGGCCTTCATCTCCGCTTCCGACGTCTGCCTCGTTCTTCTCAAAAAGACCGATGTCTTCAAGACCGTCATTCCGACCAAGATGCTCGAATTCATGTCCTGCTCGCGCCCCGTGATCGTAGGCGTAGACGGTCAGGCGCGGCAGATTGTCGAAGAATCTGGAGGGGGTATCGTGATCGAACCGGAGAACGCCACAGAACTGGCGCAGGCCATCCATCAGTTCGCCGCGAATCCCGCCTACGGCGCGGCCCTCGGGCAAAAAGGAAGGGAATACATCCTACGCCACTTCTCTCGCCGCCAGACCGCGGAGAAGTACATCGAGATTCTGAAAAGCCTGAATTCGCGCCACAGGTAGAAATCCTTTGAAGGGGCCACGCCATTCCTAAGCGGGCTCAGAAGGGAGAAACCAGTCGCGCCACAGATGCACAGGTTCGCCCGCTACGCTTACAATTACGGGTGCACAGTATAAATCGTAACCGCCGTCGCAAGTGCCATGGCAGCTTCGAAGGACCTGCCGGCGAGCACGCGGCCTGCGCTGACCGGAATGAAGAGTATGTCGTCCGCCTGTAAGGTTACGTCCGGAGCCTTGGCCTGCAGCATCTTCTTGAGCTGAACCGTGGTCTCGGTCATTCCCGCAGGTGTCTTACGGATAATGCGTGCGCCGCTCATCTTGGCCGTATGGTTCGTGCCGCCAGCCAGGGCGAGGGCCTGCAGAACGGTCAGCGTGCCGTTGTCGACCAGCAGGCCGCTGGGGCGGCCGACGTCCCCTACCACATAAATGATCGGTGCCTTCGGTACCGTGATCGTGTCGCCGGGCAAGATTTCGACATTCCCGCTTTGGTCATCGCCCAGATTACGAGGAAGATCAACGTGAATCGTTTCCGCCTGATTCCGGCGGATAATGCCGATCTTGCGCGAGGCGGACTGACTGAATCCCCCGGCCTCGGATATCACCTCGTACAACTTGCGGTCCACCGTGTCGGGATAGATCCCAGGCCTGCCCACTTCACCGATAATCGTCACACCCTGCGAGGCGGCCTCGTCCACAAAGATGGTTACGTGCGGACTGCGGACGAATCCACCGTCCTCCAGCCGCTTCTGGATCAGTTTCTGAGCCTCTTCGATCGTCATTCCTTCAACATGGACGTAATCGATCAGCGGGAGATACAAATCGCCCGAATTGCCGACCCGCGCTTTGGTAGCCAGCTCCGGAACGTTATAAACGCTTACCTCGATCAGGTCTCCAGGCCCTAGCTTCACCGTCATCGAATCGTCGGCCGTGTCTGTTTTTATATCGGCCTTTGCCTGAGGGGTCGAGGCTGTCCCCGATGCACTCGCCGCTGCCGCCGCGGCCGGTTGTGCCGCGGGAAGCTCCGCTGGAGGGGCGGTCTGGCTGTTTTGGCCGGACGACTGCTGAGCGGCGGCTACGCTGAGACTGATCAAGAAGGTAAAGCAGATGAGCAGAAAAACCCCGCTGCGGCAGGTGAACCTCGGTGCGCCCGACAGCATCAGCAGACCCCTGAAGTGATGAACGAGATTTGACCAGCAGTGTAGCACAGCAGGATGCCTTACAGAGTTCGCCTCTAGCACTTCCGGGGATAGTTTTCCACAGGTTTTTTCGGGATCGATCATTGAAAGTCCCGTTTCGGAACTGCTACAGTCTCAGTCATTCTCAACACCAAACAGGAACCTGATCACTCACTACTAACCGCGTAGCCGCAGGACCATACTCTCCTCAGGAGTACAGACAATTTGCCCGGGGCCTTGGGTCGCATGCAGAGGTGGCGCAGTTGACCGTAATTTGTTTGGCACTGTTCCTTCTATCGCTCGCTTCAGCATTCGTGTTGACCCGGTCCGTGCGCGATTTCGCCACTTCCCGTGGCTGGGTCGCAAGCCCCACACAAGAGCGGCACCTGCATTCCAGCCCGTTGCCGCGACTCGGCGGCGTGGCTATTTTTCTCTCCTTTGCGGCCTGCATGGCTGTGGCAGCATTCTGGGCGGCGCGTCATCGCGGCCCGCAATCCCCCTTCTTTTTGCGGACCATGGTCACGATTCTGGTGCCGGCGGCCCTAGTCTTTCTGCTGGGCGTCTACGACGATCTGCGCGGCGTTGGTCCTTACTTCAAATTCTCGGTGCAGGGGATTGCCGCCACCATGTTGTTCATGGGTGGATTGCGAATCGTGAACATCCCGGTGTTATTCGGCGATCGCTCCCTGCCTTGGTATGTTGGCCTTCCTTTTACCGTGCTGTGGGTTTTGGCGATCACCAATGCGTTCAACCTGATTGACGGTCTCGACGGCCTTGCCGCCGGATCGGCCTTGTTCTCCACCTTGGTGGCATTCGTGGTGGCGCTGCTGAGCGGTCAGTCGTTGGTCACGTTCATGACCATCGCCTTGGCGGGCGCGATTCTCGGATTCCTGCGCTTCAACTTCAATCCCGCTACCATCTTCCTGGGTGACTCGGGCAGCCTGTTCATTGGCTTTGTGCTCAGCGCTCTGGCGCTAGCTGGCGCGCAAAAGGCGCCGACCATCGTCGCAGTGGCGATTCCCGTCGTCTCCTTCGGATTGCCGATCCTCGAGACGGCGCTCTCCATCATGCGGCGTCTGATCAGCGGCCGCCCCGTGTTTACCGCCGACCGCGAACACATTCACCACAAGCTGCTGCAACACGGCATGACGCATCGCCAGGTCGTGATTCTCCTCTATGGAGTTTCGGCCGTCTTCGCCTTGCTCAGTTTGTTCCTGCTGTGGCCGACCGGAAGTTCTCTGGGCCTGGTGCTTGCTGTGCTCGGCATCGGGATCTGGATCGGCGTGCAGCATCTCGGCTACCTGGAGTTTGGCGAGTTGGCCCGCGTGGCTCAGCGCACGTTCGATCAGCCGCAGATCTTCGTAAACAATCTGGCGATTCGCCGCGCCACCGAAGAACTTAAGGTGGCACGCGACTACGAGCAGGTGCGGCGGATTCTGGTGGCCGCATTCGGCAGCAACGACTTTGACGGCTTCGAATTGAAGGTTGAAGTACTCCCCGGGGAACAGCTTCCCGTTGCGGCGGAGTCGCGCCGCGCTGGACTGGCCTTCCGTTGGAGCAAGGCCGGGGTCCCCAAAGTTCTCGATGGCACCGCCGTGTGGACCGTTGCGCTGGACTTGTTGAGTTCCACGAATCGGCGCCGAGGCCGCCTGATGGTGCACCGCCTCTATTCTCCGCGGAATCTGCAAATCGACATTAACCTGCTGACCGCAACGTTCCCTACTGTGCTCGCCGATGCCCTTGACCGGACCCTCGCTCACTCCGCCCAGGTCATTCCGCTGCCCGAGCAGGACACATCCTTGATCGCCGCGCAAGCCGGATAGTACCTCAGCGTTTTCCCTGAACAGCTACAATCTGGTTTTCACTGCACCGAAGCGCATGCACATTCTTCACGTCGTCGGAGCCAGGCCGAATTTCATCAAAGCGGCGCCCGTGCTGCGCGCGCTGGCCCCATACGAAGGAGTTCGCCAGATCTTGGTCCACACCGGGCAGCACTACGATGCTGCCATGTCCGACGTCTTTTTCCAGCAACTGGAAATGCCGCCGCCGGACTTCAATCTCGGAGTCGGTTCCGGAACGCACGCCCAGCAGACCGCCGGCGTGATGCTGGCACTCGAGCCGGTTCTACGCGAGCAAAAGCCGGATCTCGTCCTCGTCTATGGCGACGTCAACTCAACTGTGGCTGCGGCGCTGGTCTGTTCCAAGCTCGGCATTCGCGTCGGCCACGTTGAGGCCGGACTGCGCTCTCGCGACCGCAGCATGCCAGAAGAAATCAACCGCTTGCTGACCGACCAGTTGTCCGATTTGCTGTTTACGCCCTCGGCCGACGGCGACGAGAATCTTCTGCGCGAGGGCATCGACCCGGGCAAAGTCCACCGCGTCGGCAACGTCATGATTGACACGCTGGTGCGCCTGCTTCCGCTCGCTGACGCGCACCTTCCGGCGCGGTTGCCAACGCCCTATGCGCTCGTTACCCTTCACCGCCCGTCCAATGTGGACGACGCCCCCTGGTTGCGCGACTTACTGGCTACGCTCGCAGATCTGAGCAGCCAGCTCCATGTTGTGTTCCCAGTTCATCCTCGCACCCGCCAGCGTCTCGACGACCTTGGCCCGGAACCGCGTCTGGGCGAGCGTCTCCGGCTGCTTACACCTCTGCCCTATCTCGAATTTCTGGCTTTGCAGCGCCGTGCAGCGATGGTGATTACTGATTCCGGCGGAATTCAGGAGGAAACAACGTTCCTGGGCGTGCCTTGCCTCACCGTGCGCGAGAACACCGAACGGCCGATCACCATCAGTCGTGGAACGAATCAGCTTGTAGGAAGGGATCTTCAGCGGCTTCGCGCGGCCGCCCTCGAAGTTCTGGAAAGCGAAGCACTCAAACCCAATTCAACTCTGGAGAGCAGGACAGAAACCAGCAATCATCGCGTGCCCCTTTGGGATGGGCACGCAGCCGAGCGCATCGCGGAAATCATCTTGCAAGGCGCGGCATAAGGGCCGGATAAAAACAGCGAGGCGTCGTTAGAGCGTCGCGCTGGCGTAAGAATTGATTTCGCAGTTCAGGCAGATCTCTTCAAAAGCGGGTGCGGTCCATTCCATGGTATCCCCCAGTCCTAGTTCCGGCGGTTTCGCCGGGGTGTTGTCCTTAGCATAGTCGACCTGCAGACTGAAATCAACCGCCTCGAAATTTGCGTAGTGCCTCAGGTTGAAATTAGGGAACGGGACTGAAGATCATGCGCAAAAGGAAGGACAAGAAGCCATAGTGGGCGATGTAGTACACGCTCCCAAGGACTGCGAAGGGCCATAAGAATGAACTTTACCCACGTTGGGAGTTTATCTATGGCCCTTGAACTCAATCCCATAATAGCCATATTTTCAGAAAACAAACCGCCTGACTACTTCTTTTGTAAGGGCACAGTTTTGGGATTATGTAATTTCATATAGAGGCAGCCGGCTGCAAGCCGCTTGCATTCCGCACGAATGGGGAGCCTGCGCCACAGTTTCCGCCCCCTTTTCCACACCCGGAACCTCTATCGTCACTTCTGCCTCTCCCAATGTCTATTTACCTTCGATTCCACCGTGACGGGAAGAGAGGCTCTGCACTCATGTTCGGAAAGACACTGTATGGCACGAAGTTCAAGGACATTCCCTTTGTTCCATTGCAGTCAGCCACCTTTTGTGTTCAGTGCGAAATGATCAGTTCAAGCAGCAAGCCTTACTGTGTGGCCTGCGGAAGCCATGCTCTGATCGGACTTTCGCGGGTGCTAGGCGGATCTTTACGGCACCAGCAGACCGCGCATCTTATCACCGACTCCGAACTCGACAGCTTGGTTCGTGATCTGCTGCGGTCCGTGCCCGACCCTGCCGTGATCGACGTGGCCGATCGCTCCCGCGTGCCCTCGCTCGCCATGCGTGGCCAGCTTCGCGTAGCTAACGCGGTTCATCCCGCCTCAGGCTTTCGGGCAGTAACGCTGCCTGAGGAATTCGAGATCCACCCCGCGGAACTTGAGCTCGAACCTGCCATCAGCGCCATCACGGAGCGAGCCCAGCAGTTGACCGGCGCCACCGGGGCAGCCATTGCCCTGCGTGCTGGTGACGAGATCGTCTGCCGAGCCCGGGCCGGCCGCACCGCTCCCGACCTCGGAGTTCGCCTGCAAACCGAAGGCGGCATCTCGGCCGAAGCCGTCCGATCGGGCGAGGTCATGCTTTGCCATGACGCCGAGCGCAACCCGCGTGTCGACCTGGCCAGTTGCCGCCGCCTGGGAGCCCGCTCCATCCTGGTCTCCCCGTTGCGCCATTACCGGCGCACTTTGGGGGTTTTTGAAGTGCTTTCCTCGAACCCGGGAGCGTTCGACGAGCGCGACGTCGCCACCATGCAGCTTCTCTCCAGCATGATGGTTGCTGCGATTTCCCGCATCTCCGCCCTGCAAAGGGCTCAAGCCCGCCCCGCCGCCTGACGGTTTAGGGTGGCAAAGGGAGGGGTGGGGTGTTCGGTGTCCCTGATGACCACCGAACCCCTAAGTTTCGCCCTACCCCAGGTCCCCTGGGCCAGACTTTGTCCTTCAGCAAAGCAAGCCTCTCTGGAGCCGCCTATCCTGACGGAACGGCGGTTGGGCGGGCCTCGTGGTCCTACTGTGTTTTTTCTTCTTTGTCTTCCTTGCTTACTTTTCCACGAACCCGCGTTAATATGTAATTTCAAATATAGGGCCCCATTCCATGGCTGCGTCAACTTCGGTCGGGAAACCTGCTACTAACCGTCGCCGTCGCGTGCGACACAAAATCCAGACTCCCGCCTATGCGACTTTCACCGGTGAATCCAAAGGCGCCATGCTCGACTTGCACGAGATCCTGAATGTCAGCGAAGAAGGAGTCGCGATTCAGTGTCCCGCTCCGCTCGAAGTTGGCAGGCGCGTAAATCTGTGCCTTGATCTGGCTGAGTGTCCGGATCACATCTACACCACGGGTCAAGTTATCTGGTCGAACGCTGACGGCCGCGTGGGTCTGCGCTTTGCCGAACTGCCGCCGTTCTCCGTGTTCCGCCTGCGCGAGTGGCTCTTCCTGAACGCCGTAGCGTCCGTGGCCAACGCCGATGATGCCAGCGGCGCCCCTCCGCCGCAGTTGGAACACGTTCCTCCGCGCCCTAGCTATACCGACATGCTGGCTGCCGTGACCGCCATCCAACGCGAAGTTGAGGCGCTGGGCGCGGATCTTAGTGCTGCCTTGCAATTGATTGCGACGCGCACCCAAACCCTGATTCATGCGTCTGGTGCGGCCATCGCACTCGCCGATCAAGACCCGGAGTTTATGGTCTGTCGCGCCAGTGCTGGCCCGGATGCTCCACCCGACGACGCACGCTTGCAGGTCGGATCCGGATTCTCCGGCGAGTGCGTGAAGACCGGAAGATTGCTACGCTGCGATGACACCGAAAACGATTCACGCGTCGACCCCGAGAGTTGCCGCGCGCTGGGCATTCGCTCCATGATCGCGGTCCCGGTGCGTGTAGGTGGCAAGTCCGTAGGAATTCTGGAAGTGTTCTCCGCCCAGCCCAATGCTTTCAGCGAGAGCGAAAGCAGAGTGCTGCAGCGCCTCGCGGAAACCGTTCTTGCCGCCCTGAATCGCGCGGCGCGAGCCGAAAATTTGCCGGCGCTCGAAACGCCACCCGAGGCGGTCGACTTCGCGCCGACCTCCGGCAGTGTGCTGTTTGCTTCCGCACCCGATCAAGACAAGAATCCGGAATCAAAAAGCAACGGCGGGATCAGCCTGCCCGGGACGCATCTGTTTTTGCTGATCTTTGCAGCAGGCGTGATCGCCATGGTTCTCGGGTATTTCTCCGCGCCTTTGATTCAGAGCAAGCTCAGTGAACACGGACGGGGCCAACTGCAGACGGTGCTGGCTTCTTCTCAACCGCCGAAGCCCGTAGATCGTTCTGCTGGCGGCCCAGCCGTCGACACCGCGATCGTAGAGTCCGCAACCTTGAACCAACTCCGCCGTATGGCGCTCCAAGGCGACCCTTCCGCCGAAAATGCTTTAGGACTACGCTACGCCACCGGCGACGGGGTAACGCCGAACGAACGCGAAGCGGTGCGGTGGTTCACCAAGGCGGCCGAGCAGGGGAACACTGCAGCCCAGTCCAAACTTGGGTCCGTTTACTTCCGGGGAAGGGACATCCCACAGAATTTCTATCAAGCCTATTTCTGGATGGCGCTGGCTCGCGCCAACGGCGACGAAAACAGCAAGGTTCTTGCGCCTCTCGTGGCCGCTCATCTGACGCGTGAGCAAGTGACCGCCATCGAACTGGATGCCAGCCGATGGCTCCAGCAGCATGGCGCCAGAGCGAAACCGACGGCCGGGCACTGATCCCGATCACCAACTTCTGATCACGAACCACTGGCCACTGTTCACTGTTCCGTGCTTCCCTCCGCGGCGCTAGAATATGGGTAGAGGTTCCGTGCCTACGCTCCGTGCCATCCTCGATGAGAGAGTCTGCGAGGCAGACGCAGCCCTTTACCAGAAGCTCGAGCACAATCGCGTTCGTTGTTTCTCCTGCGGCCACTGCTGCCCGATTTCCGAAGGCCAGGCCGGCGTTTGCAAAGTCCGCTACAACCGCGCTGGAACGCTCTACGTGCCTTGGGGATACACGGCCGGAATGCAGTGCGATCCCGTCGAGAAAAAGCCGTTCTTTCACGCCTACCCCGGCGCGCTCGCCTACAGTTTCGGCATGCTCGGCTGCGATCTGCATTGTGGCTACTGTCAGAACTGGGTGACCTCGCAGGCACTGCGCGATCCCAACGCAATCTCGCCACCGCTCGAAGTGTCGCCTGAATACATGGTGCGCGATGCGCTGGGCCAGGGCGCGAAAGTTCTAGTCAGCACTTACAACGAACCGCTCATCACCAGCGAGTGGGCAGTCGCCGTCTTCAAAGAGGCCAAAGCCGCCGGGCTGCTGACCGGGTACGTGTCCAACGGCAATGCCACGCCCCAGGTGCTTGACTACCTGCGGCCGTGGCTCGATTTGTACAAAGTGGATCTCAAGAGCTTCGATGATCGCCACTATCACGAACTCGGTGGACGCATCGCCCCGATTCTCGACAGCATCCGCCGTATTCACGCCATGGGGCTCTGGCTGGAGATCGTCACCCTGCTCATCCCCGGCTTCAACGACTCTGCCGACGAAATCCGCCGCCTCACCGAATTCCTGACGGGCATTTCACCCGACATTCCCTGGCACGTCACCGCCTTTCACAGGGACTACAAAATGCAGGACGATGGCCAGCGCGACACCAGCACGGAAGACTTGCTGTGCGCCGCCGAAATCGGCCGAGCCGCCGGGCTGCGCTACATCTACGCCGGCAATTTGCCCGGAAGTGTGGGTGACTGGGAAGACACTCGCTGCCCGCACTGCAGCGAGGTCCTCATCCACCGCTACGGATATCTGATCGAAGACTATCGGCTCACGCCCGAAGGCCGCTGCCCTCGATGTGCCCTCCAGATCCCTGGCCGTTGGGACACGCAGTTCTCCGGCCAGATTACCGCGCGTCCTTTCCTCCCGCACAAACAGTCCCGTTTGTTTACAATCACTCGTTGATTCATCCAGCGAAGGCAACGCGTGGGAAAGGTTCATGTGGGGACAGCGGCCCCCGGCTGTCCGCCGGGCGAAGCCCGGCTTGGTCTTCCAAGTTCAGGCGGAAGTTCAGGCGAAAGAGATCCATTCTCTGTGTACTCGGTCTCCTCTTGTTCGTCTCCTGCTCTCCGCGCGATTTCCTGTCCCGGCGTCTCGCCCGTGATCTGATCGCCGCATCCGACGCCTTCCGCGCTCCGCAGCATTTCGTCCTTCAAACCGGACTGGTGTCGAACGAAGTCTATGTCGCGCCTGAGTATCTCGTGCTGCAGCACCACGGCTGGATCTCTGCCACCAATGCCGCCTGTAGGACCGGACTCGCTCCCCCGCCGTGCTGGGACATTCTGCTGACTCCCTCCGGCGTGGATACGGTTCGCGCCTTCGTCCCCACGGATGAGGCCAGCAAGCCCTCCTTTGCAATTCCGGTGGCAAGAAGAGAGTTGGTGGAGATCACCGGGGTCAGCAAACAGGGCAACGTTGCCGACGTCGACTTCACCTGGAAATGGCTTCCGCTGAACGAAGTCGGCGCTGCTCTGTACTCGAGCGAAGTGCATTACAAATCCACCGCCGGATTTCGCTACTACGATGACGGCTGGCGCATTGTCGTCGCCCAGAGCGCCCCCCACGTAGCCCAAACACTCGACGACGCGCTCAAGCACGCCGAGCCGGCGCCGTGACGGCCTCCGCCGGTGAGGTGATCCCGATGTGGCTTGCCTCTGCCGTGGCGTGGCTGACTCCGCGCCGGCTTCGCGCGCAGGCCGTTATTCTTGCTCTTTGCCTGTGGGGAGTCTGCGCCGTTGACTTTGCCACGCCCGGACTGTTCGACCGCGCCGGCAACATCAAGTTTCAGGATTTCCTCCCGTTCTACGTATCGGCCCGAATGATCGCGCAGGGCCGCGCCCCCGAACTCTACGACCAACGGGTCATCGACACCGAGGAGTTCCAGATCATCGGCCAGACGTCCGCGGTGCGCCTTCCGAATCTCTACGGTCCTCAAGTGGCGCTTCTGTTTGTTCCGCTCACGCGATTCTCATTTCCCGTCGCAGCACGGATCTGGGTGACCTTGAGCCTGCTCATTTACTGCGGCTGCATTTATGCGGTTGTGAAAACGTGTTCAAGCCTGGCTCCATATTCCGCGATTGTCGCCATCGCCGCAATCGCCTATCCTCCGCTGTTTCACTTCTTCGTTCGCGGCCAGGTTTCTGCTCTGGTACTGGCTTGCTTTACGGCTGCCTGGCTTGCTTTCCGTTCGGATCAACATTGGCTCGCGGGAATTGCTCTGGGTCTGCTCATCTTCAAACCTCAATTTCTGGTTGCCGTTCCTTTGGTGTTGCTGCTGGCCCGATCGTGGATTACATTCGCCACTCTCGCCGGCTCGGCGAGCGCTCAGCTTGTTCTGACATGGGCCTGTTTCGGTTCTCCCGTGATGCGCTCTTACTTCGACACCCTCGTGCATATCCCACGCTGGATCGACACCGTCGAACTCAACCTGGCCCCGATCCAGATGCATTCTCTCCGCTCGTTCTGGTCGCTGCTGATGCCGTGGCCCAATGTCTCGTTTCCGCTGTATGTTGTCAGCTCCATCGCGGTCGTCTCCATCGCAGCGGCCACATGGAAATCTTTGTCCCCGCTGGCACTGAGGTTCGCCGCATTGACAGTCGCGGCGGTGCTGGTCAATCCCCATCTGTTCGTGTACGACTTGCTGGTTCTTGCTCCCCCGCTGCTACTGGTTGTGGACTGGACCTTGAACAACGTGCGGCGCCCCCTCTCCGCTCCGCTTTTCTTACTTTCGTATCTCGCCTACATTCTGCCGCTGCTCGGCCCGCTCTCGCGCTGGACCCATGTCCAGCTTTCGGTCCCAGTTGTTGCCGCGTTGCTGTGGACGTTGTGGAGGCAATCCGTAGAAGTGAGCGTACCGGACGGCGCACGCTCACTTGCCTCTCCCAATTCCCGCGTTGTATAAACCTTGTTCCCCAGGGGCCCTATGCGAATCTGTAAGAATGCTTTTGTAGTGGTTACGACTTTGAGCTGCGCGCTTGTCGTTCTCGCACAAACTGAAACGAAAGCCAAGCCGAAGTTGACCCTCGACGAGTTCTTCAACTCCGTCAGCTTTCCCGCGCTGGAGATTTCGCCCGACGGCAATTCCGTCGTGATCGTCACCGAGCGCGCCGACTGGGATCAAAAGATCTTCCGCAAGGATTTGTGGCTCTACCGCGACGATGCGAAAGGCGGCGCGCTGATCCAGTTGACGCAATCCGGACACGACTCCGGCCCGAAGTGGTCGCCCGACGGCCGCTGGATCGCCTTTCTCTCGGAGCGCAAGACCTCGGCGGAAAAAGGCGGCGATAACGATTCCGACTCCGACTCGCCGGACAAAGACGACGAGGCCAACCAGCTTTACCTCATCTCGCCCAACGGCGGCGAGGCCTTTGCCGTGACCGAAGGCGAAGAAGGAGTCCACGCCTTCTCCTGGTCGCCAGACTCGCAGACTATCTATTTCGCCACGCGCCAGCCCTGGAGCAAGCAACAGAAAGACGATTACAAAGAGGAATGGAAAGACGTGGAACAGTACCGCACCGCGGAACGCGGCGACACAATTTTCGCGCTCGATCTCGGCTCCGCACTCGCCCGCCACAACGCCATGGCCGCCAAAGTGACGCCAGATTCCGAGAAAGAAAAGAAGAACAAAGAGGACGTCACTCCTGGCGCTCAGGCCATCGCGACAACACCCCTGCGCGTCGACGCCCTGCTCATGTCGCCCACTGGCAACAAACTCGCTTTCTTGACCAACGCCATCAATCAGCGCCAGGAAAAGGTCGAAGATGTAGAAATCTATGCTGTCGATCTGCCAAGTGTGGCGCGGGCGCCCTCGCCCGCGACTGCCGGCAGCGACACGAAGCCCAGTCCGACGCTCACCGTACCCCGCCGCATCACGCACAATCAAGCCGTCGAGATCCACCCGCACTGGGCCAACGACAGCCGCCACATCTTCTTCAGCGTTGAAGTCGGCGATGTCTCCGGCCCCTACCGCGATCTGCAGCCGCATCTCTACTGGGTTGACACAGAAAACGGTGCGATCGAGCAGTGGAGCAAAGACTTCATTGGTCCCGTCGAACGCTACGCCGTCGCCGGCGACGTAGGGGCGGACGCATTCGTCCGCCCCGCGAGCGCAGCGAGCGCTCCCCGGACGAATGCGTCCGGGGCTACGTTGTTGATCTCCGCGCGCGCCGGCACTGAAGTTCAGATGTACTCGGTGAACAAACCATCCGAGTCGCTGCGCCGCATCAGCGGATGGGCCGGCACTTACTCTGACATCTCTGTGTCCCCGCATTCGCCACGCGTTGCCTTCGTGTATTCCTCGCTGGGCAAGCCCGAAGAGGTCTATCTCGCCGATGGCTCCGGCAAACTCGATGAGGCCCGCGCCATCACTTCGTTCAACAAACTGTTTACCGAGCGCGATCTTCCGCAAGGCAAGCCGTACAAGTGGAAGGCCGACGACGGCACCATGGTCGAAGGCATGCTCGTGTATCCTCCGGGCAAATTCGAAGCCAAGCACTTGCCCATGCTCACCTTCATCCACGGCGGCCCCGCCGACGCCGACGGCAATCACTTCGAAGCCGACTGGTACCAGTGGGCGCGCGCTCGCCGCCACCAACGGATGGCTCGTCTTCGAGCCCAACTATCGCGGTTCCACCGGCTACGGCGACAAGTTCCTCATGCAGATCGTTCCGCAAATCGTATCGCGTCCGGGCAAGGACATTCTCGAAGGTGTCGACGCGCTGGTGAAAGATGGCATCGCCGATCCCGACCACCTCACCCTCGGCGGCTACAGCTACGGCGGATACATGACCAACTGGCTGATCACCCAGACCACGCGCTTCAAAGCCGCAGTCACGGGCGCGGGCTCGGTGGAGCACGTTGGCAACTGGGGCAACGACGACACGACGTATGACGACGCCTACTTCCTCGGCGGACGTCCGTGGGAAGCCGCGCAGCGCTATCACGACGAGGCTGCGATCTTTCAGATCGACAAAGTCCGCACGCCCACGCATATGGTCGCCGGTGCCGACGACATCCGCGTCGCCGTGCTGGAAGATTACTTGTTGGAACACGCGCTCTACTCGCTCGGCATTCCCAACAAGCTGCTGATCTTCCCCGGCGAAGGCCACTCGCTGGCCAAGAATCCGTGGCACGGAAAAATCAAAGTGCGGGAAGAACTGAAGTGGCTGGAAAAGTACGGGAGCGTGCCAGCGTCGAATTGATGGCAACTCAAGCACCCTTGTCATCCTTCGCTTCGCTCAGGATGTTTGCGGCACTGAGCGCAGTCAAAATCCCCGCCCAAACGAAGCTTGGACGGGCACCCTCAAGGTTAGACTGCCCGCCTCGCGCCCCTCAGCGGCTGAAGCCGGATCTTAATTTTGGGGCTGAATCGGCACGAGTGAAGTCGTGCCCTTCCCGGTCTTAGCGTAGATTTCGAGCGTCGTGACGTTATAAAGGGAGATCCCTCGCCCCGCTGGTGAAGGCGCGGGGCTGCGGGATGACGCCTCGCGATGGGTGAAGACGCGCTGCTACTTGGCGGCGCTCGCGACCTTCACGCTTTTTGAGCTGGTCGCGTAGCGCGCGATGCCTTTGTACAGCGCTTCTGCGATTTGTTCGCGGTAGCCGTCGCTGCGGAGTTTCTGTTCGTCTGCTGGACTGCTGACGAAGGAAACCTCCGCCAGGATTCCGGGCATGGCGCTTTCGGTCAGCACCACGAATCCGGCTTCCTTGATGCCGCGGTCGCGCAGGCCGGGGTTCTGCACAGCCAGCGTTCCGTACAAGGCTCGCTGCACGCTGGCTGCGAGGTGTCGCGATTGTTCGACGCGTTCGCGCAGGTCAGCGGGCGAGAGCGCGGACATCACGCCGGACTTGCTGTTGGAAGCCGCGTTTCCGTGGCTGTCTACATCCTTGGCTCCAGCCTCTTTGGAGCCGGGAGCGGAAAACTTGTTGGTGTAGTACGTCTCCACGCCGCGCGCCGAAGGCAGGTCGCTGTAGTTGGCGTGGACGGAGACGAACAGGTCAGCCTGCGCGTGGTTGGCAATCTCTGCGCGCTGGTCGAGCGGAATGTAGTTGTCGTCCTGGCGGGTGTAGACGACTTCCATGCCGAGGCGGGTCTCGAGCAGTTTGCCCAGGCGCTCGGCGATTTCCAGCACAAGATCTTTTTCGAGCAGGCCGCGGCGGCCCACGGTGCCGAGGTCCCAGCCGCCATGGCCGGCATCGACCACGATGCGCATTTTGGGCACATGGGCGCGCAGTTGCAGATCCTCTTTCGTCGGCGGTGGAATGACGATCGCGAGCCGGTTCTTCTCCGCTTCGGCGTTGGGGAACAGATTCACCGCGCCCTTGGGATTGGAACCAATCTTTCGCACTTCCACGACCAGGCGGTAGGGATTCGGCTCCAGGCTGACGGAAAAATTCGAGTCGCCGCGCGTTTCCAGCACGACGCGAGTCATACCGGCCACCGGTTGCGCCGCGCGGACGCGGTTCAGCAAGGCATCGCCGATTTCGATCGACCGTCCGGTGAGTTCGGGCGGGAGCTGAGTGTCGTGGAGATCGAAATAGATGCGGTCCGGTCCGGCCAGGCGGTGTGCCTCGTATTGCACTTGATCTTCGAGGTCGAGAACGACCGTACTGGTGTCGGCCGAGGACCAGTGGCGGACTCCGGTGATGCGCGGAAACTTCGCCAGATCCTGGGGAGCAGCCGGTGCATTGAGCTCTTCATCGACCGCGGCAGTCGCATCCGGACCGGAGTTCCCATCGGCCGCGGGACTCGTGGATGCATTTGGTGACGTCGTAGCACCGGGCCCGGCACCGGGCCCGCCGCCCGCGGTATTTGAGACGGACGGTTCGGTCACCATTTGTTCGCCGAGTTGCGCGGCTCTCCACTTCCACCAGAATCCGGCCCCAAACGCGGCCGCGATGAGAAGGCAGATCAGCAGAATCAGGGCGCGGTGCTTGTTCGGTGCCGGCTCTTGTCCGAGGGTGAGAACGCGCGCAGACCCGGTGTCGGCTGAGATGGGTGGTTCGAACTCAGGCGGCTCAAACTTAGGCGATTCGAACTTGAGGAGGCTCGCCGCCTTCTGCGCGGGCGCAACCGGAATTGCCGGAGCAGGCACCGGGAGGGCTCGTGGGGCGGGAGCGATTGTGGTGGTCGCGGCGGGGATGGGCGCTGGAGACGTTTTCGGCTCAACCGCTTTCGACTCGGCCGGTTTCGACTCAACCGTCTTTGGTTCAGGTGTTTTTGATTCAACGACTGGAACGGGCGGCTTCGACGGCACCGCCGGCGGAGCGACAGCCGTCCGGGCAGGAGGAGCAGCAAGCGGCTGGGCGGGCGGCGCAACAACTGGTGTCCCGATCGGCGCCGCCTCAGCTGCCGCGGGCGGAGGTACCTTCAGCTTGGTTTCGGCTGCCTCGGCCGCTTCTGCGAAACGATCTTCATCCTCCGGCTTCAGCGCGCTTACGACCAGTTCGGCGAGCAGGCTCAGGTTGCGGACGTCGCTGTCGTTGAAACCGAAGGGCCAAGAGGAAAACGCCTCGAGCAGTCCGATCACGCGCCGCCGTCCGCACAGCGGGACTGCGACCATCGATCGCGCGCCCAGGCGCCGGCAGGCTTGTACGTTGACCCTCGGGTCAGTTTCCGTGTCGTCGCAGTTCACCGCTTGCGCCATGCGGAAAGAGGCTCCGGAGAACGCCGAATCGCGATCGATGCGCGCGCCCACGTCGGGCCGGACCGTGCCAGCCGAGGCGCGCAACACAATCTCGTTGTCTTCCGCCAGGGCAATGGCCAGCCCGTCGGCGCCGGTGATCGCGACTGCGCGCTCGGCGACGAGTTGCAGCACCTCGTCGAGAACGAACAGTTCACTCTCTTCGAACTCGGCCAGCGGAGCGCCCGCGTCGAAACTACGGTGGCGTGCCGCCAGCGCTTTTCTGCGGCGCACTTGCTCGTGCAGCGCCGAGAAAGCCAGCAAGGCCTGCAGCGCGTCGCGTTGAGACGGCTTCTCGATGGCGTCATCTTGCGGAGAATGACCGTCGCCGGAGTGGTTTCCCACCATCTGTCCGGAGAAGACGCTGGAAGCGGGATTCTCCCCGCGCGGCCAGGAGGGCACGCTGGCTGCGGTAACGGGAGTCGATATGTCCGCGCCCGGCTTGGTGGGTATGGTTGCCATTAAAGACAGTTCACAAAGTAAGTTATCGGTCTTTGGCCCCAGTTGCAATTACCTAGCATGACCGTTTGGGCATGTACTTTGGAGCCTACGCCTAACCTCTCTTTCGCCCCCTTCGACTGCACCCAGGGCAGACTCTGCCGGAGTTCATTTTTCCACTTATCTAACCCGCGGCTATCGCCCTGGGCTGCATTCTATCGCCGCTACACGGCCGGGATCGCCTCCTATACATTCTTTCGCGTTTCGCGGCTGAGATTGTTGCCCATAGTCAACCTTTCCTGCCACCGCCTGGCTCCGATACAGACCCCGCCGCCGCCCAATGTGCGAGAGTTTACGCCATTTTTTGGTCGGAGGAGCCCCCTACCGGTTTATCGGGCCGTACCAATCGAGGTACTAAGCCATGGCCTGTCCGGGCCATAGAATTCTGACAATAATTTCTGGCTAAAACAAACCACCCCTGCGACTTTCTCCGGAGGTAGGTGCATGCAAGCAGGACCGTCTCCCCCGCGTTTGGGGCGAACCCGGCATCGACACGAACTGCGAATCTTGAGCTACGTCACGCTGGACCAGGCGAACGGCGGCATCATACGCAATCTTACGCACGGCGGCATCGGGGTGCAGGCAGTGGCGGCGATTCGTCCGCGGCAGCAAGTGCGAGTGCGCTTCGAACTGCGCTATCCCCGGTTGCGCGTGGAGACCCGGGGTGAGGTGGTTTGGTCCACCTTCTCGGGACAGTGCGGCATCCGTTTCCTCGACCTGTCACCGCGCATGGCCCGGCAGATTGATGAGTGGATTTTCGGGGACCTGCTTTCGGGGCTTGCGGTTCCGTGGCAGGGGGCCCAGGCCGGGTTGGCCGCGGCGGCGTCTGCGTCTGCGTCTGGAGCCGTCGCCAGACCTTCCACGGCTGCGGACCGCTCCTCGGGAGGGGCTACCGGGGTTGTAGAAGCGGAAGAAGGAGCAGGGCTCATTGTTTCTCCGGCACCCGTGAACGTGATCGAGTTGCCGGTGCAGGAGTCCACGGCGGCGCCCGATGCCATTTCCGCGACTTCCAGACCGATGCCGGAGCCCGAACTAGATTGGCTGTCGCAACCCCTTTCCAGTCGCGGGCTAGCCTGGACGGTAAACACGCTCATTGTGATCGCAGCCTTGCTGCTGTTCGCGCTGGTGTTTCTGTCGGTCACGCGAGAGGCGCCCAAATGGCCGTTTACGATGACGACGGGTGTGGCCATTGTGCTGGGCGGCCTCTATTGGGCATTCTTCAAGACGTTCGGAGGGTCAAGCTTCGGTACGCGGTTGGCGCGTCTGGCGGCGTCAGAGGTGGCGGGTGACCGCGACGACGACGCACGGTTCCGTTGAGCGGGCGGCAGAGACGTAGCCAGCTACGTCTCTACGATCGAATGTTAGTTGGCGAAGTATTGCTGGGCGAGCCAGAGTTGCAGGGTGCGTTGCTGGCGCGGCGCTATCTTCACGAAGCGGATGCCCAGGTTGCCGCGCTTGTCCTGCCACGCGATCTCGGCTTGTGCTTTCAAGGCTGATCTGGCGCCGGGAAGCTCGAACGAGACTTGCAGTGGTTTATCGGCTTCGACCGCGGTTGCGGTATGAATCTGCATTCCGCCCTGACTCACGTTGACCAGATGGCCTTCCGCTTGTTTGCGGCCGCGGTAGTTTAACGACACGGGCACTTCCAGACCGGCGCGGTGGTATCGCAGGCGTCCGTCGAGGATCATGCTGCGCGCGGCAGAGAGTGTGCGCACGGCTTGCTCCACGGAAATCGGCTTCTCGAAGGCAAACAAGGCGCCCGTATCTTCCAGGGTGCGGTTGCAATGCGGACCACCCATGATGACCAGGGGCACGGTGTTCGAGCGCTTTTCCTCGCGCTGCAACTGATGCAGGAACTGCGAACTTCCATTCAGATCGCAATCGACGATCAGGGCATCGATTTTTGACTTGGTAATGCGGGTTAGGGCGCGCTGCGGTTCCTGTTCAACCGCAACATCCATGTGAAGGCTGCCGAGGATACATTCCAGAACACTGACTTCCTGCCAGTCGCGCGAGACCACCATCGAGGAAAGAGGCATGCCTTCACTGTAGCGACCAGCGTAATGGGGACGTAGATAACCAACGTAATGAAAGGGCTTTCGGCGTCCGAAGTCCGGTGACGCCCGGGCGAGAGATCCATCGCTCGACCCGGGTTCGGAGTGAAATCTGCTTACGTCAACTGAGAATCCCGAAGCAACCACCTGCTATTCTGTGCCGGAAGGGAAACCAATCTGACAGCTTGCGTTTTTGTCGCTGCCGCTAGTGCTGGGAGTATCGTGCTATGCACAGAACCCATCCGCGTCGAACGGCATTTGGGCTAAGATCGAAGCAACGGAGTTAAATCGTCGGATGCTGTTGGAAAAACTAAATACGCACGACCAAGATCACTCTGTGAGATTTGAGCTGGCGGAGTCGGATTACGACTACCGGATCGTTTTCTCCACTGGGCAGGGCACGACTCAATTCCATGTCAGAAATCCCCTGAGGCACAAATGAATCGAACAGCGTTCTTCCTGCTCGCATGTCACGTCGGCCTTTGCCTCGCTGCACCTCTTGTTGCTGAGGACCAGCCCACGCGCCCGCCCATCACGGGCATCGCGCATGTCCGCATCTATTCCACCGATCTTCCCAAGTCCACTGATTTTTACAGCCGAATGCTCGGCTTACCAGCACGCAGCGGAGGCTGCACGGGCATGACGCGCCCGTGTTTCATCCTCAGCGATCGCCAGCAAATTCTATTGTCGAAAGCACCTGCTGCTCCACCCCCAAACCTTCTTTTCGAAATCGCGTTTGCCACGCCCGATCTTGGCCGGATGCGCACCTACCTGCTTGCCCATAACGTCGCGGTTGGTCGCCCCGCCCGGGACATCAACTCGGTTGAGTATTTCTCGCTGCGCGACCCCGAAGGTAATCCCATCGCCTTCGTGCAGCTTCACCCTCTCACTGGGTCCAGAGCCCCCGCCGGAAAGCTCAGCACGCGCATGCTGCACGCTGGCTTCATCGTCAAGGACCGCGCGGCCGAAGATCGTTTCTACAGGGACTTGCTCGGCTTCCGCATGTACTGGCATGGTGGTTTCAAGGACGCCGGCGACGACTGGTGGGAAATTCAGGTCCCCGACGGCACCGACTGGATCGAGTACATGCTCAACATTCCTGCCAAGGCAGACGCCAAGGAGCGGGGTGTGCAAAATCATTTCTCGTTGGGCGTGGACAAAATTCAACCCGCCGCAAGCCAACTGCACCAGAGCGGCTTGGAAAAACTGGACGGCCCGGAAATTGGGCGCGACGGCAAGTGGAGCCTCGATTTCTACGATCCCGACGGCACCCGTGTCGAAGTCATGGAATTCACGCCCGCTAAGGATCCCTGTTGCCATCCCTACACTGCAGATCACCCGAAACCATGACCGGCCTCCGCCCGCACAAACATTTGAGAGCGCGGCTTTGGCTGACGTTAAATGACATTACGCTCTCATAGGCCGGTCAGAAAAATCACCTGAATCCGCCAATTTGTGATGTTTTGTAGCGGGCCGTGGCTCACCCTATTTCGAGAGTGGCAACGAGCGGTCCACTGACACAGGGCGCGTTCGCGGCACAACCGCTTGGTTGGTCGCGAAATACCGTATCGTCACATCTGCTCCGATATGTACTTCCTTGTACTCGCGTTGTACTTGCGTCGGCGCAAGTGTGGGCGTGAAATGTCGTATAGTCACATCTTCAGCAATGTCGTCGACTTCATTCGGCCCGACCCGCACCCGCCTGAACGCGGGGCTTGGCACCTTAGGCATTGCTGTTTCAGTTGCCGCGGTTTGCTCCATGAGCGAAAGTGGCCGTTTTGCGAGTACGAACAGATTCTTCTGCGGGGCAGCATTCGATCTCTGTGGCGACGACGAGGCACCCACGGGTGACGTCGGACGGAGGTCGTAAGAAATCCAGCGAGTCGCTATTATGAGCACGGCAATAACGGCTGCAACTGGGCTTAACCGGAGCTTGCGCAGAAACCCGAGATTGCGCGCTGGTCCCGGTGGAGACTTGTCGTCGCCGGGAAACTTTTGCATTTGAGTTGCAATGTGCCCAATGGCAGGAGGCGCGGTCAGGGGTTGTGTTGCCTGGACTTTTTTCTGGTCAACCTCGGCATCACGGGACATCGACTGCTCAGAGGCCCTTCTCCCACTGACCCTTGTCCTGCAAATTGAAGCGATTATTTCGTACACGTCGAGCAGAGCGAACCCGAATGGTTTTGCAGCCAAGATCGAAGGAATCAGAGCAATTCCCACAACAGCTAATAGCGCTGCGCCGCCCCCGTGACTAAGAGCGAAATATGCGAGCGTCACAGGAATCACCAGAATCGCGAGAAGCACGAAGCCAATCCAGAGTTGCCCAATCCGCTGTTTACGTTCCCAAGTGGTGAGATTGTCCCATTCTGCGGCTCCGCTGAGATATTTTTGACCGCACTGGCACACGTACCATACCGGGCGGAGCGGTTGCCAAACGGGTGATCTGTCAGGATGCAGGTTTTTCGTCAAGTCCCTGCCACAGTTGTCACAGAAATAGACCTCCGCAGGGTTAGGAAAGCGGCTCGCCGGAAGTCGTGAAATGGTCTTAGGGTTAAGGGTCTCCACTCAAGCACCTCTCACACTTATTAACCACTTGTGCTGAACGCCCTGAGAGCGCCATCTGACACTTGTGCTGAATCGCATGCTGCCGCAGAGCGCAATGCTGCGTTCTTTCTCACCCAGTAGCAGCTCAAAGTTCCTCGTCCACACGCGCGAACTCGGCGGGCTTTTTGAGCGAAAGATTTCAAGCTGAAGGGTCGCAGTTTCGGCCAATCGCTTCAAAGTCTCCTCCGCCTGGGAGGCAAGCCTATCGTATTCGGGGCATGGGCTCATCGGGTCATCTCCAATTGTTTCACCAACTCCGCAATCCTTGCAGAACGTTCGTCATACCCCTTCGGCTCCTCCTCCGTCATCCCCTACAAATGCGGCCTTTTGCACAGCTACGCCTTCCTGATCGGTTAGTCTTCTGACCTGCGCTGTCCAGGTTCAATGAGCAACGGACGATTCAGACGTTCGATTGGGGACATATTGAAGCGCTGCCTTTGATACCTCAGTTAGAACCACAAATAACGCGTCTGGTTGACTGCGAAAAATGCTGACTTCTTACATGCGTTGCCGAATTGCTCCCATAGATGCGAATTTGTAGGATTCCTGCAGCCAGGGCAATCATAAACAAACGAACCGCAACGCTGTCTGTACTGCGTCGACGCTGACGAGTTCCGTTCGATTCACAAATCAGGGGCCAGTGAACGCTGGCCCCTAAGTTTCGCGACTCGCTGACGGAGTTCTTGCACTCACCGGCACGCAAATCCTGGCTCGAAGTCACTTCCCGCGATACCAGTCCACGGTGCGGCGTAGGCCTTCCTCGAAGTCGACGGTGGGCTTGTAGCCGAGGTTCGCTTGCGCCTTGCCGATGTCGGCGAGCGAATGTTTGATATCGCCGCCGCGCTCCGAGGCGAACTTGGGCTGTCCGGAGTACGAAGTCAGGCCTTGCAATGCCTTGAAAGTTTCGTTGAGCGTGATTCTGCGGGCGGTGGCTACGTTGAACACCTGTCCCGCAGCCTGAGGCGCGGGCGCGTGGCAGGCCTGCAGATTCCCCGCGACCACGTTGTCGATATAAGTGAAGTCGCGGCTCTGTTCGCCGTCGCCGAAGATGGTGGGCTGCTCGCCGCTCAGCATCAAGGTGATGAACTTGGCCAGCACGCCGGAGTAGGGAGAGGACGGGTCCTGCCGTGGTCCGAAGACGTTGAAATATCGCAGGCACACGGTTTCGAGGCCATAGCAGCGATAGAACGAAACCATGTAGTGTTCGCCGGCGAGTTTCGCCACCGCATAGGGAGAGATTGGATCGGGCTTCATTTCTTCGTGTTTGGGCAGTGTGGGCGTGTCGCCGTAAGCGGAGGATGAAGCGGCATAGACGACGCGCTTCACCCTGGCATCGCGCGCCGCGACCAGCAGGTTGACGGTGCCGTCAATGTTGGTCCGGTTGCTGCCCAGAGGATCGAGAACGGATTTGGGGACGGAGGGAATGGCTGCCTGATGTAAGACGAAGTCTGCGCCGGCACAGGCCTTGTGCATGGCGTCGACGTCGAGAAGGTCGGCCTCGCGAAAGTCAATGCGATCCAGAATTTCTGCGATGTTTTCCCGCTTGCCGGTGGAGAAGTTGTCTACGCCACGAACTTGCTCACCGCGGGCGAGCAGAGCGCGGGCGAGGGACGATCCAATGAAGCCGCCAATCCCAGTGATGAGGTAGAGAGACATGACGATCCATCATAGCGAACGGCGATGAATTCGTCCGGGGCGGAGGCAGAGGAACAAGAGGCCTCTGACCGCTAACGCCCTAAAATAACGCCGCGATGATCGCGGAGAAGATCTGCGGTACATAATTCGAGGGAGCGCTTGATTTACGGTTTTGTGGACGTGCTCTGACTCCGGCGGAGGATCCTCAGGAAGTCGTCGCGCATGAGCATCTGGCGACTTTCGAAGAACTCAACGAGCGCCTGGATCGCGGCCATAGGGTTGGCAATCAGGGGCACAGCTTCCAGCGGTCCGCTGGCAGGAAGTGATGAAGCGATGCCCGGTCCCATGATTACCGAATGCCGCAAGACGGTGGAGAGCATGTCCCGCAAGCGAGCAGTGTTCTCTTCCGTGATGTTCACGAAGGCGATCCCCATGCCAAGGTAGGGATAGCTCACGCGCACGTTGCCGGTGACCTCCACTTTGACGCCGTTGGCGCCCAGCTTCATTTGCAGGACAGTCCCCACCGGATAGGTGGCTTGGGCTTCTACATAGCAGCCGTGAAGGCTGATATCGGTAAAGGTCGCCCAGGTGTGAACGTCGCAGCTCAGTTCGCGCATCTCGGCGCTGCCTTCGCACTTGTAACGGGGACTTCGGCGCTTTTCCGCTCCCTGATAGGAGGGTTGTGCGGTTGCTCCCTGGAGGCTGCTACTCGCGTCCGGCGGTGTTCCTGGACTGCTCTCGCGAGCTGGAGCGGCGGCGCTTGCGGCGTCGGAGCCACTGCGCTTCAGAGCCATCAGATACGAGATGCCGTCGTTGGTTTCTTGTGCCATAGGTCCCTTACGCGGAATTACGGTCTCCGCCCTCACCGAAGGTCAGTTCCTGACGCGGCCTGTCTGGACGGACGAGGTTTGCCGGAACTCTGTTGCTCATATCGGAGCAAACTGGACGGGAGATTAGCCGGGTAGAGGGATCCAGGTTAGAGGTTTCTAATCGAGCCCGGTCCCGAGTGTGGCCTCGCTTGCGGTCGCGGCTTGCGCGGCCTGCCGGATTCGCTTCCACAGTTCGTCGCGTCCGGCGCCGGTCTTGGCAGAAAAGGGAAGGAGACGGGCTGCAGGGTGCTCGTCGGTCAGCGTGCGCAGCGCCTGGTGCAGTTGATTATTCGAAAGCCGGTCGCTCTTGGTCGCCACCAGCAGGAATTCGCGGCCCATGGAATTGAGAAAACTCACGAGTTGGCGGTCGCTCTGCTGCGGGGGAACGCTGGCGTCGACCAGCGCCACGCAGAGGGCCAGCGTGGGACGGTCGGTGAGATAAGGCTCGATGAACTTCGGCCACTCCTGGGAAATCTCGCGGGAGATCTTGGCGTACCCGTAACCGGGCAGGTCGGCGAAGATGAGCTCCGGCTGCGGTTTGCCGGGCCAGCGAATGTCGAAGAAATTAATGCTGCGAGTGCGGCCAGGAGTTGAACTGGTGCGCGCCAGCTTGGCCCCGACGAGGGAGTTGATCACGCTTGACTTGCCGACGTTGGATCGGCCCAGGAAGGCGATCTCCGGGAGGCTGGGAGCAGGGAAGTGTGCGGCATCGGTAGCCGCCGCGAGAAACCGCGCTAGAACCCTCATGCTCAAGTTTGCAATGAGTGAATAGGAGTTGGCAAGAGCGCGGAAGCGCGGGGGAGCCGTTTGCGGATAGCGGCTGCGCCGCGCAGCGCTAGTCCAGACCCAGCGGACGCTTGTTCTCGATGTCTTCTTCGCGCACGGGGCGGAATCTGTGCCAGAGATAGAGGGCTCCGGCCACGACGAGTCCAAAGCCGACGCTGATGGCAAAGAACAGGCGGTAGGCAGGCAGCCAGATCAGGGTGACTGCCACAATCAGCGCCGCGGTCAGTAGCGCTGCCGAGCCTCGAACTGGAATCTTCATGGGCGGGCCTCCTCCTGGAGGATGGGGCGCCGCGTGCCTCGACAATCCCCACAAGAATGCTCCGTGCGAAATGGTCCTGCGCCAACCTCTAAGTTTGCAACTGACGGCTGGGCCGGCGCAAGCCACACGCCCGAATTCGGGATGGTCGAAGCCTTGAGCGGGCGGGCGAAACCGAGGTAACCCAGCCTAGTTCCCGGGGATGAGGTGGCAATTCAACCCGGACAGGCACGCGCCGATGGAGTGAATGACGAACGATTGGGCGCTCAGGACCGGGAGAGACGGAGTGGAGAAAGTTATGGAGAATCCGCAGACCACACTTGCCATGCACACCTTGCTGCTCTGCTCCGACGTTCCGTTCCTGGGGACGACCCGCGGCGTTCTGAGCCAGTTCCACGTGACGCCGAAGGTCGTGGGCGGTTGCGACGAGGCCCTCACCTTGATCCAGGAGCAGGAGTTTGACCTGATCGTAGTAGATTGGCGGGAGATCCTCAGCCTGGCCGAGTTTCTTTGCGCGGTTCGACGATCGAAGCTGAACCAGGAGTGCGTTCTGGTGGCGATCGTGCGTGATCTGCTCGATCTACGCCAAGCCTTCGCCGCGGGAGTTCATTTTCTGATTCATAAGCCACCGTCAACGATCCAGATCGAACGCTGCCTGCGCGCAGCCTACTCCGCCACTGTGGCCCGGCGACGCAAGCACCACCGCGAGTCAGTGAACTTTGCCGCGTCCGTCAGTACTCGGAATCGGCCACCCGCAGAGGTGACCGTGGTGAACTTAAGCGAGGGCGGCGTCGGGATCAAGCTGCAGCGTGTTGATGGCGGGGCACGCGCCTTTCTGACGGCGGGAGAAGAACTGGATCTGCAGTTTGCTCTGCCGGAAAGTGAGACTACGCTTCGCGCTTCAGGCACCGTTGCCTGGACAACGGCCGAGCACGCCGGAATCCATTTCAAGTTTATGCCTGATGGGGATCGCGTGCTGCTGGAATCGTGGCTTACCGACTGCGTCGAGCGTTCGCTGGCGGAGTTGTGCGAACGTTTGCAGCGCACCTGTGCCTGATCTCTGACGGCGCCCTGCGCCTGTCTCGTAGAGACGTTGCCGCGCTATAAGTCGCCCGAGTAAGTGACTATCGGAAAAGAGCAGCCAGACAGCTACTCCCCGATACTCCTGTATTCCCTCATACTTATAAAAGAGTAAACTTTGTTCCAATCGCTGCTTGGGAAATCCAGCTCGGGGCAGGCAGCCGATCTTATGCGCGGCTCGCTAAAGGAGGGGCACGTTGGGCGCCATCTTCATTAGCTATCGTAGAAATGACTCGCAGGGTGAGGCCGGAAGACTGTTCGACGATCTGGTCCAGCGCTTTGGCGAAGACATGGTCTTCATGGATGTCGCGGGCATCGAAGCGGGACGCGATTTTCGCAAGGCAATTGAAGAGAGTGTATCGAAGTGCGGCGTGCTATTGGTGGTGATGGGCCCGCAATGGCTCGATGCGAAAGACGAAAACGGAGCCCGCCGTCTGGACGATCCCGGGGATTTCGTTCGCATCGAAACCGCGTCGGCGCTGAGGCGCGACATTCCAGTCATTCCGGTTCTGGTGCACGGCGCCGCGATGCCTCGCGCCGAGCAACTGCCGGAAAACCTCACGGACCTGGCGTATCGCAACTGCATTGAACTGACTCATGCCCGATGGAAGTCGGATACCCAGTTGTTGATCGAGGCATTGCGGCGTCTGCTTGGAGAGAAGGTAGAAGTCGAGAAAGGGACCGGCCTTGCTCGAGCAAAAGTCCCCACGGCGCCCGTCAATGCGCAACCGAGAGCAGTTGAGGTCTCGGGGCCAAGCAGAGACTCGCGAATTGATCCCGCAACTTTGCAGCGTGTTAGCCGGAAACTTGCGCTGTATGTTGGTCCGATTGCGGACATTTTTGTGAGTCGCGCCGCCTCAGGCTGCACTTCGACCAAAGATCTCTATCTCAAGGTCGCGGAAGAGATCAACTCACCGGCGGAACGCGAGAAATTCCTTTCACTGTGCGCGCCGAACAGGCCGATTCCCTTGTCCGATTCCGGCTCAAGAACAGCTCAGCCCAGCAGCGCAGCAGGAACGGTCGGAGCGCAGGCGGTCGCCGCCGCGAAAGAACCGCGCTACAAGACGGCCCCAACGGCGACGCGTCTGAAAGTAAAATCAAGCCAGCGAAAGTATGTGCTTCTCGCAGGCGGGGCAGCCATTGTGCTGCTGCTGGCGATCGTTGTCGTGGTCGGGGAACGGCTCGCAACACCAGAAAAACATTTCTATCAGAAGGTACAGGCTCCGCCCCCACAGACGAAAATTGCAGATCCGACTCCGGTCAATCTAGGTACTCCTCCTGCTGTAGTCGAACCGGACACCAAAATCCCCGAACCAACTCCCACGCCTGCCAAGATTGAAAGCGAAGCGCCACCTCTCCGACGAATTCGCGTGTCGCAAGGCGTTGCGGCCGGACTTCTCTTAGAGAAAATCGTTCCCAACTACCCATCTGTGGCGCGACAAGCTCGTGTAGAAGGAGCCGTTGTTCTCGAAGCCAATATCTCGAAAGACGGGGAAGTCGAGAATCTTAGAGCGGTAAGCGGACACCCGCTCCTGATTCCCGCGGCCATCGACGCCGTCAAGCATTGGCGCTACAAGCCGTACGTGCTGAACGGCCGACCCGTGCCGGTAACTACACAAATCACCGTCAACTTTGCTCTTACGGGTGGATAACTCCGTTTTGCGTCTGCGGCGCGCGCCGATCGATGTTCGACCGGAACCGTTGCCGGTGCGAAAGAAAGTTAGTAACTGGGATCGCACGAAACGGGTTAGAATCGCCGCCATGAGCACGCAAGCGACCCAAGCACCTGGATCTGATCCGACGATGGAGCGGCTCGAAGATCAGATCGCATGGTATGACCGAAAGAGCATATCCAACCAGAGATACTATAAACGGATCAAGGTAGTCGAAATTTCGGCTGCAGCACTGATACCGCTTCTCTCGGCGTTCAAATTTGACCATGTGGTTTGGGTGACCGGAGGACTCGGCGCCCTGATTACTGTGCTGGAAGGGATGTTGCACCTCAACCAGTACCAGCAGAATTGGATCGCCTATCGGTCCACCTGTGAATCCCTTAAGCACGAGAAGTATGTCTACCTTGGGAAGGCCGCTCCTTACTCCGGCACGGCCGACCCGCATGCGCTGCTGGCGGAGAGAATCGAGTCTCTGGTCTCGCAGGAACACGCGAAATGGGCCTCGGTGCAGCAGGAACCGAAAAGCCCGACATCGTAACCACACCTACGAACAACATTGAGTCAGCAGCTCGTAGGTCCTAGCCCCAAAAGTCGGTGTTTCCCGCCCGCATCATTCATTGAAGCGATCCCCGTGGCTTCGCGGGTGCGAGATCACGAGGAAACGTACTGGACCGGACGACGGATTGCGAATCTGATGACGCTGTCCCGCGAGCACGCGGATGCCACTTCCTGCCGAGAGCAACATGGTCTCGCCCTCGACCTCCATCAGGACTTCGCCGGTCAGGATGTAGAAGAACTGCTGCGCCTTTTGGTGATGGTGGCGAATCTCGGCGGCGCCTGGCGGCATGAGTTCCTCGATTACCGTCAGCTGGTCATCGTTGACCAGGTACCAGGCGTCACAATTGTTCCCCCAGCGATAGTGCTCAGCGTTGCCGCGGTTCACCGGGCCGGGCTGAGCGGGTGGGACTTCATTCGCCATGCTTTTCGTCTCCTCACGACCAGTGTAACCTTGTGGCCATGACGACGCCCGCTGCACCTCCGCAGACCATTGATCCCAAGCGAGAGTTGTTGCGCCACACGCTGGCCACGCTCGCTTATCGTGGCGGGAAGGCCGTCCGCAACGCGCCCGGCGGCTTCGCGGACTTTCATGGCGGGGAAGGATTGCGAACACCGGGACAGATCCTGGCTCACGTTGGAGATCTGTTCGACTGGGCGTTGTCGATCGCGATCGGCCAGCAGAAATGGCAAAACTCGTCCCCTCTAGCGTGGGGACAAGAGGTCACCCGATTCTTTACGGCGCTGAAGAAGCTCGACGATTTCATGGGATCTGGCGAGCCCGTGCAAGCGCCATTGGAAAAACTGTTTCAGGGCCCGATTGCCGATGCCTTGACGCATGTCGGCCAGATTGCCATCCTGCGCCGCATGGCGGGCGCGCCAGTGAAGGGCGAGAATTATTATGTCGCCGACATCCAGATGGGCTGCGTCGGCGCCGATCAGTCCCCGCCGCAGCGGGAGTTCTGACTAATCCGTGGGGCTACTCGCATCGGTTGCGATAGAGCGATGCGTCGACGCAGCCGTTCATCGCGTCCAGGTCGAGATCGATCTGCAGGAATTCAGCGACTTGCTTCCCGATCTGTTTCGGCAGGCTCAACACTTCGTGGTAGGGGATGCGGAGCGTCTTGAGGTAAGTCTTGCTGTCGAGCCAGGCATACACCTCGCGCAAATGCTTCTCGAATGCGGCGGAGATAACCGCCGGGTCGGCTCCTTCTTTGTAGGTTCCGCGGCGGCGCAGCATCTGATCCTGAGAGGCGATCACTTCCGGCAGCGGGCGCTGCATGAACACAACCCGGTACTCATGGCCGGCCGGCAAGGAGAGCAAGAGTCGCGAGATCACTTTCACCACTTTGCCTTCGGCCTCGGCGATGCAACCGGGATCGGTGGGCAACTGCTTGATGTGCTCCCACTCGAGGTATCCGCGAGGATTGTCGGTGTCAGGGTGCCGTTCGCCATCGGAGAGCGCCGGCATTCCGCCGGCGACGAGCATCTGCATCATCAGTGATGTGCCTGAGCGCGGCAGTCCCGATACGACTGTGATCATGATTCCCTGTGGGCCTGCGCGGAAGGGGCAGCCCCTGCGCTTGATGGCCTGGAAGTTCCCAGACTAGCAGAGGTGCGTGCGGACGTCGCTTTGTTCCTGATTTGTGCGAGAAGGTCTCAGCTCGGCGGAGTCCTAAGAAATGAATGAATGATCGACGCCACAATCATTTTGTTTCTGCTAAGAGCCCGGCCGTCGATCAACCTGTTTTTGCGATCGACCCATCGCGTATCGCGGCGGGTCGGATCCTGGCATCAACGTTGCACTCGTGCTGACTGATTTGCTTCGCCATTTCCTTGGCTACTTCCCGTATTAGGAACAGGCGTCTTGCGTACTCCGAGCCCTCCAGGGCCTCTTTGGATAGAAGGTCACAATTGCCGACAATGACCGATAGCTGGTTGATCAAATCGTGGGATAACTGGCACAAGGGCTGAAAGGTTCCTGTCTTTACCATCAACATTTTGCCCGCAACTTTCTCGGTCCTGCAGGGCAAGTGTCGCCGCGTTTCATTTCGGGAAACGTGACTGAAATCACACCACAACGTGATCTAGGCCTTAATGTTCCCGAATCGGCACCTCGGCCCTGTAAATGGCTTGCCAACGGCCTTCTTTGAAAATGTAGACCGAACTGCCATTCATGTGAACCGGAACTTGTTGTCCGCCGCAAGTCGCAAACTGTTCGGCTTTGTAGGTGAGGAGATAGACGCCGCTCGCCATCGACAGCATGCCGAAGTCCGACAAGGTGTATCCCTGCACGGTGCATGTTTTGCCCGAGTTCTGCTGCTCTTCGAGTTGCTGTTCGCGCGAAAGCGTGCCGTACTCCCCCCAGAAAACTCCATTCTCCGGAATGTGATTGCGGAAGTACGCCAGATCTTTCGCTTTCCAGGCCTCAAAAAAGCCGTATTCGGTGTGAACCAGTTCCTGCTCCACCCCAGCCCGGTGCTGCGGCGACTGCGCCCGGGTCGGCCGGATCAAAACGAGGAGTGCGGTGAGGGCAAGGATGCAAGCGCCGGCGAAAGAAGTTCTGTAGAGATTCATGCCGTCTCGATCTGGCAAGTGAATGCCTGTAGCGACCTGGCTAGAATACGACACGGCCGCCTTGGTCGACAGGGAGGACCCCGAGCGCCGGAGTATCCGCGCCACATTTTCGGTTACAATGGCCGCATCAGGCCGAATCCGGCGGCGTTTTGCCGCGCGAATGAGGGGTATGTCCTTTGGCGACGAGCGAAGTGACCACTTCAGCCCAGAATGTCCAGCAACTTCCCAACCACAAGGTTAAGGTCAAAAAGGCTGGGCAACGCGCTTGCAACGAAAAAGACGCGAAGGGAAAATTCTGCGGCGGGCACTTAAAGCTCTGGTTTTATAAGACCGACGCGGTCGAGCGCGAATGTGGCGATGTTGAAAAAGCATGGGGACCGAACGCCGAAGTGTATCGCTGCGAAAACTGCAAGACGCTATATCTGCCGACTCCCGGCGAGAGTAAGGTGAATGTCGCTGGGACAGGAATGATCTCGGTCTTTGGATTGACGCTGCCGCCGAAGGAAAAGTAGCTTCTAGCTCCTAGCTAGTAGCTAGTAGCTGACGTGGGTGCGACCGGGATTTGGGGATCCGATATGCTTTCTCGCGGCGCCAAAGACAAGCCGAACTTCGTTCGGCCGGACAGCCGAGGCGGCTGTCCCCACACGAGTTTTGCTAGAAGCTAGCAGCTAGGAGCTAGAAGCTTTTCCTCATGAACACTCCCGACCTCATCTACGACTGGAACAAGAACCACCCTCCGGGGCTGAAACCGCCGGGGCCGGTGCTGCTTAACGATGAGAGCCTGCGGGACGGACTGCAGTCGCCTTCGGTGCGCGACCCATCGATCGACGAGAAGATCGAAATCCTTCATCTTATGGAGGCGCTGGGGATTGACTCGCTCGATCTCGGACTGCCTGGCGCGGGGCGGCGCGCGGTCGAGGCGGTGACGGCGCTTGGCGCGGGAGATCGCCACCCACAAGATGAAGATTCGCGCCAATTGCGCGGCGCGCACTCTCGAAAGTGACATTCGTCCTATCGCCGACATCGTTCAGAAGACGGGATTGCGCATAGAGGCGGCGACCTTTATCGGATCGAGTCCGATTCGCCAGTTCACCGAAGGGTGGACCGACGACTTTCTTCTGCACACCACCGAAAAGGCCATCAAATACGCGGTCTCGCTCGGGCTCGATTGCATGTACGTCACCGAAGATACGAGCCGCTCCGATCCCGAAACCGTAAAGCGGCTGTATGCGACCGCCATCAACTGCGGCGCCCGCGCGATCTGCATCTGCGACACCGCGGGGCATGCCACGCCGATGGGCGCGCTGGCGCTGGTGCGGTTTGTGATTGCGGAAGTCGTCAAGCCGTCGGGCGAACAAGTCCGCGTCGATTGGCACGGTCACAGCGACCGCGGCCTCTCCATTGCCAACTCCATGGCCGCGATCATCGCGGGTGCCAATTGCGTCCACGGCTGTGCCATTGGATTGGGCGAGCGCGTCGGCAACACGCAGATCGATCAGATGCTGGTCAATCTCAAGCTGATGGGCATCGCGCCCTGGGACCAGCAGGACCTGACCAAGCTGAAGGAGTATTGCCAGGCGGTGTCGCGGGCGACAGGCGTGCCCATCCCGAAGAACTACCCGGTGGTCGGGGACGACGCGTTCCGCACCGCGACCGGCGTACACGCGGCCGCGATCATCAAGGCCTATCACAAGAACGACGTCGTGCTCGCGAACACCGTCTATTCGGGCGTGCCCTCGCACGTGTTTGGGCTCGATCAAATCATCGACATCGGGCCCATGAGCGGGAAGTCCAACGTGCTGTTCTGGCTGGAGCGGCATGGCATCCTTGCGACGGATGAAACCGTCGATCGCATCTACCAGCGCGCCAAGCAGAGCGACCACACCCTCACCGAGGCTGAAATTCTCGATTGCATCAATAACGCGAGCATCAGCACCGAGACGGCGAAGACGATCTGAGCGCAATGACCGACCAATAATGACCGACCAATTGCGACATGCCATTCTCGGTGCCGGCGGTGTGGGAGGGCTGATCGGCGCTTGCCTCGCCCACTCGGGCGCTTCCGTGGCGATGATCGTGAAGCGTGAGTCGCTCGATGGTTACCCGCGGCAGTTGCGTCTGGAGAGCCCCTTCGGCAACTTCGCGGAGGAGGTCTCGTGCGCGCCGGAAGTGCCGCCGGTCGACGTTCTCTGGGTCACCGTCAAAGCGACACAGTTGGAGTCGGCGTTGGCTGCGCTCACGAATCCGGCGTCCGTGCGAGCGATCGTTCCGCTGCTCAATGGCGTCGATCATCTGGCGTTGCTGCGGTCGAAGTACGGGGCGGATCGCATTATCCCCGCGACCATTGCGGTCGAATCGGAGCGGGTGGCGCCCGGGCACATCATCCACCGGTCGTCGTTTGCGCGGCTTAACGTTTTGTCGGCGGGACGCCCGTTGCTGGGCGACACTGTCCAACAGTTTCAGGCCCTCGGCTTCGAATGCCGCTTCATCGACGACGAATCCACGCTCATGTGGAGCAAGCTCGTGTTTCTGGCTGCCTTCGCACTGACGACCACTGCGGGCGACATAACCACCGGCGTAATCCTGACCGACCCATACTGGAGAGACTTGGGATTGTCCTGCATTCGGGAAGCCAGCGCGGTAGCCGTCGCCGAGGGCGCAAAAGTTGACGCCGATACCGTGATCGCGTCGGTGGTGAAAATGCCGGGGAACATGCGCAGCTCCATGCAGAAAGATGTGGCGCAGGGCAAGCCTCCGGAGCTTGATGCGATCGCCGGCCCAATCGTCCGCGGCGCGCGCCGCCACGGGATCGCAATCCCGTGCACGAAAGAATTGGTGGGCATGGTGGAACGCCGAATCGGTGCTGCCAGTAGTCTGCTGCTGGCGTGACTCTGTTCTCATCCTGAGCGTAGTGACGTCTTCGCGAATGCGAAGGCGTCACGAAGTCGAAGGATCCCTGGCAATTGTGCGTCATCCGTGCCTCGTCCGGGAGTTTCGGCCCGATAGAGTAGCGCACGGGCGAGCACGCTCGTGACGAGGACTCCCGGCAATGCCGCAGGTGGCGCCGGCCCGCAAGGGATCCCTCGACTCCGCATGCTCCGCTCCGGATGACAATGGTCCTTGAAACGCGTGGTTACCCGCCGTTGGTAATGTTCTGGTCCAGAATTAGGCAATCCTAATCCCTTCCGCAGCGTTGTAAACTGACCCATATTCCCATGAGCCCGACCCCCCAGCGTCCGGACATGCCGGAACTCGCCCTTGCGGTGCAGCAGGAAGTGGCGCGTCTGGCGGCTTCGCCCGAGGTGCGGTCGGCGTTCAACTGGTTTCGCTTGCAGGAGCCACAACTGTCGCACTGGCAGATGGAGATGGCGCGCATTCCAGCGCCGCCTTTCGGCGAATCGGCGCGTGGCGAATGGCTGGCGGAACGATTTCGCGAAGTCGGGCTGGACGACGTCCGCATCGACGACGTGGGCAACGTATTCGGCACGCATCCCGGCTTCGGCAAGCGCTACGTGGCGCTCAGCGCGCACATCGACACGGTTTTTCCCGCCAACACGCCGCTGAATATTCGCCAGCAGGGAAGCCGCATCTACGGGCCGGGGGTATCCGACAATGGCGCGGGCGTGGCGGCGATGCTGGGGATTGCTTCGCTGCTGCGGGCGGTGCGTGTCCGGCATGCGCTGCCGTTCGTCTTCATCGGCAACGTCGGCGAAGAAGGAGAAGGCGACCTGCGCGGCATGCGCCACATTTTTTCCACGCCCCGCTGGAAGGATTCGATTGCCTACAGCCTGGTGCTCGACGGAGCCGGCGCCGACACCATCGTTGCCGAGGCCCTCGGCAGCCGCCGCTTTGAGGTGATCGTGCGCGGCCCGGGCGGGCATTCCTGGAGCGATTTTGGCGCGCCCAATCCGATCGTGATCCTGGCGAAGGCGATTGAGACATTCCACACGACTCCGGTGCCTAATGCACCCAAGACGACATTCAACATCGGAGTGATTCGCGGCGGCACTTCGGTGAATTCGATTCCTGAGTCGGCCAGCATGAAGGTCGACATCCGCTCGACTTCGATGACAGAAATGGAACGGCTGGAGCAGTCGCTCCGTTTGGCGCTCAATCGCGCGGTGGAAGACGAGACCATGGCAGCGGAGATGCGGTCGTCGACGCAGAAACGTCCCGGCGTGAGCTGCGAGGTGGTGGTCATCGGGAATCGTCCGGCGGGCGAGCTGCCGGCGGGGGCGCGCATTTTGCAAGTAGCGCGCGCGGTCGATGCCCAGCTGGCAAACGCGGCACAAATCCAGCGCGCTTCAACGGATGCGAATGTTCCCTTGTCGTTAGGGCTGGAAGCGGTGGCCATCGGCGGCGGCGGATCGGGTGGCGGCGCCCACACTCTGCAGGAGTGGTTCGACTCCAATGGGCGCGAGCTGGGATTGAAGAGGATTCTGCTGACCATGCTGGCTCTGGCGGGGGTGGGAGAATGAGGCGTGGGAGAATGATGCCCGGGAAAATGAAGCTAAGAACAGGAGCGATGGCAGTGTTCGCGGCGTTATTGCTGTCGCTGGTCGATCCAATGCCCATGCCGGGTCAATCGCAAAATGCCTCAGGGCCGAAGGCCGATGTCATCTTCATGCATGCCAACGTTTACACGGGCGTGCCCGCCAATACCGCCTTCAGTTCGATCCTGCGGGAAGAGGCAATCGCGGTGCGCGGCGACCGCATCCTGGCTACCGGCAAGAATGCTGACCTGGAGAAGTTCAAGGGTCCCAAGACACAGGTGGTCGACCTGGGCGGGCATTTCGTCATGCCTGGATTCAACGACGCTCATTTGCACCTGGAAGATGCCGGCACAACTAAGCTCAGCGTGGACTTGACTGGCGTGAAGTCGCTCGACGAGCTTCGCTCCCGCGTGCAGAAGAAGGTCGAACAGTCCAAGGCCGGCGACTGGATTCTCGGCGTTGGATGGGATGAAACGTTGTGGCCGGTCAAAGCCGTTCCCCTTCGTTGGGATCTGGACGAGGTCTCCGGCGGGCACCCGGTGTTTCTGGAGCGGATCGACGGCCACATTGCCGTGGCCAATACTCGAGCCCTGCAGTTGGGAAGCATCACATTGGCCAGCCGCGATCCGCAAGGCGGGCATATTGACCGCAATGAAAATGGCGAACCCACGGGCATTCTACGGGAAACGGCGCAGTCTGCCGTACGCGGTGTGATTCCCGCCGCCACCCACGAAAAGCGTCGCGAAGCCATTGAAGCGGCCCTCGCGGAACTGGCGGCGCAAGGCGTTACTTCGGCGCAAGATTGCTCCACCTCAGAGAAAGCCTGCTCGACGTGGGAAGATTTTCAGATCTACGAGGAATTGGAAAAAGAAGGCAAGCTGACCGCCCGCATCACGGAGTGGCTACCTTTCGACGATCCCGTCGAAGAACTGACCCGAAAGCGCAACTCACATCCGCAATCGGACCTGATGCTGCACACGGGCATGCTCAAGGGATACATGGATGGTTCGCTCGGATCGCACACTGCGGCGCTGCTGCAGCCCTATTCCGACGATGCAAACAACTCCGGCTTGCCCCGCTATGACGCGGCCAAGCTGAATGACCTGACCAAAGAGCGCTTACTCGCCGGATTCCAGATTGGCTTTCACGCCATCGGCGACAAGGGAGTGCAGATGGCTCTCGATGCCTTCGCCGAGGCCGAGAAAGCGGCGCGCGAGGCCAACGTCAAAGGACCGAGCGGCGGAGACGAATTCCGCCTGCGCATCGAACATGCGCAGGTCACCACACCGCAGGAGATCGCCCGCTTCAAAGAGCTGAAAGTCATCGCTTCGATGCAGCCCAGTCACGTGCTGACCGACATGCGTTGGGCGCAGGACCGCCTGGGGCCGCAGCGCGCGGCTACTTCGTATGCCTGGCTGGCGTTGTTGAACAAGGGCGTGACCCTTGCGTTTGGCACGGACTATCCTATCGAGCCAGTATCGCCGTTCCGCGGGCTCTATGCCGCGGTCACGCGCAAGAGCGAAAACGGCAAGCAGGAATATTTTCCGGAGCAGCGGCTCACCATCGATCAAGCGATCGCCGCCTACACCACGGGCTCCGCGTTCGCCGAGTTCGAGGAAAAGGAAAAAGGCAAGCTGGTGCCGGGCATGCTCGCCGATTTCGTGGTACTCGACCGCGACCTGACCGCCTCGTCGCCCGAGAAGATCCTTGGGACGAAAGTACTGCGCACCGTTGTCGGCGGCAAGACGGTGTACGAAGCCAAGTAAGATATTGCACTCAGGAGCGAAGGTCCAATTCGATTGCGTCGATCAGCGGCACCAGCCACGCAAGCAGCGCCTGATGCGCCGGATGTTGAACATAAGCCTCGAGTGCAGCTTTGTCCTTGAATTGCATGACCCCGCCAAACGTATAGCCTTTTCCCCGCGGCGAAAGATTTGGGCCGACATGGGTTTGAAGTAGTCCAGGGATTAGCCCTTGGAAAGCGGCAATCTCTTTCGCGGCTCTCTCCTTTTGAGCTTCAGATGTCCCTTGCTTCCACTGAAATGCGAAGACATGAAAAACGCTCGCCGCCTCGCTTTCCGCTCTCGCCACCTCCGGCGAGCGGAGGGAGATGAGGGCGGCGGCTCCGACGGCGATAGAGCCATCTCGCAGCAGGGCACGGCGTGTTGAGTCTGCCATTCTGGATTCCTTTCTCGATTTCTTTCGGACCACGTGCGATCAACCTCCGGCGGTTAGCCAACCCTTGGCCTCTCTTCTGGATGACGCCACGACTGAGGGTGCCCCATCCGTGCGTGGTTTGCAAGGCGGGAACCTCGGACCCCGCTGGCCGACTCAATAAGGCGATTTATCGCCAACTATCCTTACATTCCGGAAAAACAAATTACTTGAGCCAAATGAGTTGCGGATCCCGGGCACAAGTGGGACCTGCACGATACAAGCTGACATGTTGGCGTTGCTGTGAAGATCAGCGCAATGGGGATGTTGCAACAATTGGGGGCTTCATTTAGACAGACGGCGCGATAAACTAGTCTCGAAATCACCCTGGAGGGAAGTGTCAGTTATGACTTACTACGGAGCAAAAGAACTAGCGCAATCGTTCCGCACTGTCCGCAACAATACGATCAAAATTGCCGAGGAGATCCCGGAAGAGAAGTACAGCTTCCGTCCGGCGACGGGATGCCGCTCGGTAGGGGAGACGCTGATCCACATTGCTGTGATGACGCGTGTGCCAGAGCAGATCCACGCGGTCGAGCACCGCAGCACGCTGCTTGGGTTCGATTTCTTCGGGTTTAGGGACAAGCTTCAAGCAGAAGTACAGGTGCCGCGTACAAAGGCGCAGATACTCGAACTCTTGCGCGCCGAAGGCGAGAAGTACGCCAAGGTTCTGGAAGGCGCTTCAGAGGCCTTTTTGGGTGAGCAGGTCGAGTACCCGGAAGGGATGGAGCCACGAATGAAATCGCGGTTCGAAATGCTGATCGCGCCCAAGGAACACGAGATGCACCACCGGGGGCAGTTGATGGTGGTCGAGCGGATGCTCGGCATCACGCCGCACCTCACGCGGCAGATGGAAGAGCGTATAGCGGCGATGCAGTCGGCTCCGGTGGCCCGATAGCCACCCCGTTGAAAGGAGATCACGTCAAGGCCACGTTCCGACTGGTCTATTGAATTCGTTATAAGGATTGATCCCGTAGAACACTTGCCGAAATTAGGCGACTGCAAAAATCTCGTCGGTGAGTGAAATCGGGATTTATCAACATTCAACGTGTACGTTTAGGTTGATACCTGCAAAATTTGGCATACTCTAGACCAACCCTGAAAAATACTGCCGACGCGGTATGGACGGCGCCCAATTTGTAACGTGTAATCGCCTGCCGGGTGCAGGGGTCGTGGACTCTTGACGGATACTGAAAATACAGCGACAGTTGTTCTCTCCATGGAGGGGACCTATGAAAATTAGCGGTAAGGTAATGGCTTTAACCTGGGTTCTGCTGCTGTTCGGCAGTGAAGCAGCGCTGGCTCATCCTTTCAAGTGCACCAGCGCGATAACATCGAACTTCAACGGCACGGCAATCGCGGCAGGTGACTCTATCTGGTTCAACGGGGTCACGAAAGTGAGCGGCTTGAGCGCGTCCCCAACGACCATCTTCGTGACTCACGCGACGATTACATTCACGGCGAACGGCAAGACCTACTTGCTGACAGTACCTGATTCGGAGATCACGTTGTCCACCTCGACTACTCTGGCTACCACAAACTTCGAGGTGCTCTCGCCGGAGATCGGCAGTCCACTTGGCTGGGACACCGATCTTCCCTTTAGCGGCTTGGCTGGAAATGACTTCCTCGCTGCTGTAAGGTTTAAGGTGCCGGCAAGCGGCCTGCCTGGGGGCATCAAGAATGTCATCTGGCAAGCGACGTTTTCCTCAAACACGTCGGGTCTCACCGTCAATTGGCAGTGGGGAGCGGCTGTTTACACCAGCTTCAGTACGGCCTACAACTCTTTGGGAGTTAAGCCGGTCGACGACAATAAAGCCAGTCAGTACAAGAACTCCGACCACGCGGGCACGCCGGAAAACTTCAAGGCATTTGTGATTGGGGGCGCGCGCGGCGGTGGCGGATCGAACTTCACGGGATCGTACAGCGGAACCGGCAGCTGTGCGTTAACAATTCAACCGACTACTTCGCTGACCGTGAGTCAGAAGGATTAGAAATCCGGAAGCTCTAACGATCATTGACGAAGAAACCCCCTGGATTGAGCCGATCCCTCCGGGGGGTTTCTTTTTCAACGCCTTTGACAGCTTGGCATAGTCGTCGTAACCAGGCCATTACACGTTTTGACCGTCGGTCAACGAGTGCAATGGACTCTCGCCCAACTTGCTCGCCATCAAACGCTTTGGCCGGTTTGTGCGTCTAATAGCCTAGAGCCCATGGACGGGAGTCAACGTCGCCTCCACGCAGGGTCCGGCAGCAGTCCGGTAAATGGGTATACTGGTAAAGGGTTTGTGAGTTTTGGAGGGAAGTAGACCTATGGATTCGGGCGCATTGTGGGCGCGCATCAAGGCTCATCGCTGGGCCTACACACTCAGCATTCTGGCTACGCTATCGGTCGGCATTCTGATCGGGACGGTCATCTCGTATGGAGTCAAGGGAAAAGAAGGGGGCCAGAAGGGCAGCGATGCCACGCCCCTAACCCTGCCTTCGCCGACGCAGATGTCCAATGCGTTCTCGCAGATCGCGAAGCAAATGGAACCGAGCGTGGTCAACATCAACACAGAATCAACCATTAAGAACTTTCATCAACGTCGCCCTGGCGGCGGCGGTAACGGGCAGGATGACGACAGCGGCGGTATGGACGACTTCTTCAATCACTTCTTTGGCGGGCCGGGCGGAGGCCAGTTTGGACAGGGTGAAGGGCCAATCCGCGAGCGCTCCTTGGGTTCGGGCGTGATCGTCGACTCCAAAGGTTATATCGTCACCAACCGGCACGTGGTCGAGAAGGCCGACCGGGTTCGCGTCCGCTTCGAGGACGATCCACCGGGAGTGCAGCACGACGCCAAAGTGATCGGCACGGACCAGGAAACCGATCTCGCCGTCATCAAGGTGGACATCGACCGCTCGTTGCCGGCGGCCAAAATGGGCAATTCCGACAGCATGCAGGTAGGCGATTGGGTGTTAGCTGTCGGTAGCCCGTTCGGGCTGTCGGAAACAGTAACCGCCGGAATCGTCTCGGCCAAGGGACGGGACATCGTTCCCGGCCGCCAATTCCAGACTTTCATTCAGACCGACGCGGCCATTAACCCCGGCAACTCGGGCGGACCGCTGGTGAATATGAATGGGGAAGTGATTGGCATCAACACGGCCATTCTGAGCGAGACCAACGCCTATGCGGGCGTGGGATTTGCCTTGCCTTCGAAAACCGTGGTCGAGGTTTACAACCAGCTCACGGGGCCTGAGCACAGGGTTTCGCGCGGTTCCATCGGCATCATGTTTGACGCCGTCGAGAACCCAGCGATCACCCGTGTTTATGGATCAGGAAGCGGTGTAACCATCTCGAGCGTGGTGGCGGGCAGTCCCGCCGACCAAGCCGGATTGAAGGTGGGCGACACCATCACCACCGTAGACGGCAAGAAAGTCAGCAAGGGCTCGGAACTGGTGGGCGACATCGCCTCGCGCAAGCCGGGATCGAAGGTAGCGTTGGGCTTCCTGCGCAACGGTAAGAGCCAGGACGCCAGCGTTACCATCGCTGATCGCGCCAAGCTGTTTGCCTCCCGTCTCGGGGACGATCAGGAAAACGACGATTCCAATACGCCTAAGGAAAGCAAGTTCGGCATAACCGTACGGAAGGTCACTCCGGAAATGGCCGATCGCCTCGACATGGGTGCGGGCAAGGGAGTGATTGTGCAGGATGTGAAGCCAAATTCTTTCGCCGAGGATATCAACCTTGGCCGTGGCGACATCATCCTCGAGATCAACAAGCAGCCGGTGAACAGTGAGGAGGACTTCTCGCGCATCGAGTCGAACCTGAAGAGCGGCCAGGACGTGGTGTTCCTGGTGCGGCAGCGGGGTTCGACACGGCAGGACGGGACGATCTTCCTGGCCGGTACACTTCCGTAACGTAAGTCAGCCCAGTCGGAACTGGCACTGTAGCCGTTGATCGAGGATGATTACAGTGCCACGGTTGGGCTTTTTGTTTTTGTGCGGCTGAAGCCTTTACGCGGCTGAAGTTTTGTAATGGCGCGGCTTGCGGGCGCGCCGTGCGGTCTGAGATTTATGACAGGGCGTTTCGGCAGAACTCGTTTGGCGCGATACGGCGCGATTTGTGCGCTGCTGCTGGCATGCGCTTGCGTTCCGGCGTTTGCGCGACAGCAGAGCGCGGCCAGCGATTCCGCGACCCAGAGACCGGCCACGGCCAAGCCGCGCAAGCATCACAAGACGACATCTTCGTCATCCAGTTCCGCGAAGGCGGCGAGCACGACGCACACCGCCTCCACCGCAAAGCATTCGCGAAAGAAGCGGGTGCGCGGACAACAGAAGATCGACTCTGAGAGAGCCCGTTCGATTCAAGAGGCCTTGATTCGCGAACATTACCTGAACGGTGAACCTACCGGTACCTGGAACCAGGCCAGCGAAGAAGCCATGCGGCGCTATCAGGGCGACCACGGGTGGCAGACCAAGGAAGTTCCCGACTCGCGGGCGCTCATCAAACTGGGGCTGGGGCCGAGCAACGATCACCTGCTCAATCCAGACAGCGCCATGACCACCGCGCCAGACGCGCCGCGGGTGGCATCGCAGAAGGCTCCGGCAGCCGGTCCTCCGCCAGCTCCGACTCCCGGCAAGGGCGATCCTTCCAACCCTCAGTAAACGCGCTGCACCAGGAGCAGTGCATTCACGTGCAAGCCTCGTCTTTGCAGTTCCTTGCGGTCTTTACCCCTGTGGTAAATGTTGGCGATAAACAAATGAAAACAAGACACTTATTTCCGCGAGATAAATCGATTGAACTCGCCCGAAGTGGCCCTCGGAACGGGAGCCATGCTTATCTCGACCCGGCCCATTACCGCGCAGACGCAGGCACGAGAATCGCCGTGTGGGGCATTTCCTGGAGTCAGTAGCCCGTCAGAACGAAGCCGCTGGCGCGGCGGACGCTGCCGCGTGGTGATGTCGGCTGTCCCGATTTTCAGTTCAGATAAGTTGTGGGTCACAAGGAGGTGTCCCTGTGACCCATCTACGCAAAATGATGCTGGAAGAACTCCAGCGTCGTCATTACTCTGAGGCTACCACACAGCGTTACATCCGCCTGATCGAGCGGTTCGCCCAGCACTTTCACTGCTCGCCTGATCGTCTAGGGCCGCGGCACATCCGCGAATACCAAGCCCAACTCTTCACCGTCCGCAAACTGACCCCCGGTTCGGTGACCAATCATCTCTGCGCTCTACGCTTCCTCTACATCCAGACGCTCAAGAGGCCCTGGAGCATTGCGGACACTCCCTATCCCAAGAAGCGCTATCGTCTGCCCACTGTTCTCAGTCAGGGAGAAGTAGCACAGCTCATCGATGCTGCACCGACTCCTTTCTATCGCACCATTTTGATGACCCTCTACGGCACCGGTGCGCGCCGCACCGAGCTCACGCGCCTGAAAGTCAGCGATATCGATAGCCGACGAATGGTCGTGCACATTCAAGACGGCAAAGGAGGGCAAGACCGCGATGTCATGCTCAGCCCTGTCCTGCTCGAAGAACTGCGCGCTCATTGGCGGCGTCTGCGCAAAAAGTCCGTGTGGTTATTTCCCGGCAACCGCTGGCACAGCGCTGATCACCCCACGGATGACAAGACGCCCTACAACGCTTGCATCGAGTCCGCCCGGCGCGCCGGGATTAAGAAACGTATCTATCCCCACGTGCTCCGCCACTGTTTCGCCACGCACTTGCTAGAAGCCGGCGCCGACCTGCACACCATCCAGATCCTGTTAGGCCATCACGATCTGAAAAGAAACCGCTCGTTATCTCCACCTCTCGCAACGGCACTTGCATGCCACGCCCAGTCCGCTGGACTCGCTGGTGCTGAAGAAAGGCAGGTCGTTCGAGGAGGAGTAAATGAGTCGGCCACAGTTAGAGGTGGCCGATATCATTCGCAGCGCAGGAGCCGACTTCATCGCGCGCAACCGTCACTGGCTCCGCTGGACCCACCTTAAGGTCCTGCTGGCCATCGCGCGCTGTCGCACCGCCGCTCTCGGCGGTCATATCGATGAGTGCACCGGCTGCGGACATCGTGCCACCATCTCCTACAACTCGTGTCGCAACCGGCACTGCCCGAAGTGTCAGACCGGTGCGCGTGAACGCTGGATCGCGGCGCGTCGTCGTGAACTGCTGCCCACGCCCTACGTCCACGTCGTCTTCACACTGCCGCCGCAACTGGCTGCATTGGCTCTCCAGAACAGGAAACTCATCTATGATTTGCTGCTTCGGGCCAGCGCCGAAACTCTACGGGAAGTGGCTCGTAACCCCGCCCATCTCGGAGCCGAGATCGGCTTCTTCAGCGTGCTCCATACCTGGAACCAGAAACTCCAGCTTCATCCCCATGTCCACTGTGTTGTTCCCGCCGGCGGACTCTCGCTCGATCACCGTCGCTGGATTCGCTCCCACCCAAGCTTCTTCCTGCCCATCGCCCTGCTGCGGCGCGTGTTTCGTGGCAAGTTCGTAGCTGGTCTGAAGTTTGCCTTTGAACGCCGTCAACTGCACCTAGCCGGAGAGCTCGCACCACTCACCCATCCTAAGTTCTTCGCTGCCTGGCTGCGTCCGCTCTTCCGCAAAGATTGGATCGTCTACTCCAAACCACCCTTCGGCGGACCCGAGTATGTCCTGCAGTATCTCGGCCGCTATACCCACCGCGTCGCGATCTCCAACCATCGCTTGGTCGCATTGGCGGACGGCCAAGTTACCTTTCGCTGGCGTGACTCTGCCGACCACAATCGGCAGAAACTGATGACTCTGTCGCGCGATGAGTTTCTCCGTCGCTTCCTACTTCACCTGCTCCCCAAGGGCTTCGTTCGCATCCGCCACTTCGGCTTCCTCGCCAACCGAAGGCGTGCCGCCCTGCTGCCACAGTGCTTCACCGCTCTCCACGCCACTCCACCGAAAGACGAATCGGAGACGTCGACCGCTCCTACAGCGCACCCGCTGTGGCGCTGTCCCAAGTGCGGTGGACCGATGGCTGTCGTCAAACGATTCACAGCCGCACAACTCCAACTCCGTTCTCCACCGCTCCTGGCCACGGCTGCATGAAATCACTCGCCCACACACCGCGCTGTCGGCACGTTTACGAGCGTCTCGCCGAAGTGTGTCTCCGTTGCGCCCAAACATCTTCTTCCTCTCCCCACTTAGGCTCACCTCGGCCATCGACTCGTCTTTGCACCGGTGGGCCCACTGCCACTCCAACCACCTTGACCACTCCCGTGAACTTCTACACCCCTTGCTCGCTCCATTCAATTTGCATAAGTCCCGCGTCCGCCGCGCCAGCGGCTTCCTTCTGACGGCTTTTTCGAACGCGACGCCTCACACACCTTCTTTCAGCCTTGAGCACTCATCCTGGCGTCGCGTCCGAAAAAGCACTAGCGTCATCCGCCAGTGGTCAGTAAGTCTCATAGCTTCGAGGCGCCAGGATCTCGCTAAGGTAGTCGTGACTGCCCGGGATTGGCTCCAGATGCGGGTAACGTACGCCCCCCGCATATTGAATTTCGCAAGTCTCTACCGAATCAAAATTGCGAACCACCAGCGAGATCTTGCCGTTTCGTGGATGCGCGATCGCCTCGTCGAGCGCAGCGGCGGAGTAGACCCGGCCATCGACCGCCAGAATCGTCATATTCGGCCGAGACCCCCATTGTAGGCTGGCGTCCCAGTCAAGACGTCGAAGATCGTGCCGTCTTTCTTCACCGTCGATCCCGACGGAATAGGCGCCGTAATAGGAAATCGGGAGGAGATCACTGTAGAAAGGTTCGTTGTTGGGTGTGGCGTTGTATGTCAGACGCCAGCCGGCAGCCTCAAGGCCATCGGTTGGAGGCTTGCTGTTCACCTGATAGACGCGCGTCTCGAAAAACGCGTGCCAGTCAAACGGGCAGATTGCCGACAGCGACGCTTCGATGTCTTCTCGGGTGTACGGAGCAACGATCGGCTCGGTATCACGCTGGCCGAAAAAGCTGCGCAAGAAATCGTCGAGGGACCGGCGTCCCTGCGTTTGTTCGCGGATGATGGTGTCGGCGCGCAGCCAGATCAACGCGCCCTCGTCGTAATAGTCCTGTCCGCGGCGCAGAGAATACCACCGGAACGTCGAACGCACGCAAAACCCAGTCTTCCGTGGCAGTATCCACCAGAGCGGTGGTGGCACGGCCTGGTTCGAGGGAGAAATCCGCAGCCATCCGCCCGAGATAGTCGCGCATGTAGGCTGGGTCGTTGAACCCGGCGCGCGTGGCGAGCAACATCCCTATATATTCGTTCAACCCCTCATACACCCAGAGCAGCGACGTTCGCTCCGGGCCTGATAGTCGGGCTTTGAGTACAGCTCGGCCGGCCGCCGGTACTTTCCGTCCCAAGAGTGCGATTGTTCATGGGCGAGAAGCGGCCAGCCGAACTTCTCCAGTTGATCTTTCCTGGAAAGCCCGGCGTCCCCCACTCGCGCCGTACGGCGAGTCTTCGTGCTCAACCGTCGAAGGGCCGCGCCTCGCTTTGCGACACAAGAAGGTGCAGGGTCTGCCAATGCCGGAAGCCGAACATGGCCCGATCCTGGTCGACTAGCTTGCTAAACAGGGTGAACGCATGCGCGTCATCCGCCTTGTCGAGGGCGGCCTGGCTGTCGCCGGTGATGTCGAGTTCGGCCGGCCAACTCGACGTCAGCGGTACAACTCGAAGAACTCGCCCGCCAGCACCGGCGAATCGATCAAACGTTCCAGCGAAACCGGCGCGAAATTCACGCGGCCGCCCGCCTGGCTGGTCACCCGCAGCGAGCTGCCCTGTTTCCAGTTGGGAGGCAGAAGGATCGACGGCTCGATCATCAACTCGCGCTTATCGATGCCGCGCGGGATAACAGCACTGCCGTATTCCACGCCAGCAGGAGCTGATGATCGGAGATCGTGTTTTCCAGCAACGTATCGAAGTCGACGTGATCCGATCGGTGTTCGCCGGACATTTCACATGTGAATGGTGTAGATGTCCTCGGGATCGCGCGTCCAGGGCAGCGTCGCGTTTCCGGAACGGACCCGCAGCGACGCGAATTGTTGAATGGGACCGGTCGGCCCGTGCTCGCCTGGAATCCAACGAGGATACGCGAGAGACAGGGTGCCCGGCCGCACCCGAATTTCCTCGTGGACGAACGCAATCCGCCGCGCGGCTTGTGTTTCGTCGACGACCAGTGTCATAACAGGCGCTGAATTGTCCTGCCCCGTCGCACAAGTCGCGCCGCCCGACATTGCGATCAATGTCAACACAAGATACTTCCGAGACAGCAGTGTGTTCATGCACATCCTCCAATTACGTGAGCCGAACGAGGCTGTTCGGATGGCGACGCACAATAGAATGTTCGGTCTGCCGTACCTGGGGCCCTGCCGCGCGCAATTATACCTGCGCCGAGCCGCAGCGTATCTGAGGATTCTTGGCGGTTTTTATGCTACTCGGAAGTTGGCCCGACACGGGCATGTGGGAAGTAACGACTCGCGTGCCGTCGAAGAAGCCGATCTATCTGTGCCCGTCAATGTTCATTCTCCTGCTTGACCTTCTAATCCGATAAAGTGCATCGCATCGACAATCCGCCTTTTTTCAAGGGAAATGGGACTCTGTGGCGGCATTGCTCATTCGTGCTGGCTTCCGTGAGTACGAAACTTTGGAGGCGGCCGGAAGGAGCCGCGCCCTATGGTCCCTCAAAAGCATACTAGACTCTGGCGCTCGCGCCGATACGCTGACCATCCCTGAACTGGAGCAATCGAAAACGGCTGTCCTCAATACGCTCCCCTCCGTTCACTCTCGTCGCAGCTACGCCTTTGCCATCGATAGGTTCATCGCTTGGTACTGCAGCGAGCCCAGGTTGACGTTCAATCGAGCCGTTGTCGTCCGTTACCGGTCACACCTTGAAGGACTCTCTCTGTCCGCCTCTACGATCAATTTACATCTTTCGGCTATCCGGAGACTGGCGGACGAGTCCGCGGAGAGCGGCTGGCTGAGTCCGGAACTGGCGATTGGAATCCGGCGAGTTAAGGGGTGAAGCGGCTCGGACGTAAAATCGGCAACTGGCTCTCCGGAACCAGGCGCAAGAGCTCGTGAATGCCGCCTCGAAGACAGACCTGCGCGGCTGGCGGGACGGAGCAATCCTTGGCTTACTTCTTGGTTGTGGATTGCGGCGTTCGGAAGTCGTGGGATTGACGCTGGAGCAACTGCAAATGAGGGAGGGACACTGGGTCATCGTCGATTTGATCGGTAAGGGAAGACGGCTGCGAACGGTGCCGGTGCCGTCGTGGTGCAAGCAACTTCTGGATGCTTGGCTCCGCATTCGGGAGTGAGCGAGGGGAGAGTATTCAGAAGAGTTTCGAAGAATGGAAAGCGACAAGATGCTGGCGTGACCGCCAACGTTGTCTGGTATGCGGTCAAGCGGTGTGCCCGGCAGGCCGGCATAGACAATCTGGCACCCCACGATCTTCGTCGTACCTGCGCCCGACTCTGCCACGATTGCAGCGGCGAACTCGAACAGATTCAGTTTCTGCTTGGGCACGCTTCCGTCCAAACAACGGAGCGATACATCGGAAGCAAACAGAAACTCAGAGAAGCGGTCAATGATCGCTTCGAAATTTCAGTGGCAAGCGATGCGGCTTGAGGGTTTGGGAATCGTGATTGTGCGCGATTTTGGCGATAGCGTCCTTTATCATTCATTATTTGAGTCGGCAAGCCCACAATGGATTTTGAGTGCCTTGGTCGAATAGGCGGGTTTTAATCCACGTGAAGCGGTCGGTTTCGTCCAACACTTGGCGACTGGTCGTTACTAAATGACAAGCTGATGGTAGTCTGGTCCACTTTCCGAATGCAATGGTTTCACCCGCGGCAACAAGCTGAACAATACTTGGCAGGGGGTCGCCGAGCTGCTACTGCACCTTGACGTATTCAGCCTTGACTTGCTTCACCATCAGAAGGTCGGGGAGCAGCGTGTCTCCCCAAGAACATCCTGATACGCCGATTTGCGCTTTGCGGCGTGCCCCATCAGGCCCTACGAGCAGGCCTCCGGTTCGGCGGCATCGCCTCAGCTTATAATCCCGTTTCATGGACGCTGACAGGACACCCAATTCGGCCTGGGCCGGGAAGACGTACCACATCCTGTTCAATCTCCGTTGTTCAATTCGGCGCCCCCAAAACCGTGGCGGCGCTTCGTTCCATTGTGGCTCCGCTCGTTGATCTGGGTCGATTCTGCTGCCCACTACGATGCCTTTCTCTCCTATAGCTGGCAAGCCGATAGCAAGACCGCGCCGGTGATTCATTTGGTCCTCCAGAAGTTCCTGTGCCCGTGGTACAAACTGCGAGCCAAGACAGTGTTTCGTGATCTCTCCTGCATGCCAGCCGGTTCCAGTCTGAAAAGGGAGCTATTCGACAGGATGGATCGCTCCACCCGATCTCATTGTGTTGGCCTCTCCCGAAGCGGCGGAACAGTGAGGGGATGGAGTTGGAAGCCTCTCACTGGTTTAAGCAGGAGCGTCATGGTGAGATCCTCATCATCGTCACCGGTGGGGAGTTCAAGACGTGGGCCCAGATCCGCTAGACACTTGCCCCGGCTACAGTTCGCAACAAACTTGCGAGCGAGCCCCTTTGGATTCCTCTCCAGCATCGCCGAGAGGAGATATTGGCTCATCCCAACGGAGAGAAGCTCCGCGGACAACTGATCGAAGATCTCAGCCAGGTCTTTCTCCGCTGATACGCTCCGCGAACTTGGGGAGAGCTGCAGGGAGAAGCAACGTACGCAGCGCCGTCGCGCGCTGGGGATCACGGGTGCCGCTGCCTTGGTGTTTCTTGGGCTTGCGGTCGCAGCGATCAGTTTCGGGATCGCTGAGCAACGAAACGCAAGGGAGTCCAAGGCGAGAGAGCTGGCCGCGTATTCGACTCAAAGTCTTACGGAAGATCCGGAGAGGGGCGTACTTCTCGCAATGCAAGCGCTGAACGCCACGCTTCGATTCGGGCAAAGGCCTGTGCCCGCAGCTGAGCAGGCACTACATGAAGCGTTACGGCTTTCCCGTGTGCGGTTGACCCTCTGTGGCCATAGCGATTCGGTTCGCAGCGTTGCTTGGAGCCCAGACGGAACAAGGCTGGCTACCGGCAGCGATGACAACACCGCGAGGCTATGGAACGCGATGACGGGGAATAAATACTCGGTTTTACGCGGACACAATGAATCTGTGACCGGCGTGGCCTGGAGTCCGGAAGGAACAACGGGCTGGCAACTGCGAGTAATGATAATACGGCGAGACTCTGGGACGCGACGACGGGCAAGCAAACACTGACCTTAAGCGGGCACAACGGATCTGTTACGAGCGTGGCTTGGAGCCCTGACGGCAGATGGCTAGCTACGGGCAGTGAAGACACCACGACGAAGGTGTGGGATGCAACGACTGGCAAGGAGACACAAACTCTGAGTGGGCGCGGGGCTCGTGTGTGGTGCGTGGCCTGGAGCCCAGACAGCAAACAGCTAGCTACTGGAAGTGGCGACTGGGCGAGCGTGTGGGATAGAGCGACGGGCGCGGAATTGCTAACCCTGAGCGGCCGCAATGGCTACGTTAGGAGCGTAGCGTGGAGTCCAGACGGCAAGCGAATCGCAACCGGAAAGCGCAACGGACCGGCACAAGTTTGGGATGCTCTCACGGGCAAGGAATTGCTAGTTCTGAGCGGTCACAGCAACGGTGTTTATAGCGTAGCTTGGAACCCTGACAGCCAGCGACTGGCAACTGGAAGCGCCGACCAAACGGTAAAGATTTGGGATATCGCGACGGGCAGGGAAATACTCACCTTGCTCGGCCACACCGATTGGATCATAAGCGTGGCCTGGAACCCAGATGGCAGGCGATTGGCGACGGGGAGCGTCGACCACACAGCGAAGGTATGGGTTGAAGCTAACACCAGCGACGGGCTAACTCTTCATGGCCACCGCAGTTATGTTAT
>CAWFUU010000015.1:0-124526 GCA_963819035.1 uncultured Acidobacteriaceae bacterium | reverse complement strand
AATCATGGCTCGCGCATGGCACTCGCCCAGCAGATGCAACCGACTTCGAGCGAATGTGGGATTTAGTGTTGAAAGAACTTGGCATTGCCGAAACTCGCATCCCGAATTGGCCTCCACTCAGTTTTGCCGAATAGAATCGGCGTTGTTGGCCGGTGCGTGCACGTATGGTCCCACAGCCGCTTCGTAAGCTCTGCGACATCCACCGGTGCACCTGAAGACCCAATGAAGGGGTTTCAGTCCCCTTCTCGTAGGGGATGGTCTTGCATCTATTATCTGCTATTGTTACTCCCGAGCAGTTTTGAGGTTTCAGTCCCCTTCTCGTAGGGGATGGTCTTGCATCGGTATATTCGCCGCGCCGAACGAAACGAAATCGCCATGTTTCAGTCCCCTTCTCGTAGGGGATGGTCTTGCATCAAGCGCATCAAGGCCGTGATGGCGCACTACTTCGCCGTTTCAGTCCCCTTCTCGTAGGGGATGGTCTTGCATCACGCAGGGTTCCGCCCTACGGTGGGTACTCTTCGTGTTTCAGTCCCCTTCTCGTAGGGGATGGTCTTGCATCGGGGAAAGTCTCCAGTATCCGCCCACTTGCACTTTAGTTTCAGTCCCCTTCTCGTAGGGGATGGTCTTGCATCGCTGAATCGGGCGTCGATGCGGCGCTGTTTGGCGCGTTTCAGTCCCCTTCTCGTAGGGGATGGTCTTGCATCGCCTTGCACCGAGTTGAGAAAGATAGCGTCTTCACCGTTTCAGTCCCCTTCTCGTAGGGGATGGTCTTGCATCACTCATCATGCCTCCCTTGCTGCCATGTGTATTGTGTTTCAGTCCCCTTCTCGTAGGGGATGGTCTTGCATCCTTCCAGACGACACGGCAGGAATAGCAGGGGCAGTGTTTCAGTCCCCTTCTCGTAGGGGATGGTCTTGCATCGCTGGGTTTCTTCTTAGCCACGTGCCTACGCCCCCTTGTTTCAGTCCCCTTCTCGTAGGGGATGGTCTTGCATCGATAATGGCGCTGGTGCTGAGATCGAGTGGCTACGGGTTTCAGTCCCCTTCTCGTAGGGGATGGTCTTGCATCGGCGCGTCTTGCGTATGTAATGGCGTACTACGAGAGTTTCAGTCCCCTTCTCGTAGGGGATGGTCTTGCATCACGCGGCGACACGGGCAGTACACTTTCCATCACGTGTTTCAGTCCCCTTCTCGTAGGGGATGGTCTTGCATCCCGCTGGCTCCCGCGTACCATCTGGCCGAATCTTCGGTTTCAGTCCCCTTCTCGTAGGGGATGGTCTTGCATCGCTTCCAGCAGCTCGACTTCGACGGCTTGCTGACCTAGTTTCAGTCCCCTTCTCGTAGGGGATGGTCTTGCATCACTCGGTTCCAGCAACGTGGAATACAACTCTTACTGTTTCAGTCCCCTTCTCGTAGGGGATGGTCTTGCATCACCCGGCCGCGTCGCCCAGCCACTTCACCTCGATCACGGTTTCAGTCCCCTTCTCGTAGGGGATGGTCTTGCATCCATCCCCGGCCGCCCATCCCACTCACCCGCATAGTCGTTTCAGTCCCCTTCTCGTAGGGGATGGTCTTGCATCAACGGGGGCGCAGGCTACGCGATCATTACCAATACGTTTCAGTCCCCTTCTCGTAGGGGATGGTCTTGCATCCCGTAGTCAACCAGGTTCTGGTGGTACGCCTCGTAAGTTTCAGTCCCCTTCTCGTAGGGGATGGTCTTGCATCGCCGAGGCAATGCTTGGGCACATGCGAGAAATCAACCGTTTCAGTCCCCTTCTCGTAGGGGATGGTCTTGCATCCTTCGCTGAATGTCGTAATAGAGGAACGTGTTTTTCGTTTCAGTCCCCTTCTCGTAGGGGATGGTCTTGCATCGATCGCAGACCCTGCAAGTGAGCACCGCCCCGCAGAGTTTCAGTCCCCTTCTCGTAGGGGATGGTCTTGCATCCCATCCTGAACCCTCACAGCACGGGCAGTCCTTCGCGTTTCAGTCCCCTTCTCGTAGGGGATGGTCTTGCATCTTCGAGCCGATGAAGTTGATCACGAACGATTCGTTCGTTTCAGTCCCCTTCTCGTAGGGGATGGTCTTGCATCTCTACTTGCCCTCCTTGCGCGCCAGCGCATCCAGGTGTTTCAGTCCCCTTCTCGTAGGGGATGGTCTTGCATCTCGAGATCGAACTGAGCGAGACGGACCCCAGCGGCTGTTTCAGTCCCCTTCTCGTAGGGGATGGTCTTGCATCGTCTACCCCTGCCCTGCCTTCTGCAATTGATTCTACGTTTCAGTCCCCTTCTCGTAGGGGATGGTCTTGCATCTTCTCAAACTCCCGTCTGACCAGTGCCAGGACTTCGGTTTCAGTCCCCTTCTCGTAGGGGATGGTCTTGCATCCCATTCCAGATCGAGAAGAACAGCGCCCCGCCCGAGGTTTCAGTCCCCTTCTCGTAGGGGATGGTCTTGCATCGTCGGGATGTTGGTGGCATACCATTCAAACGCCAGCGTTTCAGTCCCCTTCTCGTAGGGGATGGTCTTGCATCTACGGAACGATTTCTCGACCTCGGCCCGCTTTTCAGTTTCAGTCCCCTTCTCGTAGGGGATGGTCTTGCATCTCCTCCTTTTTATGTGGGCTTCGGACCACCATTGGGTTTCAGTCCCCTTCTCGTAGGGGATGGTCTTGCATCGCCGGGACGGGTAAGATAGATGCGCTCCAACCTCAGTTTCAGTCCCCTTCTCGTAGGGGATGGTCTTGCATCCGCATGAAGCGAACCGCAAAGAGGCATACCAGGACGTTTCAGTCCCCTTCTCGTAGGGGATGGTCTTGCATCAATTCCCGAATGGGAAGTACTTGCAGCAGGTCAACGTTTCAGTCCCCTTCTCGTAGGGGATGGTCTTGCATCTCGCATCCGACATCTGCGCGAATGGAATCTTTTTAAGTTTCAGTCCCCTTCTCGTAGGGGATGGTCTTGCATCTCGGTCCCGTACAGCAAGCTGGAAACCAAAGTCGCGTGTTTCAGTCCCCTTCTCGTAGGGGATGGTCTTGCATCCAGAGAGAGCATGAAAGCCCCTTTCTCACCTCAAGTTTCAGTCCCCTTCTCGTAGGGGATGGTCTTGCATCTGACACGGCTGAATGACTCATTGAATCGTTCACGCTGTTTCAGTCCCCTTCTCGTAGGGGATGGTCTTGCATCACTTCCCTTCCAACCTATCACGAACGATTCAGACTGGTTTCAGTCCCCTTCTCGTAGGGGATGGTCTTGCATCCTTGCCAGCCCAAGTAATGCCGCCCCGATGTCTACGTTTCAGTCCCCTTCTCGTAGGGGATGGTCTTGCATCAGCCTCTGCGCCCGCAAACCCGACCGTGTCGCATTCGTTTCAGTCCCCTTCTCGTAGGGGATGGTCTTGCATCCCGCGCAAGAAGAAGGTATCGAGCCGTGGCTCATGTGTTTCAGTCCCCTTCTCGTAGGGGATGGTCTTGCATCGAAAGCGAAACAGGACGGTGAGGAAGATGACCTGGGTTTCAGTCCCCTTCTCGTAGGGGATGGTCTTGCATCTCGCGTGCGTTGCCAGGGCGACCGCCGTACTCGCCCGTTTCAGTCCCCTTCTCGTAGGGGATGGTCTTGCATCCGGAGCTTCCATGTAGTCCCACACGGCATCGTTGAGGTTTCAGTCCCCTTCTCGTAGGGGATGGTCTTGCATCTGTTCTGTGTGCGGCGGGCAGGTTGTCGAACTGCCCAGTTTCAGTCCCCTTCTCGTAGGGGATGGTCTTGCATCGTGTGAGTTCTTCCGGGTGTCGAGCGACCATCGCTTGTTTCAGTCCCCTTCTCGTAGGGGATGGTCTTGCATCGCGGCGTGCCGATTGTGGAGAGCGCGGCCCTGGCGGCCGTTTCAGTCCCCTTCTCGTAGGGGATGGTCTTGCATCTGGGAGAAGCAACAGCGACTCTTGCGAATTCCGAAGTTTCAGTCCCCTTCTCGTAGGGGATGGTCTTGCATCTTTTGCTTCCGTTTGGCAGGCGTCATACGTTCTCTTGTTTCAGTCCCCTTCTCGTAGGGGATGGTCTTGCATCGGCGGCACGCATTCAAGTGGTGCTCGGGTGTTTGCGGTTTCAGTCCCCTTCTCGTAGGGGATGGTCTTGCATCGGGGGTATTTACGAGGCGGCGAACACCCTTTCCACGTTTCAGTCCCCTTCTCGTAGGGGATGGTCTTGCATCGCGGCGACAAAGCATTCTGGTACGCCTTCTACTGGTGTTTCAGTCCCCTTCTCGTAGGGGATGGTCTTGCATCCAATCAATTACGACTTGCTTCCACTTCGGCATTCAACGGTTTCAGTCCCCTTCTCGTAGGGGATGGTCTTGCATCGGATCGCTTGGCACGTACCAGATTGCCACAGCCATTCGTTTCAGTCCCCTTCTCGTAGGGGATGGTCTTGCATCCCATATTCGTGCAGCAGCTGACGCCTGTAGAGCCTATGTTTCAGTCCCCTTCTCGTAGGGGATGGTCTTGCATCCGCGGGATCGTTCCAGGGTCGTACGCCGATTATCCTGTTTCAGTCCCCTTCTCGTAGGGGATGGTCTTGCATCTTCGTACAACGCGCAGGTTGCCGAGTTCATCCGGCGTTTCAGTCCCCTTCTCGTAGGGGATGGTCTTGCATCGATCCTGTGGCGGCGTCCCCGAAGATACAGCCAATCGTTTCAGTCCCCTTCTCGTAGGGGATGGTCTTGCATCCCCTTTCTCGTTCCCCCGGACGGCTTACAAGGTGTTTCAGTCCCCTTCTCGTAGGGGATGGTCTTGCATCCCCGTTCACGTCATCACTGAGCGGACTCCTTCACGTAGTTTCAGTCCCCTTCTCGTAGGGGATGGTCTTGCATCCAGATCACATATCGTACAATCCAACGCGGATAGTCGGGTTTCAGTCCCCTTCTCGTAGGGGATGGTCTTGCATCGTATTGGCGATAAAAAGGGCGATGCTAAAATCTCGTGTTTCAGTCCCCTTCTCGTAGGGGATGGTCTTGCATCCGCTCTCCACCATACACATTCTACGGCACTTGCAGAGCGCCCTGGAAGGGTTTTCTTCGCGGATATGAGTTTCTGCGCGCGGATGCCCGCCGATCTGCGAACCTTGTCGTTACCACACGTCCCCACAATAGTTTGCATACTCGCATTCTTCGCACCGCTTCCTCTGTTCCGTCGGCTCCGGTAGCAACCCGGCTGAAATCGCCTCGCGAATGTCGTGTCCGGCCTGCCGAACCTCCCGCCGCAACCCCTCATCAATAGGAACCGGAAACACTCTTCCATCCGGAATCCGGTAGACGAACCCATGTTTCACCGGCTTTCCAATCTCCGCTTCCACCAGCAACGTATATCCCCCGAGTTGCAGCCGGTGATTCTGCCCAACCTCGCCGGAGGTCAACTTGAATTCGACGATGGCGGCCTCGGTAGCCGTTTCCAGCAATAGGTCGAGTTTTCCTGACAGGCCCAGGTCTCTGTTCTCCAACCAGACCCCAAATCTCCGCACGGCACCCTCGAATCCGTACTCTCGCATCGTCCGGCGAGTTTCGAGCCGCTCAATCATGTCTTGCGCCGTTTTGCCCTCCTCCATCTTGTAGGTTGGCTTTCCAACCCCAGGCATTCGGTGCTGGTAGTAGACGATACGCCGGCAGTACGCCCATTGCTTCAAGTCCGTGACGCGCAGCATCATTGATCGTCTTCGCCTCCGAGCACCCTCAAGCGTGGTTTCGCGCGATCCCGCGTCTCAGCTTCGGCTTTCAGCTTATCGGCGTCGCGCCGGAACTGGTCCAGCACCCACATATCTTTCAAGTCCTGCTCGCAGACCGGAATGATCCGCACGCGCCCGGACTCATCTCCGAGTTCGTTCTGCACCTTCAACGCCAGTTCCTGCCGTCTATTCCGGTTCAGCTTCCCGAAAAACGCACTGAATTGAATCCGCTCAAGCCCGTAATTCAGGCAAACGTCCGCAATCCGCGTTCGCAGCCGATCATTTTCAATATCGTAAATCAGCACCAGCGACACCTCTGGACTTCCCTTGCCCAGAGGCAGAGCCTTGAGAACACCTGTGTACCGGTTCTTTCGCGCCACAGTTCACCACTTGAAAGAAAACGATCGATACGGCCGCAAACCCCGCACCGCGCTGGCCGCCAGGCGAGCTTGCGTCTGAACGATCGACCGCACTTGGTGCTGTTTGCCGCGATGTTGTTCCGTTGCCACCAGACGCATCAGCACGCGGGAAGCGACGTTTTCTTTGGACGCTGCGTCGAGCATGCCTTTCTGAAGCGAAAGTTGGCCTCCCTTGTTGAGCCATGAGAGAATCGCACGGTCAACGACCGGCTGGCGAAATTCTTCCATCAGATCCAAAACCAACGACGGTTTGCCGCTGCGATCCACGTGGAGAAAGCCGGCGAAGGGTTCGAGCCCGGCGTTCATTACGGCTCCCCAGACGTGAGCGGTCAGGATACCGTACCCATAATTGAGAGCGGCATTCACTGCATCACTTGCTCCTTGGTGAGAGCGGCCCGCAAAACCGAGCGCATCCGGGAGCATGTTGCCGATCTGCTGCCAGTAGAGCCGACCACCCGTGCCTTCGAAACCCATTAGCGACGAACGAACTTCGTCGGGCGCGCCACCTTCCACGGCAAGGGCGGCCCGGCGCAGACGACGTACCGCGGTAGCGCCGTTCTCTAGGGCGGTCCTCCGTTCGCCGTCGCGGCTCTTGGCGAAGTACCGCAGTAGCTTCTCCTGGTTGTGGAGCTTTCCCGCGACGATCCAGCGGCAGATGTCAGCCCCCCGCTCATTCTTGCAAGCTGCGAACTGCTCGCGGCGCGTCTCCACCGTCGCTGTTAGCATCGGCGATGTGATCAAGGCGAATGGTTTCCCGCTGGAGTTCAGGCACGCGAGCCGGATCCCGCGTTCGCACAGTTCCTCAATGAGATCCGACGAGAAGCTTACCCCACGTGACGCGACGATGATTTCTTGCAGTCGCATCAGGGGGAACCTGGGCGCAGACCGATTTTCCCTGCCTGACTACTACCCGCTCGCTCTTCTTCCCGATGAACAGCCCGAAACCGGAGACGAACAACTGGGATCCGTTTTCGGTTGCGAGAAGTATGACGCTGCCATCGTCCGGAAGCACGGCATCATCGACCGGCGGTAGCGGCAACTCCAGTTGCTCCGGCACGATATCGATTCCGCCGGTGATCCAGTTGTACTGGGCAGCCGCCGGCGGCTTGCGAGGCGTCCATGAGAACGGAAGAGTACTGGGTAAGGCTGACATATCAAGTCCAATGGTTCCGCCCTACAGAATAGCTACATTAGGATCTGTGCGCCAGCGTGCTGATTACTGGCCGTCCTGCGTTGGAGGTCCGTAGATCTCGAGTCCCTGCTCTGTATAAGGGCAATCAGCAATCCATGTCCTTTCGGCCAGGTGTAGGCGCCCACGTCTCCGCAAGTTGTTGAATTGCCCGCTGGTAATGGGCACGAGAAGTCCAGGAGCGAGCAGCGGCTCTTCGTCCAACCTCCGTCTGTATTCCGCCTCCAGCGATGCTGGCAGCACCTCGAAGCCATCGAACATCTCTTCGAACATCTGCTTCCAACTTCTCATCCGAAACAAACGGCCGACATGACACCAAGACGTTTCGCTCGAACATGTCCATGTTTTGCCTGAGATCCAGCGTCAACCGTTCGGCCGTCGCATCATCATAGACGGCGTCGAGTATCAGCTGCACGGCATCCTCTCGGAGCGGCTTGCCATCCCAGGAGTCCAGGACATCAATGGCTTTCGACACCGGCCACAGAGGGTAAACAGGGCAGCCGTCGGGTATCTTGCGGCACACGTTTACCGTCCGGAGGGGCACGCGACGCGCGCGATTGACGCGACCAAACCGCTGCAACAAAGCTTCGAGCGGAGCCGGGATCGGAGTACAGCACATCGAAGTCAACGTTTAGACTTACTTCGACGACCTGAGTCGCAACCAGGATGCTTCCAACGCCTTTCTGGTGATTATCGATGCCGCGATATGCCAACGAGCCGGCCCTCCTTCTTTCCGCGGTCATCCGAGTGGAAACGTCCGTGCAACAATTCCACTTCGCTCTCGGTCCTAGCCGATAGCCGGCGCCAGATCTCCTGGGCCCTCCCGACGGTTGTTGCAACAACGAGAACCGATAAACCCTTTCGCACACCCTCCAAGATCGCCTCTGCGGCCAATTCCTCGGATAGGTCGAAGTCCAACAGGCGAACCTCGTGCCGGCAGAACCTCTCCATCGTGCCGGAATCAGCCTTGACTTCAAGAACGCCGGGCAGCACGTCGTGGAGGAGTTTCGTCAGATATCTCGGTAGCGTGGCGGACATTAAGAGCGTCCTTCCCCCAAGGCTTCCACAAAGGTATCGAAGCGTGGCCAGAAGGATCGCCAACCGCGACGTCTCGTAAACGTGAATTTCATCCAGGATAAAGAGCGCCCCCGATGCTGTGGTCCATAGCGCTTCGTGACCGCGGAGCTGGAACGCTCCTTTCAGAAGTTGGTACGGGGTCGAGATCCGCAGGGGTTTAACCTGCAGTTCGGCGAGGTTGCCCTCTCGTCTCGCAGTCTTCTGTGCCTCACTGGATTCGTAGTTCTTGTCCAGCAACTGGCGATAGAGGGCTTGGAGCGCGCGGGAGTGCTGCAAGGTGACGGCAGCATCTCCCAGTTTCTCCGCGAGTCGTTTCCGCATTGCGTTGAGACTCGCTTGATAAGGCAACAGGTAATACAGGACGGGGTGCGCCGTCTGCCGACGATGACTGCCGGGCCGCCCAGAGCATCGCCGATTCCGTCTTGCCACTACCGGTCGGCGCCGTCAGAACGGTGTTGCCGATTCGTCCGCCGGCCAGCCTCTGGTGTTCCCAGAGTTGTTCTTCGTCAGGCAACCCGAGACACTTCCGCATCCGATCCGGGTTCTTCAGCTCGGGCAGAAAGACGGAAGTCCTCCCAAGCGGACCCCGAGTGGTCGGCGAGGATCATCGACGCCGCGGAGGAACGTCCCCGCAGTCAATTCGGGAGTGGGCGCGTTCTGCCCCTTCAACCGCCCGACGAGATTCCGCACGGCACCGAGCACTGCCCGCAGTTCTTCTGACGGGGTCTCTGGGCGCCCAGTCGAAGCGAATGGTCTCGGACCATACCTCCGGCACCGCCCAGTTGGCTGCCAGCGTGGGCCATATCGCTTCCCTGAGAACACGCTCGGCATTGAGAAAGTACTCCACGCCCATCTGTTCTCGCAGCGCTTCGAGACCATCCGTGCTTTCCAGCAACAGGTCCGGAGGCCGATAGAGTTGGTCGATTTCTGGCCAGTCCTTGTGATGCGTGATGATTGTGGTGGCGGCCCATGAAAGATCGTCTTCCTCATCGCGCGCCAGTATCCAGCGCACGAATACAGCCGACATCACTTCATGCCGGTGAGGAAACCTCGCGCCGCCGTGAACAACCTGCTGGAATCCCTCACAGCATTTTCCGAGATCGTGCAGCGCCACAGCAAGGGCTGCCCGCAACCAGAACCGAGGCATTCGGCCTAATTCGGATAGCCACGGAGAGCGTTGTCGTAGCTGGCCTAAGTTGCCAAGCACCTTTAACGTGTGCCGAGCGATGTTTTCGCCGGTGCTCTTCGCCCAGAGGTCCGATATGTCACGCACAGGAATGAAAGACGACTGCACGCTGCACCTCGCGGTCCGCCGGGCTATCGGGATCGACCCACCAAAGCTGCTCCTCAGATTTCAGAAGCATACGCCTGGCCGGAGCAACTCCTGGTGGATTTGCATAAGCCCCTCCGAAAAGCCGCTCCCTCTGCAGAGTGATGAAACGGTCGAACTGAGCGCGCCGTTCCGGCGGCGGACCGATCATCTTTGGCATCATGACTGTTGTCCCCAACGCCACGGAAGGGCGATACGAGAACGGAAGCAGCGTGTGCTCGAAATAGGCGCCGCTCCTCTGCTCCAGTTCGACCTCCTCGACTTTGGTCACGGATGCGAGATCTTGGGAACGACCGAGAATGACGCAAAATACCGGGGCGAGGAATGCGCCGGCCCAGTCGCACCGGCTTACATAAAGCACCAGCTTTGGCCTAAACAAGAAATCCCGGAGATGTGGCTGAACAGTCGCCTGCACAGACGTCGGATATTTCTTGCCGTTCAACGCGAAGGCTTGCCCCCCAGCATTGATGATGTGTTGGTGTTCCAGGTCGGATGACCGGCCAGCAAAACGGAAGTCGTAGCCAAATTGAAAATCGGCAGGGTTCGGCAACTCTCCCAGCGCGCTGGCAATGTGGCCATAAATGGTGGACGGTGGGGGCATGTCGTAGCTGATCTGCCGCCCCACAAGGAAATGCGGATAACGGAACGAGGTCACCGGGGCCTCTACGGTCACCCGCAACACGGCCAATCTAGGCATACCAGTCGGTTCCCTGAGGGGACTTCAGAACGTCGGCAAACTTCGCGATTTGGACAGCCGGGATGCCCTAGGTTCACCGTCTGAACGCTGAGTTGACTCATGGCATCTTCCAGTTTCTTTCGTTCTTCGTCCAGGAAGCCCTGCGCCCAACCGATGTAGACATCCGAGAGGAAACTGTCGCCGTACGTGGACATCAGCTCGTGAAAGGCGGCCGTGTGGAACTGCGTTGTCTTGGTCCGCGATGACGTCAGCATTCGGAAGAAAGGATTGTTACCATGTCTCGTCACCGCAAGGAACACTATCGCAGGTGTGAGGTCAGTATAGTGCACCGCTTGCTTCGCCCCTCCGTTTAGTAGTGCGAGGCTTTCGATAAGGGGATCTGGACGTAATAATGAGATGCCTCGAACATGGCCTGCTTGACTTGAGGCAGGGATCGCGAGCCGCTGATAATGGTGTAGGTGCCGCGCCCGTTGATCAGAGGCCGTACCCCGATGCGGGTAAAGAGATTGTCTTTCGCAGTGCCGGTATGCGCGGGGAGCGCCATCGCGGGCGCCCCCATGGCAGCCACCGGCGCAATCGCGCCCGCGACCGCGCCCGAGCTTTTGAGAAGATCGCGCCGCGACCACTTGCCAAACAGACCCATGCCCTGCTCCCTTTGTTCAGATGTAAGCGATGACGTCGATCTCGACCAGCGAATTACCGGGAATCCCGGCAGCCGGCGCTACCGTGGTGCGCACTGGCGGGACGTCGCCCCAGTTGAAGCTGCGATAGACCGCGTTCATGCGGTCGTAATCTTTGAGATCATTCAAGAACACGCTGACCTTCAGGCACTTTTGCAGCGAAGACCCCGCGTCGGTCAGGTTCTTCTCGATCTCCTGCAGCACGCCGCGGGTGTGATCCTCGATAGTGCCGGGCTTGTGATAGCCTACACCCGACAGGAAGAGAAGATTGCCGAAGGCCACGGCGCGGGAAAACATGGCGGGCTTGGCGTTGGGATAGGGCGAGCGCTTTTCCATTTTGGGCTGGGCTTCGGCACCCGTGGCCAGCAGGCCCGCTCCTGCGGCAGCAGCAGCCGCCACCGTCGCACCGTTTAAAAGGCCGCGCCTTGATTTTTCTTCCATCAGCTTTCCCCTTGATATTTTCACCAAGCTTAGCCTTGAAATCGGCCGGCGGCCAATGGCCTTGAATCAGCCGTTCAGCGAGAATTTGATCGGGACCACCGCATCCAGGGTCCGGGTAGGAAAATCAGCCGGCAGCACAGGCAAGGGCTGGGCACGGGCGATCAGCGCCAGGGCCTCATTGTCCAGCACCGGGCGGCCGCTCGATTTTGCGATTTCGGAGCGCAACACCTTGCCCTGCGCGTCCATCACGAAATGCAGCATGACTACGCCTTCGATATGGGCTTGGCGCGCGGCGCGGGGATATTGCTTGAAGCGGTTGAGTTGGGCCAGCAATCTCCCCAAGAAGTTGTCGCGCGATTCACCCGCCTTCTTCTCGAGCGGCGCTTCGGCGGGCTGAGCCGTTGGTGCCGCGACCGGTGGCGGTGCAACCGCCAACGGCGGAGGCGCCGCGGTCTGTATGATGAACTCCGGCGGCGGCGCAGTGATGACGGCGGGCGCCGCAAGCTGCTCCGGCGGCTTGATCTCTTCCGCCGGCCTGGCACGCTCAGGCGTGATCTGGACCGACAATTCCTGGATCACATGGGGTGTGGTGACCTGCACCGCGGTTAGTGCCGCAGCCGCAATCAGCAGATGGATGGCGATTGTGATAGCGATGCTGGCCAGCTTGTCGCGGTCGAGGGCCGTGCGCGAGGCGCGGCGCACTTCATCAGCGTCGTCGAATGCGTTCAGCGGAACCTGCATAGTCATGTGGGTTTCATCCTCAGGCTTGCGCCCAGCGACGGACAAGATTGTGGTAGACGCCGGTCAGGCTCACGACATGCTCGCTGTCGCCCAACTCCTTGCGCAGACCCTGCACGGCATCGTCGAGATCAAACAGCATGGCGCGTGCGGCCTCGTCGCGGATCATGCTCTGCACCCAAAAGAAGGACGACCAACGGCTGCCGCGTGACACCGGTGTGACATGATGGCGACTGGTGGCGGAATAGAGCACCAGATCGCCGGCTGCGAGTTTTACCGTGTGGGTGCCGAAAGTGTCTTCGACCACAAGTTCGCCGCCGTCATAGTCGGCCGGATCGGTCAGGAACAGCGTCGCCGACAGGTCGGTGCGCACCCGGATCGGAGCATTAGAGCCCAAGGACGGCTTCACGAAGCGGATGGCATTGTCGATATGCGCGCCGAAGCCCATACCTGTGTCGTAACGGTTGAACAGGGGCGGAAACACACGCAGGGCCAGAGACGCGGACATGAAGCGCTCGTTGCGTGCCCAGCGCGCCCAAGATGATCTCGCCCAAGGCACGGGCATCGGGAGAATCTTCGGGCAGCTGAAGATTGTTCTTTTCGCCCGCCGACTGTGTTCCCGCCGTCACCTTGCCGTCCACCCACTCGGCCTCCGCAAGGCGCCCGCGGATCTGGGCGACCTGTTCTTGGGACAAAAGACGGGGGATCCGGACCATCATGGCTAGAATGTGGCCTCCAGCGCGGCGATGACGGTGCGGCCCGGCGCGGGTGTGCCACGGGTGCCGAATGACTGGCCGTAGTTCAGCCGGTCGCCGACATTGTTGACGTTGACCTGCAATCGCCAGGTCTTGTCCAGCTCATAGGCCGCAACACTGTCGAACTCGATGGTTTGCGGGATGGTGGCGATACGCAGAACCCCGGTGGGATTGGGTGCGGTGCCGGTGGTGGTAATGGCATTGACCAGCTTGCTCTGATAGACGGCCCCGGCGCCCACCGACAGGCCGGGCACGAAATTGCGCAGGCGGTAATCCGCCCAGACCGAGGCGGCGTGCTTGGGCACGAAGCTGATCTGTGACCCGATGGTGTAGGAGTTGCGATTGCACACCAGCGGCGCCGTGGTGGTGCAGCTTAGGTCATCGGTCACCACCGCATTGAGATAGGTGTATGCGGCGACCACGCTGAGATCGCCGGTGACCCTGCCGGTGGCGGAGACTTCATAGCCCTGTACCCGCTGCCTCTGGCCCGACTGCAGCTCGACATTGCCGCTGGCCGGATCGGTGATGGTGGCGTTGGCCTTGGTTTCCTGGAACACGGATCCCGTCAGGCCTAGCTGGCCGTTGAGCAGGCTGTACTTGCCGCCCAGTTCAAAGCTTTCACCGGTCTCCGGAGCCAGCGCCTGATTGGCAGTGGTGATCGGCGTGGGCGAACCCACGATCGAAGTGCCCTGTGGCGTGGCCGAGCGGCCATAGCTGAAATAGATTGTGGCTGTTCTGGTCGGGCTCATAGACGATGCTGGCGCGGGGATTGGCGAGCGTGGACGGCGACTTGGCCGGCGTGGCCATGCCCGCCACCGTGATGGAATTAAAGCTCGCGATGAAACGGTCCACACGCACGCCGGCGATGATCGACCAATCATCGGTCAACCACAGCCGGTCGGTGGCGAAGAATGCGAGATCCGTGGAGTTGCCGCTGGAATAGACCACCGAGGTCGCGGTGTCGTTGGTGTTGGCGACGTTGGCTGGGACCGGCAATACCACGGTGTAGCCCGGTGGCGGCGCGTGTACCGGGCTAAAGAGCGACACGCCGATGTCGGCGCGCGACACGGCGCCGCCATTCAGCAGATAAGTGAACTGGCTGGCGCTGGGGAGATTGTAGGCATAAATGGTGCGGTCGGCATTCTGGAAACCGGCGTCAAAGCCCACGATCAGTGTGTTGCGGAAACCGCCGACATGGAAATTGGCGGTGGCGGTGAACACGTCCTGCGCGCCGCGAGCTTTCTGGTTGTAGGGACCGCTGCCGCCGATGCCGCCCAGCGCGGCGGTGGGCGCGGCGCTGAACAGGGTGCTGGCGCAGAAATTGGTCGCGGCGGTGGCGTCGCAGCGGTCGACCGTGGTGTACTGGAAATAGCGCGAATACCAGGCGACACGGGCGTCATTCTCGATCGTCAGCCAATCCGACGCCACATGCGTGAGCTTGGCCGTGAGAAGATCGGCCGCGTTGTCGTCGCGGTCGGTTGTGTAGCCCAAGAAAGTGCTGCGCGGCACGCCATATTCGGTCACCGGCAGGGCCACGACACTGTTAGGCTGGACCGCCACTGGCACGCCATAGTCGGGCGCTGGGCGGTCTGCTGATGGATATAGTTGAGATTGAAGACCGTGTCGGTGCCCAGACCTAACGCAATAGACGGCGCCACGCCCCAGCGATTGGAATAGGTAAGATCGCGGTCCACAGTTCCGGTCGAGGTGAACATCAGGTTGAACCGCGCCGCAGAAGTGTCGGACAACTGCATAGTTCAGGTCGGCGGTGGCGCGGGCATGGGCGCCATTGCCACCTTCGCCGTGCAGCACATATTTGTCGTCCAGGAACGGCGTCTTGGTCAGGGTATTGATGGCGCCGCCGGTGGTGCCGCGCCCGAACATCAGGCCGGACGGGCCCGCGCAGCACCTGCACTTCGTCATAGTCGAAACTGTCGCGGGTATAAGCGGCAAAATCGCGCAGGCCGTCGAGATAAATGTCGTCCTTGGCGTCGAAGCCGTTGATCTTGAACTGGTCGCCGGCCAGCGTGCCGCCTTCGCCGATGGCAATGGTGATGCCGGGCACGTTGCGCATCGCCTCATCCAGCGTGGTCGTGCCTTGCTGCTTCATGGTCGCGGCATCCACGACATTCACCGTCTGCGGCGTATCCTGCAGGCTGGTGGATGGCATGGCGGCCACGGGCGGGGCTGTGATTGAGGACGTTGCGGTCCGCACTGTCATTGACGGATATCGGTCCAAGCTGGACTGGCTCGACGCCGCTTGCCCGCGCGACGGTGCGATCAGCAACAGCGCTCCCCAGCACGGTGAGCGACGCGCCCGAAAGCGATCCAGCACTTGGGCGAAATGACAGTCACAAAACAGGACCCCGTTGGATCGGCATTGTTGCTCGACCTGGCTGGCGTCCCGGCTTGAGGGGCTGGCTTGGTACGCTATGAAAACGGCAAGGCCGCTACTTGGTGAGTATCAGCTTGCCGTTGCTGGTGAGGCGCAGGCGGTATTCGGCGCCTTCATGCAGCAGAACCGCCTCGCGGCCGCCATCCAGCAATTCGCTGATGGCGATACGCTTGACTGGCTTGCCATCTGATTTGGCGGGCTTGCCCGACATCCTGTCCCCTCACTTGCGGAGCCTTCAAAACATATCCGCACTTTATTTGCAAGTGATTCGCAACTGCAATCGCAAGAAACTATAAGTCATTGAATGTATTATAATATTACAAGATCAGTTCGGAAGAGCGAACCTAAACCACTTGATGGAATCCATCGCGTTAATCGGCAGGCACCAGCCGGACGATGGAACCGCCGGTGGCATCGCCATTCATGTTCTGGAGCAGAATGTAGATGTAGCCATCCGGCTCCGGTCAGCACATCGCGCACGCGGCCATAGTCGGAAATCACAGGTTCCTGCGAAATGATCTGGCGGCCCTTGATCTCCATCCGGATCAGTTTCTCGCCCACCATGCCGGTGATGAACAGGTTGCCCTTCCAGGCGGGAAATTTGTTGCCGGTATAGAAGGTGATGCCGCTGGGCCCGATCGAGGGATTGTAGAAGGTGATCGGGTCAGTCATGCCGGGCATGTGCAGGTGATTGACCCCGGGCTCCAGCCCCTGGCTTGCGACGCCCCAGCCATAATCCTTGCCGGGCTCGATGATGTTGACTTCATCGCCCCCCGTGGGACCGTGCTCAGTCTCCCACAGGATGCCCGTGGCGGGATCATAGGCCAGGCCTTCGGGATTGCGGTGGCCATAGCTCCAGATGCTCTTGAGCGCACCGGGCGTGTTCGCAAAGGGATTGTCCTTCGGGATTGAGCCATCCAGGTTCATGCGGTGGATCTTGCCCAGCGGCGAGCCCAGGAACTGCGACATCTGCATGTCGTGGCGCTCGCCCATCGACCAGAAGAAATGGCCCTTATGATCGAACAGGAAGCGCGAACCGTAATGGTCGGCGCTGACCCGATAGGAACTCGGGCGGCGGATTGAACAGGATCTGCTGGTCCACCCATTCATTGTTCGCATTGACCTTGCCGCGGACGATGTAGGTCATGGTGGGGGCCGAAACATTGGGCGCGGTGTCTTCGCCCGGCTGCACCTGATAACCCGGCGGCACGGTGGAATAAGAGAGGTAAATCCAGCCGGTCTTGGCATAGTCCGGCGACAGCGCCACATCCAGCATGCCGCCATCCTGGCGCACGAACACGCTGGGCGTTCCCTTCACCGGATCCGACATCTTGCCGTTCTTGTCCATGAAGCGAAGGCGTCCTGCGCGTTCGGTGAAGATCAGGCGGCCGTCGGGCAAAAATGCCATGCCCCATGGCTGGTCAAGGCCCTTGACCAGGGTCTCGGCCTTGAACGTAGCCTTCTGCGTATTGAACACCTTGCCGTTGATGTCGGGCACCGGACCGACATGGCGGTTCACGATGCCGCCGCGGATGCGCAGGTACGCGGGCATCTGCGCCATCTCATCGGGAAACAGCAGTGTCTTGAAGCTGGGCATGGCGGTGCCCGGCACACCGTCATTGATCGCCTGGACGATCTGGGCGTCAGTATGGCCGTTCAGGAAATCTTCCGAGAACAGGCTGGGGCCGTTGGCGCCCGGCTGGGCGGTGACACCGTGGCAGCCCGAGCAGGTGGTGGAAAAGATCTCATGCGCACGGGTCTGCAGCAGCGCCGGCACCGGCGCGGCAAGCTTTCTGGACGGAATCTTGATATCGGTGGGCGCCAGCGCCTGGCTGGACAGCTGGCTCATCGGTTGCCCGCCATCTGCAGCGCCAGACAAAACAAGAGCCAGCCCAGCCAGCCAGATGCGATTCATGAGCGATTCTCTTGCCCATTTTGTCGGTTTTTTGGCGGTTTTTTGCCGACTATAGCGGCTTACCAAACGGCGGCAACGGCGCTTTCGAACTGCTCCAGCGTGAAGCCGACATCGGCTTGCGATGTGCCGCCGACAGCGAGCATTGCTTGGTGGCGATGGGCACAAAGAACACCCCGCGCTGGATCAGGGCGCGACGAAGTGCCACGTCGCGATTGAAATCATGATCCTGAATGATGTCATGCAGATCGGCCGGCGGCTTTTCCATCAGATAGAAGGAAAAGGCCGAGCCCTGGCGCGCAATACAGGCGGTGATGCCGCGCCGCGCGAAAATGTCCATGATCCCGGCTTCCATTTCCGCGCCCAGCGCTTCCATACGGGGATAAAGCGTGTCGCGGTTGGCCAACAGATAACGCACCGTTTCGATCGCGGCCGCCACCGCAACGGGATGGCCGTTATACGTGCCCGCCACGAAGGGACGGCGCGAAGGATCGGGATCGATAATGGAATCCATATACTCCGTCTTGCCGCCCACCACCGCCAGCGGGAAGCCATTGGCAATCGCCTTGCCATAGACCACCAGGTCGGGCTTGACGCCGCTGATCTCGCTGTAACCGCCCACGGCATGGCGGAAGCCGGTCTTGACCTCGTCGAACACCAGAAGAAAGCCGAATTCGTCGGCGAGATCGCGCAGGCCCTCGAGATAGCCCGCTTGCGGCTTCACCACGCCGATATTCTGCAGCAGAGGCTCGGTGATCAGCGCCGCGACCGGGAACCGGCGGCAGACATAGCGCACCGATTCCAGATCGTTGTAATTCACCGCATGAGTGAAGTGGGTTTGGGTGATTGTGGTACCGGCGCCCAGGGGCTTCAGCGGATATTCGCCGGGCGAGACGCGCGGCCCGATATCGGCGAGCGTATTGAATACGTTGCAGGCCAGCTCATCGTGATTGCCGTTGTAGCCGCCCTGCATCACGATGATGTGCGAGCGCCTTGTCACCGCGCGCGCGATGCGGATGGCCAGCGACGTCGCTTCGCTGCCGGTGTTGAGCAGCGTGATCTTCTCCGCCGCCGGGACATTTTCGCAGATCAGTTGCGCGAGCCGCCCTTCGGCAATCGAGGGACCGGCGCCGAACAGGCTGTCGCCATCGGTCAGTGCGGCCGCCGCCGCCTGGTTGATGGGCGCGAAGTTGTGCCCCAGGAAATAGGGCGCGAAGCCCGCATGATAATCGATATACCGCTTGCCTTCGCTGTCCCACAGATGGGCGCCCTCGCCCCTGACGAACGTGATGGCGGGATCGATGCTGCGGTTTACCGAGGAGATGCCGCCCGGAATGAAGCGGCGGTTGTTCTGCAGCACTGTTTCGGCAGGAACTGGTCTATCCATGGGCGGCCTCAAGCTGTTTCAGCGATTTCGTCGTGTCCTCGATCACCTGTTCCATGCAGCCGGGTTTGAACAGCGAAATCTTGATCTGATAGAGCCCCGGCTTGTCGTAGGTCTCAGCCGGCGCCAGATAGCCGATGCTGCCATTGACCAGGTTCAGCACCATCACGGCATGGCCTGGGAAGCGGCGGCGGATCTCTTTCTGGAAAAAGCTGTAAGGCTCCGCCGGTGCACCCACCAGAAAGGCGTCGCCGATCTGGCAGATGGTCATGTGCACATGCCGCCCCTTGCCATCGCCCATATCCCGGCGCACCGCAAGCCTGCGTTCCAGCCTCTCCTTCAGGGGACGGTCGGTGCAATTTTCAATCGCCTTCAACAGCTCGGCCTCGGAGGGCAGATCCACGTAAGGAAGTTCGCTGTCGGAGACCGTCAGGCCCAGCTTCGTGCTGGCGGGCTTGGGCCTGAGACTCCAGCGGCCCAGCCGGGCGCCGGAATCCTCGATGCGGTCGAAGAACAGCTCCTGTTCCGGCGGCAGCATTCCGGTCAAGGCCGATAGCGCAGCATAACCGAGCTGGCGCCCGTTCTGGTCGGCGATGGCCGGATCGCTTTCATAAGAGCGCAAGGGCGTCATGTCGCCCGATGCGCCATGCAGAAACAGGCAGGGCGCGCCGCCGGTATCACGCTCCACGATCTCGCGCATCGCGCCATAGTAATCCGGCGAGATCAGCTTGTTGCCGCCGCCCAGCGACACCGGATGGCAGGCATAATTGACCATGGTGGCAACGATCTTGCCGTTCATGTCGGTGACCCGGCCCACCAGAACCGTATCGTCGGTGGGACCTTCGGGATTGATGCCGCAGAGGAAGGTTTCGCTGTCCAGCACCAGGTCGCGGTTGCGCGCCAAATCGCAGCGCCCCTCGCCCCATGTCGCCACGGCAGGCCGTGCATCGTCACGCGCGCCCAGGATGGCGGCAACGGCGCCTTGCACGATTTTCTCGCGATAGCCGGGAATCAGGTTCCCGCCCTTGCGCTCCACATTCTGCAGATTGGAGGCTGGACCGGAATGGGTATGGCCCATATGGATGATCAGCTGTGCATCGGGCACGCCCGATTTGGCCAGGATGGCGCTGCGCATCTGCTGCTCATGCGCCACATCCGTCCACCAGCCCAGGTCCAGGCAGAGAAGATAGATCTCTGTCTTCGGCTCTCCGCCGCGCAGGTAAAGGCAGGTCGCCACCAGCGGGCGATGGATGCCCTCGGCCGCATCATGCAGGGCGCTGCCCCAGGACCGGGCATAGATGCCGGACGGCGGGGTGATGTCGGCACGCGCCACGCCGATCTCGCCTTTGAATTCGCTGTGGCGGATCACCAGGTCCGAAAGGTTCTTCTGCGTCATGGTCCGGTTCCTGTCGGGAAAGAAGAGCTGAGAGAATATCACTATGGCAGCCAAGGTCAGCACCAGCGACAGGCCCGCCCATAAGACCACGCTCTGGTACCAGTGCTCGCCCAGCCCTGCCCTGAGGGTCTCGCCCGAATTCCAGAAAGTGACGGGGTTTTCCTCGGTCCCCGGCGTGGGCTCGGGATGGACCAGGGTGCCGGCGATACAGGCCAGAACCGAGACCAGAAGGCAGACCGGCGCCTGGTTGCCGAAGGGATAGAACCAGCCGGGCATGACCCAGAGATAGCCCGCCAGCTTGAGCGCCAAGCCGGTGGCAAAGCCCGCGACAATGGCGGCAATGGCGCCCGCGCCGTTGGTGCGCTTCCACAACAGCCCCACCCACAGGATGGCGGCAAAGGGCGGTGCCACCAGGGCATTGACCGTCTGCATATACTGATAGATGCCCGCGCTCATCCGGCTGATGGCGATGGCCATGGCGATACCCGCCAGGATCGCCACCATCGAGGACCAGATCCCGAACCGGACTTTCTGTTTTTCCGTGGCCTGCGGATTGATCAGCGGCACATAGATGTCGAAAGTGAGGATCGCGGCCGTGGCATTGACCACCGAACTGATGGTGGACTGCACGGCACAGATCAGGACCGCCAGCAACAACCCGCGCAGGCCCGCCGGGAAAAACTCCCGCACCAGCACGACAAAGCCGCCATCGGCGCGATGATTGGCGTCGGCCCAGTTGCCCAGCATGAATTCGGGATGGCGGGAGAACAGGATCAGGCCCGGCAGCACGATGATCAGCGGCAGGAACAGCTTGGCGTAGCCGGCCATCACCATGCCCATGCGGGCGTGCCAGATGTCGCGCGCGCCCAATACGCGCTGGACGATGAACTGGTTCATCACCCCGTACCACACGCCCACCGCGAGAAAACCGAAGAAGGTGCCCGTCCAGGGCGTCAGCGGATGGTCCGGCGGCTGGAATACGGTGAGCCGGTTATAGGCGCCATACTGGGTGAGATGCGGCGCACTTGCGGCAAGCGCCTGTTTGCCAGATGCCATGATCGGCGATATTGTCGCGGATCACCTTGTTGAAGCCGTCAATAACCCCGCCCGATGGCGTCATCGCTTTCAGCGCCAGCACGGTCAGCAGTGTCACGCCGCCGATCTTGACGATGGCCGTGAGCACACCAGTCCAGGCCACGGTGTTGAGACCGCCATATACCGCCCAGATGCCGGCAAACAGCCCGGTGCCGATGATGCAGGCAAGCAGCGGCCAGCCGAAGAAACCCGACAGGGCCAGCCCGCCGGCATACATCACCGCCGCCATGAAGATGGTAATGTTGGCGAAGATGGTGAGCAGCGCGAAGGCCAGCCGCACGCCCGGCCCGAAGCGGGCGGAAAGATATTGCGGCACGGTGACCACATGGGCGCGGATCAGGAAAGGCACGAACAGGAAGACGATGACGATTTCGGCGATTGTCGTCTGCCACTGGGCCAGCGCGGTGGGCACGCCCAGGATATAACTTGCGCCCACCAGGCCGATGAAATGCTCGGTGGAAACATTGGCGGCGACATAGGAGCCGCCCACCGCGTACCAGGGCAGCCTTCGGCCGGCCAGGAAATAGTCGTTGGAAGAGCCGCGCTCGCCGCGGCCGGACCAGACGCCCACCACGCACAAGGCCGCCAGGAAGATGAAGAACTCGATATAATCGAGCGGCAGCATCACCATTGTGGAATTCACAGCCACTTTTCCCCTATGGCCGTGTTTTTATGCCGGCCCTTTTGAGGCTAGTCTAAGGGGCAAGTTGCGGCGCGCGTCATCAGCCTTGACGCCGGCAGGATCAGGAAGATAAGGGAAAACATCATGAAACGGCCATTTCGTTCTGGCGGGTTTTCTGGCCCTGTTTCCCACCGTTCTGGCCGCCCAGGATGCCCCGCCTGCCCCGCCCAGGACCCAGGGCGATTCCCAGGACTTCCCACAACCCCGGATGGTGGAAGGCCAGCCTTTCGAGACCCGCCCGCCCGAAAAAGCAGACGACAAGCCGCTTTTCCCCGAACAGACCCGCGCGCCCTATCACAAGGTCGCCGGCTACAAAGTCACCACCATCACCGACAAGCTGCACCTGCCCTGGTCATCGCCTTCCTGCCCGACGGCAAGATGCTGGTGACGGAGAAGTTTCCCGCCCATATCCGCATCGTCGGTGCCGACGGCACGCTTTCGAAACCCGCTCACCGGCCTTGACGGACTGGCCCTGCCCAAAAATCTGGGACTGCTGGATGTGGTGCTGGCGCCGGATTTCGATAAAAGCCATCGCGTCTATTTCTCCTTCTTCGAAGCTGCTGAAGGAAGGCAACAGCAACACCTATCTCGCGCATGGCGTTCTGGATGAAGGCTGGCAACGCCCTGCATGACGTCACCGTGATCTATCGCGGCGTGCCGGAACTGCCGGAGCACAATTTCTCCATGAAGCAGGGCGGCCGCATCGCTTTTGCCAAAGACGGTTCGCCTGTTCATGACCGTGGGCGACCGCGACGGCAACAGGAAGGCCGATTATGACCAGCAGCTGGCGCAGAAGCTGGACAATGACGTGGGCAAGATCATCCACCTCACGCAGGAAGGCACGCCCGCGCCCGACAATCCGTTTCTCAACAAGCCCGGCGTGCGGCCCGAAATCTGGGCCTATGGCATCCGCAGCCCGGAAGGCTTTGCCTTCGCCTCCGACGGCACCCTGTGGGAAACCGAACATGGCCCGCGCGGCGGCGACGAGTTGAACCGCATCCAGAGGGGCAAGAATTACGGCTGGCCGATCATTACCCATGGCATCGACTATCCGGGCGGCCCGATCGGCGAAGGCCTTACCGCCAAGGCCGGGCCTGGAGCAGCCGGTCTATTACTGGGACCCGGTGATCGCGCCCTCGGGCCTTGCGGTCTATCACGGCAAGCTCTTTCCCAGGTGGAACGGCAATCTCCTGGCCGGAGGATTGCGCGGGATGGGCGTCTATCGACTTGACGCTGAAGAACAACAAGGTGGTATCGGAAGAACCCTTGCTCAACGAGACTGCATACCCGCATCCGGGACGTGCGGGTGGGCCCGGATGGGGCGGTCTATGTCCTGACCGAGCAGAAGGCCCTGCTTAAGCTCACGCCGTCTTAAACGACAAACAGGCGCGACACGCAACTGTCATGATCGCCGCGATAGGGTCGCGGCCATGCAGAGCATCGCCCGCATCCTGGCAGGTTTTGGCTTGGTGTGGGCCCTGTTTTTCACAAGTCCCGCTCTGGCGCAGACCAACACCATGGCGGTCGTGGCCACCGGCGAGTTGCCGGGATTTCGCATCCAGGATGCCGCGCCCTGGTTGGCAGCGCGCATGGCCGTGGCCGGCCTCAACCACTGGCGCTTCGTGCCTGGCGATCCTGCCCATGCCGCACCCAACCGCATCGAATGGAGTTTTGAAGTTCTTCCCTACGCCGGCGGCGAGGTCCGCCGCTTCTTTCCCATGGCAGAATCGCAAGGCACGATGGATGTCCATATCCAGGGCAAGCATCACCTGATCTCAGCCGAAGCGAGGCTTTTTTTGGACGGTGAATATCAGACCGTGACGCTGGCGCAGGGAGCGGTCAAAGGCGGCGCCGACGACCCGGATCTTGCCGATTTCATCGTCAGCACGACCCGCATGCTCGACAATGCCTGGCACGCTATCGACCTGACGCCTGCCGAACATGGCCGGGTCCTGCACTGACATGCGGCGGCTGGGGGCCATCATTCTCGTGCTGCTGACCCTGCCCGCGCGGGCGCAAGTCTTGAACTATGAGGAGATTTTCAAACGCCCCACGCTCACCGGCGACTGGGGCGGCGAGCGCGCCAAACTGGAAGACCAGGGCGTCCAGCTGGGCGGCGATGAAATCCTGGAAACGCTGGGCAATCTGGACTCCGGCATGCGCCAAGGCGCGGTGGTCGAAGGCCGTCTGGAATTGTTCGCCAATGTGGACATGGCCAAGGCCCTTGGCCTGTCAGGCCTGATCTTCCACGCCAATGCCTACCAAATTCATGGCGAAGGCCTGACTTCGCATTATCTAGGCAACCTGATTACGGTCAGCAATATCGAGGCGCCGCCATCCACCAGGCTGTTCGACCTGTGGCTGCAGCAGTCGCTGTTCAACGACACGGTGTCGCTGCGGGTCGGCCAGATCGCCGCCGACGACGAATTCTTTGTCAGCCAGTATGCGCCGCTGTTCATCAGCTCGACCTTCGGCTGGCCGGCCATCATGGGCATCAACCTGCCCAGCGGCGGGCCGGCCTATCCCGTGGCGCGGCCTGGCGCGCGCGTGCGCTTGGCCGTATCATCGGACGTCAGTCTCCAGGCAGGACTGTTCAGCGGCGACCGCGAGATTGATCCCACCGGCTTCAACTTCGAAATGAACGGCGACTTGTTCGGGATCGGCGAGTTGGCCTGGAGCACCAAACTGTTCGATTTGCCGGCCACCATGAAGCTGGGCGGCTGGGTTCACAGCGGCAGGTTCACCGACCAGCGTTTCGATTCCATGCATCTCTCGCTGGCCGATCCGGCATCCAATGCAATCCCGGATGAACATCGTGGCGACTATGGCGGCTATTTCATTTTCGACCAGCTGTTGTGGCGCAGGGATGGCGCTAGCGATACCGGCCTAGGCGGCTTCTTGCGTGTGGGTGGCAATCCGTCCCAACGCAATCTGATCGAGCTGCATATGGACGGCGGCCTAGCCTATGCCGGGCCTTTCGGGCGCGACAGCGACACAGTCGGCATCGGGCTGAGCTATGAGCAGGTAAGCGCCGCCCAGCGCGGCCTGACGGCGGATTTCGCCAACCTGGGGGGCTTTGTGCCGCCCGATCCGGACTTCGAATCTGTGCTCGAAATCTCTTATCAGGCGCAGGTGGCAAGCTGGTGGATCATCCAGCCCGATTTGCAATGGGTGCTCCATCCGGGCGGCCGGGTGCTGAACCTGTCGGACCCGCGCGCCAATCTGGGCACGGGCGCGGTCGTTCTGGGCCTGCGCACCGCCATATCTCTTTAAGAGAAGACCACCGTCTTGCAGCCATTGAGCAGGACGCGATGCTCGCAATGCCATTTGACGGCGCGCGCCATGGTGCGGCTTTCAATGTCTCGGCCAACCCAGACATAGTCATCCGGCGCCAGCGCGTGGGTCACGCGCTCCACCGACTGTTCGATGATCGGACCTTCGTCGAGGGTGCCGGTAACATAATGCGCCGTGGCCCCGATCAGCTTGACGCCTCGGTCGTGGGCCTGGGTGTACGGATTGGAGCCCTTGAAACTGGGCAAGAAGCTATGATGAATGTTGATGACCTGGCCCAGCCTGTCCTTGCAGAATTCATCCGACAAAATCTGCATGTAGCGCGCCAGCACCAGCAGGTCGATACGGTGTTTCTCGATCATAGCGGCGAGCCGGGCTTCCTGTTCCGGCTTGTTCTGCTTTGTCATCGGAAGGTGCATGAAGGCAATATCGTTCGCCGCTGCGACATCTTCATAGTCGCGATGGTTGGAGACAATCAGCGGCACCTCAAGCGCGAGGGCGCCGATCCGGACTCGATAAAGCAGGTCCACCAGCACATGGCCGAATTTCGAGACCATGATCAGGCCGCGGGTCTTGCTGGCCTTGTCGAAGAACTGCGCCTGCATGGCGAAGTTTTCGGCAACGGGCGCAAACTCCCCTTCCAGCTGGGCAATGCCGATACCGCCCTCCGACAAGCAGTGAACGCGCATGAAAAACCGGCCGTTGGCGCGATCACCGAACTGCTGGCTGTCCAGAATGTTGCAGTTGCGCTCAAACAGGAAACGGGAGACCTCGGCCACGATCCCGCGGCGGTCCGGGCAGGAAATGGACAGGATGAAATCGGGCTGGATCATCGGTCAGCAGCCATAGCGGCGGATACAGGTCATGGCAATCATTTTGCCGGCACCAGAGAGGTTGCACGCGTCCCGCCAATGGTCTGAAATCAGGCCATCAAGCCCCGAACACGGGGCATCTGGAGGACGCCATGAAGGCCGAGGTCATCTCATGAAAATAGGTGTATTCACGCCGCTGTTATCGGCGCTGTCGCTGGACGATGTGCTGAAAAAGCTCAAATCCATGGGCATCGAGATGGTGGAATTCGGCACCGGTAACTATCCCGGCGACGCGCATCTGCACCTGTCGCTTCTGGACAAGCCGGACGAACTCAAGACCTTCAAGAGCAAGGTCGCCGATGCCGGCCTGACCATTTCCGCGCTGTCCAGCCACGGCAATGCGCTGCACCCCAACAAGGAATTCTCATCCAAGCATCGCGAAACCAGCAAAAGGACCATCCTGCTGGCGGAGAAACTCGGCGTCAGCACCGTAGTGGATTTTTCGGGCTGCCCCGGCGACAGTCTCAATGCCAAATCGCCCAACTGGGTCACCTGTCCCTGGCCGCCGGACTATCTGGATGTACTGAAATGGCAGTGGGACGAAGTGGTGACACCCTATTGGCAGGAGCATGGCAAGTTCGCCGCCGACCATGGCGTGAAGGTCGCTATCGAGATGCATCCCGGCTTTGTGGTCTACAATCCCGAAACCATGCTGCGCCTGCGCGCCATCGCAGGCCCGTCGGTGGGCGCCAATCTCGACCCAAGCCACCTGTTCTGGCAGGGCATCGATCCCATCGGCACGGATGATTTCACTTCCGAATTTGATCCCTTTTCGCCTCAGTTCGGCGAGAAGTTTGCCCCGCCCAACATGCCGATCTCGACGAAGGACTATCTCGGAAACGAAGTCTCGCGCGTGTATTCTGACCACTGGGGGATCTATGACGGTTTGAATTTTTCGAGCTGGGACGTGAACCCGCCCAACATCACGGGATACTCACCGGCGATGATGGTGCAATGCATGAACGACTACGGGCCGATCCTGGACACGAACTTGAGCTCGCCGACCCACGGGCAGATGATCAACGACCCGTTGTACAACCCGGCCTACAGCGACTTCTGCTACACCGAGCCGTACATGCCGGGCACGACGACTTACCTCGATACGCCCGTTGTGCCCACGCAAGCCTTCGTGGGCGCGGGGTACAACAATCCCGATTGCGCCTATCCGGATGCCACGCCGGCGATCAGCGAGGTGGATGGCGACGGAATTGGACCTTATGTCAGTGCCGCCGGTCACACACTGACGATCACCGCCTTGGGCAACGCGACAGTGGCGAATACGAGTACCTGCACCACCGCGAGTACCGGCGCCGATGTAGCTGTGAACAACTTTGGTTACGCCGGGCCCTCGGCCTCAGTGGCGCCCTTCGATTGCAAGACCGTCACTCGCCACTATGGCTTTGGGGCTCGGTGTACCTCGCCGAGCGCGAGCAGCACGACCTGCAATACCACGTCGAGCGTTACCATCGGCGGCGTGCCGGCGATTATTACCAGTTGGAGTGACACAGCGATCACAGCCACAGTCCCTGGCGGCCTGCCGGGGCTACCCCAAGTGCCGCTGTGCACCATACAGCAGCAAGCGCAATACGGTGGATCGCAGGCGCGGTGCGGTCAACTCGTCGATCACGGCCGGCAACGGCAAACAATCCATTGATACCGTGACCGTCACCGTGGGCGGCAAAGCGCCCGTCCACGTCGCCGCCTCGGGCACGATCCAGAGCGCGATTGACGCGGCTGCTCCGGGCGACTTGATCATTGTCGACCCGACTTGCACGACGGGCACTGGAGCAGCTCGAGGTTGTTCCATGCACGACTGCCGGTGCTACCAAGACTGGCGCTACTCACACCGAGATGGTAATTATGTGGAAGCCCGTCCGGCTGCAAGGCGCTGGCGCCGCTTCCACCATCATCAATGCCAATGCAATTCCCGCCGGCAAACTGCTCGATCCCTGGCGCCGGCACATCAATTGCCTGTTCGGTTTGACGCTGCAGGGTGTGCCCTCTACAGGGGCGTACCCCGGTTGCCCGGACACGGGTTGGCAGTATTTCACTGCCCAACCCAACGTTCCGCAGATTGACCGGTTGCCGCTCGAGGCTACCGTCGGTTGGGACGCCACCCTGAACGGCAACCTGGCCGAACTCTTGCAAGAACCCTCGCTGATGGGCGCCTATGAAGGAGCCGGAATTACGGTTCTGGGGAAGGGGCTGGATTTCCACGGGCAGGATCCGTGGAACGACGGCACCGAAGCAGGCGCGTTCCCGGCCGGCACCACGCTGCTGACTGGTGTCGTGTCTAATCCTGGTGGGGCCCCGGGTACTTCCGGTGCATTACAGGTGGGTGATGCCAACCCGCTCTGTCATACGAGTGCGACCAATACGACCAACCCATTCCCGAGCAACTTCATCTGCAACCCCTCGAGCATCGACGGGTTGACCATCACCAACAGCTCCCAGGGCGGTGGCGGCATCTTTGTGCACGGCTGGGCGCACTTCCTGCAGATTGCCAACAACCGCGTCTACAACAATGCCGGAACGCTCTCGGGCGGCATCAGCGTCGGCCAGGGTGAATTTGCTCCCCCGTACATCCAGGGAGGCGCCACCAATGCAGCTCCCGGCTCGTGCAGCAACGGGACGGGACTTGTAACCAATCAACATCTACCGTATCTGCTTGCAGTTGCAGCCGAACGTCCACAACAACATGATCACCGACAATTCCTCGATCGGCGATGAACTGTTCTCCGCCACACTCTCGGGCGGCGGCGGCGTGAGCTTCTGCACCGGCAACGACTACTACAAGTTCAACTACAACTGGGTATGCGGCAACATCAGCGCCGGTGAGGGCGGCGGCATGGTTCACCTCGGGGAAATCTACAACGGCGACATCGAGCACAACTCGATCGTGTTCAACGAGAGCAGCAACCCGACCATCCCCACCAACGGCGGCGGGATCATGATTCAGGGCACACCGGATACCGATCCGGTTTGCGGCACCATACCCGACGCGGATTGCCCGCCGGGATTGAGCGACGGCACCGGTCCAGGCTTGGTGATCAACGCCAACCTGATCCAGGGCAACTCGGCGGATAGCGGGAGCGGCGGCGGCATCCGGCTCCAGTCGGTCAACGGGACGGAGGTATCGACCTTCAACACGAACCGAACCTCTGGCACGACGTGACCATCACCAACAACATCATCGTCAACAACATGGCGGGTTGGGACGGCGCGGGAATATCGTTGCAGGACGCGTTGAAGGTGAACATCATCAACAACACCATCATGCACAACGATACCCTCGCTTCCTCGGGCGTGCTCACCTACTCCATCGGGACGCCCTCGGCCAGCGCCCCTGCGGGGGAATGCCACAACGCCGCTGGCACGGCATCGTGCCCGCAGTCGGCCGGGGTGACCAGTACGCCAAACTCCTCGCTGCTGACCACGACCTTTGTGGTGCCAATCACCTGCCCTGCTGGACACCCCAACTGCAGGGGCTTCTCCAACCCCATTCTGCTTGGTGATGCGATCTCGCAGAACCGCTCGTTCTACGTCGGCGTGGGCGCCCGTGGCACAGGAAACCAGAACCAGCAGAACATGGTTTCGCTGTTCGATGCCTTCACCAACACCGCCGCTCCGAGCCAGACGATTACGGGCTCCTGCACTGGATTCCCCTCGGGCAGCTACTGGGACATCGGTGTGCGCGGCGACACGACACTGACCGGACACCAATCGGGGTTCACGATGACTCCAGTGGCCTCGTACACGTCCGATTCGAATACAGGCGTTATCGCCCAGTACTGCAACGGCTCGCGCGTGCCACCGGAATGCGGTACGGCGCAGGGATGCGGAGGGCCCCACGGCTTTGGGGTTCCTCCAGGCATCCCCGACTCGATCGCGGGGGCGCCACTGTTTAGCCTCGTGCCATCGGCGACGGTGGACGAGGGCAACAACTGGATCAACGTGAGTTGGGGCCCGCTGTCCCTCACGAATCCATCGGCTACCGGAGGGGCGTACGGAAACTACGGCGGCGGTCTCCCGCTCGGCAATTACGCGCCGGCAGCGACTGGTTCGCCACTAGTTGACTTTATCACTTGCAGCAACGCCAACGCGACCGGCCAGGGCTGCCAAGTGAGTCCTGTCCCCGGGCTCACTATCACACTCCCGAGGACTGACTACTTCGGCAATCCGCGGCCCGACCCCAACGCCGGTCAACCGAAGAAGGCCAACGCAGGCGCGGTCGAAACGCCATAGTTGGTCAGTGTGCTAACAACCGTACGGGCCAGACATCTGACATGGTTGTCCGGCCTGTACGACAACTACTGGCTAAGTTATAAACAGACTAACTAGGTTCGTGGAATTGGAGAGAAACTATCAACCCCGAACCTGATACTTCAATCGAAGCTTCGCCGAGAGGCCTAGGTATAAGCTAATTACAAGAAGGAAATACTGCTGACGGCGGCTCCCGTCAGCAGCATTTTAGTTTGGTGCTGCAGCATTGCTAATAATAAGGCGGTGTTCAACGACTCAACAATCTTGTTGCCGGAGTGAATGCTGGTGGTCAAACGTTTGGCGGGCAGCGGTAAGGTTCTGGGAAAATACTCCGGTTAAGCTAGAGCTCTCGAGAACGGTTACATTTATTCTTACTGATTGTATGTTGACTCTGAGTTAATATACAATTGTAGTATCGAACCCCTCCCCGAAGGCCAAGAGTCCCCCCTGCTAGTGTGCTTAAACCGGCACAGCGAGAAATTCTCTCTATGGCCGGACTTAAAACTATCGTAAACGGCTTTGTGCGCGGACTCTGGCACGTGCAAAAAGCCGGAACGATCTACAGTGAGCCCTAGGCTCAGGAGAGGAATTTCCAAAATGCTTCGCTACAGACTTTTGCTTTGCCTGGCGGCTCTGCCGCTTCTTGCCGTTCAATCTCTGCTTGCTGCCACAGTTGCGGTTGGAACTTGCAAGCCTAATTTGGTTAGCTTCCCAACGATTTCCCAGGCGGTGAGCGACGTTCCGAACGGCTCAACCATACAAGTCTGCCCGGGCACCTATTCAGAACAAGTTACGATCTCGAAGCCCCTGACCCTAATTGGCATTGCGTCTGGCACAGCCAACGAGGCGGTGGTCGCCGTGCCCTCCGGGGGCTTGGTGCAGAACACTGTGAGCATGTTTGGTGAGACCGTGGCGGCGCAGATCCTGGTGGAGGGGGCTGGCCCGGTAAACATTACGAATATTGCGGTTGACGGTACCGGCGGCGACACGTCCTGCCTCCTCTGGCTGGCGGGGATCTTCTACGGTTCCGGCTCCTCGGGAACCGTCAACAAGGTGCGGGCCAGCGGGCAGATCGATGGAACCTGCGGAGTGGGGATCTGGGCCGAAAATGCCAACTCCCCGAGTCAATCCGTAACGGTCCTTAACAGCACCGTGTACAACGTGGATTCAGCGGGGATTTTCGCGGGCAGTGGCACCACGCCCACGCTTACTGCCACCTTCAGCAACAATGTGGTGAATGCCAGTGCAGCCGTGGCCGCTATCGATTCCGATAGTGTGCAGGGCAAAGTTAACGCGAACAACGTCAGCAACTCAGTGTTTGGCGTCTATGACCTCTCGAGCATCCACGTGCAGGGGAACACGATCATCGGGGCGACCACTGCTGGAATCTACATGGCAAATGGTGGCACCGCCTCTGGCAACCAGGTATCGGGCTCCAGCGAAGGCGTGCTTCTCGGAGCCAGTGGCGCCACGCTGACCAACAATACCATTGTGACCAGCACAACTGCCGGTGTGGAGTTGGGCTGCTTTTCCGCCACCCTGAACGGCAACCTGATCAATGATGCTCCGGTCGGAGTTGATGCCGCTCCCACGACGGTGGGCCTCTCATCGAACACTTTCGCCAACACCGCCACCACCTTCACCAATGGCTGCGGCTTCGCTGCGATTGCCGCGCGGACGGCTCTCGCCTCCGGGACCATCCGGGTCACGGCGCCCCGTTCCAATTCGTCGGAGCAGTGGCACACGCCGGCGACGCCTTTCGGCACGCGCACGAAGTAACACGCGGCGGAGTCTGCACATAGCGGACTCCAGCGAGTTTGGCGGCGCCCAGAGGGGCGCTGCTGCATCAAGTTGACGCGCACGCCCGGTCGTGGGAGTGCCGGAAGATTAGTGCGTGTATTCGTAGGCTCGAATGGAAGGCAGCAAAGCTCGATCGCAGGGTGCGCAACGGCCAGTTCTTATTGCTGGTGGCCCATATCGTCAATGGCACGAATGGGCCATCTCCTTCCTTGCTCTAGGTCAAATAGGAAACGCAGGAGCGGGGTACCATTCGGTTAGCTTATTGGAGTGTGCGATTCCAGAGGAAAGCGATGAGCGGAATTAGTAATTCAAGGAACAGATTGGTGCTGTTGGCAACCGTGTTGGCGACCAGCATTGTCGCATCGAGCGCTTTTTCACAGTCGTCTCAAAGCATTCAGAACGCAACCACTGGGGCCGGGAAGTCCTCCGTGACGGCGGCTCCGCCCCGCCCTGAGCCGAATTTTCTCTCGCGACGAGCGATGATGTATTACCAAGGTGCTTGGGGAGTTGACTCGTTCCGCGTAAAGTGGGCGGAGTCGGGCGAACTCGTTCGATTTAGCTGGCGCGTGGTGGACCCGGCCAAGGCCGCCGTGCTCAACGACAAGAAGGCCGAACCCACCTTGATCGATCCGCAGGCGGGGGTCAGCCTGGTGGTCCCGGCGGTGTCCAACGTTGGCAAAATGCGCCAGGCTAGCACGCCCGAGGCGGGCAAGTCCTACTGGATGGCTTTTTCAAACTCGGGCAGGCGGGTGAAGCGCGGAGACCGGGTTAGTGTCGTGATTGGGAAATTTCGAGCGGAAGGACTCGCAGTCGAATAGCGATTTCCTTCCGCCAGTTCGACTCCTTGATGGGTTTGAGTTTAGTTTGCAAATCTTGTAACGAGGGCGCACACATGTTGCGAAAGTTCCTGGTGGTTCCGATTTCTTTGGCGTTTTGCACTTCGCTCGCGGCGGGAGCGAACACAACTTCAGCGCGAGCCCAGCTTTCGGCAGCCGAGATCGTGGACAAGAACGTGGCGGCGCGGGGCGGCTTGCAGGCGTGGCGGGCAGTCCAAACCTTGTCCCTGCAAGGAAAAATGGGCGCCGGAGGGAATCAGCGAAGCACCGTTGCTGTGCCCATGCCGAACCCGAAACAACTTACCCTTCCTCACCGGCCGGCCGAAGAGGCGCAACTGCCTTTTCTCATGGAACTCAAGCGCGGTCGCAAGACGCGCTTCGAGTTGCAGTTCGCCGGCAAAACGGCGATCCAAGTCTACGATGGCACCAGCGGCTGGAAACTCCGGCCATTCCTGAACCGAATGGAAGTGGAACCCTATACGCCGAAAGAATTGGAGATTGCCTCTACGCAATCCGACCTTGATGGTCCCCTGGTGGATTACGCCGCCAAGGGCAGCCGCATCGAGCTGGACGGCGTCGAAAAGGTGGAGGGGCGCGACACCTATAAGCTCAAGGTCATTGAGAAGACCGGGCATACATTCCACGTATGGGTTGACGCGGAGACCTTCCTCGAAGCCAAAACTGAAGGACAGCCCCGCCGCCTCGATGGCACAGACCATCCCGTGGAAGTTTACTATCGCGATTATCGGGCCGTGGATGGCCTTCGCATCCCGTTTGTTTTGGAGACGAGAGTTCTCCCGGTGACCCGGACCGCGCTTGGTAGGGATACTCCCGTTCCGCCGGAGAAAATAATCATCGATAAGGTCGTGGTGAATCCCAAGTTCGATGAAAAGCTGTTCTCGAAACTGGAGCTCCCCACCGCAGCCAAAAGCAAGTGACACGGATTGCCATTGGTCGTGTGTGAGTATCGTATTGTGTCCGTGAGGGTTGGCCGCTTTAAGGCTCACGACTGGCCGGGTGGAAGATTTTCAACGGATACGAGAGGGCGCCTCTTGTTGCGCCAGATCAAGGTTGTGCGCTTGCGTTATCAATAAAGCGTGGATTGCAGTCCAGTGGCTTCGTCAGCCGAAGAATTCCGGGCGAGAACTTGCTGATCACAAGCAAGACTGGAGCCTAAGAACGTCGACATGGACGCTTCGATGCCACGTTTTGAGCTCTAGCCCTCCCCCTTGAACCATCCAGCATAGCGAGTGTGCTCTAGTAAGTGTGAAGGCCGAGCTCTTCTGCCCCTTCGAGCCGTGAAGACGAATTCAGCAGTGGATCTATCTTTGAAAGGAGAATGAGATGATGTTTCAAAATGCGACCAGAGTAATTATGGCCCTGGCGGTAACAACGGTCTTGGCCCAAGGCACCCCGCCCGCCACTGTAGGCAGCCCTCAAGCCGCCGTGCCCGGAGGCAACGACGTCATGCAGAGGCAAGGGTACGCTGGACGGAGAGCGCCGTCAGCCAAACAGCCCCGCGTCCCAGTACAAACCTCGCTGCGTGAACGCGTTCAGGATATGGAAAGCACGCTCACCCAGATGCGTCTGGGGCTGAAGAAAATGCATGACAAGGCAGCTAAGAGCAAAACCCAGGATTCGCTCGCCAAGGCCAACCTCGATATGTGGGAACTGATGGTGAGCCATCTGGATAAGGAACTCCGGGAACTGAAGATCGCAATGGCAGCACGCGACGACATGGAAGCCCGTCGTGCCGCGCTCTACAAGCAGGCGGATGCGAAAACGCAAGCCGAGGCTCAGGCGGCGCGGGCCGCCGAGGCGGCCAAATTTGCTGCCGGTGCACCAGCACCGGCCGGGCAGGGCGCGGGACAGAGTCCTGCCGGACAGAGTGCGCCCGGACAGCCTTCCCCTCCTCCAGCGGCAAATAACTCTCCTTCGCCCAACTAAAAAGAAGGCTCCGAGAGGGGAGCGCTTTGGCAGGAGGCCACAATTCGATGAAGAAAATCTTGAGTGCAGTCGTCATCGGCCTGCTCATGATCTTCTCGTATATAGGGAGAGGTTTGCATCTAACTCAGCCGAGTTTCTACGGACATTGATCTGGAGCAAACAGTCGCCCTCAAAGCTGGTGCTATAAAGAGTAAGAGCCGAGGCGTAGTAGTGCAAGAATTTGCGTATTTCTCCGTTTGTGCCCGATCGGTTTCTGCGGTATTCTTCCCCACGCTGAGTGGCACGGCAACGTTTCATCTGGGTTGCATTGACGCGGGCACCTTGCCCGCCGCACATGAGTGAGGGAAAGGGGTAAGGGCGTGACGCAAATCCTTTCAGGGTTCGCGAGGCACCCATTTCGCAGGTCCGGCCGAATCCAGCAGCGTCTTGCCTGGTCCCTTGAGATTCTGATGGGGCTGGCGATTTGGTTTTTCGCTTCCTTGGCATCGGCTCAGGCAACTCCAGGCCCCTCCCGCATCCAGGAAAGAAAAGAGAAGCCTCCCGTGGTGGTCGCCCCCGCCCAGCAACCGCCGCATCCGGTGGTGCCGGTCTATGGGGCGGCTGCTCCGGAACAGACTCTTCCTCAACCACCTGAAATAACTTGGGACGGCAAACAACTGACCATCGATGCCGACAACTCGATGTTATCGGATATTCTCCTGGCCATCCGTGCCAAGACGGGGGCGTCGGTCGACTTCCCCGGGGGTGCTACCTCAGAACGCGTGGCGGTGCATCTCGGTCCGGCGCCAGTGCGCGAAGTTCTTTCCTCGCTCCTGTACGGCACTGATTTTGACTATGTGATCCAATCCACCGACGACGATGAAGATGGACTTCGGAGCGTGGTCGTAACCCTGCACGGCGGTAAGGGTGACGAGGTGGTCGGGGCCGACGCCGAACAGGTTGCCGCTGACGCTGCCAAAAAGCCAGGGATGCGGTTGATGCGGGGGTATGCTGCGCCCGGCAAGCCCTCTTTCCAAGCTGAAGCGGAGGCCGCTCTTGCCGCCAAGCAAGACGAAGCCGAGTCCGCTGTTACCGCCGAATCTGCAGCCGGTACCGACACTGACGGGCCAACTCGCGGGCAAGGCGCTGCCGCCTCCAATGCGGAATCGGCTGCGGCGGGCCCTTCACCCGCTAACGCTGACCCCAAGTCCGTGCCCGCCGCCACTTCATCCACCGACGGCAGCACAATCGCCGTCAGCGATATCCCGCCATCCAGCACCGCAGCCGCTTCCTCTTCCGGCGACATCTCTGGCGAGCAGTCGGAGGTTTCCCAGAAGGTGCAAAACATGGTGAACATGTACGAACAGCGGCGCCAGATCCAGGTCCAGCAGAATCAACGCGCAGCTGCGCCGACAACCAACTAAGTTTCAGCTATAGCGGATATTTCTGGCAGGATACGCCTTCGAGGGGCTTGCGGTCGCCCCCCAACATCAGAAGGGGAAAGATTTTCACGCGAGGACCACTCGAGAACTTCATTTCTCGGGTGGCTTTGCCCGATAATGCAAATAGAAAGGATCGGAAGTCTGCGCCAGAGCAGCCCCCTGAGGTGGGTAAGTCCTAGTGGCTGGTGTTCTCGAACGCGGCCGGCTGTTGAAGCGCGGACCGCCCAGACATCATGATTGGGGATTTCCACGCGCGCGGACTACTGGTCGAATAGCATTCTGAGCCTGAACAAGGAGCTGCTCATGAAAAAGAAGCGATGTCCGCAACCATTCACTGTTGCAGCTGGGTTCTTTCTGCTCTGTGCGGGACCAGGGCTGACGCGCGCCCAAATGGCTTCGCCCAGTCCGGCGCAGGCTCCGAAGGTGGCCTCCCCTGCGGCTCAGGCGAAGAAAGACTCTGACCCACTAGACGATTTTGCCGGCTTGAACTACACCGATGAACAGAAAGCAGAAATTGAGAAGATCCGTCTGGATACAAGGAAACGAAGGGAAGCAGTAGCAAAGGACGAAAAGTTATCAGCAGACCAAAAAGATGCCATGCTCCTGGGATACACGCGTATCGAGTATGGTCGGATCTATGAGGTGCTTTCGCCCGATCAAAAAAGACAAACCAATCAGAGGGTCCGCGCTCGTCGAGCCGCAGACGGCGCGGCGCGGACGAAGCAGCAGCCGCCATCAAATCAAAAGCCTAGTGCGCCAGCGAAGTAAGTGGTCGAGCAGCTTTGACAATTTTCTTTCTCTGCCGGCCGAATTTAACAAGGCATTGCAAATCGTGATTCGTCCAACTTCGGATTCGAGACTATTTCTTCCATAATGTTATCGGTGCCCCGTATCTTTCCACTGTCGTTTCTAGGAGATAGGGCATCAGGAATCCGTTTATAGTCCGGGTTCCGGTCTAGGCACCGCCCCGCCTGCCCGGGCTCGGTACGGCGAGCCTTGCGGGAAACAAAACTGCGCCAGGATCACCGGCAGTTGCAGGACGAGTTGGCGCGCTTCAATCCGCTGAGGCGCTAATGCGACGGCAGTACTCCGCCTAGTGGTTTTAGTCCCTCTGGTGATTCGAGTTATCGGCGCGACCCACTAGACTCGGGATATGAGTTTACTTTTTGTTGTCGCAATCATCGTTGTGGCACTTTGGGCTGGTAGCGTAATCACGAAAACAGGCGAGTGAAAATTGATGCACGAGGGATAGCCTGTATCCGGCGGCGTGCCTTGCCCGCGCGGGCACAGGTACACACCTTCGCCAGTGGCCCGTGCCAGAGAAAACTTTAGACACATTACCACCGTGCCACCACGACGGGGCCATTAACAAAGCGGCTCTCCTGTTGGAAACTGGAACACATGGCAGTCGAATCAAGCGCGCGCAAGGACAACTTAAAAGTCGAGAAACTGTCGCTGCTCATATTGATTCTGTGCGTCGTTGTCTTGGTCGGCCTGCTCGTCTTCCGGCCTTTCTAGCAAAGCTCCTGAGCGCCTCTAACGCGACGCGGGTGGGTATCCCGAAGTTGCGAAATCTCCGCAATTGTTGCAGCAATATCCCATTTGTAGAAAGGTTCAACGCACGTGGGAGTGTGGTTTGGTTCAGAAAGATACTTTTCGGAGCTCGGTAGTGTCACTGTTCTCGACTGCGGGAACCAGGGGGAACTCAACGCGGAAACAACTGCCACGCCCTTCCTGGCTGGAAACGCTGATCTCCGCGCGGTGAGCGGCGCAGATCGCCTTTGCAATGGACAGTCCCAGCCCAGCTCCGCCGGAGGCCCGCGAACGCGCCTTGTCGACGCGATAGAAGCGTTCAAATACGTGGGGAACGGCCTCGGCGGGAATTCCACCGCCGTTGTCGGACACCTGAAGAACGGCTTTGCCGCTTTCTCTGTGGACGCTGACCTCTACCGTGCCGCAATCCTGCGTGTACTTGATCGCGTTGTCGATCAGATTGGCCACGACTTGCTGTAGACGAGTGCGGTCGCCCTCGACGTAGACGCCTGTCCTCGGTGGTAGTACGCAACGTGATGGCTTTCTCCTGAGCCAGCACTCTCATTTCAGCGGCAGTGGAGGTCGCCAGAGCGCTCAGGTCCAGGTGTAGCAGGTCGAGCTTTGCATCTCCGGCATCCAGGCGCGAGATCGTGAGCAGACTCTCAACGATCCGGTACATGCGATGCGTTTCTTCCAGGGCGCTGCCAATCTGGTCCTCGAGCGATTCGCTCAGAGGATGATTATGGACAATGCCTTCCAGTTCCAATTGAAGAATAGTCAACGGCGTGCGCAACTCGTGGGAGGCATCGGCGGAAAATCGATTGATGTGCTGGAAGGCATCCTCGAGGCGCGCAATCATACGGTTCAGCGCGATCTGACAGGCGCTCCAGTTCGTCCCCAGTGCGAATCACAGGGAGGCGTTCGCTGAGATTGGTGGAGGTAATTCCCTCCGCTCTTTCGGTGATCTCGTCCACCGGCTGCAACGATCGCCGCATCAACCAGTAGCCGCCACCGATCGCCAGAAAAACAATGAAGGGCGTGTAGATGGCGAGGGTCAACAGCAGTCCGTGAAGAACGACTTGTATCTGCTGGTCGGGCATCCCGCTCTCCACCATGAAGCGGCTTCCGTCGGGCGTCGTAAAGCTCATGGTGACGATGAGCAGAGGCTGTCCGTTCGCGAGGCGAGTCCGGCGGACGCCATCTTTCTTGTCGCCGGGTGGAAAAGGGATCCGTGCGGGGTCGAATGTGCCGTCCTTGGGCGCGCCAGAAAGGTAGATCACGCCAGTCCCTTCCTGATTGACGCGGATGAAGCGAGCGTTCACCTCGGGCGCATAGGCTTCGTTAATCTCCGTCTCGAGCCAGTCCGCTTTCTTCCCGGGAAGCTGCGCGAGCAGTTCGGTTCCGATGGTGCGACACTCGGAGGCGAGCATGCCTTGCAGAGTCCAGTCCAGATACCGTTCCAGGCCCAGATAAACCGACACGCCAAATACCAGCAAGGCGCCGACCAGCAGCCCGGCATACCACGCGGTCATGCGGAAGCGCAGCGAGCGGAGGTTCACGCGTGGGCTCCCTGGGTGATCGTGTAGCCGACCCCGCGTACGGTCCGGATCAGTTTTTGCTCAAAGGGGTCATCGATTTTGACCCGTAAGTGGCGAACGTAGACGTCGACGATGTTGGTGACCCCGTTAAAACTCTGGTCCCAAACGTGTTCGACGATCATGGTCCGTGAAAGAACTCGCCCGGCGTTGGAGACGAGATATTCCAGTAATGAATATTCCTTCGAGGTCAGGTCGATGCGTTTGCCCGAACGCCTCACCTGCTGGGAGAGGCGATCCAACTCCAAATCGCAAACGCGAACTACGCTGCTGCGGCTTACTGGTCCACGCCGGAGCAGTGCTTTTAGGCGAACCAGCAACTCGGCAAATGCGAACGGCTTGGTCAGGTAGTCGTCGGCCCCAGCTTCGAAATTGCCGACTTTGTCGGCAACCGTGTCGCGCGCGGTTAGGATCAGGACAGGGACATGGACATTTTGGGTTCGAATCCGCCGAAGCACCTCGCTGCCATCAAGCTTTGGCAGCATCAGGTCGAGGATCACGAGGTCGTAGTGGTAGGTCGTCGCCAGGTCCAATCCGGCCTGGCCGTCCGATGCGACGTCGACCGCGAACCTCTCTTCCGCTAGTCCGCGAGCGACAAAGCTCGAGACCTTCTTTTCGTCCTCGACAAGGAGGATCCGCATAGGTTTTCCGCCGAACAAGTATATTGCGATTCCTGCTGGACGACGTCAGGAAACTGCAGATGAAAAATCGTTCAGAATTGCAACGGCTTAAGCCCCGAGCGACTGCCAATCTAGATCCTCCTCTGGGCAGTGCCCAATCCTGAATAACATTTCATCTCAGTTTCATGGGGTGTTAATGTTGACCAGCCAGCATCAGTGTCCCGCCATGATTGAAAGATTATTCACTTCATTATTGTTACTGGTCTGTACGCTCGCAAGCGCACAGACGACTCCTTCGGCCGATCATTGGATCGCTGTCCGCGCCGGCCGCCTCTTTACCGGGACCGACAAGCTGTCGACGAACCAGGTCGTATTGATCAAAGGCGACCGGATCACCGAGGTGGGTCCTGCAGGCCAGGTCAAGATTCCCGACGGAAGCGAAATCATTGATCTTACTCATGCAACCGTGCTGCCTGGCATGATCGATGCTCACACGCACGTATTCGGTAACGGCCCTGATTTTGAGACACAGATTCTGCGCGATTCCTACCAGTACCGCACACTCGTGGCACTTGCGAACGCGCAGAAGGACCTCATGATCGGTTTTACCACCCTGCGCGATCTGAAGACCCTGGGCGCCATGTACAGCGACGTGGACCTGCGAAACGCGATCGACCGTGGAATCGTGCAGGGCCCTCGCATGCAGGTGGCGACGCGAGGAATTCAAGCGACCGGCGGGTTCATCATGCGCGGCTATTCCACCGACGTTCCGCTTCCCTCGGCGCTCGAGGTGGTGGACTCACCCTGGGCTGCACGTCAGGCGGTCCGGGAGCAGGTTGCGCACGGTGCAGATCTGATCAAAGTTTATGCGGCTTACGATTTCACCTTCACGGCGGATGGCAAGATGGTCATTCCACCCACTTTCACAGCGGAAGAAGTCAGTGCGATCGTGGACGAAGCCCACCGCAAGGACCGCAAGGTATCTTGCCACGCTTTTGGCGGCGAAGGCCTGCGCAACTGCTTGAACGCCGGAGTCGATTCGATTGAACACGGCGTAGACCTCGATGACGCCGACATCCAGTTGATGGTGAAGAAAGGGATCTATCTGGTCCCGACGCTCTACCATTATCAACTGGATCGAGAGCACGACATGAAGAAGTACGCAGGCCACAGCGTAGCAGAGGTCTCCGAGCGGAGCTTTCCGAGAGCTGTGGCGCAGGGCGTGAAGGTTGCGTTCGGCTCCGGCGTCGGGCCTTTCCCCCACGGCTCGCAGGCCAAGGAATTCGAGTATATGGTGAAATTTGGCATGACCCCGGTGCAGACGATTCGCGCGGCCACGCTGGAGGCCGCGCAGTTGATGGGATGGCAGGATCGCATCGGGTCGATCGAGGCCGGTAAGTTTGCCGACATGGTGGCAGTGGACGGGGATCCAATCGCCGACATCACTGAATTAGAGCGGGTGAAGTTCGTGATGAAGGGCGGCCACGTATTCAAGAATGAACTGAAATAATCCAGCCGTATTCGAAGGCAGAATCGGTCGCAGACCCACTGGTTGAAGAAGCGAGGCTCATGAAGCGAAGAGATTTTATGAAGAACACTGCCGGCATGGCGGTTACCCTTGGCGTCTCAGGCTCTTCAGCGACAGGCAGTGCGAGTTCCGACCAGCCGTGTAAAGAAGCAAGCTTTCCCAAGGTTGAGAAGCTCACGGCACGGGTGGCGGATTTCGTTGTAAATACTCAGCTGTCCGAGATCCCCGAGGAGACCATCGAACTCGGCAAGAAGTCGATCCTCGACGGCCTTGGGACTTGCCCTCAGCGGCTCCAAAGCCGAGACCGCGGGGTTGATCGAGAAGTATGTCCAGTCTCTGGGTTGCGGGTCCGGCGGCGCTACTATGCTGGGATCTGCTGCAAAGCTTCCTCCCCGTTTCGCAGCGTTAGCCAACGGAATCGCGATTCATGTGGATGACTACGATGACACGCAGCTGGCGTCAGCCAAGGATCGCGTCTATGGACTGCTGGTGCATCCCACGGTTTGCGTTTTGCCGGCCGCGCTGGCTACGGCGGAAGCTTCCGGTAAGAGTGGGAAAGAGTTGCTGGTGGCCTACCAGGTCGGCGTGGAAGTCGAATGCAAGATTGCCGAAGCGATCTCACCCCGCCACTATGAAGACGGGTTTCACTCGACCGGCACCTGCGGTGTCTTTGGCGGCACGTCGGCGTGCTCCAGGCTCAAAGGGTTGGATGCGGTTCACATCGCTCGCGCCTTCGCGATCGCTGCGAGTCAAGCCGCGGGATTGCGCGAAAACTTCGGCACGATGATGAAGCCGTTTCAGGCCGGCCACGCTACCGAGAGCGGCGTTGTAGCCGCCGATTTAGCGGCTCTTGGCTGGACTGGTGCCGAACAGATTCTGGAAGCAGAACGCGGATTCTTCCACGCTTATGGTGGAACCTACGATCCATCCGTGATTACGGACCGCCTTGGCAAGCCGTGGACCTTGCAGAACCCTGGAGTCTCGATCAAACCCTTTCCCTCCGGATCTTTGACGCATCCGGGAATGACCGAGCTGTTGCGCCTGATTCGCACGAATTCAATTCGAGCTGCTGACGTTGCGCAGGTCGAGGTCGGCACCAATCACAACATGCTGAACACCCTGATTCATCATCGGCCAACAACGGGGCTGCAGGCAAAATTCAGCATGGAGTTTTGCATGGCCATCCTCCTCCTCGATGGCAAGGCCGACCAGACGAAATTTACCGACGCTGTGGCCAACCGTCCCGATGTGCAGGAAATGATCAGCCGTGTGCGCTTTTACACCGACCCCGAGGCTGAGAAAGCCGGCTATGACAAGATGACGACCATCCTGAAGATCACTCTTAAGGATGGCCGTAGCATCACCGGGCGCGCGGATTTCGGCAAAGGCAGTCCCACGAATCCGATGAGCTATGACGAGGTTGCAGAAAAGTTTCTGGGTTGTGCCGCGTTCGCGGAGTGGCCCACGGCGAAGGCGCACCAGGTGATTGAGATTGTACGAAAGCTTGAAGACGTGTCCGATGTGAGAAATTTGACGGCTCTGTGCAGCAAATGATCTCGGAGAAATCTGACTGGCGGAATGCAAGGAAAGAGGAAAATTGAAAAGCTACAAGATAGCGGTGATTGAGGGAGATGGGATTGGGCGCGAAGTCGTCCCCGAAGGCATCCGCGTGCTGGAGGCTGCGGCGCGTCGTTTTGATCTGTCGTTTTCCTGGCAGCATTTTGATTGGAGTTGTCAGACCTATCTGCAGACTGGCCGCATGATGCCGGAAGACGGGCTGGAACAGCTGCGCCCTCATGATGCCATCTACCTAGGTGCTATCGGCTATCCCGGGGTGCCCGACCACGTTTCGCTATGGGGATTGCTGATTCCCATCCGCCGCGGGTTTAAAGAATACGTCAACCTGCGCCCAGCCCGACTCCTTGAGGGAATTACCAGTCCGCTCAGCGGGCGTAAGGCGGGAGAGATCGATTTCGTCATCGTCCGCGAGAACAGCGAAGGGGAGTATTCCGAAGTGGGTGGCCGAGTGAACCGCAACACCGAGTCCGACATGGCCATCCAGGAGGTCATCTTCACTCGGCGTGCCTGCGACCGCATCATTACTTACGCGTTTGAACTGGCTCGCACCCGAAAGAAGCATGTGACGTCGGCGACCAAGTCAAATGGCATCGTCTACGTCATGCCTTTTTGGGATGAGCGCTTCGCTGCGATTTCAAAGCAATATCCGGATGTGAAAGTGGACCAGTTCCACATCGACATCCTGACGGCACATTTTGTGGCGCACCCGGACTGGTTCGATGTCGTAGTCGGCTCGAATCTGTTTGGTGACATTCTGTCGGATTTGGGCGCTGCTGTCGTCGGTTCGATGGGTCTCGCACCTTCGGCGAACCTGAATCCGGAACGCGAATATCCGTCACTGTTCGAACCCGTCCATGGATCGGCTCCGGATATTGCGGGGAAGGGAATCGCAAACCCTGTCGCACAAATCTGGTCGGGTGCGATGATGCTCGAGCACCTCGGCGAGAAGGAGGCCGCGTACGCCGTTGAACAGGCGATCTTCAAAGTTCTTGCTCATTCCAATGTCCGGACTCGCGACATCGGCGGCAACGCCAGCACCAGGGACTTGGGAGAGGTGATTGCCGCAGAAGTTTCGGCAGGAGCACGAAAGCCCATCAGTTAATTCACTGCAAGGAATTGGGGGAAGGTCCCACCGCACGACGCGGTGGGACCTTTTCGCGCTTACGCACTAGGGGAGTACATCGTATACCCGCAGTTCCGCAACCTGCTTTTCGTGATGCGGAACCGCCAGGTAAAACTTGTTCAATTCAGGGACTAAGACGCCGGTCTTCGCACGAAATGAGGTTGGGACGTGGCCAACGCGGTCATAGTGGTCCGCATCGGCCTGTTGGAAGACGTCGAGGAATTCTGTCCCCGCGAAGTAAATCCGCTTCCGCTGACCGTCGTAAGCCATGTCATCGACCATCGCGGCTGCTGGGTAACTGCTCACATCCTTGCCTGAATTGGTGTCCAGCACAATCAGCTTCGCAGGGTCCCGGGTGCCGATAAACAAGCCGATGGGAGGCATCGTCCAGGGCGATCGCGGTTGGTTTCTTTGCCACTTGTGAGAGCGGCCAAGTCGCAAGCAAAGACCGGTTCGTGCGGTCGAACACCTCCACCGTTCCATTGCCACGAACATTGACGAACATGCGGGGGCCTGACTTTTCGAAAACCATCCCCTCCACATCGTCCGAGTCCATCTTGATCTCACCCACCGTCTTGCCGGCATCGACATCGATAACGCTGATGTACGCATTGGGGAGCTTGGCATCCTTACCACCGTTCACGACATATAAAGACTTAGTGGAGGCGTCATAAGCGCTCGCATCCGCACCTTCCCGCAGCTTGATGCTTCCCACCGGCTTGTATGACTCCGTCTCGTAGATCTTGACCTCGCCGAGGTCCCCGTCAACGACGAAAAGCTTCTTCAGGTCGGCGCGGTAAAGCAACGAGTGCGGCGCCTTGAGATCTGCGATCGTGTGGATCAGTTTGTCCGTCTTTAGATCAAAGACCAAAACCTTGGAGTTCTCTTCGGCCGTGGCAAACAACCGGTTCCCTTCGACATCCGCCAGTAGGTGATCGAAGTCGCCGTCATGGAGTGCGGGTAGCGGTGTTGTATGCGAGAGCTTGAGTGGAGCCTTCTGCTGCGCGGAAACTCCGAGTACGAACGCCAAGGCGACGGCAGGCACGAAGACGGCACGCGATTTATTCACTAATACCTCCAGTTTTATAAAGACATTCAAAACCAAGTGCAGCAAGTCCACGACTATTAAACCCAGATCAATCTGAAGCCGGCATTAAGGAAACATTAAAAACAGTTCACCGTTTCAGATGGGCTGGCGGACCGATGGCGACGGCCAATCGCTTCGGCACCTTGCCGACCTTGACCCGAGTAACTTCGCGGCGGTTCCTGACGTCGATGACGGAAACATCGTCAGAATCAGCGTTGCTCACGCATAGATACTTGCCGTCGGGCGTGAAGGCCAGCCAGTTCGGACTGGGGCCAGTCGCCACTTTGCCTACAATTTTCTTGGCCCTGACGTCATAGATGTAGACGCAGTCATCCAGGAGGCTCGTTACCCAGAGTTCTGTGCCGTCGGGCGTAACGGCGAGCCCGTGCGTGCGCGTATCGGGAGTTTCATAGAGCAACGGATGAGGAGTGGGATGCTCGGCGGGCATCTCCACTCTGTCGATCACCGTTTTACTGGGAATATCGACGATGACAAAGCCGTGGAGATCTGCCACGGCGGCATACATCGTCCTCCCGTCCGGGCTGACCGCGTAAGGCCGTGGCCTGCCGCCAGCCGGGATGACGGCGGAGTATTCCATCTTCTCCAGATCGATGACATTGATCTCGTGTGACCCCATCGAACTAACAAAGATGTAGCGATTGCTCCCGGTATTGAGAGCATTGTGCGGCTCTTTGATCGGAAGGCTCTTGACGACCTCCTGTTTGGCCACATCCACAATGTTGACCTTGTCACCGTCGCGGATTGGGACCACTGCGTATTTCCCATCCGGGGTGACGGCGACTTGGTTTGGACGGCCGCTGACTTTCACGCTTCCCACTTCTTGCTGGGTCGCAGTGTCAACAATCCTGAGCGTGCGGTCAGACTCCACGGTTACGAACAGCCGCTTGCCGTCTCGCTGGACCGCAACCCCGTGGATGCGGTCTCCAAGCTTGATGTCTCCCACGACCTTCAGGGATGCTAAGTCCACCACACTGATGTCATCGCCTCGGCTGTTGCCAACATAAAGGCGCAAATCTTGGGCGCCGGCCGTTTCCGCGCACCACAGCAGGATGCAAGTGAGCAATATCTCTAAGTAAATGTTGCGTCGCACCATTCCGTTCCCCTTATCAGATTTATGTGCCGGCCGCGGCCACGCCCGGTTGCCTTCCAACAGCAAGCATTAAGATGCCAGAAGCGAACAAACTCGCGACCAGATAGAGCAACCCCGCCGAAAAGGAACGAGTCCGGTTAGCCAGATAGCCCATCACCATTGGACCAGCAAAGCCACCCAGGTTCCCCACAGAGTTGATGAGCCCGATGGATGCCGCCGCGGCCGACTCACTTAAAAACCGCGTGGGCACTGCCCAAAATACTGGTTGAAAGCCATAGAAGGCTCCGCCCGCCGCAATAAACATTCCGATCGACACGCCAAGACTGGTGCGGTAGAGAACCGCCAACGCGAGAGCCAAACCACACACAAACACAGGTATGGCCGCATGCCACCTGCGCTCGCGCGTGCGGTCCGAATGCCAGCCGTTGACCTGCTGTGTGATGAACGCCGCCACATAGGGCAAGGCAGCCAGCAGCGTTACCCGGAGATCGCTCTGTCCCGAAAGGCGCTTCAGAATCGTAGGCAGCCAGAAGGCAATACCATAACTCCCAGTCATAGCGCAGAAGTAGCACAGGGTCAGCAAAATCACGTCTCGCTGACGTAGAGCCTCCCAGATTCCGTACGACCGCTTCTTGGCTTCCTTTTCATGCTTCAGTTCGTTCGCAATCCAGGATCTCTCCTCTTCCGGAAGCCATTTGGCCTGTTGCGGCCAGTCCGTCAAATACCAGATTGTGACAAATCCAAGAAGGACAGCGGGAATCCCTTCAATAATGAAGAGCCATCGCCAGCCTCGCATGCCGAGCCAGGAAAGCCCGAGCAGCAGTCCTGCCAGCGGCGAACCGATCACATACGAGAGCGGATTCGCGGCGTAAAAGAACGCGACGGCCTTGGCTCGATCTTCGTAGCGGAACCAGTGTGTCAGATAGACAATCACTCCCGGCAGGAACCCGGCCTCGGCCGCTCCGACCAGAAAGCGCACCATATAGAATTGCCGGGCGGTGTGGATAAACGCCATCAGGACGGTTACGACTCCCCAAGAAATCATGATGCGCGCAATCCACCGGCGAGCACTCCATCGTTCTACGATCAACGCACCGGGAATCTCCAGCAGGAAGTAACCCAGGAAGAAAATACCGGCTCCCATCCCAACCACGCCTTCGCTGAACCCCAGGTCGCGGGGCATCTGCAGCGCCGCGGCACCAATGTTCATGCGATCCAGGAACGCAATCACGTAGAGAAGAAATAGAAACGGCAGGAGCCTGCGCGCGATGCGATGCCGGGCACGCTGAGCAACCCCGTCCGCCGGTGAAGCCGAAGCGATCGTGGTGGCGGCGAGAGTGTTCATAAGCCGACGAGACAAATCAAAAAATTGGGCGACCGAAACGGCCAGTGGATGCTAGAACTCGACAACCGCCCGGAGCAACGATGTTGGCCCAAAAAAAATGGAGTCTGTACCCTCTCCTAAGATTAAAAAATCGCCTTAATCGCGAACTGGATCTCTCGAGCGGTCGTGGTTGTTCTGGTCAACAACCCCAAGGCTGGGTTTGGGCTGCCCGTCCCATCAAAAACGTCGGTGTTAGTCGCACTTGGGGGAGGAGCGAAGTTGGGGTGATTGATGATGTTAAAGAACTCCGCTCGGAACTGGAGGTTGAAGGTTTCGGAGATACGCTTGATGTAATTGTTCTTGAATAGCGAAAAGTCGAAAGAAGCAACCCCTGGGCTGATCAGGATATTGCGACCCGCGTTACCGCGCACATTGAAACAGGCCAGCGGCGGCAGCCATTGCGGAGGGGTATTGCCATGGTTCGCGGGGACAGAATTGCCTGGATTCAAGGGATCAAATCCGTATCCCAGGCTGGGCGGGGCAGGATCGCAGTTGGCGTTCCACCAGGCTAAATTCGGCGCGGTGGGTACCTGAAAACAGTTGCCTTTAACGTATGCTGTGGTATTACCGGGTTGGGTAAGCGTGTTGCATCCAGACCCGCCCAAGCGTACCGGGAAGGCCCAATCATCACTGCTCAGTGTGCCCTGGGGATCGGCCCCCGTGCCCCAGGTAGGAGTGAAGGGCACTCCATCGCTGGCGGTGAAGATCAGCCCCAGTTCCCATCCTCCCAAAGCCCATTGAGCTGGCCCAGAGAGCGACTTCGGAGTTGGAGCCTCCCAGGTTCCGTTCACGACCAGCGTGCGTCCAACGTTAAAATCCGACAGGCCGCGGCTCAGGCGCATGTCGAACTAGTGCAGGCTGGAGATCGAGTTGCCGAAAGTGTCGCCCGCCACGGATGCCGAGCTGGTGTCCATACTCTTGGCCCAGGTGAAGGTGCCTTGTACCTGAAAGCCATGGCTCATGCGCTTGGCCAACTGCGCCTCCAGGGCGTTGTAGTAAGAATGTCCCTCGTAAAAAATTCCGCGGACCGATCCGAAGGCTGGATTAACGGTATTTGGAGGAGCGCACGAGGGATCGTCCGCTGGACCATTTGCGTCAGTGCCAGCGCACAGGGGGAATGAATAAGTGTTTCCGAAAACATCCACTTTGCGGCCAGAGATATCCGTATGGGGTCTTGGTTGGAATCACCAGATCCGCTTCGTCCACTTTGAACGGCTGATGCACGCCCCGCGAACCAACATAAGCGACCATTGCAGCCAAGGAGGGAGTCAACTGCTGCTGTACATTGAGGTTCCATTGGATGATGTAGTTGCGTTTTTGGTGCGAGTCGACGTAGGTCGAACGCAATGAGTTGGAAGTAATTGCCAATGGACCTGAGAAAAACGTACCCTGCCCCGGGTTGCCGATTGCCGTGTAGGAAAAGAAAGGAGCCGACTGCGTCGTCATCAGGATGAACTGGTATGGCAGTGGCAGCACGTCAAACATCCCAACGCCACCCCGAACGGCCGTCTTTCCGTTGCGGAAGACATCCCAGGCAAAGCCGAATCGAGGTTCAAAATTCTTCAGCGTTGGGTTGGAAAAGAACGCGCCAGCACTGGCGCATCCGGTGACAAGCTTGCCGCAAATTGGCGAAGCGTCGGAAATATTCCGCAAATTTGCAGTCTTGCCAGAGGTCTCATTGGGGACCGATGACATCTCGTAGCGCAGTCCTAGATTCAGCGTGAGATTGGGTTTCCATCGCCAATCATCTTGCAAATACAGTCCGAAGATGTTCTGACGCAGGTTCCGCGGTGACAGCGTATTCGCAATTCCTCCTTGGAACTTTTTTGGAATATTAGTCAGAAAACTCGGCAAGTCACTGAATATCCAAATTCCGTTCGGATCGGTATCCGCGATTACATTGAGCAGAATGCGTTCGAAGGCGCCCCCGAATTTCACGGAATGCTTGCCCTTTGTCAGGAATGCATCGTCATACAACTGGAGCGAGTTCCAATGATAGAAGTATGTGGGGCTGCCTCCGACACCGCCACTGAAAGGGGTAATGCCGAGGCTGTTGATCAGAACTTGTGATGCGTCCCGGCCAGCAAATGAGGCGCCTCCAACGCCCAAATCGACTCTGGCGGCGTCGGTGTTGAGCGCCTTTATGCTTTGATTGTTGTTAACCGATTCGTGATTACCGCCAATGCGGACGGAATTCGCGAAACTGGGCGAGAAGATGTGCGTCTCCTCGATGGAGAGGAACTGTCTCGCCGTCAGGGTCTGAAACTCGACGTTGTTCATTCCGTCGGGAGAGGAGTACGGGGTGCGATCGAACATGTAAGAGCCAAATAGGCTGTCGCGGTCAGAGAAGTGGTGGTCGACACGGGCGGTAAGGAAGTTCTCGTTCACAATCTGCTGCCCGGAAAATGTGTACAGGGCCGTATCGCTTCCTGGAATTTGCGCCGCTGCCGGGGCGTGAGGCCAAAATGTGAGGTATTTCGCAGCGGCGGAATCGACCGGTTCCAAGCATGACTTATCGGTTTGGTCTATCGTTCCTGCGCACGTTGTGTACGAAAACAGCTTGCCGGTCCGTGCCGCATCCGACAACACTGTCACCAGGTTGGGTATCCCCTTCGACTGCCGGATCGCTTCGAAATCCGTAAAAAAGAATGTATGGTCCTTCACGATCGGTCCGCCGATTGTCCCGCCAAACTGGTTCCGCTTAAACGGTGGGATGGGTTTGGTCGGATCATCGAAGTAGTTTTTGGCATCGAGTTTGCTGTTGCGGAGGAACTCGTAGGCGCTGCCGTGAATCTTGTTCGTCCCCGATCGCGTGATGGCGTTGACTACTCCACCCGAAGTCTTGCCATACTCCGCCGAGTAGTTGCTGGTGATGACCGAAAACTCCTCAATCGCATCTACGCCCAGGCTCCCGCCCAGGACGCTGCCAGGCGCACCGTTGGCATAGTCGTTGAGACTTACCCCGTCCAGTCGATAGTTGTTTTGCTGCGGACGCGCGCCAGAGATCGTCAGTTGCTGCCCGAAGCCGCGATTGCCGCGATCGGTGCCCGCGGAAAAGTCGGGCTGGGTGTGGATCGCACTGACGCCCGCCTGAAGTTGTGCCAGATCCGTCCAACTGCGGCCGTTGAGGGGTAACTCGCGGACCGTGGTAGCGTTTACCACCGTGCTGATGTCGGAACTAGAGGTCTGCACCGCGGGAACTTCGCTCTGGACCAGGACCGTTTCCGTAATCGAACCGACACGCAGCGTCTGGTCGAGTGATACGGATGCCGCAACCGTCAGCGTGATTCCTCTCTGGGCCTCGGTCTTGAATCCCGAAGCGGAAAATTTCATCTCGTACGTTCCGGGCAACAGATTTGGCGCGGAGTAAAACCCTTCTTCGTTAGTAGTAACTTCGCGACTTACCTCCGTTGCGAGATTGGTGATGGAAATATGGACGTTCGGCAGGACCTTGCCCGTGCTGTCGGTGACAGTCCCAGAAATTGTTCCGCCTGTTACTTGAGCGTAGACACGCGCAGGAGCGTGGATAGCCGCGACAACTACTGCAAGTACACACAGTGCTCTGAGATTCAAGTTGCAAATCACGGGGGCTCCCTTCTGTGCGCGACAGAGCTTATCTCAATAGAGAGGAGTCAACGCACATTAATTTCTCTTCATCTCTGACTTAGAAATTGTCGGCAGACCTGCGCACGTAGATGCGATGATCCCTCACGATTAGCAGTGGTCCCACGGATCGGAATGTGCATTGTTCGGAGCGCACGGTACGATTGGCTCGCCAGTTAGAGTCGCGATCATATCGACGATCTTCTGGCGCCGCTCTATCGAAATGCGGTCCGTGCAACCTCGATGGCTTTGAACTCAGGCTCGTGCAAGCGATTGGAGAGGGCCGTCCCAATGCCTCAGAGCGACCGGCCTTACGCCCGTCAAGCCGCGTATCCATATCTCACCGCCCTCAAAAATGTCCGCAGAAAGGACCGGGAAGCCCGATCCGGTCTCTCCCACAAGTCCCTTAGGTAAATTGCCGGATGGCCGACAATCCATTCAGAATGCTAGTTTTACGGCGCCACATCGGCTCGACTGCGAGGAGCAGCGGAACGATTTCTAGGAGCAGTGGCTCCTCTCAGGAGGAGAATTCAGAAAAAACAGCTTGGATAGTCGCTCAAGATGGGGTATTTTGGCCGACATTGAATTCTGGAGCAAGGCCCGCTCTTCACAAAGCCTGGATCTGGGAACATTTTCGATTTTGCAAAGGAAGACAACCCCCTGCCTTCCATGAGAGATTCCAGGCTATGTGATGGTCTCGCCGGCTCCCGTGAGGGGTCCAGCCGTGAAGTCTTCTCTTTGCCTGTGCTTCCTAGTCACGTTTTCTCTGGTTAGCTGCGAATTGTTTGCGCGCACCGGAGAACTGCCCCCTGTCAGCAACTCAACCTCCGAGGCGGGCATGACCGCTGTCGCGGATGACGGCACGGTTTCGCCGTCGTCGCAGTTCACTATTCCAGGCCCTTTGCGATCCTTCCTGCGTATGGCGGGAATCAGCCAAAAGATTAACTCCGAAGAGGTCCTGCCCTTACTGAGCCGGAACGTGTACATCCAAGGCTATGAGGGCTCCACTCGGCCGACTGAATTCCTCATTCTGTTGAGGAGATACGTCTCGCAGGCCAGGGAACTGGCTGATTTGGCGGCGGCCCATGACATGAGCATTCGAGTTTCGAATTGTGACGAAGCCAGGCCGCTTCTGCGAATTCTGGGTTACCGAATGCGGGGAAATTGCGGAGAACCGGGTACTTCCTTGCTCACGGAGGATCCCGAGAGGGCTTTCCTTGCCATCGATTCAGGGTTCCCACTGCCCGAACTCGAGCAAACACTGCAAGGAGGCAAACCGTTCGAGTACGCATACACGTCTGTTCCCGTGCCGGTTTTGTTCGCCGAAAGCGACTGGACGAAAGCAAGCAAGAAAAACTACGTCGAAAGCAGCAAGGATTTGCTGGACACGATCCTCATCGATCCCAAGGTCGCGCGCCTCTACTGGGCTTTTTCCAAGCTTGATTCGGAAACCAGCAAATCGTTGCAGCGAACGATTGGGATCGGGAAGTTGCTTCCCTATGCGGCCGTTCTCGATTTTTACGGGCGGAGGCTCTGTATCAGCGGAGGGCGAGTCATTGTACCGGGCGGGGCGAGCGCCGAGTCGGCTTGGCAAGACCTGGTTGGCGCAAGTCCCGCTAATCCTGCCGCTTTCGTCCAGAAGTTGCTGGCTAAGGACAAGGGCTGGCTAGCTGCCTATTTTGACGCGCTCTCGCGCGTGAGTGAAACCCAGCAGGTGTATTTTACCGACCCTCACCGCCTGGGACTTTTTTACGAGGGACTACGCGCCCCAGATTCTCATACTTTGGCCACAAGGGGAGCTTTTAGACCAGCACCTGGGCTGCTACTCCTTGCCACCCGACTCCAGTTTGAAAATGGCGGGCAGCCGCGCGTGCCCGGCAATCTCGAAGCGTGGAGCGATATCGTGTCCGAGGGGCACAACTCTAATTTTGTCCATAAGTCGGGAAGAGGGACTCGCACCCTGTCTGGTCCCGATGAGCTTGTGAAAGTGCTCTTCGCGCTGTCCCGAGCGCCCACCGATAGCGGGCCGCTGCAGATCTACATGGCGATCAGCGAACTTGACAGCAGACGAATTCCTGAACATCGCCTGGCGCCGGAGACAGTCCGCTTGTTGGCGCGCAAGTTCGAGGAATTCAGTGATCAGTATCGGATTTTCTCCGAGTTTCCAGAGTTGAGCGACGAATCGATCACGCTGTTTCTGAACGTAGCTCAAGGGCTGAACACGGTGCCCGGTTCAATGCGCGGGAACGCATTCGGTAGCTTTCAGGCAATGGTCGGAATCTGGCAGATTCTGGCGCGTCAGGGAGAGATTCCGAGGTTGCGGTTGAACGACTCGTGGCAGCAAGTGGTCAAGCCCTTCGGCTCAATTCGATCAGCAGCCCAGTTGTTTGACGCAGGGCGAGTCTCCTTTGGCGAACTATTCCGGTCTGCGACTGGCAAGCCCCGGCCTTCGCAAGATGAAATCATTGAGTTGCTGGCAGGACCCGCCCAGACCACACCAGAAGGAATGAGGATTCACCGGGAACTTGCTGGCAGGATCCGTTCGGTATTGGACGACCAAAGATTGGTCTCGTTGGACACGCTTCTTACGTTAGGGGACGCGTTGCGCCAGAAGGAACAAGGGAATCAACCGGAAGAGTTTGTGGTCCGACTAGCTGGTCAGACTCGGGAATTTCAGATGCCGCGGCCCATTTTTACAAATGGCGAGAGAACGGAATGGGCTGCAGGAGTCTATAACAACCATCACACCGACTTACAGATGCGAACGGATGTGGCGAAGGTGCTCAAGTCTCCGACGGCTTCGCACGCACAAATTGACGAGGCTCGCGGACAACTTGCTTCGTTTCTGCGGGACACTCTTGTTGGCCTGAACTACGCGTACTACGAGCCGCCGGGCGCACAAGCTCTACACAATAATCCGCTCTTCGTCCGCTCTCACGACTTTGCTGGCGAAACCATCGGTGGCATGAAGACGCTCTGGCAGGCTCCGGAGCTCCTCGGGCAGGGTTCTCCGGCGGGTGGAGGGGCCCATTTTGTTGGGTCGCTGGCAGATCTCCCTTACGCGCTGGCGGAGATCGAGCAGGATTTCATTTCGCCGGACAGTGTTCAAGCTCTCATCTGGAGAGAATTGACGCCGGAACTCTTGACCAGCGCGATTCTACCGCGCTGGTGGGACGTCAGCCCGATCGAACTTCACGCCATCGCGCTCTATCAGAGAACTGGAGAGGAACTCCTCACCGCTTCCGCAACGGATGAAGCGCTGCGAAGTAAGGTGATGAACATTCTGTCGGGCCGGTTGCTCCCGCAGCGATCGCTGCAAGTCGAGCAAGCCCTGCGCTCCGGACGAGTCACTGAACTGCTTCCGCAGATGATGCCGGCAGACACGTTTTATCTGGCGGCTGAGTTCCCAATCAAGTATCCGGGACAATCAGGTGCCTGGGGAACCGCGACCCAAGAACTGCACGAGTTGCTTGATCAGCATCCAGACCAGGTCAACTGGAAGCGGCTGTCGCACGATTTTGGCACGCCGCATCCCAGCCTTGCTCAAAACTACGGTCTTGAACTGCTGAATATGGCGCCCATGCCGCCGTTCTCCGGATACTCCAGCCGGTTCCTCGCGGAATCTTGGGATTCCCCAAATCTGTATTGGGCCCGCTTGGCTGATGAGAGTGGGTATTCGCCGGTAATGCTTAACCATCTCGTACCGGAGCTTACCCGGTTGATGGTCGAGAAGATTTTCGCCACCGATTTCGAGGATTGGCCGGCGCTTCTGCGCGCGATGCACGAGGCCGGGGAAGATTTTCGCACAGGTAAGTTGGATTCGCCGTCGAAGGATGCCAGCGCTGCACATTGAAATAGATGTAGATATGGATGTGGTCGATGGATCGAAATTGCACGCCGACTTAGCGGTCTCCGCAGGCGAGATCGCAGAGTAGGAAGCTTGGGAGCTATGGTGAGGAAATTCTTTCTATTGATTCTGATTCTGGCGCTATTCCTGGGAAATGAAACAGCCATCGGCGCGCAGGATAGCCCTAACCTTCACGTGGTCGTCAACCTGGTTCAGCTCAATGTTGCGGTGACGGACAAGAACGGAAAATATATTACCGGACTACGTCCGAAAGACTTCGCCATCGCTGAGGACGGGATTTTGGAGAAGACCGCTACCTTTGCAGAAGGGAATGAACCAGCCCGTAGTCTGATCGATCTCGGCGAAGAATCACGCTCGGCTCAGGCTGGCGATTCGACCGAACCGTCTGCCGACCCCACATCGCCTCCCACATTCGAATCGTTGGTAAACGGTGCCAATGTGTTTGTCCTGTTTGATACGAGCGACTACATGTACCGGGGCTTTGTCTACGCGCAAGATGCGATCACTGAATTTATTCGTTCCCTGGGAAACGCCGACAAGATCGCGTTCTACTCGTACAGCCGAGATCTCTCTCGCGCCGCACCTCTTACTTCCGACCGGCCGCAAGTCTTGCGGGCCGTGCGCTCGACCGTCGCTGGGGACCAGGCCGCACTCTACAACGCTCTCTTGCTGACATTGAAGGACGCGGCTCAAAACACGGGCCGGAAAGTAGTCGTCGTGTTCTCCAACGGCCCGGACAATGCCAGCGTGGTGCCGCCCGAGGACGTTGCAGAATTCGCCCAATCTGCCGGAGTCTCGATTTACATGATCAGCACTCGCGAGGCTAAGCTGGAACCTGTGTCCAGTGCTGTCTTTGACCGCATGACTGCGGCTACGGGTGGCAAAGCTTACTTCGCCAAGAACTGGAGAGACGAAAATAAAGCGTTTGCTTCCATTCGCGACGATCTGGCGCACCTTTACTCGCTCAGTTACTACCCCAAGGCCAACGCCAACTCCGGCTGGCGTGCCATCACGGTAAAGCTCGTAGGCGATCGCCTGAAGAAATATAAAGTACGTACCCGCAACGGGTACCGTCCCCGACTGTCTCGATTCTCTGGGGATAGCAAAACCGCGTCGACCGGCGTCATTCCCGAGGGGTCAGCGCGGTGATTTCGGGCTTGGCGCCACTTGTGAGTTGCGGATAGCTCGTTCCGTAAACGCCCGCACAGCGTCCGGAAGCACATTTGGACGGTAAAAGCGGTCATAGAAGTCGACGTCCACGTGACCGGCCTGGAACCCGATGACTGTCCGGAACGGCGCGGTGTAGGCGGGAAACCGTCCGTAACGGCGAAAAATGTAGTCACAATATGCAATCGTCGCCTGCACCGCCGCCGCGCTCGGCGCCGGTATTTTGGCGGCAGAATCCGCATCGCGCCACGCACTCTCATGCGCTCCATCGCGGTAGGCACCATCCGGCCCGAACTTCGTTTGCAAGAAGGCCAGGACAGCATCCTCCATGGATCTGTAATAAGGAGGGCAGTAGGATTTCAGCAGTACTCTGTCGTCCTTTTCCAGTCCGACCGGATAGACGAGTTCGGGATCTTTGCCAAACCATCGCGCCAGCATAGAGAGAAAACCCGGGGCACCAGCCCACCGATCGAACATCAGCCGCACCCGCCGAGTCCAGCTGGGCACAAACATGGTCAGCACAATGAAACGCCAGCCGATCCACGCCAGGAAACCGTAAGCCGGAAATCCCTTCATGTGCGCAATTGCGCAGCGGTGCCCGAGCGTGCAAGCTTCCCCGAGCCCATTGAAGGAATAGGGTTTGAGCGGCTTGCCGGCGGCCGTGAGCAAGATATTAGTCCCAATGTTGAGACCGGCTTCTTGTGCGTAGTGTGCCAGGGGAGAGCAGGTGCCGCCATCGGGATGGGGGACGGCGGCGCAGTCGCCCCCCGGCCCAGATGTTACTGGCTTCGGGGATACGGCAGAACAGATCCGTGACCAGTCGTCCCCGCGCATCGCGTTCGTACGGAAGTTGGTCCAGCAGGGGAGAGCACTTCATGCCGGTACACGTGATGAGGGTTCGGGTCGGCATGTGCTCGCCCGAGTTGAGCACCGCGCCCTCCGCGGTTGCTGCGTGCAGACCAGTGTTCAGGTGCACCTCAATGCCGAGGCGCAACACGCGCCTTTCAGCGTAGCGTACCAGGGATGGATGACGCGTCCCTAGCTCCGGAAGAATACGGGGGCCCGCTTCCACAAGCACGACTCGAAACTCCTCGAACTTCAACTCCGGATATCTTGTTTGCGAGAGGAAGCGAAAATAGTCCACCAGGTCGCATGCGACTTCAATTCCGGCGTAGTTCCCCCCCGCAACCACAAAAGTAAGTAATCGCCGCCGCTCTTCCGCATTGGTTTCGATGGACGCCATCTCCACGACGCTTGAGAGATGATTCCGAAGGCGGTAGCAATCACCGAACGTCTTCAGAGGAAAAGCGTGGTCGGCGATTCCCGCGTAGCGAGAGAAATCCTCGACCGAACCGACCCCTACTACGAGATGATCATAGGGCAGCGTGTAGACTCTACCGTCGAGCGAGCGCCGCGTCAGCACACGCCGGTTGCTGACGTCGACCGACTCAATTTCAGCATTGTGAAGAAGAGCGGGCGCGATCATTTCGCGCACTGAAGAGTTGCTGGATTTTGCACGTCAGCATTTCCGCGATCAGCCCATGCACCGTGGAATAGTTGTCTCGGCTGACCACGGTCAGCTTGACCTCGCCCTTTCGGACCGCCGCGCGCAAAGCACGAGCGAGGTAGATGGCCACCCAGCCACCGCCTAGACACACCACCCGCGTCGGTTCCTTCATCGCGCTCCTCCGTTGGTCGCGCTCTCCTGCGTGGTCTCACGGTCGCCAGGACTTGTCTTCGCATCGGTCTCGCCCGGGCGAACCGCTATCCGACGAGGAATCACGAATTCCCCGGTGCGCCCCTTTAGCCCGCGCTCACTCAACAGATGCCGAAATGCTTTTGGTCCTGCGACTTTCGCCAGAGCTTGTACCCGAGTACTGAAAATCCGGGCGGTTTCCACCAGCCGGTCAGGGGACGAACTGCCGGCACCAGGAAGTTCCAGCGAGTCTTGGGATACGCGAGAGCGCTGGCTTGCGCGTCTCCGATGAGCGCGCGAGAGATCCCGTAACATAGATTTGCGTTGCACCAGCGCCCCGGCCTGAAGTTGCGAATGTAGTCGAACGAGGTCTGCATAAGGGCATTCACCAGCGCGCGGGAATCGTCGTCGGGATGCGGCTCGAACGCGAACATCACGTCCAGCAGGCGATGGCCCTCGAAATCATCCGCAACCAGCAATTCGTGCTCGACGCCCAGCAGGTAACCCGCGTACCGCCACAAGTGAATGAGTGCTTCGCGCTCCACGCGTTTGAATCGATAGCCAAGGCGCGTTAACCCATCGAGTACTCCGACGGAAAACATGAGATTGGTTCCGGCCATGTGGCATTGGTTGATGGGGGAGCCCCAGGCTTCCGCATGCCATTGGCCCGACTCAAGGAGCAATCGTCTCACCTGCGCATGGATCAGGCGCACGCGCACAGTCATCGCAAATCCATCGGAAAAACGTGTAAGGCCGGCGGGGCCACTTTCCTGCGCTGCCGCCTTGGCTTTACAGTCCTGGCTCTGCTTGCAGCCACAGCCGATCAACGAGAGGTCACGCTTGTGCAGGCATCACGGCGGCAAGCAGAACACGGGGGAGTTATAGGGGAAATGCTAGTGGGAGGTGTTGGCGCAACTTGTCGCTGATCAGGCCGCTTCGCCGAGTTCCAGAAGACGCGGCAGATCCTCGATCACGACCTCTTTACGGTCGAGCGTAAGAATGTCCGAGTCCGCCCATGACGACAACAAGCGGCTCACTGTGAACTGAGACGTTCCAACCATCTGAGCCAGTTCCTCGCGCGAGAGTACGATCGGGCGGAACGCCCCTGGTGTCTCATCAGCAGCCAACTGGATCACGAGTCGTGCCAACCGCTGCGGCACTCGCTGCGTGGTCACATCACAGAAACGTTCCTGAAGAGAACGCAGACGGCTGCGCATGATCTCGGTCGCATTGCGCTGGATGGCTACGGTATGCTGCGCGAAGGAATCGAAGAGCGGCGCGTCCCACACCAGCACGCAGCAAGACTCCATTGCGCTGGCGGTGAGGGAGTGCGGTTGAGATGCTCCGGTCACGTCGTCAACCAAACTACCCCTACGTTCCACGCGGAGCAGAGTCTCCTTGCCGCTTTTGCTGATTTGAGTGACCTTCACCATCCCAGCCGCAACCACATACACGTGGCGGACGGGATCATCCTGCAGAAATATATTTTGTCCTTGTGAGTACCACACGCTTTTGGCGCTGTCTGCCACTTCGAGACATTCCGCTTGCGACAATCCGCTGAACAGGGGCGCCGCTATCAGACACTCGACGCGATCGCGGACCACCGGGTCTTCCAGTTCTCGTGCGATTCGTCCCGCGGTCGGAATGCCCTTGTTATCACATTCAGGAACAGGAGATTTCGATTCGTCATTCTGATGGGGGGAGAAGGTTCTTGGAGCGTTTGGTTGTTCAGTTGGGGGGAACTGACCTGTCGGGAAATCAGGCGCAGATATCACCACTCATGCCCTCCCTTGCCTTAGCAGGCGCGACCACCGGATTTTCTCTGGCTCGAAACGTGTGTACCAAGGCTGATTTGGGTCGAGCAGGGGGGACAAAAGACTCAACCCAAGGGAAAACACTCGAGATACCGAAATTTCACTACCTCTGGCTTATTGAAGTCTAGCAGAGGTTGTCCGACCGTTTACAAACATTACAACGTTCTAATCTCGCTACACAGCCCGAGCACATTGTAATCATTATCGCGCAGCACTCCATCTGGGCTGTGACAGCGCACACAGTTTGATGTGACCAGCATCACGTCTTGCTCGCCAGCAAGGACGCGGCCTCTCGGGTTTCGCTAGTCTCGTGCAGTTCGAGACCATTTTTCCCTCCCCCCCGAATGGTTCGAACCACGATTTCTCAGGCCCCCGGTACTTAATTCGATTTTCCAATCTTCGAGATGGACCTACCGACCGTCAAGTTCAAGGAGACGACGACTATGAAAAGCAGGAGTTTCGTCGCGATATTTCTGCGTGTAATGACAATTTTCCTACTGCTGTTTCTGGGTGTGTGCGAGGTTGGCGCGCAGAGCAAACAGAAGACTAAGAAACCGAGCCCTATGCCTCCGGGCGTACCGCAAACCATGAAGCGCACGACCAACGCGCAGCGTTGGGCAGCGGCCGCTCACCATGCGGACCGTCGCGCGGCCCACATCAGAAAACATCACGGGCAGGTGAAGTAACATGAAAAAACTACTCTTAGTCTTCCTGTTGTTGATGCTTGGCGCGCTGGCGTTCGGCCAGACTAACCTTCCCCCATGCGATCCCAACAATGCGCCGCCGAACTGTACGGATTACTTCGGCGTAGCCAACTTCGCCAATAGCCCGCTGCCGGCCGGCGCGATCACCGGCTTCACGGTTGTGTCCGCAGGAAGCGGATACGCCACTCCCGTCGTCACAATTACGGACACGACCGGAACGGGCGCTGGTATTCCCACGCTGACATTGGATGCATCTGGTGGCATCGCTACAGTCACTGGAGGTGGCTTAGGCACTGGGTATATCGCTCCTCAAATCACAATCGTTGATGTGGGCCTCAACGGCAGCCTTGCGGGGCCGACCTGCGGTGCCATCGGTCAAACCGCCTGTGGTTCGGGCGCGATCGTTACCGCGACGATAGGTACGCCGCTCGTAGCTGGCACCGGTGTCCGCAAGTTTGTCGACCCGCTGCCGGACTTGAAGGGTGCCATCGCTACGGCCGACACTACGACTTTTCCGGGAGCTGATTATTACGTAATCGGGCTGACGCAGTACACCACGAAAATGCATGCGGACCTGCCCGCTACTACATTGCGTGGCTACTGCCAGCTCAATAACCCAGCTACGCCCGGGGCATGCACTCCTTCGTATCTGGGACCAGTGATCCTTGCTGCGAAGAACCGGCCGGTGCGTGTCCTATTCAAGAACATGCTTCCCACTGGCGTCGGCGGAAATCTGTTTATTCCTGTGGACACCACGTACATGGGAGCAGGTTCTCCTTATGCACAAAACCGCGGCACCCTCCACCTCCACGGCGGCGCCACTCCTTGGATCAGCGATGGAACGCCGCATCAGTGGACTGCCCCCGCGGGAGAAGCAGGCCCAGCCAAGGGCGACAGTACGCAAAACGTTCCTGACATGTGGTTTGATTCGCTTGGTGCTCTGATTCCCAGTTGCGCGGCGCAACCAACCTGCGCGGCGCCAACCGCCACGAACGATCCCGGTCCCGGAGCTATGACGTTCTTCTGGACCAACCAGCAGGGCGGTCGCCTGATGTTCTACCACGACCATGCCTATGGCCTCACTCGACTGAATGTGTACGCTGGCGAGGCCGCCGGTTACCTGTTAGGTGACCGGAGCGGAAGAAGATGCCTTGCAAGCCGCAACCGTTCCCGGCACTTTGGGAGCGGCCGTTGGGGGCGCTACCGCACCCGATCTCGCGCACCTTATTCCCTTGGTCATCCAGGACAAGACCTTCGTGCCCAGCGCTGCCCAACTCGCTGTTGAAGATCCGACGTGGGTTCCCGGAGGATTTGGAACAATTCCCGGAACTGCAAACCCCGGCGACCTCTGGTTCCCGCACGTTTACACGCCCAATCAGAACCCGGCGGATGTAGGCGGGGCCAACGCGTTTGGCCGGTGGGACTACGGTCCGTGGACTTTGCCAGGAAACCAAACCGTTCTGCTAGCGGCTACTCCCACAGTTGGGGACGTCACGATTCCTTGCACATCCTCGGCATTTCCCAATCTGGCAGTGAATTGCCCCATCACTCCGAATCCGTCGGGGACGCCGGAGAGCTTTATGGACACGCCCTTGGTTAACGGCAAGGCTTACCCCGTTCTCCATGTGGCACCTGAGGCTTATCGGTTCCAAATCCTGAGCGCCGGCAATGATCGGTCTTGGAACCTTCAGTTCTACCTGGCCGATCCTACGGTTACGACACCGGACGGTCGCACGAACACCGAAGTTAAGATGGTTCCTGCTGTGCAGCCGGCGACGGGATCGCTTACTCCGCTCTGCTCGCAGCTCACACCGATCACCAACACAACCTTGTTCATGGGCCTGGCCACGGCTCTCCTGGATGCAAGTGGGAACCCGATCAATGGAACCGGCCTTCCGGCAGGATGTTGGCCTAACTTCGGTGCCGGTAGCCAGACCGCCGGCATCCCGATCCAGCAAACCATGTGGGCGGCCGACGGCAGGCTCGGAGGTGCACCTGATCCGACGACCGCGGGTCCACCCTTTATTCAGATCGGTACCGAGGGCGGATTGCTGCCCGCGCCGGTGGTCATCCCTTCGATGCCAACCGGCTACGAAGCCAATACCCGGAGCGTAACCATCACGAACGTCAGCGTCCACGGCCTCTGGTTGGGGCCGGCGGAGCGCGCCGACGCCATCGTTGACTTCTCCAAGTTCGGGGGTAAGACGCTCATTCTTTACAACGACGCGCCCACGCCTGCCCCGGCGGTTGACTCGCGCCTCGATTACTTCACCGGCGACGGAGACCAGACCCCGATCGGTGGCGCACCCAATACCCTGCCAGGCTACGGTCCTAACACCCGCACCATTATGCAAATTGTTGTGGACCAGCCGACCACGGGCAAACCCTTCAGTCTGGCTACTTTGTCCAAGGCCTTGCCGAGCCTCTTTGCCCAGACTCAGCCCGTGCCCATCGTTCCGGAACCGACTTATCCTCCGGCCTCGGGTGGCTACTCTGGCATACCGACTTATTCGCTAATCACTGACAACTCCTTAACCTTCTACCCAGTCGGTTCCACCACTCCGGTAACCTACACCGATGAGCGGAAGACCATCCAGGAGCTCTTTACGCTCGACTATGGACGGATGAACGCCACTCTGGGCGTGGAACTGCCGCTCACCAACTTCCTGACCCAGACGACGATCCCCCTGGGATACATTGATCCTCCCACCGAGGTCATCGACCAAGGTGCCACGCAACTCTGGCATATCACCCACAACGGTGTGGACACGCACTTCATCCACTTCCACCTGTTCAACGTGCAGGTAATCAACCGGTCGGCCTGGGACGGGACCAAGAGGCCGCCCGACCAAAACGAATTGGGTTGGAAGGATACCGTCCGGATGAATCCGTTGGAAGACATCCTGGTGGCGCTGAAACCCATCCAGCCGCTTCCTCCGTTCCCGGTTCGCGACAGCTACCGGCTCATGGACGTGACGATGCCGGCGGGCCAATTCTGTCCGGACCCGGCGAATCTGAACGTCAATTCACCAACCCCGGCACCGTGCTCAATTTTCACACTCAGAGACCCACTCACCAACAATCCATTCAACACCCAGAACGCAGTTCAGAACTTTGGCTGGGAGTACGTTTGGCACTGTCACATTCTGGGCCATGAAGAGAACGACATGATGAGGGCCATCACCTTCAACGTGCCGCCAGAAGCGCCGTCGAATCTGACTGTCGCCTCGGCTGTTCCTCCAACTACAGGACTGACTCTGACTTGGACCGACAACTCCGCCAGTGAGAAGGGCTTCACTCTCGAGAGAGCAGACGATGCCGCCTTCACGACGAACGTAGTCGACAAAGTTGTCCCCCCGATTACTGGGTCGACAGACAGTAACGGGCAGGGGATCACCTGGGGTGGAACTCAAACATATAACGACCAGAACGCCGTTACCGGCTTTTACAGGGTGCAGGCGTTCAAACCGCAAGCCAGCTATTGGACGAGCGGAGTCGTCACCTCGGCCTGGTCCAACACTGTGTCCTTCGGAGGAGCAGCTGCCTCGGTATCACCGGCATCGCTGAACTTCGGAACCTGGCCGGTCACCACGCCGGTCCCTACTGCTAGCACACCCCTGACAGCCACACTCTCCAACACTGGCACCGCGTCGTTTACGTACGTAGCGGCGATCTCGGGCCCGAACTCGGGTGACTTCGTCGTGACGGGTGACCCGTGCGCCGGGACCGTGGCAGCAAATTCTAGCTGCCCGATCAGCCTGGCTTTTACGCCAAGCGTCACCGGGCTCGAGTCGGCAAGCATGAGCATTGCCACTACACCCGCGTCCCCAGCCCTGACGGTCTTGCTGACCGGCACGGGCGGTGGGGCATTGCCGTTGTTGACGATTACGGCCAACAACGCCACGATGCGATACGGCAGCGCGGTCCCCGCACTGACGTTCACGTACAGTCCTGTTAACCCAGTTGGTGTGACGGCGCCGATTTGCTCGACGACGGCGACCAGCACCAACGCCACCCCGGTGGGAACGTATCCAATCACCTGCACGGGAGCAACAGGCAATTACACATTCACCTATGTCGCGGGCACGATGTCGGTTACGCCGGCACCTTTGACCATTTGGGCCAGCAACGGCTCGATGGTCTACGGCGGAACACCTCCGCTCATCACAGCCAGCTACGTGGGCCTTGTGGCCGGCGACACGCCAGCCATCTTCGGCCCTCCGACGACGCCGCCCATTGTGGCGCCGGCCTGCATCACCACGCCGGTGTTGACCAGCAGCACTCCGATAGGGACTTACCCAAGTTCCTGCTCCGGAGCCGTCGACCCCAACTACACCATTAGCTATGCACCCGGAAAGGTCACCGTCGCAAAGGCGGCACTAACCATCACCTCTACCGTTACGCGGGTTTATGGCACGCCCAATCCGTCGCCAATACCGCCTACCCCAATTGGTTTGGTGAACGGGGACACGCTTGCCTCAGCGGGCATTGTCGTCACTTGTACAACGACGGCGACCACCACCAGCCCGGTTGGCGGTTACCCGATCACTTGCACGGGACCAGCGTCCACTGCTACGTACACTATTACGTACTTAGCAGGCACGCTAACCGTGACTCCGGCACTGGCCTCGGTGACGCCCAACGCGGCCTCGAAGGTGTACGGCACGGCGGATCCGGATCCTCTTACCACGGGCACGCTGATCGGCTTCCTGCCGTCTGACAATGTAACCGCGACCTACACCCGCACGGCAGGGGAGACTGTGGCGGGCAGTCCCTACACGATCAGCGCCACGCTGAGTCCGGCGGCGGTGTTGAGCAACTACACCATTACCTACAACACGGCATTGTTCACCATCACCCCAATAGCCGCGTCGGTAACGCCGAATGCAGCTACCAAAGTGTACGGAACACCGGACCCGGTTCCTCTCACCACGGGCACGCTGACCGGCTTCCTGCCGGCCGACAACGTAACCGCGACCTACACCCGCACGGCAGGGGAGACGGTGGCGGGCAGTCCCTACACGATCAGCGCCACGCTGAGTCCGGCGGCGGTGTTGAGCAACTACACCATTACCTACAACACGGCGACGTTCACGATCACCGCAAAAGCTGCTTCGGTAACGCCGAATGCAGCTACCAAAGTGTACGGAACACCGGACCCGGTTCCTCTCACCACGGGCACGCTGACCGGCTTCCTGCCGGCTGACGGTGTAACCGCGATCTACACTCGCACAGCGGGTGACACGGTGGCGGGCAGTCCCTACACGATCAGCGCCACGCTGAGTCCGGCGGCGGTGTTGAGCAACTACACCATCACCTACAACACGGCGACGTTCACCATCACTCCGAGGGCACTGACGCTCACGGCTAACAACGCAACCAAGGTATACGGCGCTCCGCTTCCGGCGTTCGGTGTCACGGGCACGGGATTCGCGACCGGTGACTCCCTGGCGTCACTGGTTGGAACGCTGTCCTGTACCACAACCGCAACCGCGACGAGTCCGGTGGGATCGTACGTGATCACCTGCTCGGGTCTGACTTCCCCGAACTACACGATCATCTACACTCCGGGCACGCTCACTGTGACTCCGGCGTCATTAACGATCACCGCCCCCAACGCAACCCGTATCTGGGGCTTTGCCAATCCGGTGTTCACTCCTACAGCCACCGGCCTGGTGACGCCTCCTGATACCCTCGCGTCGCTCGGCGTGACTTGCACCTCGGCTGCAACCGCAACCAGTGCCATCGGGAGCTACCCGATCACTTGTTCGGGTGTGACCTCCGTCAACTACACTACCAGCTACGTTCCGGGCACGCTCACTGTAACTACGGCTGTTCAACTGACACCTACCTCGCTTACCTTCGCGGCCCAGAATGTCGGCACGACCAGTCCGGCACAGACTGCTACCCTGAGGAACATCGGTGGCTCGACGATGACGTTCAGCGCCGCCATCACGCTTAACTTCATCCGTGGTGGCGGCGGTACTTGCGGTACGACTCTCGCCGCGGCTGCTACCTGCACCATCAACGTCCGCTTCCGGCCGACGACGACAGGTGTCCTTACCGGCACTCTGACCGTTACCTCGGCGCTCGCGGGATCGGGCGTGGTTGCCCTCACCGGGACTGGCAACGGAGCTGTAGCCGCGGTGTCGCCAGCGACAACGACTGTAGCGCCGTACAACTTCGGCAGCGTAACCCGCGGCCAGGTTTCGGCGCCGCTCACCGTAACCGTCACCAACAACGGAACAACCCCCATGACGTTCAATGCTGGCAATGGGTTCACCCTCGGTGGCAATACAGCTCAGTTCCGGCTGACGACGGGTGGCTCCTGCGTGAACGGCGGAACCCTGCCGGCACTCGGAAGCTGCACGTTCACTGTGGTCTTCGCGCCCACGGCGGGTACCGCTCGGAACACGAAGAACGCAACCGTGACCATCAGGAGCAACGCCACCAATGGCAACCAGTTCGTGTACGTCAGGGGCACTGCTCAGTAGGCGCCAGGCTGATCTTCAATAACTGATTGCGATAACGAAGGCTGCCCGCGAGAAATTCGCGGGCAGTTTTTTCATTTGGGCCTGTCCTCGCGGGAACTCACTTGGATTTTTGGCAGGGTTCAGGTAGCGTCACTGTCACAAGAAAATCGGACAGGCGGCAGCTTTCAAAGGGCGGATGAACCGGCATGGATCAGACCTTACCTACAGCGATCTATCCCAGCCTCAAGGACAAAGTAGTAATCGTCACGGGCGGAGCCAGCGGCATCGGCGAAGCCATCGTTGAAGCTTTCGCGAGGCAGCAGGCGCGAGTCATCTTTCTCGATATTCAGGACAAGGCAGCCGAAACCCTCATCCAGCGACTGGAGAAAGCCGGTTGTGCGCTGGTGAAGTACTTCCACTGCGATCTGACCGACATCGGCGCACTGCAAAAAATCATGGGCGAGGTTCTGCAATCGTTTCCCCCCGTCGACATCCTGGTGAACAACGCCGGAAACGATACTCGTCACGCGATCGACGAGGTCACCTCGGAGTACTGGGACCGGTGCATGCAGGTCAACCTGAAGCATCAGTTCTTCATGGCGCAAGCGGTGCTTCCCGGAATGCGGCAAGCGCAGCGTGGCGCAATCATCAACATGAGTTCGATCGGCTGGATTATCCCCTCCACAGGAATGCCGATCTACGTAACCGCGAAGGCTGCTGTTGTTGGCATGACGCGAACGCTGGCGCACGAGGTGGGAGTCGATGGCATTCGAGTGAACGCGATCCTGCCGGGAGCCATTCTCACCGATCGCCAACGCGAACTGTGGTTCACCGAGGACTACAAGCAGCAAATTCTGAGCCGGCAGGCGATCAAGAGAATGATTCTGCCCGAGGAGGTCGCGAAGTTGATTCTGTTTCTCGGATCGGACGAGAGCCTTGCGATTACAAACCAGAGTTTCATCATTGATGGCGGTTGGGTGTAACAGGAGCCTCCCAATGAAAGATCACGATCAAGCGGGATGGATTTGGAATCGGCTCGTAGGCAAAACGTTGTGCGGCGTTCTGCTTGTGCTTTCCTTATTGCAGGTTCCAGCGACTCTTGCACAAACGGATGCTGATCTGCCGCAGTTGAGGGCTTCCTTCGCAAATCCGCCAGACGATTGCCGCATCATGATGCGGTGGTGGTGGTTCGGCCCGGCGGTTACAAAACCAGAGATCCAGCACGAACTCGAGCAGATGAAGGCAGCGGGAATTGGTGGAGTGGAGATCGCTACCTTATATCCGCTCGCTTTGGATGACCCTGCAACCGGTTTCCGCAATCTGCCCTACCTTTCCGACGAACACATCGATGCCCTTCGCTTCGCGGCGGCCGAGGCCAGAAACCTTGGGCTACGTATCGACATCACCTTGGGAAGCGGCTGGCCGTTCGGTGGACCGCACATCCCCATAAATCAGGCGGCCGGCGAAATGAGAGTGCAGGCAGTCACGATTCCATCCGGGGCACTGTCGATTGCGATCCCAAGCATCACGACTGGCGAACAATTGGTCGCAGCGTTCCTGGCTCCACGTTCTGGGGATGCGCTGGTTTTCAAAGAAGGGAAAGAAGCGCCGATGTCTTCTATTGAAGATGGCCGCCTGCAGGTTCCTCCGGACCAGAACCGCCAGCATACTGCATTCTTCTTTATTGCAAGCCGAACTGGAATGACCGTAAAACGCCCGGCCGTTGGGGCGGAGGGCTTTGTTCTCGACCACTACGATCAGCATGCGATCGAGACTCATCTGCACGCGGTTGGAGACCGGATGATGGAGGCGTTCCAGGATCATCCGCCCTACGCGGTATTCAGCGACAGCCTGGAAGATTATGGATCGGATTGGACGTCCGACCTACTCGAGCAATTCCGGCAAAGGCGAGGCTACGATCTGGTTCCCCACTTGCCCACGCTGATGGCCGATGTTGGTCCGGAGACGTCCGCAGTTCGACACGATTGGGGGAAGACGCTGACCGAACTCGCGAACGAGCGCTTTCTCGTGCCGCTGCACGCTTGGGCACAGCGACACCACACCTTGTTCCGCTCACAGAGCTATGGATTTCCTCCTGTAACACTTTCCAGCAACCAGTACGAAGATCTTCCCGAAGGTGAGGGCAAGGCAACTCTGCTGATGTGGCGGCAGTTCTCCGATACGCGCTGGGCGGCGTCCGCGGGTCATCTCTTCGGCAGGCCCATCATTTCTTCGGAGACGTGGACCTGGCTGCATTCTCCCGCCTTTCGCGCGACGCCCCTCGATATGAAAGCGGAGGCCGATTTGCATTTTCTGCAGGGGATCAACCAGTTGGTTGGACACGGCTGGCCCTACTCGCCGGAGATTGCCGGTGAGCCGGGATGGCGCATGTACGCTGCCGGCGCGTTTAACGCCCATAATCCCTGGTGGTTCGCCATGCCAGACCTGGCCGCGTATTTGCAGCGCGTCAGCTTTGCGCTGCGTCAGGGCAAGCCAGCCAACGATGTGGCCCTGTTATTGCCGAATGATGACGCATGGGCAGGCTTCACCCTCGCGAACCTGTCGTCCGCGTCGGTAACCACAAAAGGTGGGTTCAATACCCGCGGGGAGGATGTGAGCATTGACGAGTCCATGCCTAAGTTGCTGGGCGACCGAGTCATCCCGCAGATTCTCGACGCCGGTTTCAACCTGGACTTTATAGATGGGGATGCCATCGATACTCTCGGCATTCATTATCCCGTGCTGGTTCTGCCCGGCGTCGAGCGCATGGCGCTTGCTACTTATCAGAAGATCGAGCAATACGCTCTGCACGGAGGGATTGTCATTGCCACACGCAGCTTGCCTTCGACCGCTCCAGGGTTGATGAACGCTGAGAGCGAGAGCCGGCGGATTAAGGAAATTTCACAACGCCTATTCCGTGACAAGGGCGCGGCGGGGCACTTTGTGGAAGATGAAAACCAGCTCGGAAGTGCTGCCGCAAGCTATTACAAACCGGATGTTGTTTTTTCTCCAAAGGCTCCGGAGATCGGGTTCATTCATCGCCAAGTGAGTGGCGAAGATCTGTACTTCCTGGCGAACACCAGCAATCGACCGCTGAGTGTGCTGGCGAGTTTCCGTCACGCCGCAAAATATGCGGAGTGGTGGGATCCTTTCTCCGGCCAGGCCTCGCCGGTGAAAAATGCAGCTAAAGTCGAGATTTCGTTCCAGCCGTATGAATCGCGGCTGATCTTTTTTACTGATTCAGTCATCAAGCCGGAGCCAGTAGGGAATCCGAAAGCCACTTCGAAAGACATTGATCTCTCTAACGATTGGAGTCTTACATTTAGCGGTTCGAATCAGACCATTCACATGGCGGCCCTGCACTCGTGGAGCGAAGAGGAGCCTTTCAAATATTATTCGGGGCAAGTCAGTTACGAAAAAACAATCGACCTGCCAGCTGATCTAGCCTCCGGAAGTTCTATGGTTCTGGATTTCGGAGACGGTACACCAGTGGCGATGCCTGAGCGTTTGGCGACGTTCAATCTCCGAGCCTATTTGGAAGGGCCGGTGCGCGAAGCGGCGGAAGTTTTCGTCAACGGCCAGCGGGCAGGAGTGGTCTGGCATCCGCCCTACACCCTGGACGTGAGCGCATTCCTGAAGCCGGGAAAGAATGATCTGCGCATCGTCGTTGGCAACACGGCAATCAACTCGATGGCGGGGCGCGCTCTTCCCGACTATCGACTGCTGAACGATCGCTATGGGGAACGGTTCATCCCGCAGGGGATGGACAACTTGCAGCCTCTGGAGTCTGGGCTTGTCGGTCGGTTGCGGCTGAGAGTGATCCAGCGTCATTGAATGTTGCCGAGCAGAACGATTGCAGTTGAGGGACCAGCCTAGCTTTTCTCGACGCAAAAACGGGTGGGGTGTTTGAGGCACAAAAAGTCAAGAGGCGGTTGCCCGCATGGCTGCACCATTTCTGGTGCAGCACCTCCAACATTGCTGGTTATGCGAGGCTTAAGAGCCTTTGCGGCTGTGCAAAACATATCGCATAAACACTTAATAATCAATGATATACGAACACAAGTTAAACCGATTTAACCTCCTCGTGCAGGCCCGTGGCAGATCGGTTGACCCGACCCTCAGGCTGGCCGCGGATCTCTCCAACCGCAGGGTCGTATGCGTCTCTAGAGGCATTTCTGAAAACGAGCTGCTGGTCTAAGACGCCGCACTGCCCATCTCAACTCTGCGTGGCCGCTTGCCTGAGGAAAGCTGTCGCCTGCGGTTATAAATCTCGATTCCAGGCGGCAGACTATTGTCCGGTATTTGCCAGTCCCAGGTAGTTTCCGTAACCGACGATCACCGTGGACGCAACGAGCAGAAACAACGCCAGAGTGAGTAGATACCCGGCACGAGCCCCCGCACCCTTCCACTCCTTGAACCCGATCCCCCACAAGGTGCTGAAGATGATGATGCTGGCCATGTGGAGTGTCCAACTCGAGAAGCCATAGCGTCCCATCTGACTCTCACCCATGGTGTAGAAGAAGAATTGGAAATACCACGTGGTCCCCGCCAGGGCGCAGAGCAGGTAGTTGCGCAGCATGGGTGCGTGCAGAGGTGCTGGCGCCGGAGCGTCCGGCGCCATCACTGCCACCTCAGCTTTTCCGCCTTGCAAGGAGCCGATGTGTTCAACCACTTCACGGCTGGGAGCGTCCACGGCGGTCTCGATGATGGGTTCGTCTTTCGGGCCATCCGGTCGAATGCGTGAGTTGAAGAATTGATATCCCGTCTTGTTGCGCGTGAGCAGGATCATGCACCAGATGAAGTTGGTTAGAAATCCGCCGACCAGGACTACGATCAATACGGGCAATCCCTGCCATAGTTTGGCGGTGCCATGTTGTACGGTCAGGGTCTTGATGGGATCGCCTGCCGCCAGCCCATACGCGAAACATGCGCTCATGACGCCGGAAAGCAGAGCAACACTGATGCCTTTTCTCAGGTCAAATTCCTGAATCGCAGCTTTCTTCTGCTCCGGGGACATGACCCGCTCTTTTGAAATTCCTGCCAGCCCTGCCGACGCGATGCCGGCGAGGCAAACGAAAATTCCGAACAGAATGACGCGCCCCGAGGAAGTTCCCAGGACCTGGTTCACAAATTGCCCGCGGAAGATCGGCGGCATCAGCGTGCCGAATGCAGCACAAAGTCCAAGCACGACCGCCATTCCAAGCGACAGGCCAAGGTATCGCATGGTTAGACCGAATGTAAGCCCCCCGACTCCCCACAAGAGTCCGAAGAAGAAGGCCCAGAAGAGCGCAGAGGCGGGGGCTTGGCCTAATACCGCGAACAGATCCTTGGTGAGAAATGCAGCGAGAATCCAGGGGGCGATAATCCAACTAAAGAATCCTCCAGCCAGCCAGTAAATCTCCCAGGACCAGTACTTCACGCCTCGATAGGGAACATAGAAGCTGCCGGAAGCGAGACCGCCCAACCAGTGAAAGAAAACCCCGAGCGCCGGGTTTGGAATCATTAGCTCCTCGAATCTGAATTACAAGTGGAAGACTTCTTCCAGAGGCTGCATGGCGCGATCTGGCAGCGCTCCGTCGGGCTGAACGAAAAAGCTACCCATTTCCCGCTGCCAGCGTTCGTTTACTTCCCGCTGGGCCATGCCGGCGCGCGCGCGTTCGAAGTCGTCGGTCTCGAGATAGCCGACCAGAAGGCCATCGTCTCGCAGAAACAACGAATAGTTACCCCATCCAGTTTCACGCAGAGCTGCCTGCATCTCGGGCCAGACGGTGCGATGCCGTTCTTTGTATTCCTCGAGCCGTTCCGGCTTGACCTGCAACACAAAGCAGACGCGCTGCATATTCGCTCCTTAACGCAGAAAGGCTTCGGATAGGCCGCCGTCGACTGGAATGACGTGACCGGTGGTCTTCGCGCTCTGATCGCTGGCCAGCCACACGATTGCCGCGGCGCAATCCTGCGGCAGGATGGGACGCTTCGTCAGCGTTCGCTGCGCATAAAAATCGGCCAACTTGCCGCGCAGTTCCTCAGTCGTCTCCGACTCGGAGAAGTCGATCTTGTACTTTTGCAGCGATTGCATGACGCGATCGCGCGGGAACATTGTGGAGCCGGCAACCACCGTTGCCGGCGCGATTCCATTGACCCGCACCAAGGGGCCGATCTTGATTGCGAGCTCGCGGATCAGGTGGTTGAGCGCCGTTTTACTCGTGTCATACGCCTCACTCCCTTTTTTGGGAACCACGGCGTTCGCGGAGCTCGTCAAAACCATGGCAGCGTACAGGCCCTGATCTTTGAACACCCACTCGGTTTGCCGGGCAAGAAGATAATTGCCGGTTACATTCACCAGAAAGGTTTTGGCCCATTGCGCATCCGCGAGTTCTCCATCTGGGCCCGGCACGGGATAGATCGCCGCTGTGTTGACCACGACATCGATGCCCCCGAACTGCGAAACGGTGGACTTCACAGCATCTCCCAGAGATGTGGATGAGCTGAGGTCGACCGGGGTATGCGCCACGAATTCACGAGAGGCTACTGCGCCAACTTCATCCGCGACCTTGGCAGATCCCTGCTGATCAAAGTCGGCGATGACAACGTGAGCTCCTTTTCTACCCAGCAGCAAAGCAACTTCACGGCCGATTCCGCTAGCCCCGCCGATGATCAGCGCGATCTTGCGGCTGAACTCTGCTTCAGCTGGCATGCGCTGAAGTTTGGCCTCTTCCAGGGCCCAGTACTCAATGCGGAACGCCTCCGACCTCGGTAGCGCAACATAATTGTGGAAGTGAGTGAACTGCTGCGACTGCGGAGGGCGTCGCGCCTGCGGCAGCGGATGGGATACCTCTCCATCTTCCAGGGCGTTCGCCCCCGCCATGACGTGGATCGCGTTTATGAAAAATTCCGTTGTGATCCGTGCTTCCTTTTTGTTCTTACCGAAACCGAACAGGCCTAAGCCTGGTACCACGACGACCGATGGATTCGAGTCCCGGAGTTTCGGCGAGTCACTGGTAGCCCATTCCTCGTAGTACTTCTTATAGGCGGCCCGATACTCCACCACCTCACTCTGGATGCGAGCTTTCAGAACATTGACGCCATCCTTCGTCGGGTCCCAGGAAAGGAACATAGGACAGACTCGGGTTCTTAAGAAATGGTCGGGACAACTCGTGCCGAGAGCACTGAGCTCCTGCACCCACTTCGACCCGGCGAAGGTCAGAGCATCTTCGTCATCGGCGTAGTGAGCCACCACTCGCCGATTTGAAGACAGCGCTCCGCGGAGCGCAGGCAGAATTTGGGTGGCAACGTTCTTGCGATCCTGCAATCGACGGATGCACAACTCCGCCGAAAATGGCGCCTTTCTTGGCTTGATGCTGCAGAATGAATTCGCCCATCTGATCGATGGTGTGAATGCTGTTCAAGTAGCACTCGCGCTGCGTTTTTCCCCAGGTGAACAGGCCATGGCCTCCGAGAATCAGGCCCTCCGCTCCGGTGTTATCTTTGACCGCCCGCTCAATCAGCAGCGCCAATTCGAATCCGGGACGCTGCCACGGCACCCACACGATCTTGCGATCGAACTCCTTGTTGAACTCCTCCAACTTCCGTTTCCCGTTTGCGCTGGCAGCGAGCGCGATGGCCCAATCGGGATGCAGATGGTCCACGTGATCGAACGGCAGGAATGCGTGCAGCGGGGTGTCAATCGATGCGGCCACGCGATTCTCGCCAAAATCCGAAAGGGGATAATAGTGGACCATCTCGTCTTCGTACTGCTCGCCACGATATAACTCTTTCAATTGCTCAAGGCGATCCAGGTAGAGCAACGCGAACCCCGATTCGGTGATGGAGCCAAGATCTCCGCCGCTGCCTTTGACGGCGAGCACTTTCGCCAGTCGGCCTGTGAAGGGGTCGGGAAGTTCCAGTTTAGAGCTTGTATTTCCGCCGCCGAAGTTAGTGATGCGCAAATCCGCGCCCAGCAGGTTTGAGCGATACCGCAAAAGAGCCAACTGATCACCAGCCAGCGTATGAGCTTTCGCGTCGTCCCACAAATCCTTCAGATGAACGGTTTGTTTGATTTCAGGCATAGATGCTCTCGCAATAGTGTTCGAATCGTTCGGCGTGCCGGTCCCATTGATCGGTTTCGAGCGGTTCGAAGATTTCAGTGGGGAATGAGCGCTCGACCATTGCGCGCACTTCTTGAAGAGAAGTCGCCTCTCCCGTGGCCAGAATTTGTATCGCCACATTCCCCAGCGCCGTGGCCTCAGCCGGTCCGGCGAGAACTCTCCGCCCGGTGGCGTCGGCCGTCAGTTGGTTCAGCAGACGGTTTTTCGACCCTCCACCGATAATCCGGATCTGTTCGATATGTTTTCCGCTCACCTGCTCCAGATTCCGCAAGACCAGCCGATACTTGAATGCAAGACTTTCAAGGATCGTCCGCACGTATGCCCCCACCTGCTTCGGGACTGGTTGGTGAGTTCGACTGCAAAACTGGTCGATCGCCGAGGGCATGTCTGGCGCACGCAAAAAAGATTCATCATCGGGGTCGACGAGGTGGCGGAACGGCACCTCCCGCGCCGCCAGTTCCATCAATTCCCGGTAGTCGTAAGAACTTCCATGCGCGGTCCACGATTGCCGGCAGCATTGCAGCATCCAGAGTCCCATCACGTTCTTCAGCAGACGCGTCGTCCCGTTAACGCCGCCTTCGTTGGTGAAGTTCAGCCGTAATGCATCAGAGGTGATGACGGGGGAATCGAGTTCGGTGCCCAGCAGCGACCAGGTTCCGGAGCTGAGGAACGCCGTACCCTCGCGAGCCGAGATAGCCGCCACGGCCGAGCCCGTATCATGGCACGCCGGAGCAATGACTGTTGTGCCAGCCAGCAGGGAACCGCCCGCAATGCCGGGCAAGAGTGTGCCCACGATCGAGCCCGGCTCTACGATCGGAGCCGGCAGGTCGACCGGAAGTCCCAGGCGCTGCATCAATCCGCTCGCCCAGGTGCGCTTGAGGGGATCAACCATCTGGCTCGTTGTGGCATTGGTGAATTCGCAGACCGCGTTGCCGGTCAGCCAGAAATTAAACAGATCTGGGACCGTGACCAGGTGTTTTGCGGCCGCAACAACTTTGGGCGTGTCACGCTGCTCGGCGAACAACTGATAGAGCGTGTTGATCGGCATAAATTGAATGCCAGTTGCCCGGTAGATTTCCTCCTTGGGAACTCTCCTGAAAACTTCGTCCATGACGCCTTCGGTCCGTCGATCACGGTAGTGGTACGGATTCTGGAGCAACTCGCCCCGTTCGCCCAACAGGGCATAGTCCACACCCCAGGCGTCGACGCCGATGCCTGCCAATTCGACTTCTTCCAGACCGGCGAGAGCCTTGCGAACTTCCAGCCAAAGTCTCGGCACGTCCCAGTGCAACGACCCGCCATACTCGACCGGTTCATTCGGGAACCGATGTACTTCCTCGGTCGTGAGGATTCCTGACTGCAGATGCGCCAGCACCGCGCGTCCACTCTCCGCGCCGAAATCGAAAGCCAGATAAGGCTTCGCCTGGGCAGTCTTAGGCATAGGAAGAAACGTTTCGTGAATTCCGAGCCGCACGTTCTTTGGTGATGCGCTCGAGATAACCGCTTTGACGGAAGGCCTCCATCGGGTCCTGGGGTAGGCCCTTGGATTCTCGCCATGCCTGGATGGCGGGCCGGACATCAGTCGCGAAGGCGTCTTGCAACAAGGACTCCGCACGGACGAGATCGCAGTTCTTTTGCGCCGTCGCAAGCTCTCGGTCATCCACCAGGGCTGCCTTCGTAAACAGTTGTTGCGCCATGGTCACGGTTTGAATCATCGCTTCAATTTTGCCTTTGAGGTTGTGGCTTTGGTCGACCATGTACGCGATGTCGGCACGCTTTCCCGTTTCCCACTCGAAGAAGTGAATCTCGTGAAAAATCCGGAACACCTGATAGGGATCAATCGACCCCATGGTTAAGTCGTCATCGGCGTAGCGGCGGTCGTTGAAGTGGAAGCCGCCTAGCATATCCTCCGACAAAAGCCAGGCGACAATCTGCTCGATATTCTGCGCGGCATAGTGATGGCCCGTGTCCACCAGTACCTTCGCCTGCGGGCCTGCGGCCTGCGCAAGCAGTAAGGCCATGCCCCAGTCCGCTATGTCGGTGTGATAGAACGCAGGCTCAAACGGCTTGTACTCAACCAGCATCCGCAGCTCAGGCGACATCTCATCGTGTGCCTCTTTGAGACATTCTTTGAACCACTGCTTGCGCTGCCGGATGTTTGCGGTGCCGGGATAGTTGGAGCCATCGGCAAACCAGAGAGAGAGATCCCTACTGTGCAATCGCTGGGCGATTTCAATGCTGTCCTTTGTATGTTGCAAGGCGCGCTGGCGAACTGCTTTGTCAGGGTTCCCGAATGATCCGTACTTGTATTCCTGGTCTTGAAAAAGGTTGGGGTTAATAGAACCGGGCAGAACTCGATAGCGATCCGCAAACTTCTTGATCTCATCCGCGTTCCGAATACCGTCGGGACAGTCCCACAGGACGTGCAGCGCTATAGTCGGGCACACGCCCGTGAGCTGATGGACCTGCCCGGCATCACTGAACTTTTCCTCAGTAGTCGTCGCGGCCGCCGGCTGGATAAATTTTCCGAAACGAGTACCAGTGTTGGCGAAGCCCCAGGACGGGAGTTCGATCCGGAAAGTCTCGAGGGCATTAAATACTTTTTCACACTTGCCTGCGTCCATTCGGGGACCTCTCTCCTTAGGTACCTGCCTCGGCAACGAAGGTTACAATCCTTCCCCTCGCAAGGTCACGGATTTCTTTAGGAACGCCTGCAGTTTCGCATTGCACAACGAGCTGTATCGTTTGCCATCCGCCCAAAGGGGTCAGAAAGGCAGACATTGAACTATAAAGAGTGACCGGGAGCCTCCTGGAGGTCCGCAAGGTCGAAACTAGGATAGCAGTTTCGCCTTGCAGAATAATGCCAGGCCGGGGTGGGTGACTTGGAGGCTGAGCTATGTTATGGCAACCGCCACAATTAACGCCCCACGATCCAGGAGGTCAGAGTTACAGTGCTCGCGAGAAATACCGATTTTCTACGACGAAATAGCCTCGGTGTGCTTATCGGTCCCATCACTGCTTGGAGGAATTTCAGCGCCTTTGCCCGTCTTGAAATAGGAGCCAGGGCACCCGCTTCCCACCCAGATCGCGAATTTTGCTTTGTAAAATGCGAAAAACGAATATGATGTCGAAATTATGAGCCCAACCGGTCCGATTCGGGATCGTTATCTGGTCAAGGCTATAGTTCACTCGTCTCAACTGTTCAGCGCGTTTCGTTCCCCTGGTGAAGCCCTGCCACTCAAAGAAATTGTTGCGCGCTGCGGTCTGCCGAAGACCATGGTTTTCCGTCTGCTGTACACCCTCGAGAAATGCGGAATGGTGGATAAGTTGGGCCAGAACCTCTACCAGTCTCGCGTGCGTCCCTGGAGACAGCGGCTCTACCGGCTCGGATATGCCGCCCAGGGAACGGACTACCAGTTTTCCAAGGAGGTCTCGGAAGGCCTGCAGCGCGCAGCAGTTGCTGAGGGGATCGAACTCATCTGCGTCGACAACAGGTACAGCGCGAAAATTGCGCAGCGCAGTGCGGATCTGCTCGTTCGGGAGAAAGTCGATCTCGCCATTGAGTTTCAGACCGATGAAGAAGTCGCACCGATTGTCGCCGCCAAGTATCGCGAAGCCAACATTCCCATGATCGCGATTGACATCCCTCATCCAGGGGCAACCTATTATGGTGCGAACAATTATGAGGCGGGCCTGATCGGCGGACGATATCTGGGAAGGTGGGTGAAGGAGCACTGGCAGTCGGAAGTGGATGAAATCATTTTGCTGGAATTAAAGCGGGCGGGAAGCCTTCCGCGCATGAGGTTGTCGGGATTACTGGTGGGCATCAATCAAGTGCTTCCCAGCGCCGCCAATTGCCGTGTGACCTACCTCGACGGCGATGGAGAATTAGGTCCAAGCTTCGAAGCGGTGCGCAGACATCTGCGTTCTTCTCGTTCCCGGCATGTGCTGGTGGGGGGCATCAACGATCCCAGCGCTCTTGGAGCCCTGCGCGCTTTTGAGGAGGCTGGTCGAGCGGAGAATTGCGCCATCATGGGGCAGAACGCTTCGCGGGAGGGAAGGGCGGCACTCCGCGAGCCCAAGACTCGCTTTGTAGGATCAGTGGCCTTCTTTCCCGAGCACTACGGAGAGAACCTGATTCGCGTGAGTCTCGACATTTTGAATCAACGTCCAGTGCCGCCTGCGGTTTTTGTGGAACACAAGCTCGTCACTCCCGGCACGGTCGATCATTACTACCCGAACGATCAACTGGAACAACTGGTGAGATCGGAGTCTTCCGTGCTCCAGCGCGAACATCGGTCAGCCTAAACTCAGTTTCTGATCGTTCGCGGATTCGGGGCAAAGGGAGCGGAAAGTAATCACAGAAACTCTCCGGCCACTCCATTGTTTCCACACCACCTCGTTGTCGCAAAACATTTCGCAGTGCAGAATTGGTACGTCCTATCGTAACGCTTGAAAACCACCACTTGTGACCTCTCCGCTATGGCCTAAGTTCTTTGTCACGTCAGGCATTTCCTTGTTCCCTACGCACGATGGCAGGTTGTTTCTCATTGCAAAACGCAGGCTGTTTCTTACTTGCGGGTTGACGGTGCGTGACGACCGGTGTGAGCATCCGCGCCAGTGCGACAGCTGTTTGGGGCACGGGGGCCAAGCTACAAGTTTCTTTGGTCGCCAAAGAGAGGAAATCGACATGTCCACGATGACACGTAATTTCTTGCAGTTGTTGCTGGTAATTTCGTCGGCGGGTTTGCTGTACGGTCAAGGCGGCGCCTACGGAACCATCCTCGGAACCGTCACCGACAATTCCGGTGCGGTGGTGGCCAATGCCAAAGTCGATGTAACCAACGCGGACACGGGGGTTGTAACTCACACCAAGACCACTTCCTCGGGTGATTTCACAGTGCCCTCCCTCAACCCGGGACGCTACAGCGTAACGGTCGAATCCACTGGATTTCAGAAATCGTTGACCACCGGCGTGGTCCTCGCCGTGGACCAAAGCGCGCGCGTTAACGTGGTCCTGAAGGCGGGCGCAGTTTCGACCACTGTCGAAGTCAATGCCGAGGCCGTGACTCTGGACACGGACAGCTCTGCGCTGTCGCAAGAGGTGAGCCAACAGCAGGTGGAAGAGCTTCCGTTGAACGGGCGCAACTTCATGCAATTGCTGCTGATCGGCGCCGGCGCGGTCACCGTGGGCGGCGAGCAGGGCACCATGCGCCAAGGCGAAGGCGAACGCCGTGAGCATCAATGGCGGCCGGCCCGAAGGCAACAACTACACGCTGGACGGATTGATCAACACCGATACGGCGCTGGTGACTCCGGCCGTGATTCTGTCCCAGGATGCGATCCAGGAATTCAAGGTGGAGAGCGGCACCTACTCGGCCGAGTACGGATACAGCGCCAGCCAGATCAACATTGTCAGCAAGAGCGGCACCAACCAAATCCACGGGTCGGTGTTCGAGTTCGACCGCAACGATGCCTTCGACGCGTTACCATTCGCTAACAATAACGATTACCTCGCCGGCGCAAAAACCGCGAACCCGGAGCTGCGCCAGAATCAGTTCGGATTTGTTGTGGGCGGACCGGTCTACATTCCCAAGGTGTACGACGGCCGCAACAAGACCTTCTTCCTGGCCAACTATGAGGGCTGGCGAATTAAGAACGGATATACGCTAAACGGGCTTGTTCCTACAACGGCGGAAGTGAACGGGGATTTTGCGGCCACGGGACTGCCAGCCTTCGATCTTACCGCAGGGTCCCCTTGCCAAACGGCACTCACGGTAACTCCGGCCAACCCGAACGCTCTCCCTGCATGCCGGGCGATCCGCTGACGGGTGCGGCATTTCCAGGGGACACGATTCCCACGAACCGCTTCTCGCGCCTTGCTACGGTGGCTCTGGCTGCGGGTATGTTTCCAGCGCCCACGCCGAAGTGCGTGACCAATCCCTCCGTGTGTTGGGGCAGCAACTACCAGGCGCAGCTGACGCTGCCGAATAACACGAACCAGCAAACCTACAAGGTTGACCAAACGCTGGGCCGTTATGGGTCGGTGTTTTTTCGCTACACCAAAGCGAATTTCAGCAACCAGAACCCACAGAACCTTTCGCCGACTTTCAGCTTGAACACATTCACCCAGGATTCAACGAGCTGGATGTTCTCCCACACAATTCCCCTCGGACACAACACCGTCAACAATTTTCGCTTTGGGCACTTGGACGCTACCGCCATTCAGGGCGCTCCGGCCGCGTCGAATAGTCAGATCTCTGCATTGGGTGTGAGCGGCGTGTTCAGTAATCTTCCGGGGTATGCGGCAGCTTTTCCGACCATCGGCTTCGAAGGTGCTCTCCTCGGTAGCTTTGGCAGCCCGGGCAACAACACGACAACCAGCGACGTACCGACATGGGAATTCGCCGACTCGGTGACCATGGTTCGCGGGAGGCACACAATCGGCGTGGGTTTCGACTACCGGCACTTTGTTTCGAGGAGAGACCTCTCGGGCAACTTCCTCGGCGTTACGGCTATACCAACAACAACGTATTAAACAACAGTGCAGCTGTGGTGAACGGCGTCTCCACTCCGACCTGCACAACTCCATCTAAGATCTGTGGCACGGGCAACGAAGTAGCGGATTTTCTACTGGGCTATTACAACGGCGCCAACACCTTTCAGCCGGGTCCATTCAGCAATCCGAAGATCGCAGGCAACTTGAACCAGTACGTCTTCAAGTATTTTGCTCCGTACGTGCAGGACGACTGGAAAGTGAACAATCGCTTGACTCTGAACCTGGGGCTGCGTTGGGACTACCGCAATGTCCCCTACGAACAAAGCAACAAGATGTTCTGGATTGACGACCAAAACCTACCCGGTGCTTCGGGCTTTACTGGCGGGGGACTGTGCTACGCGGACCCAGCGCTGTCGGCCACTGGCGTCCTGCCACCAGATCAAACCTTCTACCGATATTGTGGTCGCCGCAATCCGGCCGACGGCTCTAAGAAGCCGTTTGCTCCCCGCTTTGGTTTTGCCTGGCGGCCTTTCGGCGGAGGGGAGCAGAACTGCGGTCCGCGGCGGTTACGGCATCTTCTTAGGAGCACCTTTGAAAGTCGCGAGATCGACGATTCCGGCGATCTGTATCCATTCGTCGAGCGCACTCAGCTTTCTCCCAATTCGCAATCAGCCGCCGTAGCGCCTAAGTTGACCGACCAACTGTTTCCCACTCTGAGCAGGACCGTGACCCCTGCTGCACTGGAGGGGCAGTTTGTTGCGGTCATTATTTCCGACCATCCGCGGAATCCCTACGTGCAGCAGTACACGATCTCAGTGCAACGCGAACTAGCTCGCAATACGACCCTGGAAGTGAATTATGTAGGCAATCGAGGTCTGCACTTGTTGGATCGCATCAATCTCAACACGCCTGCCTTGTTGACGGGGAGTCGACTGGCTACTTGCCAGGCGGCGTTCAACGGACTGCCAGGAACTCTGGCCACCTATAATTCGAACAACTGCCCCTACGCGTTGGACCGGCCGCTACCGAACTTCGCCATCCCCGGACCGCTGAATAGTTCATGGACCGGCTATTCCAACTACAATGCCGCGAACCTAAAACTGGAACATCGTGGAGGAGGCTTCGCACTGTTGACCGTGTACACCTTCGCGAAAAGTATGGACGACAAATCGGCGGCCGCCGGGGTAGGATCCGCTGGCGGCGGTTTCGCAGGTCACGAGGACGACCTAAATCCGCGGCTGGACTACGGGCCGTCGGATTACAGTGTGAAGCATCGTTTTGTGAATAGCGTGGTTTACGCCCTGCCTGTGGGCCGCGGCAAGCGTCTGTTGGGTGATGCCAACCGGGCTGCCGATCTGGCCGTTGGCGGATGGCAACTGAGCACGATCACTACATTCCAGACTGGATTCCCGTTCTCGATCAACGCGTCCGATCCCGGAGCCTATGAGAGTTTCAGCATGCGGGCGAACGAAGTCAGCAGTCCGAGCCCGAGTGGCGGGAAGAGCATTAATCAGTGGTTCAACACCGCAGCATTTACTCAGCCTGCCTTTGGTGTGTACGGCAACTCAGGACGCAACATACTTACCCAACCAGGAATCAATAACTGGGACATAGGGCTGGGCAAGACGTTCCAGTTCACCGAAAGGGTAGGTTTCCAGTTCCGTGTCGAGACCTTCAACACGTTTAACCACACGCAATATGGCGTCGACCCAACCACCCAGGCTTCCGGGGGGCCAGGCCAAAGTGCCGTGGACGGAACTTTTGGCACGGTTAATTTTGGGAAAGTTACAAGTGCCCGCCCTGGCCGCATTGTTCAGTTCGGCGGCAAAATCTTGTTCTAGTGCCTCGTGATGTAAACCGATCAACCCCACCCGCCAGCCCCGGTTCGGCTGGCGGGATTTTTTTGAGGTACACTCGCACCGTGAAACGCCTCCGCGCATTGAACTGGGCTCTAGTAGTTGCGCTTGCCCTCACAACATCCGCTGCGTGCGCGCAGGACTCCAGTTCGGCCGAGCGCTACGCGGGAGAAGGGCAAGCTGCGCTGGCAGACGGACGCTACGAAGACGCCCAGAAAGCCTTCGAAAAGTTGCGTCAGCTCAAACCCGGTATGGCTGAGGTGCACGCGAACCTCGGTCTGATCTACTTCGAGGAGCGCAAGTTCGACGAGGCTGTGTCCGCTCTGCGCCAAGCTCTTAAGCTCAAGCCCACGCTAGCCAAGTCCGGCGATCTCCTGGCGATGTCTCTTTCAGAACTCGGCCGTTTTAGCGACGCTGTGCCGGGACTGGAGAAATGCCTTCACAAATCGGAAGACGCGGAAATCAGGCGCATGTGCGGGCTCGAATTGCAGCGAGCCTATACCGGCCTGAAGCGAGACAGCCAGGCGGTAGAAGTCGCGATGGAGTTGAACCGGCTCTATCCGAACGATCCCGAGATCCTGTATCAGACGGGGAAGATCTACGGGAATTTTGCTTTTCTCACTATGGAAAAACTGGCGCAAGTGGCGCCCACATCGGTCTGGCGGCACCTCGCCGCCGCCGAGGCTGACGAAAGCCAGGGTTCCTACGATCAGGCGATCGTGGAGTATCGCCAAGTTCTTCGGCTTGAGCCACAGCGTCCGGGCATTCACTATCGCATCGGTCGATCTCTGATGGGGCGTTTCTGGCAGCGACATTCGCCGAACGATCCACCGGCCGCAGAGCAGGAGTTTCAGCAGGAATTGCAATTGATCCGGGCAATGCTAACTCCGCGTATGAATTGGGCGAAATGCGTCGCAAGGCCCGGCAATTCGATGACGCCCAACACTACTTCGAGCAGGCCCTGCAACACTACCCTGACTTTCCAGAGGCTCAACTCGGACTGGCCGCAGTCCTGCTCGAGAAAAAGATGCCCGATCAAGCTCTGGTCCACGCCCAGCGTGCGGTAGAGCTTGATCCCGAAAACGAAGTCGCCTGGTATCGTCTGGCAAAATCCAGAAGACGCTGGGAAACACCGGCGAACAGCAAAAGGCGTTGACCGAATACCGTCGCTTGCATGACCGGGCAAGCCAGCAAAAAGGCCTTGAGCCTGTGTTCTCACCTCGCGAGGTCACGAAGCAGGAAGTCGATCCCAACGCCGCGCAGTGACCACGGTCAGATTAGGGGAGCTCTGATTAAGTGTTGGCCCCAGCGGCTAAAGCCGCTTCTATGGCGGGGTCTAACGGCACGGCTGAAGCCGTGCCCCACCCAAAACCATCCGGAAACGCAGTTGATCGGAGACTCCTTAGGGAAGCGTGACCACTGCCACGGAAAATCCTGCCAGCTTCAGAGAGTCGCTGCTCAGTTTCGTGCTCGCGGGTGGCTGGAAGCCCGTCGTCTGATCCACGTAATCAACTTGGCCCCCGCTGGCGCCGGCAACGGAGACGTCAAATGTCCGATCCCGCTTGTTGACCAGCAGCACTCGCTTCTTACCGTCCCGCGTTACGAATGCAAGGGTGTAGATGTAGGGGTTGTTCGGCTTGGCCTCCTCGATCTCTACCAGTTTGTCCCCGGCGCCGAAGTTGTCGTGCAGCAGCTTCAGCACCCAGAACCGCGCGTTCGGCTTGCCATCATTCCAGTCCACCATCGAAACGCTAGGGAACTGAGTCGGGAAGCCGACGAGTTGGGACTCGCCCGCGACATCAATACCGATCTTCGTCATCTCCCCGAAAAGATAGGCGTACATCGCTCCGGCTAGATTCCAATACGAATTTTCGATCGGCTTCGCGACATGCCCGGGCTCTCCCTGCGAAAGGTCGTCAGCCGAGATTACGCCCAGTTCGTCGATCGTAGTCTTGGTCTCGGGCGAAAGCCGTTTGCGAATCGATTCGATGTAGCGCACCGTCTTCAGAAATCCATCCGCCTGGTCAAAGTATGTGAACTGCTCCACCTCGGGTGTCTCGTCCGGTGTAGGAATCGCGTAGAAGTGATACGAAATGAAATCCAGCGGCACGCCTGGCTTGTGGTTTTTGTGGTCAAGGAAGTACTCAAAATAGTGGGGGTCAGTCTCCATGGCCAGCGCCAGCCCAACGAACTTCATATCGGGCTGCACTTTCTTCATGGCAGTGACGACTTCGTCATATAGCCGGGTGTAAGTTTCAGCGTCGATGTGATGCTCGAAGTCGATTTCGTTTAGTACCTCCCAGTGCGAGATCGAATAGTGGTGGCCCGACTCGTGACGCTTGCCAAACTCATCGGTGAAGCCGCCGTTCGTGTACCAGGCCACCAGCCGCGCATAGTAATCGGCAACTTCCTTCATGCTGGGATCTCGCAGTTCGGTGCCGCTCTCATAGTCCCACGTGACCTGATTTGGGTCCGCGGGATATGTCCACGGCTTGTCGGACTTGTACATCCACTGTGGAATCGTGCTGAAGTTGAGAATGACGGAATGGCCCTTAGTGGCGTCGAGGAAGTCGATCGTCATCGGATCGATCGCCGTGAAGTCCCACGACGTCTTGCCGTCTGCAGGAGGCTCCAGTTCGGCCACGCCCAGCTTCGGATAGGGGAGCCATGGTACGTAGCGCACGTAGTCAGCCTGCAAATCGTGCAGCGACTTAAATGCATTGTCGTGAACCGGCGTCCCGCGCTGCAAGGGAGGGTTCACCACGACTTGCAGAGTCGGCGTCGTCTGGGAAACCCGCACTACCTTGTCCCAGTGAACGCGTAACCTTAGCTGGCTGGTCTTGTGCAACTGAGAGTTGGACGAACAGCACGACGACGAGCAGAGCTACTGAAGTCCTCGGTAACTCGCAGTTCATTGTCTCCTCCGGAAGATCGAGTCGATGACACTTTCGGCGCCTGTACAACGAGACTCTTGGTGAGGCCGAATCTTCGCACCCGCTGGCGGGGGCGTCAATCGGCGATTGCCAGGAGCCAGACTATTTCGCGATGACAAACGGCAAGTGCTCGCGAGGGCGCTGCAGTGCCCGCCCCATTGTCGCGTGGTTCTTGAAGGTGGGCGCGTTCTGCTCCATCTTATCCACCGGCCTCAATCCGCATGAGTATGGTTTTGCACTGCAGAACGAAGTGGCTATCCGTGCAGGATGCTTGCGGCTCAAAGACGCAGGGACTATGCTGGCCAACGATTCCCGAACTGTTTTGTCAGCTGGTAAAGCGTCGCGGGAAGACACTCATGCCCTCCAGATCAGCTCAAGGTCGGCCTCTTCGGAATCGGTCTGGATACCTACTGGCCACAATTTCCCGGGCTGCAGGAGCGCCTGGTCGGCTACATCGCGCAAGTCGCACGGAAACTCGCCAACTCCCGCGTCCAGGTGGTCAACCTGGGCTTGATCGATACGCCTGAGAAGTCGCTTTCCGCCGGGCACGAATTCCGCAAAGCGGACGTCGACCTCATCTTCTTATATGTCACGACCTATGCGCTGTCGTCGACGGTGCTGCCCGCAGTGCGCCGGGCGAAGGTACCCGTCATCATTCTCAATCTTGCGCCCGCGGCTGCGATCGATTACGACAGCTTCAATCGCATGAACGACCGCACCAAAATGACAGGAGAGTGGCTCGCCCACTGCCAGGCATGCGCGGTTCCAGAAATTGCCAACGTATTCAACCGCTGCCGGATTCCGTTCTTCCAGGTAAGCGGCATGCTGCAAGACGATCCCGAGGCCTGGGGCGAGATCTCGGAGTGGATCGAGGCGGCCCGCGTCGGCCAGATCATGGAACACAATCGTCTCGGTGTGATGGGAAACTACTACGGAGGCATGCTCGACATTTATTCGGACCTCACCCAGCAGTGCGCCTACTTCGGAGGTCACGTCGAGATCCTTGAAGTGGAGGAATTGGCTGCGTTGCGACGAGACGTCGGACAGGCCGATCTCCAGAGGAAAGTCGCGGAATTCAGGGCCACGCTGGATGTACAGCCAGACTGCTCCGCGGAGGAACTGGAGCGCGCGGCTCGTACGTCCGTGGCACTCGATCGCCTCGTCGAGATTCACGCGCTCGGTTCGCTGGCCTACTACCACAAGGGCATAGGCAGCGCCGAAAACGAAGACACGATCAGTTCCATCATCCTGGGAACGAGTTTGCTAACCGCGCGCGGAGTCCCTGTGGCCGGCGAATACGAAATCAAGAACGTCCAGGCCATGAAGATCATGGACTCATTCGGCGCCGGAGGATCGTTCACCGAATACTACGCAGTCGACTACAACGACGACGTGGTTCTCATGGGACACGACGGCCCCGGCCACATCGCGATTGCCCAGGGAAAGACCAAGGTCCGCCCGCTCGAGGTCTACCACGGCAAGGTGGGGCGCGGGCTGTCGGTGGAGATGTCCGTAAAGCACGGGCCAGTGACGCTGCTCTCAGTGGTGCAGACTGTAGACGGGAAACTGCAGTTGCTCGTGGCTGAGGGAGAATCTGTGGCTGGTCCGATTCTGGAGATCGGCAACACGAACAGCCGATATCACTTTCCGCTCGGCGCTCGAGAGTTTATGAATCAGTGGAATGTCCATGGGCCCGCCCACCACTGTGCCGTTGGGGTCGGGCATATCGCGAGCAAGTTGAATAAGTTTGCCGCCTTGCTGGGTATGGAATGCGTACAGGTCTGTTGAGCCCTCGCGGTTTCTTCAGTTCTGCAATGCGAAACAGATGCAGAGTGGTTCGGTACTCTTCCGGCTGATTGACAGCCTCGCAAGCCCTGCCAACAAAGCGTGGATCAAGCAGTCTTTCAACCTCGCCTTTTCTTCCGTGGTACCGCCGTCTTTGGCATAGCGAAACATGGGGTACCGGCTGATCTACGGTTGACACTGGTGAGGACGGGGTGCAACCATCCCCGCCGTCGAGTTGCCGACAGCTAAGGCTGTCCCTGCTCAGGAGAAAGAACCTTGAAGAGGATCCTGACATTTTGCGTGATGATCGTAGTTTTTGGTTTTGCCGCAATCGCTTGGGCTGATCCGGTGAATCTGCGGTGCGAGTATATGGTGAATCCTCTCGGGATCGACCAGACTTCGCCTCGCCTCTCCTGGCGCAGCAACAATTCCGAGCGTAACTGGAAGCAGGCTGCCTACGAGATTCTGGTGGCAAGCGCCCCGGAACGACTGAGCGCCGGCAATGCAGACGTTTGGGACAGCGGTAGAAACAGTTCCGGCGAATCGGTTGACATCGCTTACCGCGGGCCAGCATTGGAGTCCCGTCACCGCTACTACTGGAAGGTCCGAGTGTGGGACGCGGCCGGGCAAACGTCCGAATCGGATGAACCCGCATGGTGGGAGACGGGTCTCATGCACCCCGAGGACTGGAAGGCAAAGTGGATCGCCTGGAAAAATCCCGAAGATCAGGCCGACCGCGAGGGAATTCGCTGGATTTGGCTCAAAGGCCAAGATGCCTTGGCCGTAATTCCGAAGACATCTGCGACATTTCGGGTGAGTGTGACTCTTAAAGAAAAGCCACGAGACGCCGCGCTCTTGCTCGCGGTTCGCGGCGACTTTACGGCAACCGTGAACGGCCACGAAGTGGGACGAAAAAGAGAATGGGGCGCGTTCGACCGGAGGGACATCACCGACGAACTCGTCGTCGGCAAGAATTCAGTTGAGGTTCACCTGACCGCTCCAGATGTGCCTGAGCGGGGTCCAAGGGCCGGAGCCAAGACTTCGAAAGCGGCGCTGGCAGCACTAATAAAGATCAGGCTCGGCGATGGCTCGGTGATCCGCGTTCCCACAAACGAAAAATGGGAAGCGGTTCCAGAAAAGCAATCGAGCGGACAGCCAGCTCAAGCCGTCGGCGATTTGAGCGACAAACGCCTTGGCGATCCTGGACCGCTGCCTCAGCCGGCGGCCTGCCTGCGTCGGACGCTTTCGCTGTCGAAAACCGTTCATAGCGCGAGACTCTACGTCACCGCACTTGGGAGCTACCGCGTATATCTGAACGGAAGCCGCGTTGCCGCCGATGTACTGACGCCAGATTTCACCGAATATCGCAAACGCGTCCTCTATCAGACTTACGATGTGACCAGTTTGCTGACGAACGGCAACAATGCCATCACCGCCCTCCTCGGGGACGGCTGGTATGGCAGCCCGCTCACCTGGGCCGGGATGCATTTCTTTTCTCCGCCGAATCGCTTCCGGGCGCAACTCGAACTCGACTACGCAGACGGCAGCCACGAGACGGTGGTTACCGATGATTCTTGGAAGGCGGCGGCTTCTCCCATCATTGAGTCTCAGATTTACAGCGGGGAAGTGTACGACGCACGCTTGGAGCAGGACGGATGGAAAGCGGCTAGTTTTGACGACTCGCGCTGGTCTTCGACGGTCGTTTCGGAGGCCCCGTCGATCGCCGTCTCAAGCCAGATCACAGACCCCGCTCGCGTCATCGCGACTCTGGATCCGAAGCAGGTGACTCCCCTCGCAAACGGAGCCTACGTCTTTGACATGGGTCAGAACATGGTGGGATGGGTGACTCTGAAAGTGAAAGGAGCGGCAGGCACCAAGGTCCGCCTGCGTTTTGCCGAAATTCTTAATCCAGATGGGACCATCTATACAGAGAATCTACGGAACGCGGATGCGACCGACACCTACATTCTGCGCGGCGGCGACGAAGAAACGTTCGCGCCCCATTTCACCTTCCACGGCTTCCGCTACGTTGAGGTTACTGGCTTCCCTGGCGTGCCCACCGTCGATGCCCTCAAAGGAGACGTGGTCAGCAGCGTCAGCGGCGATCCCGTTGCCAAGCTCACCACTTCGAGCGACCTGGTGAACCACATGTGGTCGATCGGGATTTGGGGTCAGCGCGGAAATTTTCTAAGCATTCCTACCGATTGCCCACAGCGGGATGAACGCCTGGGCTGGATGGGAGACGCCGGCGTCTTCTGGCGCACCGGAAGCTACAACTTCGATATCGCCGCGTTCTCGCAGAAGTTCATGCAGGACATCGTCGATGCTCAAACCAGCCAGGGCGCGTTTACCAATGTTTCACCCAACACACTCCCATTCGGCGGAGGGGGAACGGAAGGTACGTCCGCATGGAACGAAGGCATGGTAGGCGCCCCCGGTTGGGGAGACGCCGGAGTGATTGTTCCCTGGACGACATGGATGCAATACGGAAACAAAGCCGTCATCGAACAGAACTGGGATGCGATGCGGCGCTGGATGGACTTCATCCAAAGCAGGAATCCCGACTTCCTGCGCAAGAAGGGCGTGGGCCCGAACTTCGCAGACTGGCTGGCCCCCGATGAGCATACAAATAAAGATCTCCTGGCGACGGCCTACTGGGCCCTGATTGCTCACATGATGTCGCAGATGGCGCACACCGTCGGCAAGGAGGACGACGTCAAACGCTACGACGAGGTCGTGCAAAACATTCGCTCGGCTTTCCAGAAGGCTTATATCAAGGATAACGGCGAAGTCGGGACCGGAACGCAGACTTCCTACGTGGTTGCCCTTTACACGAAAATGGCGCCCACAGCGCTCGAGCCCTTGCTGGTCGACAAACTGGTGAAGGAGATCGAGTCGCGCAACTGGCATTTGTCGACGGGATTCCTCGGCACACCCTTCCTGCTGTTCACCCTCGCCGATCATGGGCGGAGCGATGTCGCCTATCGTCTCTTGCTGAACGATACCTATCCTTCGTGGGGCTACATGCTTTCGAAGGGCGCGACCACTTGGTGGGAGCGCTGGAACGGTGACACCGGCGATCCTTCCATGAATTCCTATAACCACTACGCTTTTGGATCGGTGATTGCCTGGGTCTATCGCTACGCTGCTGGAATCGATACCACACCCGATTCGCCGGGCTTCAAAGAAATCGTCATTCACCCGCACCTCGACTCGCGCATGACCTCGGCGCGAGCGGAATATGAATCGGTCTACGGCAAGATCGTCAGCGATTGGAGCGGAACGCCTGCGGGCCCGTTTTCTCTCAGAGTCACGATTCCGGCGAATACGTCGGCCAAAGTCTTCCTGCCAGCAATTCCAGGGGCCCACATAACAGAAGACGGCAATCCCTTGGAATCTGAGCAAGAGGGAGGATCGCGCGTGGTGAAGATTGGCGCAGGGTCTTACAACTTTGAGGTTAAGTGAGGCAGCCTGGGGAACCGAACGCCAACGGAAGGGAATTGAAATCGGGAATCGGAGGACTCACACGGTGAGCTACACTCTTGCCGCAGTCATTCGGAAACTGGCTCTTTTCGCATTCATCGTCAGCGTGGGAGTCTCAACATTCGGACAGAATCTGGAAGCCGGCTTCGAGACGCCGCCGAATTCGGCGAAGCCCCGCGTGTGGTGGCACTGGATGAACGGCAACATCACCAAGGAGGGTATCAAGCTTGACCTCGAGTGGATGAACCGTGTGGGTATTGGCGGCTTCCAGAATTTTGACGCATCACTCGGCACTCCCAAACTGGTGGACAAGCGTTTGATTTACATGACGCCGGAGTGGAAAGATGCTTTCCTTTTCACCACCAAACTCGCCGACCAGCTTGGACTGGAAGAGGCAATCGCCGGTTCACCGGGATGGAGCGAGTCAGGCGGGCCCTGGGTGAAGCCCAGCCAAGGGATGAAGAAAGTGGTGTGGAGCGAGACCAGGATTGAAGGTGGCAAGTCTTTCAGCAGCGTATTACCCCATCCGCCCACCGTGAGCGGCCCAATTCAGAATATTCCCATCTTCGATTTTCTCGCGATGATAGGTGGCCAGGCACCGGTAGCGCCGCCGTCCTTTTACGCCGACAGCGCAGTCGTTGCTTATCGCGCGCCCGAAAGCGACGTGCCCGTGGCCGCGCTGCAACCAAAGATCACTTCCAGCGGCGGTAATCTCGACTTAGCTTTGTTGACGGACGGAGACTTGGTCAAAACCACAAAATTACCGAAGGCCCCGGCAGGACAGCAGGCATGGGTCCAGTATGAATTTGCCGCCCCGCAGACAATGCACGCCGTGACTCTGGTGCTCAACGATCCAGGGGCAGCGGCGGCCAACATGTTCGGTGCGGCACCATCCATCGCCGAGGTGCAGGCCAGTGATGATGGCCAAAGTCTTCGCAAGCTTACAGAAATTCCCAACGATGGCGGCGAGGAACACACCATCGCATTCCCGGCCACCACAGCACGTTTCTTCCGGGTGGCGCTCACCGACAAGCCTCCTTCGGGTATGAGTGACATGACTTTTGATGTCGAGAATCCATTCGGAGATTTCAGCAACGCGAAGCCCAATCCCAATTTCGAGATCTCGGAACTGGTACTCCATCCCGGCGCCCGCGTTAACCGCTTCGAAGAGAAGGCTGGCTTTGCCAACCTCCAGAGTTTTGAATCCTTCGCAACGCCCCCTCTCGCGGCCGCCGAGGCGATTCACAAAGATGACATCGTCGATCTGACCTCCAAGATGCACCCCGACGGCACGCTCGACTGGACGCCTCCAGCGGGTCGCTGGGTTGTCCTGCGCTTTGGTTACTCGCTCACTGGTGTGACCAATCATCCGGCATCTCCTGAGGGCACGGGACTCGAGGTGGACAAACTCAGCCGCGACGATGTGCGGGAGTACATGAACACGTACCTCGATAACTACAAGAGCGCGGTTGGGCCACTCATGGGCAAGCAAGGTTTGAAATACGTGATCAACGACAGTTGGGAAGCCGGCACGGCGAACTGGACTGACAATATGATTGCCGAGTTCACCAAGCGTCGCGGCTATGATCCGCGTCCATGGATGCCGGTGCTGACGGGCCGCGTAATCGAAAGTTCGGAGTCCAGCGAGCGCTTTCTTTGGGACTTCCGAAAAACTCTAGGCGACCTGCTGGCCGAGTATCACTATGACCAGATTACCGCCATGCTCCACGAACGTGGGATGGGTCACTATGGTGAGTCTCACGAAGAGGGCCGCGCTTTCATTGGGGATGGCATGGAGGTGAAACGTAGTAACGATGTTCCCATGTCGGCGATGTGGACGCAGAAACCGGGAGTCAACAAAGACCTGCCCGGCTACAACGCGGACATTCGCGAATCCGCTTCCGTGGCGCATATTTACGGTCAGAATCTGGTCGCGGCCGAATCCATGACTGCCTCTTCCGGCGCGTGGGCCTGGTCACCGGCAACTCTGAAACCGACCGCTGACAAAGAAATGGCGATGGGATTGAATCGATTCGTCATCCACACCTCGGTTCACCAGCCGCTGCTCGACAAAAAGCCGGGCCTCTCTCTCGGACCCTTCGGACAATGGTTCACGCGTAACGAAACCTGGGCGGAACAGGCCACGCCTTGGGTTCGATACTTGGCCCGCAGTTGCTACATGCTGCAGCAGGGTCATTTCGCTGCTGATATCGCTTATTTCTACGGGGAGGATTCCAACCTGACCGCGTTATTCGGAAAGCAGGGTCCAGACGTTCCCGAAGGGTACAACTTCGACTACTTCAATGCCGACGCGCTGGTGCACGTGCTCAGGTTCGAAAACGGCCAACTCGCCACGCCCAGCGGCATGAGATATCACGTGCTCGCGCTCGATCCCCACAGTCAGCATATGTCCCTGCCTGTGTTGCGCAAGATTCGCGACCTGGTTGAGGCAGGGGCCGTCGTCTTCGGTCCGAAGCCCACCGATACGCCAAGCCTGAGCGACGATCCGAAAGAATTCCAGAATATTGTCGATCAGCTGTGGGGTTCCGGCGCCGGCAATTCCGTCGGCAAGGGTAGAGTGTATGGCGACCAAAAGTTAGCGGACGTGCTCGCCGCCGTTCATGTGGAGCCTGACTTCGCCTATACGAAACCGGAATCCGATGCCAATCTGCTGTTCGTTCACCGCAAGCTGGCTGATGGAGATCTTTATTACTTGGACAATCGCAATGACCGCGACGAGGCCTTAGACGCAACCTTCCGTGTGGACGGGAAAGAAGCCGAACTATGGCATGCAGATACTGGCCTGATGGAACCCGCTGCCTACCGCATAGCAGGAGGCCGCACCACGGTCCCCCTGCACCTCGAGCCGTGGGGCACCGTTTTCGTCGTATTCCGCAAAAATGCGAAGACTCCATCGCGTACCCTTCCGACGATCACGGAAGAAGCCATCGCGACCGTAGATGGTCCGTGGGATCTCAGCTTCGAGCCAGATCGCGGAGCTCCTGCGAAGATCACTCTCGATAAGCTGGCTTCCTGGAGCGACAACCCCGACGAAGGGGTCAAGTACTTCTCCGGCACAGGTACCTATACCAAAACGATTCAAGCTCCGCCCGATTGGTTCAAGCATGGCACTAAGCTGTCGGTTGACTTGGGCGAAGTAAGGAATCTGGCGGAAGTCTCTGTCAACGGCAAACCCCTCGGCATTCTATGGAAGACACCTTACCGCGCCGACGTTACTAGCGCCTTGAAGCCGGGCCCGAACACCGTCGAGATCAAGGTCACGAACCCTTGGGTGAACCGAATCATTGGCGATCGCCAACCTAATGCCCCGAAGACCTACACTTTTACTTCGCCGAAGTTCTACAAGGCGGACTCGAAACTCGTTTCGTCCGGGCTGCTGGGGCCGGTCAAGATCCTGCGTTCAACGGTTCAAGAGAAATCGAATTGAAAAGGAGAGACGCTCCATTCTGTTGCGGCGCAAGCCGCTGAATTCCTTGACAATAGGGACTGATCCGCCTAGCATCGCTGGCCAGACGCGAATGCGTGCCGCGACGGTCAAGATGTGTGTCCGGCAGCCTACGCGACTCCCAGTAAGTCTCCTGGTACCAGGTGAAGCCGGCATGAAGTTGTTGTCGAGAGTAGTGTGGGCGGAGGGCATGTATCTGGCGCCGCAGCATTTTCAGGCGCAAAACCGCTATTTCGAGGAGGCCGTTCACTTTGCCACGGCTAGCCTGTGGAAGGACGCATATGGGCTGGCAGCGTGCCAACTCGATGCGGACGCGTTGCGCAACGGCACCGTAAGCCTGTTGCACGCGCGCGGAATGTTTCAGGATGGCCTGCCTTTTGATATTCCTGAATGTGATCCTCGCCCCGATCCCTACAACATCGCCGAACAGTTTCAACCCGCCACTGACAATTTGACGGTGGCTCTTGCCATTCCCCGCTGGGTTCCCGGACATCAGAACTGCGACCTGGATCCGATTCCGTCTGGCAGTGCTCGATACACCAGCACCGTCGAAATGGTCAGCGACGAGAACACAGGACTCGACGCCAAGCCGGTCCAGTTGGGCCGAAAGAATATTCGGCTCGTCGTGCTGCCAAAAGAAGACGAGAATTTGCTGACGCTTCCCATTGCACGAGTCATGCGCGATCAGTCCGGCCACTTCGTCTACGATCCGACCCATGTCCCGCCTTGTCTGCGCCTGAGTTCGAACGAGCGGCTCACCGCCATGCTGCAACGCCTGGTTGAAATTCTGGAGGAGAAAAGCGGCGTCGTCACGCAAGAGCAGCAGCAGGCGGGTGGAAAATTCCAGACTGGCATGTCGGCCCGCCAGGTCGCTCAGTTCTGGTTTCTGCATGCCATCAACTCCAGTCTGACTCCATTGCGGCATATTCTGCTGGCGAAACACCGCCATCCCGAGGAACTTTTTCGCGAAATGTCGCGGCTTGCCGGGGCACTCTGCACCTTCAGCCTCGACAGCAATCCCCGCTCACTTCCCGCCTACAACCACTATGATCCCGGTCCCGGCTTCACTTACCTCGAGGAACATATCCTTCGTCACCTTGAGATCATTGTTCCCTCGCAGGCAATCGTGATTCCGCTTGCACCCGCAGCGCGGTATTTCTACGAAGGACAGATTCGCGACCAACGCTGTCTGGGACGTTCCCGCTGGGTTTTGGGCGTGCGATCGCCCGTAGGAGAAGCCGACGTTATCTCGAAGACTCTCAAGCTGGTGAAGGTGTGTTCCGCACAATTTGTTCCAGAACTCGTGAAACGAGCCCTGCCCGGTCTGACACTAAACCATATGCAGGTCCCGCCCGCGGCAATTGCCGCCAAGGTCGACAGCCAGTACTTCGTCGTCACCCGGAGCGGCCCTTGCTGGGAACACATCATGCAAACTTCCAGAGTCGGTGTGTATGTGCCGGGCGAACTGCCATCCCCCGAAGTTGAACTGATCGTTTTGCTTGAGAGTTGACATGGGATCAACACAAGTTACACCACTAGGAAGTTATCGGGGATCAAGTCCTGCTCTAGATCGGCGGGGCTGGAACCTCGCGCTGGGCTTTCAGGAAGTGTTCACGGCTGTGGTGCGGTTGCGCTACAACCGGCAGGCGGTCATGGATCCCGAAGCCTTCCGGGCACAGATGAGACAAGGGTTGCGGGTCGCCGAACAGGAAGCGCGCAGTCGCGGCTGCAACCCGGAGGACGTAAGGCAGGTGATTTTTGCGGTTGTGGCTTTTCTCGACGAATCGGTGCTGAGCTCGGGAAACCCCGTATTTGCCAACTGGCCGCGGTTGCCTTTGCAGGCGGAATTGTTTGGTCACCAACTCGCCGGAGAAGTCTTCTTCCAGGAATTGCAGAAGACGCTGAACCGCAACGATTCCAACGAAACAGCCGATCTGCTTGAGGTGTACTACCTGTGTCTGCTGCTCGGTTTCAAAGGACGCTATGCGGCGGGCGGGGACTTGCGGTCCATTATGGCGGCGATCCAGGAGAAAATCCGGCGGGTGCGCGGTCCTGCCGGTCCCTTATCTCCCCGGGGGGCCATTCCAGCCGATGCTGTACGCGTCGTGCAATCGGATCGCTGGAGCCGGGTTCTGGGCAATGTAGCGCTCATCACTGCAGGCCTGGCGTTGGTGGGCTTCATCGTTTCCAAGTTCGTCCTTATGTCGGGGGTGTCGTCGCTCTCCGCTTTGGTGGCCGAAATACTGAGATAGGGGGATTGGATGTACTGGGTGACCATTCTAGTACTGCTGATTTACATGGTGCTGGTTTGGCTTCTTGGCAGGTTTCTGCCTCTGCATGGCTCGGATATTTGGATATTGCGTGGTGTGCTTGCACTCTTAGGACTAATCGGGGCCGGAGTCGTCTTGTGGTATCAGTACAGTGTAAAGAAAGCCAACGAGCCTCCCCCGGAAGACGGCTCCCAACCCAGCGGAACCGACGATCTCGATACGGTGGTTCGTGAGGCGATCCGGCGGTTAAAGCATTCGACCCTCGGGAAAGGGACCAACCTTGGCAGCCTTCCGCTGGTGTTTGTTCTCGGAGACCCCGGCTCGACAAAGACCACTGTCGTTATTCATTCTGCGCTTGATCCGGAACTCTTGGCCGGGCAAGTGTATCGGGACACTGAGGTTCTGCCCACCTCATCGGCTAACATCTGGTACACGCGACAAGCCATTTTTGTAGATCCCGCTGGCGGGATGATGGGACAAGCCGACCGCTGGCGTCGACTGGTCAAGCTGCTGCAGCCGGCGCGTTTCTCGGCTGCCATCGGCAAACGGGCGCAAGCTCCGCGGGCTGCGATCGTGTGTTTTGATTGCGAGAATTTTCTGCAGTCAGGCGCGAGCGAAACTACCGTTTCAGCGGCACGCCGACTCTCCGTGCGGCTGCAGGAAGTCTCCCAGCTCTTGGGTATCAGCTTTCCGGTCTACGTTTTATTCACCAGGGTCGACCGAATTTCTTTCTTCGCCGAGTTCGTGCGCGGAATGAGCAAGGACGAAGTCGCCGAGGTGCTCGGAGCTACCTTGCCATTGCGCTCGCTGAACGCCGGTGTGTATGCCGACGAGGAAACTCGCCGTCTCACCAAGGCGTTTGACGAAATCTTCTACTCCCTGGCCGAGAGACGGATTCTCCTGCTTCCTCGCGAGCACGAAGGCGACAAGCTGCCCGGCATCTATGAGTTCCCGAGAGAACTGAACAAGCTGCGCACGCTGCTCGTCCAGTTTCTGGTGGACCTGGCGCGTCCCAGCCACCTCGGTACGAATCCGTTTCTTCGCGGGTTTTATTTCACCGGAGTGCGGCCCATCGTCGTCGACGACGTGGTTGCCGCGCGTTCGATGGCGATCGATACTCCGGAAGCGGACTTGAATTCTGGCGCCACGCAAATCTTTCGCGGCGGAGCCTCGCTGGTGCAACAGGCGCCGGTCGCCGTGCGCAGCGGGGGGCCTCGCCGCATGCCTCAGTGGGTCTTCTTAACCAGCCTGTTCAACGACGTTCTGGTAAAAGACCGCGTGGCTCTGGCGACCAGCGGATCCAGTTCGCGCGTGAACTTGCTGCGCCGCTTCGCTTTGGGCGCTGTGGTATTCGTCGGGCTTGTCTGCCTCACCGGCTTCCTGGTTTCGTTCTTCCGGAATCGTGCGCTGGAAACCAGTGTACAAGAGGCGGTCTCTGACCTGGGTTCTCTGCAAACCGCTACTGGCCAAGCGGCCTCCCTCAACGATTTGCAAAAGCTGGAACGTCTGCGAGGAGAACTCGTCACGCTTTCCGACTACGAAGACAACGGCGCTCCATGGAGCATGCGTTGGGGCCTTTATGTAGGCGATCGCGTCTATCGCGATGCCAAGCCGGTCTATTTCGATCGCTTCCGGCGCATCTTGTTCGGCGAGACCCAAAAGCGGGTGGCGGATGGCTTGTTAGCCTTGCCTGATAAGCCGGCAGCGAACGCGCCCAACGATGCCTATGAAAAGGCCTACAACGACCTGAAGGCCTACCTCATCACCACGGAACCCACCGATCACGACAAGAGTACAAAAGAATTCTTAACTCCCGTTTTGATGACTCACTGGGTCAACGGGCGCGACATCGATAACGATCGCAAGAACCTGGCTGGGTTGCAGTTTGATTACTATGCCGTCGAACTGGCCAAGGAAAACCCGTTTTCGACCGGTAGCTCCCGCATGCTGATCGAGCAAGCGCGCGCCTATCTGCAGCAGTTTGCAGGAATCGATCGCTTTTACGCACAACTCCTATCCAAGGCTTCACAGAATAATCGTGATCTCAGCTTTAATGAGCAATATCCAGATTCCGTCGGAATTATTCTGAGCAGTCACAAGGTCAAAGGGGCTTTCACGCGCAGCGGCTTCCAGTTTGTGCAGGATGCTCTAAAGACGCCTGCAACCTATATGAGCGGGGAAGAGTGGGTCCTCGGAAAAACAGGCGCTCAAGACATCGATCAGGTCATGGTGAAGCAAAAACTAACCGAACGCTATGACCAGGATTTCGTGAAGGAGTGGAATGAAGTCTTGAAGACGTCTTCCTTCACCGGCTACAGGGACAACGCCGACGCCGACAAGAAATTGGAAAGACTCACCGCTCCCACGTCTCCCCTGTTGGTGCTGCTTTATTTTGTTTCCCATAACGCCGACATCGCCCCTCCGGAAGTGAAGGCCCCGTTTACGCCCGTTCAAGCGGTTGCACCTCCGGGTCCAGCCGACAAGCCACCGGATCGCTACATTTCGAAAGCGACCGAGGACTATATCAAGGCGTTAGGCAAGTTGCAGACGGACTTTCACGCTCTAGCCACAAACCCGGGCGCTCCAGATCCGGCCGCTCTGGCTTCGGCCGCAGGATCTGCGGGAGCTGCGTCCACCGCCGTGACGAACACCATTACTTCCGTGCCGGTGGATGCGCAGTTCGGGAACCAGGAGCAAGTGCGGCGTTTGCTTGAGGAGCCGATCAAGGCCGCTGACGCCTTACTCAAACGCGGGCCGATCGACATCGCCAACGGTTCTGGCAAGGGTTTCTGTTCGCAGTTTGCGGGTGTAGGCAGCAAGTACCCATTTGATCCGAATTCTCCACAGGATGCACCCCTCGATCAGCTGTACGCAGTGTTCGGCCCCAGCGCCGATGCCTGGAAAAAATTGAATGACGACGTGAAGCCATTTGTACTCAAGGTGGGATCTCGATATGTGGCTAACCCGTCCGCAACCGTGAAACCCTCGCCCGCTTTTCTGCTTTTCTTGAATCGCGTGGCAGGATTAAGCGAGACTCTATACCCGTCCGGTACTCCTCCGCCCCATCTCGCGTATACGCTGAAACAATTGCCCAGCAATCTCGAGGGAGTCGAGGTGAAGATCGGGAGCGAGACTCTGGCAGGCGAGGGCGCGCAGAAGTCCTTCGTCTGGACCGGCGCTCCTGAGGACATCCTGGTGACGACCAAGGGCGGTGACACGCTCGATTCTTTCAGTGGTCCGTGGGCGGCATTCCATTTTGTTGCCAGAGCGCATTACCTGGGCTCAGGGAAACTGGAATGGGTGAACGAAACCAACGGGAAGCCCATCATCCTGGCCAACGGAAAACAGAAGTCGTATGACTTTCTCTTGCAGGTTACCGGTTCTGCGAATCCATTCTTTGATATGCAGGGCATGAAATGTGTCCCCCAGGTTGCAGCGGGCCATTAGCCGACTATCGAACGGTCGTTAGGAGATTTTTGCGGGCGATGGCTTAGGTCGAACTCTTCTGCCCGCTTTGCGCGGACAGGCGGCCAAACAAACGGTCCTTCCATGAGGGATGCACCGCGCGAATGAGCAGACAGGTAATATTGTCGTCGCTGCCGCCGCTCTTCGCCGCCTCAATAAGGTTGGTGCAAGCCTGATCGAGTGAATCTTGCTTGACCGACTCCGACATCGTTTCTTCTTTCACGTAACGCGACATTCCATCGCTGCACAGCAGCAGCACGTCCTCGGAATTAAACTCGTGATCCGCCAGGTCTGGTTCTACGCTGTCGTCGGTCCCCAGAGCCCGCACGATCACATTTTGCATATTTGAGTGTTCGGCTTCTTCGAGGGTCATCAAGCCGCGGCGGACTTGTTCCATAACCAGGGAGTGATCGTGAGTGAGTTGGACGACATCGTTATTGCGGATGAGGTAAATGCGGCTGTCGCCGACGTTTGCAATGGAAAAGAGATTCTCCTCCACTGCGACCGCGACGATCGTCGAGCCCATCCCGGCAACAGAAAGGTCTCGGGCGCCGGACTCGTGAATCGCCTGATTCGCCAGCTGAATCGCTGTGGCCAGGCCCACCGCTCGCTGCGAAACGCCTTCGAAGCGACCTCCGCTCACCGGAGGGGTAGTGTGTTCTGCGCGGAAGAAGTCGAGCACGGTGTCCACGGCGATCTTGCTCGCCAGTTCTCCGGCTTGTTGTCCGCCCATGCCATCGCAGACCACGAAAATCCCGTAGCGTAAGTCGTATCCGAAATTGTCCTCGTTGTTCTTGCGCACGAGGCCGATGTCGGTGCTACCCGCGGCTTGGATTACGAAACTCATGGCGTTACTGCAGGCGCTAAATCCTACCCCAGGTGAAGGCCGCGGGTAAACAGCCGAGGCGTTGCGGATATTATCTTCCGAAGAGTTTGCCTTTCTCCGCTTTCTTGTTGAGAGCTTGCCACTCACTCTTCAGATTGCCGCCAGCGTATTCGGCGAAGGCCGCTGCGTCCTTGAGCAGCTTGGCGGCCTGTTTTTTGTCTCCCGCGTCCATCGCGGCCCGCGCCTGCTCGATCGCCGAAGACAGCTGGCGTTCAGCGACGGACTTTCGTCGCGAGGCGAAGACGGGGACAATTCGGGTGAGCAGCGAGGGTTCCGCGTTTCCCGCGGGACTCGGCAGCGCTCCAGCGCCGAGTTCGGGCCGATCCAGCGCAGCGTAGGCGGCTCCTACCGCCCGCAGGGTGGCCAATTCGCTCTGGTTCGCTTCGCGTAAGCGTTTCAGCGCGGTCTGTGCCTGTTCGGATTGTAGAACTTGTGAGGGCTGCGACTCGAGGAATCGAATCCCCTCTGCGTACTGTTCCTGGTTGGTGAGGGCCTCAGCAGCCTGCAGGGCGGTGCTGATTTCGCGCTGTTGCGATTGCATCCGGTTACGGGCATCTTCCAGAATGAAGACTAGGGAAGCCGCTCCCTGTTCTTCCTTAATCGGGGTGAGCAAGTCGACTACGTCGCTGTAGACTCCACGCGCCATCAGTGCTTGCGCCTTCCGCAGCAACGCCTGGATCTGGCTGCTCTTCATTCCTCGATCGGCTTCTTGCCGGGCAAAGTCCATCAGTTCGATGATTTCCGGCGAGGAGATGCCCTCCTTCTGGCAAGCCTCGAGAATGCGCAATGCTTCGGTGTACCTTCCGTTGCTCAGCGCGTCATGGGCGCGAGTCAAATACTGCGCCCGGCTTTGCTCCTGACTTCGCGCCGAAATATGCCCCACGATTGTCGATTGCAGCGAGAGTAGGCGCTCGTTGGAGGGAGCGTCATGCAGGGCCTCGCGCACCAACTTCAAAGCTTCTTCCGGCGAAGTCTCCAGTAACCCGCGGCAGCGAAGAGCCAGTTGGTCGACGCGCCGGCGTGTTTCTTCCTCCCGGAGTTGCCGGCCGAGGTGGCTTTTGAGCTTGATCAGAGTTGGTTCGGCGGGGATGCGTTCCAGGGCCTGGTCTACCAGTTGCGCGACGCGAGTCAGTTCTTCGACTGTGGAAGCAACCGAAACTTCATTTTGCAGTTGCTCCAGGATCCGCCGGCGCTGTTCGTGCTCGCGACCCGACTTGGCCGCCGCCTGCAGCGTGATCAATTCTGGATTCGACGGATCAACCCGTTCGACCTCGGCAAGAGCCTCCATCGCCGCGGTAAAATGGCGCGCGCCGATCTCTTTGCGCGCATTCTCCAGCAACATTTTCGCTTTTGTCTGCCGGGCGGTCTCCTCGATCAGTCGCGCCAGCGTCACGTGCGCCGCGCGGACCCGCGAATCCTCGCGGTCCACCTCGAGAGCCTTGGCGATCACGGCCTCGGCTGCGCCCAGATCCCCGCGATCGCGAGCAACGTCTGCCTCGCGCAAATACCCGTCAATCAATTCTCTGCGCCGCTTCTTCTGCCGCACCGATTCCAGAAGCTCAGCCAGTTCGACACTGGTGGGATCGAGGCCGCAGGCCTGCTGCAGATATTCAATGGACTCCTCATACCGCTTATCACTGGCGGCATGCTCGGCCTGTGCGCGCAAGTGGCGGATTTGCTCCGCTCGCTGCCTGAGGGTAAGGTTATGCTGCACCTGCGCGATCAATTGCCGCGCCCCAGTGTGCTGGCTATCGACCTTCAACAACTGCAGCAGCACGTCTCTCGCAGTTGTAAATTGTTCCTCTTGAACCAGGCGCTCGGCGCGTTGGATCCACTCGGCCACCTGATCCTTCTTCAAATCGTGACAGACGGACGAGATCTCGGCCGCCATTTCGTCGGCGGTGGAATAACGGTCCTCCGGATTTTTCGCCATGGCACGATCCACAATCGCGTCCAGAGCGGGGGGATATTTTTCGAGGAACTGGCTTAGCGGAGGATGCTTCTCGGACAGAATTTTCTGCACGATGCTGTAGTCCCCCGAGAAGGGAAGCTGCCCAGTCAGCAACTGGAACATCATCACCCCGACCGAAAAGATGTCGGAACGGCCGTCGAAGGTGGCGTTCTTCAAGCGCTCGGGCGCCATGTATTGCAGGGTGCCGATCACATGTCCGGTGCGCGTCAGATGCCCGTCGGTTTTTTCCTGCCGGGCGATTCCGAAATCCAGCAACTTTACCCCACCGTCGGGCTGCACAATGACGTTGGCCGGCTTGACGTCGCGGTGAATCACATCATTGCGATGGGCGTATCCCAGGGCATAGCAGACTTGCTCAACAATCTGCAGTTTGAAGGCAAGGGTCTGAGGCTTGCCGGACTGGATGAGCCGGTCCAGCGGTTCGCCGGACAAATACTCCATCACGATGTAGGGGAAGCCGTCCTGTTCGCCCAGATCGTAGACAATCACAATGTTGGGATGTTTGAGAGCGCCGGTCTTGGCGGCCTCGCGATAGAAGCGTTGCAGCATTTCCTGGTCGCGAGTGAAGCCCTCGGTCACCGTCTTAATCGCCACCTCGCGATTCAGTTGACGGTCGAAGGCGCGATAGACCAGACCCATCCCACCGCGACCGAGAAGGTCGATCACCTCGTACTTTCCGATTCGTTTGATATTCGGAGTGGTCACGAGCCCAAGTTCTGCATTTGGCCAGAAGGTGAGGGGAGCACCCTTTGGCTATGAACGGATTTCGCCAACAACAAAACGCGCCGACAAGTTTACTACTACAGAGCGGACGGGGCCACCTTAATTCACCAAAACTAGGCGGAGTCGCCCGGCCAGTTAATGTTGAACTGCTCTCGCAGGAACTTCTTGGCCTCCTCGCGCTCCGGCGTTTGAGCCGCTGGGGTCGAGTTCAAGTAGAGAATGTAGGACTCAGCGGTTCCATCGGTATCGCCGTCCGTGAGGCGCTTGCGGGCCTGGGAGAGAATCTTGGCGGGAAGCGACTCGACTCTATCTTTCACTTCTTTGATCAAAGCGATGCGATCTGCGATTTCCACGTCATTGAGGAACTGTGTCTCATCAGGCGGGGAGCCGGCTTGTTTAACGTTCTTGGTGTCTTCGGGCTTTACGTTTTCGAGAAGCAGATACTGTTTCTGAGCCGTGTTTTTGACCGAGGGGTTGGACGCGATGGTATTGCCGTTGGAATCGATGATGCGGAATCCCAGTTCGACTACAGCGCTCAAGTCAATCGTCTTTCGCGTATAGCTATAGGGTTTGACCACATCGTTCAGAGTTGTCTTGGGGATGGAGTCAAGTCTGCGATGGGCCTCTTCGACCCTCTTCTGGGCGCTCTCGACATCCGCGGTAGCGGCGGCAATTTCTTTCTTCTTGCCGTGCACCTGAGTTCCCTCCAGGACTTTCTGCGCCTTCTGTAAATCGAGAGTCGCGGCTTCATAGTCGCGGTTTGCCTTGTTCCAGTCCTCGTTCGGCACTTCTCGCTCGGCGGCGCGATATTCGGATTCGACGGCTTCGATGCCCACGTTCTTAATCGGGCGGTGTTCGAGCACGTCGCCGATTAACTGGAAGTTCGGATCGACGGGTGTGGCATCGGCGGCCCGGATGATCCTGACCGGGAGCGGGGTTTGTTCCAGTCCGGTAGCAATCGCGTCAGAGAGTTGGTCGGCGAATCCCGCGCTGTCGCGCCGCGAAGTCTGATCCCGAAACACCACCTTGAGGGATAGCGTGGAGCGGATGTTGTGAGCGGCGGAATATTTCGTGCGCTCATCGCGCACATCGTCGCGGTTTGGCTGGTACTGTTGGGCCTCGTCCAGGTACAACCATGCGACCCCGACCCCTGATCCCAGTGGCTTGTCGAAATACCGCTTGGCTTGGGCAACATAATAGTCGCTCAGGGTTCGGTCGATCACATCGAGGCGGAGCTTGAGATCCTGATTGTCTGGCTCCAAGCTGCAGGCGCGCTGCAGGTATTCATGGGCTCTCACTACGCCGATCTCGTCCATTTTGCCCTGGATCGGAATATGAGCGTCGTGCAGTTTCTTGGCTTCCTCCGATGCTGCCTTTACGTAATTCGGCTCGAGGGCCAGCATCTGATCTTTCACCAAGGCGCGCTGCGCTCCGGGCAGGTCGGCCAAAACGTCGTAGGCTTCGAGATAGCGTTTGTCCTGTTCGAAAGCTGCGCTCTGCTGAATGGCCGCATCGGCGGCCGACTTGTTGGTTGTGGATTGGAACTGTTCCTGGGCCTGTTTCAGAGCCGCGGTGGCCTCCGGACTCGGCTTGGCCTCGGCAGCTTTCTGATACTCCTGTACTGCGTCATGCCATTTTTGATCGGCTGCCGCGGCCTTAGCGCGATCGAAGTGAGTCTTGTAGGCCGTGTTGATGATGGCAGCGATCCGCGGCTCTTCCTCCGCAAAGGAGCGAAACTCCGCAACGGCTTTGACGGCTTCATCGTAACGCTGGGAGGCCATCATACCTTCAGCGCTGGTCAGAGCTGTGTCGATCCGTTTGCTGTCAGCTGCGACAGCGCTCTGCACCGCCAGAGCCTGGTCGAATTGTGGATCGACCTCCAAAACGTGGTTGATTAGCTGCCGGCTATTGCCAAGATGAACGTATCCAGCCGTATGGCTGGCCAGCGCTTGCTTGTAAGCCTGCTCCTCGGTTTTGCCCTTGTTAGCCACCAGCGCCAGTTCCGAATTGACGCTATCCTTGAGTTTTGCAGCCCCTTCGCTGGCGGGGAGCAGATCGCGCACCTGATCGGCGCGCAAAAACGCTGTCTTGAGATCTGCATAAGAAGGGGCGCTGCTGGAAGCTGAACCGCGGTAGGCGGCTGTTGCGTCTTCGCCCTCTTTCAAAAGGAGAGCGGCAAGGGCCTGCTTGGCGGAATCGGTGTGCGCCGTTTTCGGATATCGGCCCAGGTAGTCCTGCAATTGAGCAACCGAATGGGCGCGAGTAGCGCGAAGATACTCGGCCAGTTCCGTGTCGGGCGCTGTGACGAAAACGATCTTTACCGTCGGTTTGAAGGCCGGCACGGTCGTGGTTCCCGCGGGCGATGAACTCATCACCGTGGCCGTCAGGACAGCCCGGTCGGCGAGCTGCGCGGGAGTAAGCGATTCATCCTTCTCGAACTTCAGGTTCGACGGAACCACGCACTCCGGCGCGGAACCGCGAGTGAGATTCATGGTTCCCTTGGCGTCTCGTTCCAGCGCTGTCACCGAGGAATTGAGCGGAATCTTCGCGAGCTTGCCGTAATTGGACTTGTTGATCTGCGCCGCGCCTCCGCAGGAGCGGACCTCGGCCTTTCCGTTGATGAGTAAGTCGGTGAGTTGAACGTAGGCAGCGCCGTTTGGCCCGTCAAACAGTTCAATCGCAGAAAGAGGGACATCTTTGGAGTGAACCGCAGGACCGGCTACTGCAACAAAGATCAGCGCGAACGCAACTTTTTTGAAGGCAGATCGCAGACGCAAGTCAGCTTCAAACATCCAACGTCGTGGCATAGAGTCCCCAGGGTGACGGCGAACGTCATGTAGTTCCCCTGCGTAGTGACCGTATGATACTCACTGTCCGTCCGAAGTCAAGCCTGCCCGGGTGGCGGGTGCGGGGCACAACAGTGCCATAAGCCGCAGGCTAAATATTTGCTTAGCGACCTATTTTGGCGTAACCTACATTCCCGAAGTTCGATAGATCTTTCCCCCCCGAAACATCGAATGACGCCCTACGAACCGAAAACCGACAGCCGGGAATTCGAGGTTGCCACCCAAGGCCGGGAACCGGGTGCCTGGGGTGGAGACTCGGCGTCCGACGCAACTGACATCGCAATCCGCCTGTGGGGGCCGGAATGGTCTGGCCAACCGGGATCGCTGACATGGAAAACCGACAGCGTTTTTGTCTACATGATCGCGGATCTGGTTTTGGCGAGCCACGGTCGTCTTGCCGACGAATCGACCGCGGTGATGGCCGCGCACTTCGACAATCCCAGGCAAGCGCTGGTCGCCGCGAAACGCATTCAGATGTCGATCCTGGATTTTGTCGCCTGCCGGCCCGGCAACGGTGTCGCAATTGTGATTCATCAGCCGAGCGGCCAGGGTGCGACCTCCGGATTGGTGCAGGCAGCTCTTCAACTGGCTAAGCCCGGTCAGATCCTCGTCGGTGGGGATGTCTCGCGACGCTTGCGAGAGTCTTTCGGAGTCGACCTTGTGCCGGTTTCTGCACTGGCCGCCGGGGCGGCGGGACAGAGAGGATTGGCGGAGTTGGTCTGGACGACGGCGGATCGGCTCGCCAGCCTGCAATCGTCGGTTGTTGATGGTGCAGCGTCCCGGCGCGAAAGTCCGCCAGTTGGTGCCACCATGATGGTGAGTACTCCGATGGTGAACACTCCGGTCGGGAATGCTCCAATCCGAAGCGCGGAGCCGGATGCGACGACGGACTCGGCTCTTCAACGGATCCCGACCGCGCAGCAGGCCGCCGATCTCGTTCCGAGGTCGGAGGACGTGGAGGGAATGCAGAGCGATTCTCTTACCCAGGAACTTGATGATCTGGAACAGCGCCCCTTCCTTACCCGCACGAGAATTATCCTCGGCTTGGCCGCGATTGTATTGGTCGGGGCACTGATCGCCGTGCTGTACTTTCCTGCGCACGAGACCAAGATTCCGCCTCGAGCGCTCGAGAATCGCGAAACGGGATCTGGCAGCGTGGATTCAAAGTCGGGCGCGCTCCATACGGAGCCGCCGCAAACGCAACCGCAGCCGCCGCAGGCGAAGGCCCCTGAGCCGCAGGCGAAACTACCCAAGGCCGTCCTGCAACCGCCACCGCCTGCTCCTCCCAAGCCAGCCGCAGAAACGAGGGCCAAGAACAAGAAAGACAATCCCGAGCAGCCGCAACCACCGCCGGTGGTCCAAGATCTCGGAGGACTTTCGCAAAATGACGTTCCCACTCTGCTGAGACTGGCGCGGGATGACGCAGGAGCGGGCAAGTACGACAAGGCCCGAAGCGAGTACAAAAAGATCCTGCAATTGCAGCCCGGCAATCAGGACGCAAAAGACGGGCTGCGCAGACTCGATCTCATCAAGAGCGATAACGAATAACGGAAGGCGGCCGTCCGGTTTTACGCGGTTCCTAGTGAGTCTAGTATGCCCAAACCCTTCGACTTCGGTAGTGTCAACTTGAGCGCCGGCGGGGACAGTGCGGGTGCTCGCCCATCTTCTGAAACTCCTTTTTGCATTGCGATTCTGGGCGACTTCAGCGGGCGGGCGAACCGGAAACTTTCGGACTCACATACGATCGGCAAACGCCGCGCCGTGCTCGTGGATCGAGATAACTTCGACGAAGTGCTATCCAGTTTCGGCGCTGAACTTCAGTTGCCGATTGGAGATAGTGGTTCCTTGCGTTTGCGGTTCTCCGATCTCGATGATTTTCACCCGGACCGCGTTTTTGAGCATCCCGAGGCCTTCGGAAAGCTTCGCGAACTTCGGGCTCGGTTGCAGGACCCTTCGACATTTAAGAGCGCAGCGGAGGAATTGGGGCTGAGTTCCACCGCACCCACAACGGCTGAGCCGCGTCCCACTGATAGTTCACGGGCGGTTGCGCCCAGCGCTACGCGGCTGGCCTCCGGCAGTCTGCTCGACGAGATGATCGAGCAGACGGAATCTCGCGCCTCGGAGGCCCGGCCCAACCGCGCGCCCGACGAAGTGCGCGAGTTTGCCCAACGCGCCGCCGCCAAATATCTGGTGAGTACTCCTGATCCCCGCCAGGGGGAAACCCTTGGCGTCATGGATCGGGCCATTGGCGGACTGATGCAGGCGGTTCTCCACAACCCACATTTCCAGGCGCTGGAAGCAATCTGGCGCGCCACTTTTTTTCTTGTCCGGCAACTCGAGACCAGTTCGCAGCTAAAGCTTTTCCTGATTGATATCTCACGGGAAGAACTGGCTGCGGACCTGAGTTCCGGTGCCGACCTCCGCGACACGGGGGCCTATCGCCTCCTGGTTGAGAAGAGCGTCGGGACGCCGGGGGCTGACCCTTGGGCGGTCATCGTGGGCAACTACGGTTTTGGCGCCGGGAAGGAAGATGTTGTACTGCTGGCCCAGATGGCGCGAATCGCGCGCCGCGCCGGCGCTCCATTTTTGGCGGGGGGCAGCCCTCAGTTGCTGGGTTGCTCGTCTTTGGCGTCTACGCCGCGCCCTCGAGACTGGAATGCTTCCCTCGATCGAAGTTGCTGGTCGGAACTCAGACACCTGCCCGAATCCGAAGCCGTCGGACTCGCGCTTCCACGCTTCCTGTTACGGCTGCCGTACGGGAAGAAAACGTCTCCTCTGGAATCCTTCGATTTCGAGGAGTTCCCCGAACAGCCTCCGCACGAGGACTACCTGTGGGGGAATCCTGCTTTTCTGGTCGCAATGCTGCTCGGTCAGACCTTCAGTGAATCTGGATGGGAAATGCGCCCCGGTACGGTGACGGAAATTGACCGGCTGCCGCTCCACGTTTATGGGAAAGATGGCGAGTCCGACCCAAAGCCGTGCGCCGAGGTATTGCTCACCGACGAGGCGGTTGAGCGCATGATCGAGGAAGGCTTGATTCCGGTGGTTTCGTTTAAGAACCGTGACTCCGTCCGCTTGGCGAGATTTCAATCGGTTGCCGCGCCCCCGCGCCCACTTGCGGGCCCGTGGGGCGAGTAACCACCCAGTCGTTCGCCCTTTTTCTGACTCTGGAACACTTGATGTAACGTTTCGCAGAGCGCCCGCACTATCTCGTCGAGTGTGATGCGCACCAAAGAGATCGCAGTTTCTTGTGGCGAAGTCGGTCCAGTCTAGAAAAAGTTGTTTGGCGCTTGACTGCGCTTGGGCCTTGTGATAAACCGTTGCTCCACGACCCGTACGGTCTTATCTCACAGGGCTAATGACTGGCCCGCGGGATGCCTGACATGACCTGTACGACTCCCCAGGTCGCGCTACTGCAACAACTATTTTAAACTTTACCGGGACTTCCTCGAAAATCCGAAGAAGTAGGGAGATAACATGGCAAAACCGAGCACACAGCACAAACTGGACCGCGTGCGCCCGCCGCGGGTGCAGATCACTTACGATGTGGAGACCGGCGGCGCGATTGAAGTCAAGGAACTGCCGTTTGTGGTTGGCGTTCTCGGAGACTTTACCGGCCAACCCGAGCAGCCACTGCCAAAACTGAAAGAACGCCGCTTCGTTGAAGTGACGCCGGACAACTTCGATTCCGTTTTGGAGAGCATGAAACCTCACCTCTCGTTTGCCGTCGAGAACAAGCTGAGTGAAGACTCCGGCGCCGGCCAGATCCGAGTGGATCTGAAGTTCAAGAGCCTGGAAGACTTCGAGCCCGAGCAGGTCGCCCGGCAGGTAAAGCCGCTCAAGGAATTACTGGATCTTCGGACACGCTTGAATGACCTGAAGGGCACGCTCCAAACCAACGAAAAACTGGACGAAGCCTTGCTCGATGCGGTGAGCAAGAACGACAAACTTGACAAACTGAAAGCCGAAGTCGGCGAGAAGGGGGAACCGAATGCCTGAGACTCAAAAAACTGCTGCTAGCTCGGCCGTTGTAGAGCAGGCCGCAGAATCCAGTCTTCTCGATCAGATTGTAGAACAGGGACGGTTCGGCGACCCCGCCGCGCGCGAGCGGGGCAAGGGTCTGATCAAGGAATTCGTGGCCCAGGTGCTGGAAGGTTCGATGGCGCTGGGCCGCGATGCCGATCAGATGATCTCCGCTCGCGTAGCGCAGATCGACCACCTGATTTCCCTCCAATTGAACGAAGTCTTACACAACCCCCAGTTCCAGAAACTGGAATCGACTTGGCGTGGTCTCAAGTATTTGCTGGACCAGTCTGAAACCAGCAGTCAGCTGAAGATCCGCATTCTAAACGCTTCGAAGAAGGACCTGCTGCGCGATCTGCAACGGGCTCCGGAATTCGACCAGAGCGCGATGTTCAAGAAGGTCTACGAAGAAGAGTACGGCATCTTCGGCGGCGAGCCTTTCGGCGCCTTGGTGGGCGACTACGAATTCAGCAAGCATCCCGAAGACATGGAATTGCTGGAAAAAGTCTCCCAGGTCGCGGCATCGGCTCACGCTCCGTTCCTCTCCGCGGCCTCTTCGGAGTTGCTGAACATGCAGAGTTTCACGGCCCTTGACCAGCCGCGAGATATCGGCAAGATCTTCGACAGTACCGAATACGCCAAGTGGAAGGGATTCCGCGAAAGTGAGGACTCGAAGTACGTGTGCCTGGCTTGCCCGCGCATCTTGATGCGTCTGCCGTGGGGCAAAGAAACAGCGCCCGTGGAAGGCTTCAATTTCGAAGAGGGAGTCGATGGCACAGATCACAACAAGTATCTCTGGGGCAACGCCGCTTACGCACTTGCAGCCAAGATGACGCAAGCGTTCTCCACCTACGGGTGGTGTGTAGCCATCCGTGGTGTCGAAGGTGGCGGCTTGGTCGACGGGCTTCCTTCTCACAACTTCCGGACCGACGAAGGAGACGTGGCGTTGAAGTGCCCGACGGAGATCGCCATCACCGACCGCCGCGAAAAAGAACTGGCGGATCAGGGATTGGTCCCGTTAGTCCACTGCAAGGGCACGGATAAGGCTGCGTTCTTCAGCATCCAGTCCTGCAACCGGCCCAAGCTCTACGACAGCGACGCGGCGACAGCCAATGCCCGTATTTCGGCGCAGTTGCCGTACATGATGGCCACCTGCCGGTTCGCGCATTATTTAAAGGCGATGATGCGCGACAAGATCGGCGGATTCATGTCTCGCGACGATTGTTACCGCTTCCTCAATCGCTGGATCGGCCAGTACGTGACGCAGGACGACGAGGCCAGTCAGTCGGCAAAGGCCAAGTTCCCCCTGCGGGAGGCACGTGTAGACGTTGAAGAAGTGAAGGGGAAACCTGGCGTGTATCGGGCCATTGCGTATCTGCGACCCCATTTTCAACTGGATGAACTCAACGTGTCGCTCCGGCTGGTGGCAGATTTGCCGGCTGCGGCGAAGAAATAAAACCCGTCTTTGGCGGGTGCTTCAAACAGGGATTCGAATGGATCCTTGAATTCTGACTAGAAGGAACCGAGGAGGAATTGCAATGGCAAGTGATTATTATCTGTTGATCGACGGAGTAACGGGCGAATCGCAGGCAGCCGGCATGACGAACTATATCGAGCTGGATAGTTTCTCATTCGGCGCCTCCAACCCCGCATCGGTGGGCGGAAAAGGACTGTCGGGAGGCAAGGCTTCCTTGTCCGACTTCAGTTTCAGCTGCCCGCTCGACTCCGCCAGCTTTCAGATTCTCAAGGATCTGTACACCGGCAAGCACATTCCGACGTGCACATTCAAGGGCCGTAAGACTGGTGGTGACACGAAGCCCTACGTTTATGTGCAGAGCGTCATGACCAACTGCTACATCACGAGTCACAGCACGGGCGGTGGCGCGATGGGTATCCCCTCCCAAAGTGTCAGCATCGCGTACGAGAAGATTGAGTACCAGTACTACACGCAGGATTCCGCGAGCGGCCAGGTGACATCGGCCGGAACGGCGTCCTACGACGTCAAAATGGTGCAAGCAAGCTAGTTCGACGGCACCTAAACGACAGTGCGAATCTGGAGGCATCTCCGCGGCCAGCAACGTGGCTGGGGCGGAGGTGCCTCGATGTTCTAAAGGAAACGTTCTGAAGGAAGTGAGTCCTTCGGCCGCACCAAGCCGAAGGGCGTTGTAGATTTCATTCCAAACCGCGGGTGCGCGATGAATCCACAAGAGTTGTACCGGGCTGGCCGTCTAACGGATGCGATCAAGGCCTTGAGCGCAGAGCTGCGAGATAATCCGACCGACGCGAAACGGCGCACATTCCTCTTCGAGCTTCTGTGTTTTGCCGGAGAATACGAACGTGCGGATAAGCAACTCGAAGTGTTGGGACAAGCTGGACCTTCCAGCGAAATGGGTGTACTGCTCTATCGCAGCGCGCTTTACGCCGAACGCCAGCGCCAGGACCTATTTTCGCGGGGTGAGTTTCCCGAGGAAAAGGATGAGGCAGAATCCAGTCGTGGCGGCATGCTGAACGGCAAACAGTTTTCCCTATTCTCGGACACGGATCCCAGAATCGGTGCCCGGCTCGAGCTGTTTGCGGCTGGAAACTATCTGCTCCTGCCACTCGAGCACGTGGCTTCGATCCTGATCGCCCCTCCCAAGCGGCTGAGAGATCTGATATGGACACCGGCCGCGGTTCGTACAACTCCTTCGTTTAAGGGCACCGAATTGGGAGAGGTCATGCTTCCAGTGCTGGCACCCTTCTCATGGAAGAATCCCGACGAGGCGGTGCGGCTGGGACGTGCGACTGTTTGGGAGAAGCCCGAAGGGTCCGACTATCAAATTCCGTTTGGTCAGAAGATGTGGCTGGTGGACGATGAGGAGATTCCATTTCTCGAACTGCGCGAGCTCGAGTTCAATCCAGCTTCCGTGGCCGCCTAACCTATCATGCCTTTTCCCGACGATCTTCTGATTCCTATCGAAGGAGACAATCCCAGCGGCGCGAACCTGCGTTACGACCCCCTGTACGACAGGATCAAAGAAGCGCGGCGCGAGGAAGATCAGCCCCCTCCGGGAATGACGGAGCGCGACCGCAAGGTGGCGGATAATCCTCAAGTCATCAAACACACCACCGACTTACTCACTAAAAAGACCAAAGATCTGCAGCTTGCCGGCTGGCTCACCGAGGCCCTGCTCAAGCAAAAGGGTTTCGGCGGACTGAAGGATGGTCTCGCTCTGTGTCATGGCCTGGTCGACAAGTTTTGGGACACGCTGTATCCGGAACTCGAGGACGGTGATTCGCAATCACGTGGAGCGCCCTTGGGGTTTATTGGTACCAAGCTTGAGATTCCGGTAAAACTTGTTCCGGTCGTGGAGAAGCAGCCCTACAGTCTGCTGGACTACAATCAGGCTCGTGAGGTGGGCTACGAGGACTTGGCCAAGAGTGACGATGCCAAGAAGAAGCGGGCCCAGGCGGTAAAGGAAGGAAAGCTCACCCCGGAAGTCTTCGACAAGATTTTTGAAGAGACTCCGAAGAAATTTTATGCGCAGGCTGAGAAGGATTTGGACGCCTGTCTGCAGAATCTGTCTGAACTGAATAAGATCTGCGATGAGAAGTTCAAAGATGAAGGGCCGGCGTTCGGCCCTTTGAAAAGCGCACTGGAGGCGGAGCGCCACCTGATCCATGGGTTCCTTCAGAAGAAGCGCGAGAAGGAGCCCGATCCCGTCGAGGCAGTTCCTACAGAGGCCGCGCCCGGAGGAGAGGGAGACGCTGCAAGTGCGGCGGGCGGTCCGGTTCGCACCGGCGTTCTGATCTCGGTTGAGACCTCGTCTGAACCTCCCGATCGCGTCGAAGCGATTTCCAAAGTTGCGGATGCGGCGGCCTTTCTCCGGCGGCGCGAGCCCCATAGTCCGGCGTCCTATCTGATGTTGCGCGGTCTGCGTTGGGGCGAGTTACGGGCGGCAATTGAGGTTGCGGATCCCACGCGGCTCGAAGCCCCGCCTACCGACCTTCGCCGGCACTTGAAACGGCTATTGCTCGACAAGAAATACGAACAGTTGCTGGAGGCGGCCGAGAGTACGATGGCGCTGCCCTGCAGCCGTGCCTGGCTTGATCTGCAACGCTTTGTGGTGGAGGCCTGCGATGCCCTGGGCGGCGGTTACGAAGCTGTGGCGCGGGCGATTCGCTCGGAACTGAAGGCTCTGATTATCGACATCCCGCAACTGCTCGACGCCACCCTCATGGATGAAACCCCGGCGGCCAATGCCGAGACGCGAGCCTGGCTAGTGTCCTTGACCCAGGCGCCTGCCGAGGCAGGGCCCGCCGCCGACGGAGCGACAGGGGCCGCCGCGTCCTCCAACGGGCTGGGATCGAGATGGCCGGGCCAGCCGACGGACGCTTACGCTTCCGCCATGCAGGCCTTGCGCGAAGGCTCGGAGCGGAAGGCGTTCGAAATACTGCAGCAGGACATCGCGCGCCGGCGTTCCGGACGAGAGCGTTTTCGTCGCCGGATGCAAATGGTGGAGCTCTGCGCTACCACCAACAAGCCGAACGTCGCGCAGCCCATCCTGGACGACTTGGCGGCCGCGATTGAAACCCACAAACTTGATGAGTGGGAGGACCCGGGCATGGTCGCCAGCGCTCTTGCCACTCTCATGAAAATGAGCACCAGGATTCAGGCAGACAAGGCCCAGCAACAGAAACTATTCGAGCGCATCTGCCGGCTCGATCCGGCACAGGCGTTGGGAGACGCGAAGTAAGTCATGGCCAGGCGAGATGCCACTGGGCCGGTCACGCTCTCGGTGCTGGACCGGCTGATCGACAAAGATTCGAAGACACGATCCGAGATTCCGCTCACGCGGGCGCAATCCTTGCGCGAACTCAAGCTGGCCTTGAAGCGTGATCTGGAATGGTTGCTTAACACCAGAAAAACCATTGATCCCTCTCCCGACTCAGCGCGGGAAACAGTTCGCTCGGTCTATCACTACGGGTTTGCCGACATATCCTCCAAGGCAGTTGTGTCCAGCCGTGACCACAGCGACCTGATTCGCGACATGGAGGCTGCGATCGCCTTCTTCGAGCCGCGGTTGAAGCGCGCCAAGGTGCGAATGGAGCAAACGGAAGGCAATTACCGCACTTTGAAATTCGTCATCGAGGGGCTGTTGTGCATGGACCCGGCGCCTGAGCCGGTGCGTTTCGACACCGTGCTCGAACTCGGCAAAGGGGAGTACGAAGTGAAGGGAGCCGACCTTGCGCAATGAGCTGAGGAATTATTACGAGAGCGAGCTCACGTTCCTGCGCCAGATCGGCGCGGAGTTCGCGGACAAGTATCCGAAGATCGCCTCACGTTTGCTTCTCGAATCCGACCGCTGCGAAGATCCCCACGTAGAACGGATTTTGGAATCCTTCGCCCTGCTGGCTGCCCGGGTTCACCTGCGTATCGACGATGACTTTCCTCAGATCACGGAGGCGCTGCTCAACGTCCTTTACCCGCATTACCTGCGGCCCGTGCCGTCAATGACTGTCGCCCAATTCCACACCGATCCGGAGGCAGGGAAGCTTACTAGTAGCCTCAAGATTCCTAAGGGAACGGTCCTCTATTCGCGTCCGGTCGAAGGTGTACCGTGCAAATTCCGAAGCTCTTATGACGTCACCTTGTGGCCCTTCAAGGTCGCGCAGGCACAATGGATGACGCCCGACCGGATTCGCCCGGCGCTGCGCGCGTCCGAGGCGGCTGTTCTGCGCGTCGAACTCGAATGCTTTCCCGATGTTTCGTTTGAGAAGCTTCCCGACCTGGACACCCTCGCCTTCTATCTGAACGGAGAAAGCGCGGTCGTGAACGCGCTCTACGAGCTGTTATGCAGAAACTGCTCCCGCATTCTGGTGCGCGATCCCGCCAATCCAAAAGCTCCTGTGCGCGAACTTCCAGCGCGGAATCTGGAGCCGAGGGGCTTCGCAGAGAATGAAGACGTTCTGCCTTATCCCCGCCGTTCCTTTGTTGGATACAGGCTGCTTCAAGAGTACTTCGCATTTCCGGAGAAGTTTTTTTTCATGAATCTGAAGGGGCTCTCCGAATTGCGACGAGCCGGACTTACGTCGAAAGCCGAACTTCTGTTCCTGATTTCGCCTTTTGATCAGGACGGTCGCCATCAGCGATTGGAAGTCGCGGTCAACGAAAAGACGCTGCGTTTGGGATGTACTCCCATTATCAATTTGTTCGCGCAGACCGCGGAGCCGATTCTCGTGGATCAGACCCGCTATCAGTATCCGATCGTGCCCGACGCGCGACGGCGGCAGACCATGGAGATTTATTCCGTCGACGAGGTCGTCAGCACAGACGCAGAGACTCACGAGACCGTCGCCTATCATCCGCTCTACTCGGAGAAGCACGTGGTGCAGGGCACCAGTCCCGCATATTGGTACATTACCCGCGCCGTGTCGACCCGTAAGGGCGATGAGGGAACGGATGTTTTTCTGTCCCTGGTCGATCTCTCGTCCCGCCCGATGGAGCTTGATTACGACACGGTGACCGTGCGTTGTACCTGTACCAACCGTGATCTGGTGACGCGTTTGCCTTTTGGCAGCGAGACGGGAGACTTCGAGATGACTGGCGGTGCCGCGATCAAGAGGATTGTCGCGCTGCACAAGCCCACGCGGACGATGCGACCCCCACTGGATGGCAAGACGCAGTGGTGCCTGATCTCGCATCTGTCATTGAATTACCTTTCCATGGTGGATGACGGTAAAGAGGCGTTGCAGAAAATACTCGAACTCTACGATTTTTCCGACTCGCCGGACATCAAGAAACAGATCGGCGGAATCGTTGCCCTCGCCTCGCAACGGCATTTCGCTCGAGTAATCTCCGAGCACGGCGTCGGTTTCGCGCGAGGCACGCGAGTGGAAATCGAATTTGATGAAGAGCAGTTCACGGGCGGTGGGGCATACTTGTTCGCCAGCGTACTCGAAAAATTCTTTGGTCTGTACGCTTCGATGAATAGTTTCAGTCAACTGGTGGCGCGAAGCCGCCAGCGAAAGGAGCCGTTGGAAGAGTGGCCACCGAGAGCGGGACAGTCAATCCTGATCTAGTGGTTTCAGAAGTCGAAGAGAAACTCCGGCGCGAGCCGTTCTCTTTTGATTTCTTCCAGGCCGTGCGCCTGCTCGAAAAAGCTCTGCCGCAGCGTACCTCCGTTGGCAAATTCGCACACCCCGCCACCGAGGTCGCCCGCTTTGCCGCTCACCCGTCGCTGGCCTTTCCAGCCAGCCAGATTCAGGGGATGGAATGGCCCGCCGATGGCCCCGTCGAAATGACCGTGAATTTCATGGGTCTGACCGGTCCGCAAGGAGTTCTTCCTAATCCCTATACGTCGCTGATCATTGAGAGGCTGCGAGCTTCCGACACTACGCTGCGCGACTTCCTTGACATTTTCAATCACCGGATCATCTCGCTGTTTTACCGCGCGTGGAGAAAATACCGTTTTGATGTCGCCTGCGAGCATGGCGAGCGCGACCTTTTCTCCCGTCATCTCCTTAGCTTGTTAGGCTTGGGGACCGATGGCATGCGCGACCGGCAGGCGGTGTCCGACGATGCCTTGATTTACTACGCGGGCTTGTTAGGCCAGAGGCCGCGCTCAGCGCAGGCTTTGCAGCAGATTCTTTCCGACTACTTCGAGGTGCCGGTCGCGATTGAGCAATTTGCGGGAGGCTGGTATCGTCTCGATCCGGAAACCCAATGTCGCTTGGAAGGGAACAACGAGAGCGGGGAACTCGGTTTGGGCGCCGTCGTCGGCGACGAAGTTTGGAACGAGCAGTCCAAGGTTCGCATCGTTCTAGGGCCGTTGAGCCTGGAGCGGTATGCGGATTTTCTGCCCTACGGCCGATCTTTTCAGACGCTGGGGGGATGGGTGCGGTTTTTTTCCAATGATGAATGGGATTTCGAAGTGAAGCTGATTCTGGAACGCGAGCAAGTTCCGGCTTGCACTTTGGGAGCCGAGGGCGTATCCGGCCCGCAACTGGGCTGGGTGTCATGGGTGAAGTCGGTGCCCTTCAGCCGGAACCCGGACGATACCGTGCTGGCGGTGGAAACAGCAAAAGGGGAGCATCATGAATCTGAAATCGCTGATCGGCAAGCTTAACGATACGACCCGCGGCGCACTAGAGGCTGCGGCAGGACTCTGCCTGGCGCGCACCCACTATGACATCGAGGTCGAACACTACCTGACGAAACTCCTCGATTCGACGGACAACGACGTCGCCGCCATTTTCAAACACTTTGAGATCGATACCTCAAGGTTTTCGGGTGAGCTGGCGAGGGCGCTGGATAAGCTCAAGTCCGGCAACGCGCGCACGCCCGCGCTCAGCCCGACGGTCATCCGCATGTTGCTGGAGGGTTGGACTATCGGCTCGATCGACTACGGCGCCGGACAGGTCCGCACCGGCTTCACCATTCTCGCGCTAGCGACGAACGATGAACTGGTACGGCTCATGCGCGATGTGAGCAAGGAATTTCAGAAGATTCAGGCCGATGCGCTGCGCAAAGAGTTTGCTTCGATTGTAGGGAATTCAAGTGAAGAGGAAGAGGCCGCCTTGGCCGCAGCCATCAGCCGCCGCTCCGGGCGCGCCAGCCGGCGCCCCACGTCCCGGCGGGAAGACGCCCAACCTCGACCAGTTCACGATCAATCTGACCGAGAAGGCGAAGACCGGCAAGATCGATCCCGTGCTTGGGCGCGATTTTGAAATTCGCCAGGTCGTCGACATTCTGATGAGACGTCGCCAGAATAATCCGATCCTTACCGGCGAAGCGGGAGTCGGCAAGACGGCCGTAGTCGAAGGCTTTGCCATCCGAGTCGCGCAGGGCGATGTGCCTCCGCCGTTGCGCAACGTCATCATTCGCACGCTGGATCTTGCATTGCTGCAGGCCGGAGCGGGAATCAAAGGTGAATTCGAGAACCGGTTGAAAGGCCTGATCGAGGAAGTGAAGTCCTCGCCAATCCCCATCATTTTGTTCATCGATGAAGCCCACACGATGATCGGAGCAGGTGGACAAGCAGGCCAGGGAGACGCGGCGAATCTTCTGAAGCCCGCCCTGGCGCGCGGAGAGTTGCGCACTATCGCCGCCACGACCTGGTCCGAGTACAAGAAGTATTTTGAAAAAGATCCCGCGCTGGCCCGCCGTTTCCAGGTGGTCAAAGTGGAAGAACCGGTGGAGATGCAATGTATGACTATGATGCGGGGCATTGTTCCGTCGCTGGAAAAGCATCACAAAGTCCGCATTCTGGATGAGGGATTAACCGCCGCCGTCCATCTTTCGCATCGCTTTCTTGCTGGGCGTCAGTTGCCCGACAAGGCCGTCAGCGTGCTCGATACCGCATGCGCACGGCTGGCACTGGGACAAAGCGCGACTCCTCCCGCCATTGAAGACAGCATTCGCCAGATCGACGATCTTGCGGTTCAGCAGCGCATCTTGGAACGCGAGTCGGCGGTAGGCGCAGACCATCGCGAGAGGCTGCAAGAAATCGCCACCAAGAGCGCGGAAGTCGAATCCCGCCTCGCCGGATTGCGCACTCGTTTTGAAAAAGAACGCGACCTGGTGACGACGATCCGCGATCTGCGCGCCCAGACTCGAGGGTGCTGTAGCTTCCGGGAACGGCAACGTCGGCGCGGCTCCGGAAATTCCGGGAGTAGCAGCCGATGTAACACCGCCCCGGTTGCTGCGGCTCCGGCCGCGGCATCGTCTGCTACTGCCACGGCCGTCGAAGCTCCCAAGCACCGTGGACGTCGCAGCCGCACGCGCCAAGCTCGCACAAGCAGAAGCGGATCTGGCGGCCCTTCAGGGTGAATCGCCGATGATCCGGGTTGCGGTCGATGCGCAAATTATCGGCGAAGTGATCTCGGCCTGGACCGGAATCCCGGCCGGGAAGATGATGAAGGACGAAATCTCGACTGTTCTTTCTCTTCCGTCGTTCCTGGGCCAGCGAGTGATCGGACAACTGCACGCGCTCGAGATCATCAGCCAGCGCATCTCCACGGCGCGCGCCCGCCTCGACGATCCGAACAAGCCCATCGGCGTTTTCATGCTGGTCGGACCCAGCGGCGTCGGCAAGACCGAAACCGCGCTCGCGCTGTCTGATCTGCTGTACGGTGGCGAGCGCAACCTGATCTCGATCAACATGTCGGAGTTTCAGGAAGCCCATACTGTCTCCACTTTGAAGGGCTCCCCTCCGGGATACGTCGGTTATGGCGAGGGCGGCGTGCTGACCGAGGCAGTCCGGCGCCGGCCGTATTCGGTGGTGCTGCTCGACGAAGTTGAAAAAGCCCATCCCGACGTGATGGAACTGTTCTACCAGGTCTTCGATAAAGGAAACATGGAAGACGGCGAAGGCCGCGAAATCGACTTCAAGAACACCATCATCATCCTCACCACCAACGCTGGAACCGACACGATGGCGAAGCTCTGCGCGGACCCGGAGACAATGCCGGGGCCGGACGGCTTGGTGAAAGCGCTCAAGCCGGAACTGAACAAGATCTTCAAGCCGGCGCTCCTTGGCCGAATGGTGATCATTCCATACCTGCCCATTCGCGATGAGAATCTGAAGACGATCATCAAGCTGAAGCTAGGCAAGATCCAGCGCCGCATTCAGGAGAATCACAAGATCGAACTGACTTACGATCCAACCCTGGTGGAGGAGGTAGCGAAGCGCTGCACCGAGGTGGAGAGCGGTGCCCGCAATGTCGATAACATTCTGACCAATACGCTGCTGCCTGACATCTCGCGGCAACTGCTGGGCAGTATGGCGGCAAACGAACCGAAGGAGCGCATCCACGTCGGCATTGGGACCGACGGAGCATTCGTCTATCAGTAGAGAACCCGACGACCGCAGCGCGTAAGCTGCAAAAAGGAAGGATAGCCTCGTGCCAGGCGACTACACACAAGATCACCGGCTGATTGCCTTTGATAGTCCACTGGGCAAGGACGTGCTACTGTTGCAGGAGCTCACGGGCTACGAAGGAATTTCGCGCCTCTTCAGCTACGATCTTAATCTGCTGGCTTATGACAACGAATCCATTTCCTTCCAGGACATCGTCGGCAAGAAAGTCTCCATCACTCTTCATCTGCCGGACGGTACGCCGCGCTACATCAGCGGCTACGTAAGCCGCTTCACGCAGGGCGGAACTGACAAGAGGATGTTCACTCACTACCACGCTGAGGTGGTGCCGTGGCTCTGGTTCCTTACGCGCCAGTCCGACTGCCGCATTTTCCAGAGCATGGCGGTGAATGACATTATCGCCCAGGTCCTCAATCTCTCCAGCCTTAAAGATTTCCGACTCAGCTTGCAGGGAACTTATGACCCCCTCGAATACTGCGTGCAATATCGCGAGACCTCGTTTAACTTCGTGTCGCGCCTGATGGAGGAGTTCGGTCTCTTCTACTACTTCGACCATTCAACGCAAGGGCAGCACACGATGGTAATTTGTGATCAATCCAGCAACCTGCCAGCTTGTCCCAGTTCTCCCATAAGCTACGAAACCGAAGTTGGAGGTCTGGCCGACCCCGAGGTGATTTGCGAGTGGCAGGTCGGGCAGGAAGTGCGTACCGGCAAATACACGGTCACCGACTACAATTTCAAGACACCGTCGACCAGTCTGCTGGTCAATGATCCGACCGTGGTTAATCTCAGTGCCAGTGGTGGCCTGGAGCTCTTTGACTACCCAGGGCCGCACACCACCAAAGACGAAGGCGAGTCTGTGGCCAAGCGGCGCATGCAGGAAGAGGAGGCCGCTCACCTGGTGATCTCTGGGGCGGGGACCTGCCGCGGCCTGATGTCGGGCTATTCGTTCGAACTGAAGAATCACTATCGGGGTGACCAGAACGCAAATTACGTGGTCACCGAAGTTCGGCACTTCGCTACTGCGGGACAGACTTATACGTCAGCAGGTAGCGAAGCTGGAGAAAACTATTCCAACCATCTGGTGTGCATCCCGGTCTCTACTCCCTACCGCCCGGCGCGTATCACACCGAAACCCTTCGTGCAGGGTCCGCAGCCTGCCTTGGTTGTGGGCAAATCGGGCGAGGAAATCTGGGTCGACCAATACGGGCGGGTGATTGTGCAGTTTTATTGGGACCGGCTGGGAGAGAAGAACGAGAACAGTTCCTGCTGGGTTCGTGTCTCGCAACCATGGGCGGGCGGAAACTGGGGAGCCATCTGGATCCCTCGCATCGGGCAGGAAGTGCTGGTCAGTTTTCTGGAGGGTGATCCCGATCGGCCGATTATTACCGGTCGCGTCTACAACGCAGATCAGATGCCCCCTTACACTCTGCCCAAGTACCAGACGCGAAGTACCTTCATGTCACGCAGTTCCAAGGGCGGCGGGGCCTCGAACTACAACGAACTTCGCTTCGAAGATCTGGCTGGCAAGGAACAGATCTTCATGAATGCCGAAAAGGATATGGACCTGCGGGTCGAGAATGACTCGCGGGAATTCATCGGTGCCAACCGCCATTTGATCGTGAAGACCAACCAGCAGGAGCTCATCCAGACCGACAAGCACCTGCACGTCAAGGGCAATCAATTCGAGAAAGTCGACGGCAACATGTCGCTCCAGGTCGGCGGCAATCAGATGGAAAAGGTGACCGGCAACAAGTCACTCTCGGTGACCGGCAATCAGAGCGAAAGCGTTACCGGCAATGTTTCGCTCAACGTCACCGGAAACCAGAGCGAAAGCGTCACCGGCAACGTTTCTTTGGCGGTCACCATGAAGAAGGACGAAACGGCGATGGCGTATGCGTTGAAGACCGACACGACCATCCATCTCAACGCAGGTGTGGCCGCTGTCATTGAAGCTGGCGTAGAACTCTCAATCAAAGCGGGAGGCAGTTCCATCGACATTACGCCCGCCGGAGTCTTCATCACAGGCGCGTTCGTTTTCCTCAACAGTGGAAGTGCGCCCGCCAGCGCTCCGGACGCCAGTCCGCAGTCGCCTGCCAGCCCCGATTCTCCAACAGACCCGCAGGACCCGGACACGGCCGACGAT